>NZ_JAVDTM010000001.1:0-715776 GCF_031455855.1 Mycoplana sp. BE70
CGTCCGCGACACTCCGCCGCCCACGTTTCTCTTTCTTCTCAATATTCAGTTGTCAAAGAACAGACGAAACCTAAGTCGTCTCAACCAAAGCCGAAGGGCGCAATCGCATCCGCCGGTCGGAACCAGCCTCAACTCAATCCGCATCCATTCGGAAACTTCAGAGCGAGTTCGTCAGTCGCTAGCAGCGCCGCCGCCCTCGTTGGTGAGGCGGTTTCTAGGCCCAACCCCAAACCAAGTCAACAGCAAAAATGACGGTTTTGCGAAAATTGTCGGCCGCCCCAAGCGGAAACCCCGAGTTCCCAGCGCTTACGGGCTGGAAAAAATCTTCACGGGCCTTCGCGCCGTCGCGTGGCGGCCCATTGGCGCTCTGACGGGACCTGGCCTGGGTCGCGAGCGCCCTGCCCGGAGCATGAAAAAGGCGCCGGCGGAAACTCCGCGGCGCCACTTCGCTCGCAACGATGGTCTGGATCGGCCCTTCTCAGGCCTTGATCTTCAACTGCGCCATGATCTTCTCAAGATAGCCGAGCAGCACGGCCGAGATCACGAAGGCGAGATGCATGAAGGTCAGCCACATCAGCTGCGTGGTGGTGTACTGCTGGGCGTTCAGGAACACCTGCAGCAGGTGGATCGACGAGATCGCCACGATCGAGGAGGCGACCTTGATCTTCAGGCTGCCGGAATCGAGCTTGCCGAGGAAGGAGACATCGCTCTCGGCCTGGTCGAAGCGGCTGACGAAGTTTTCGTAGCCGGAGATCATGACCATCAGGATCAGGCTCGCCACCAGCGCCGCATCGATCAGCCCCAGCATGGCGAGGATCATCTCGGCATCGTCCAGCGCGAAGACGTTCTTTGCCACCTTGAGGAATTTGTAGGCGAACGAGACGGCGTAGACGGCAAGTGCCGCGACCAGCCCGAGATAGAAGGCGACAAGGATCCAGCGGCTGGAAAGAATGATCCGTTCGACCAGGATTTCGAGGGATTTCATGGGGGATGGCGCTCCATCAGAATCTACTGTTTATCGCGCCTTGATTAACCAAGGGCCCTTTGTCCGGCAAGCGCCGATTGCTGAAATCAATCCAGGGTTGACTGCAACAGATAAACGAAAGCGTCGCCGGCAACATTGAGGAGACCGCTGTTGTCGATGGTGACGGTGTCGAGACCGGCAGCCGCAACGCGCGGTTGGCGGTCGAGGCGGGCGGCAATTGCGCCGGCACCTTCACGGCCGCGCTTTGCCAGTCGCTCGGCCCGCACTTCGGCGTGGGCGGTGATCGTGACGATCTTCAGTCGCGGAAAGGCCGCGACGAAATCGGGCAAGGCCTGACGGCTACCGTTGACGATCACGACGGCCCCCTGCCCCACCGCGTCCAGCATTTCCGTCTTGATCCCGTAGGAGAGCCCGTGCGCGTCCCAAGAGACGCAAAAGGCACCCTCCTGCTTCAAGCGCGAAAACGTGGCCACATCGACGCCGATGTGCGCCTCGCTGCCGGCATCCGCCGGCCGCGTGATGACGCGCCGCGCGAAGACGACCCGGTCGTTTCCGGCGAAGTGCCGGGCGGCAAAATCCATCACGCTGTCCTTGCCGGCCCCACTGGGACCGACAACGACGATCGCCATGCCGTGGTCAGCAAAACCGGCTGGTTCGGTATCGAGTGTGAACATCGTCGCAGAACCAGTCATGCCACCCGCCGACCCTCGCGCCAGACGGAGCGGACCACCGGAACGCCGTTCGGACGACGCACACGCACAAGGTCGGCGCGAAGGCCGGTCGCGATCCGGCCGCGATCGTCGAGGCCGACCGTTCTGGCCGGTGTCGCAGAGACCATTGCGACCGCCTGTGGCAGACTGATCGCCGCGATCTCGTCGGCGAGGATGAAAGGCGCGTGCATGAGGCTGAAGGGGACGTAATCGGAAGAAAGCACGTCGAGCACGCCGATGTCGGCGAGATCGCGCGCGGCGATGTTGCCGGAGTGCGACTTTCCGCGGACAATGTTGGGGGCGCCCATCAGTACGCTCATGCCGGCGCCGTGGGAGGCCTTGGCCGCGTTCAGGCTGGTCGGGAATTCGGCGAGCCGGGTGCCGTAGCCGATCGACTCCTCGACGTGCTCGAGCGTCGCATCGTCGTGACTTGCGATGGTGATGGCGCGCGCGGCGCAGCGAGCGGCGATCGCATCCCGATGCGGCTTGGCGTAGCGCGCCGACAGCGCCTGCTGTCGCTCGCAGAACTCGGCGAAGGCCTCGTCCGTCAAACCGCGCTTGGTCTTGTAGTAGAGCGTATACTGATCCATGCTCTGGAACTGCCGTTGCCCCGGCGCATGATCCATCAGCGAAACAAGCCGCACCTTCGGATCATCCTCGAACTCCTCGAAATGGTCGAGCACGTTATCGGTCGAGACCTCGCAGCGCAGGTGGATCAGGTGCTCGGCGCGCAGGCGATCGTCGCGTTCTGCCTGGGCGAGCGCGTCAGCCATCGCCCGCATCTCGCCCTTCTCGAAGCCGCCATCCTCGTCGGCTCCCATGCGCAGGCAGTCGAACACCGTCGTGATGCCGGAGGTGACGACCTGGGCATCGTGGGCCTGGATCGCCGCCGTCTTGTCCCAGCGCACGCCCGGCCGCGGCGAATAGTGGGCCTCCAGATGGTCGGTATGCAATTCGACAAGGCCGGGAAGCAGATAGTCCCCGTCCATGTCCTCTCCCGTTGCGGTCGACCGGTCGGAAATGTCGGCAATGAGGCCGTCGCGGATCAGCACCGCACCGTGGATGACATCGTCCTCGAGCACGATGCGGGCATTGGTTAGCGTCAGTTCGGTCGACATGTCAGGCAATCTTTCTGTTGGCCGTTCCGACAAGCGGGAACAGCGAGTGTACGGTGAAGTCGGCGCCGCGGGAAGGTTCGCGAAAAACGGCCAGGCCCGTGATGGAAAGCGGCTGGCCGTGGAAAGCGGCGAAATGGCGAGCAAGGGCCTGCTCCATCGCAGGTGCGTCCTCTGCCGGCACTTTCCCCGTCAGAGTCATGTGGAAACGGAAAGTATCGAATGCGTATGGGTAGCCCCACTGGACAAGGTTCTGCCGTTCCTCGCTCGCCAGTTCCTCCGGCTTGCGCCTTGCGATATCGGCAGAAGAGAGCGGAGCGCGGAAGCGATCAAAGCGGCGTACCACCTCACCGGCAAAGGATTGCAGCGGTTCGTGTTCGTCCGCAGGGACAAGGGCGAAGAAGGACCCCAGCCGTCCGATCACGACCTCCGGAATGTCGAACGCCTCCATCTCAGCGGCGAATTCGGCGACCTCGGCGACAAATTCGGCCTCGGTGCAGCCCTCCGCCAATGCAAACGGCGCCTTCAAGGTTGCGTGGAAACCGTAGCGCCGCGGATCGGCCGTCAGGGCCGCCAGCGCCGCCGATGAAAATTCGGGAACCGTCGGTTGTCCGACGGTGGCGCCGCTGAATGCGTCGCGGCCGAGCCAGCGGGCTGCGGCAAGCGCAAGTTCATCGCTGGCTGCAGGCGTGAAATAGAGGGCGTAACGCAAATTCGATCTTCCTGTTCAATTCGGGGTCGCGGTTCGCGGAGATGGATGCGCGCGGTGCGGGCGCAACGGGGATTCGTGCGGCGGCATCATGCCATGACCTCCGGCGATTTCCATTCCTCTCAACGGCTGCGTCCCATCAGCCGGGAGCGCAGTGCATTTGAAATGCCGTCGAATACGAAGACCACGATCAGGATGAGAACCACCATGGAGGCGACGTTCTCCCAGTCCGAATTGGTGGCCATCGCTTCCCACAGCTTCAGCCCGATGCCGCCGGCGCCCACGGCACCGATGATGGTCGCCGATCGCGTATTGGATTCCCAGAAGTAGAGCGCCTGGGAAGCGAAGACCGGGAGTACCTGCGGCACGACGCCAAAGCGCTGAACGGCGACGTTGGGTGCACCGACGGATTTGACCCCCTCGCGCTGCTTGTCGTCGATGTTTTCCAGTGCCTCGGAGTAGAGCTTTCCGAGCGTGCCGGTGTCGGTGAAGAAGATCGCCGACATGCCGGCCAGTGGCCCGGGGCCGAAAGCGCGGGTGAAGAACAGTGCCCAGATCAGCATGTCGACCGAGCGGAGGAAATCGAACAGGCGCTTAGTCAACTGGTTCGAGATCCAGTTGCGGGTGATGTTGCGGGCCGCGACGAAGGCGAGCGGGAAGGCAACGAGCGTCGCCAGCACCGTGCCAACGAATGCCATCACGATCGTCTGCAACAGCTTGGTCCAGACGTCGAGGTGCTGCCATTCGTGATTATAGAGGATGTTGTTCCAGGCGAGCGACAGGTTCGAGCGCGACGGATCGATGCGCTCGCCCCAGGCGATCAGGGAGAACACGTCGGCCGCCGGTTTGCCGAAGAAGGGCGACTGGGTATCGAAGATGAAATTGGCCCAGCCCAGGAAACGCTTGCGGATGCTGACCTCGTCCGCCTCGATCTCGGCCCAGCCCGCAAGGCCGAAGGAGATGACGATCTTCTCGCCGGGGCGCTTCTGGGTGGCCCACTGCGGCAGCGGATCGCTGTCAGCCGAGACGGTCTTGCCGTCCATGGCTACGTGCAGCGTTTCATCACCGTGCTGTACGACCACGTTGCCGGGAAGGACTTCGATACGGGTCGAACGTCCCATAAGTACCTCAGCGCGAGTCACGACCTCCTCGGTGCGGGTTACGGTCTTTGCTTCGGCTGACGGCGCTGCCTCCGTGGCAGAGCCGCCGAGTGCCGCCCCCGGCGCCATGAAGCTTGTCGCGGATTTCTTCACGGTGGGCTGCGCCGACACTGCGGCCGCCGGCAGTTCGACGGTGCGCGTCACCGTTTCACGCGTTGCGATCAGCCAGTCGGGATTGGGATTGTCGCCGAGCGGTGAATAGCGCGGGTATCGGATTTGCATGGTTCCGTCGGACGCCATGCGGAACTCCGGGCGTACTTCATAGGACACCCAGTCGGCGAGATAGGTGCCGGCGAGAGACCAATTCGCATTGTGGAGCACCGTGCCGACGGCGAAAAACCACCAACAGTAGAGGCCATAGAGCACCGCGGCCAGCACAACCAATGGCGTGCGTAAGCGAGACCAGAAGGAACGCGCGAAAATCTCCGGATGCCGGGCGGCGACCTGTTCCATCTCGGACATGTGAAGCTTGGCCATCGTTCGGTCCTTACTGTGCAAGTTGGAAGGCCTGGTCGCCGACGAAACGGCGTCTTGCCCAGGCAGATAATTGATCGACGGCGACGATCGTTAGGAAGAGCAGAAGGATGATCGCCAGCGTCTTGGCCTGGTGGTTCTGGCCGATCGAGAGGCGCAGCAATTCGCCGATGCCGCCGCCGCCGACGGCGCCGATGATGGTGGAGGCGCGCACGTTGATCTCGAGGCGCAGCAGGAAGTAGCTGATGAAATTCGGCATGACCTGCGGGACGATGCCGAACCAGACCCGCTCGATCCAGTTGCCCCCGGCCGCGCGAAGCCCCTCCTCCGCCTTCATGTCGGCGTTTTCGACCACTTCGAAGAAGAGTTTGCCCAATGCGCCGACCGTGTGGATCGATACCGCGATCACTGCCGGCAGCGGACCGAGCGAGAAGATCGCAAGGAAGAAGCCCGCCAGCACCACCTCCGGAAAGGCGCGCAGGATCTCCATCAGACGGCGAACGATGCCGCGAACGAAGGGGTTCGGCATCAGCGTTCGCGCCGCCAGAAAGCAGAGGATAAAGCCGAAGAACGCGCCGAGGATGGTGGAGAAGATCGCGATGTTGAGCGTCTCCAGCATCTTGTAGAAATACTCCGGGACATAGAAGCTCTCCGTCAGGTAGAGCCGGCCTTCCGGATAGTTGTACTTGAAGCTGCCGTCGTCATACGGAGACGGCAGATCGAATAGAGCGCGGAACACCTCGAAGCCGTCGCGCGGGATCATGCCGCCGACGAAGTCGAAGAGATGCGGGAGACGGTCGAAGAACTTGCCGGCATTGGTTGCGTTGGCAAACCACATCGAACCACCCAGCGCGAACAGGAGAATTCCAAAGCCGACCCAGGAGTAAAGCCGGCGCTTGGCGGCGAGCTCCTGCCAGTGACGCTCGATCAGCGCGCCGCTTTCGCTGAACTCTTTCGGAAGGGTGTTGAGGGCCATGGCGCTTTCCGCGTCTGCGCCTCTACGCTGATGGAAGAGGCTTCCTTCAAAAATGGCGTCAGCCAGCAAAACCGGCCGACGCCGTCAGATTTCCCAGTCGGTTCAGCCGCCGATCGTTGCCTTGCGGGCGTCGATGATCGGCTTGTAGAAGTCGGTGTTGACTTCGGTGAAGTTGGTGAAATCACCGCCCATGATGGCCGAGAAGCAGGCCGCGTCGGTCTTCGGCAGGTCGAGCATGAACTGCTTGAACTTCGCCTTCATGTCGTCAGCCATCGAGGAGCGCACGACGATCGGGCCGTTCGGGATCAGCGGCGAGCGCCACAGCTCGACCAGGTCGTTCATGTCGAGAACGCCCTTCTCGACCATCTTGTGCAGGTTGCCGGAGGTGTAGCCGTCCTTGAATTCGCCAACGCCCGAGCCGAAGGTCGTGCCGGCATCGAAGTTGCCCTTCAGCACTTCGAGGACGAGGTTTTCATGGCCGCCGCCGAAGCCGGTCTCGCCGAAGAATTCCTTGACGGGCGCGCCGATCGATTCCGGAAGCGTAACGAGCGGGACGAGGTAGCCGGAGGTGGAATCCGGATCGGCAAAGCCGAGCTTCTTGCCCTTCAGGTCTTCGACCTTGGTGATACCGCTGTCCTTGCGGGCGACCATGATCGAATAGTAGCCGGTGGAGCCGTCGGTCTGGACCGTCGTCAGGATTGGCTCGACGGCCTTGGGGTCGGCGAGATAGATCTTGGCGAAGCCGGAGGCGCCGAGTTCGGCGTAGTCGAGCGTACCGCCGAGCAGGCCCTGGATCACACCGTCATAGTCGGCAGCCGGGAAGAAGGAGACCTTCTCGAAACCGAACTCGGCCTTCAGCTTGTCGCCGAGGCACTGGTAATTGCGCAGGCGATCGGCTTCGTTTTCGCCGCCGATGATGCCAACGCGGAATTCCTTCAGGTCTTCAGCCTGGGCGTGGCCGACCAGCGCCAAAAGGGCGACGGCGCCGAAAAGAGCTTTCTTCAGCATGATTTCTCTCCTGTTTGACCGGCCACGCCGGCTTTGAGAATGGCTTTGACCCTTGACGTGGGCCACTCGATCCTGGCCGCGTCAGATGCCGGCCAGTGCCAGCGGTTTCACGCTGGCGGATTCCTTGATGTTGTCCTGCACGAGCGGGGCAGGCTGGCGACGAATGCTCGTCGATGTCATGGTCTCATCGATCTCCGCACCATCGGCACCCGCGCCATAGATCGACCGCACCGCTTCGGCGTCGAGATCCCGCGGCGCACCATCGAAGACGACTTTGCCGGCGGACATGCCGATAATGCGCTCGCAGTAGTTTCGGGCGGTGTCGAGCGTGTGGAGATTGGTGATGACGGTGATGCCCTCGCGCTCGTTGATGTCGCGCAGCGCATCCATCACGACCTTGGCGTTGAGCGGATCGAGCGAGGCGATCGGCTCGTCGGCAAGGATCATCTTCGGCTGCTGCATCAGCGCACGCGCGATCGCCACGCGTTGCTGCTGGCCGCCAGACAGCGTACCCGCCATCTGCAGTGCCGTCTGCTCGATGCCGAGGCGCTCGAGGGCCGCGATCGCCATGATGCGCTCCTCGCGGGTGAACATGTTGAGGATGCTGAGCGCCGTCGAGCGATGGTTGAGACGGCCGAGCAGCACGTTGGTCAGCACATCGAGGCGGGGCACCAGGTTGAACTGCTGGAAGATCATCGCGCAGTCGCGCTGCCAGTTGCGCAGGGCAGCGCCTCGCAACGCGGAAACCTCGACATCGCCAAAGCGGATTGCCCCTTCGGTCGGCTCGACAAGCCGGTTAATCATGCGAAGCAAGGTGGACTTGCCCGCACCGGAGCGACCGATGACACCCACCATCTGGCCCTGCGGGATGTCGATGTTGACCGCGTTGACCGCAGCGTTCCCGCCAAACCGGCGCGTGACGTTCATCAGGCGAAACATGGCATCCCTTTCGAGGGTTCATTCATTGACGTTGTAGGGGGCTTTAAAGGTGCTCAATGAAGGCCGGATGTCAGTTTCATGTCTGTTCGGTAACAATCCACAAAGCCCGGTTTTCCCGGGCTTCGCGCTTGTTCAGGCCTCGTAGCGGTCGAGGAAACTCTCCGCGTCGAGCGCGCGGAAGTCATCAAGTGCGGAACGCAACCGGGCATGATCCCAGTCCCACCAGGCAAGTCGTTCGAAGCGTTCGACAAGTTGCCTTGGAAAACGCTCGCGGATCAGTTTCGCCGGCACCCCGCCGACGATCGTGTAGGGTGCTACGTCCTTGGTGACGACGGCCCCGGAGCCGATGACGGCGCCGTTGCCGACGGTGACCCCGGGCAGGATCGTCGCGCCGTGACCAATCCAGACGTCATGTCCGATCGTCACGCGATGCGCCCGCCGCCAGGCGAAGAAATCCGCCTCCTTGTCGGCATCCGGCCAGTAGTCGGCAGCGCGATAGGTGAAATGGTGCAGCGTCGCCCGCCAGGTCGGGTGGTTCGTGGCGTTGATCCGCACCGACGAGGCGATGTTGGCGAACTTGCCGATCGTGGCGCACCAGACCGAGCAGTCCTCCATGATGTAGGAATAGTCGCCGAGTTCGGTCTCGCTGATGCGGGACCGCTCGGCGATTTCGGTGTAGCGGCCGAGCGTGCAGTCGGTCACTTTCGCGGTCGGGTCGATCAGCGGCGTTTCGGAAAGCTTTGTCACGCGGCGGCCTTTCTGGGCGAGAAAGCGGAAACGTCTATGATCCGGTCGGCCACCTCCGTGCGCACGTCGTCATCGTGGAAGATGCCGAGAAGTGCCACCCCCGCGCGCTTCTTCTCCTCGATCATCCCGACGACGATCTCGCGGTTCTTCGCATCGAGTGAGGCGGTCGGCTCGTCCAGCAGCAGGATACGGTGGTCGGTAATGAAGCCGCGGGCGATATTGACGCGCTGCTGCTCGCCGCCGGAGAAGGTGGCGGGCGGCAGTTGCCAGAGTTCGCGCGGCAGGTTCAGCCGGGACAGCATTTCCTCCGCCCTTTCGCGCGCGACCGCCGCGATCTCGCCTCCCGCCAGCAGCGGCTCGGCGACCACGTCGACGGCGGGAACCCGCGGCACGACGCGCAGGAACTGGCTGACATAGCCGAGCGTGACGCGGCGAACGGCAAGCACGGTGCGCGGATCGGCGCCGGCAAGATCGATCACCTTGCCGGCGTGTTCGATGAGGATCTGTCCGCCGTCGACGCCGTAGTTGCCGTAGACCATCTTCAGCAGCGAACTCTTGCCGATGCCGGACGGGCCGCCAAGGACGACGCACTCGCCAGCCTTGACGGAAAAATTGACATCCGAGACGACCGGCAGTCGGATGCCGTCTCGAAGGTGCATGGTGAAGCTCTTTGTGACTTCAGATACGACGAGTGGGGTCGCCATGGGTGAATGTCCCTTTGCTGGGACCGGGCGCAACCGAGCCTGGAGCCGGCGCGCGGCGGTCAGATCAAACCTGCAGGATGGAGGAGACGAGAAGCTGGGTGTAAGCCTCGCGCGGGTCGTCGAGAACGCGGTCGGTCAGGCCCTGTTCGATTACGAGACCGTCCTTCATCACCATCATCCGGTGCGACAGGAGGCGTGCGACGGCGAGGTCATGGGTGACGATGATCGCCGAAAGCCCGAGGTCGTGCACGAGACCGCGGACCAGGTCGAGCAGACGCGCCTGCACCGAAACGTCGAGACCGCCGGTCGGCTCGTCCATGAAAACGAGGCGGGGGGACGTGACGAGGTTGCGGGCGATCTGCAGGCGCTGGCGCATGCCGCCGGAAAAGGCGCGCGGCTGGTCGTCGATGCGGTCGATACCGATTTCGACGCGCCGCAGCCAGTCGCCGGCGGTGTCGCGAATGTTGCCATAGTGGCGTTCCCCGACCGCCATCAACCGCTCGCCGACATTGGCGCCGGCGGAGACCGTCATGCGCAGGCCGTCGGCCGGGTTCTGGTGGACGAAGCCCCAGTCGGTACGCATCAGGAAGCGCCGTTCGGCTTCGCCCATATGGGCGAGGTCGCGCATCTGTCCATCGCGCATGCGATATTCGATCGTGCCGGAGGTCGCCGTCAGGCGGGTGGCGAGGCAATTGAGCAGCGTCGTCTTGCCCGAACCGGATTCGCCGACAATCGCCAGGACCTCGCCCGGCCAAAGCTCGAAGGAGACGTTGCGGCAGCCGATGCGCGCGCCATAGAATTTCGAGATGTCGCGGACTTTGAGAAGGGGTTCATCGCTCATCGTGCAGCTTCCTTGTCGTAGGCGAGCATGGTGCCGCAATGGCCGTGGTCGCGGCGGTCTTCGCAGTGATCGGTGTCCGAGCAGACGAACATCCGCCCGCCCTTGTCATCGAGCACGACTTCGTCGAGGTAGACATTCTCCGCGCCGCAGAGCGCGCAGGGACGATCGAACTTCTGGATTTCGAACGGATGGTCCTCGAAATCGAGGCTGACGACGTCGGTGAACGGCGGCACGGCATAGATCCGCTTCTCGCGCCCCGCACCGAAGAGCTGGAGCGCTTCCGACATGTGCATCTTCGGATTGTCGAATTTCGGCGTCGGCGACGGGTCCATGACGTAGCGCCCCTCCACCTTCACCGGATAGGCGTAGGTCGTGGCGATATGGCCGTTCTTGGCGATGTCTTCGTAAAGCTTGACGTGCATCAGGCCGTATTCTTCGAGCGCATGCATCTTGCGCGTCTCGGTCTCGCGCGGCTCGAGGAAGCGTAAGGGTTCGGGGATCGGCACCTGGTAGACCAGCGTCTGGCCGGCCGTCAGCTTCTCCTCGGGAATGCGATGGCGCGTCTGGATGATCGTCGCGTCGCGCGTTTTGGTCGTGACCGCCACGTTGGCGACCTTCTGGAAAAAGGCGCGGATGGAGACGGCGTTCGTCGTGTCGTCGGCGCCCTGGTCGATGACCTTCAGCACATCATCGGGCCCGAGGATCGCCGCCGTCACCTGCACGCCGCCGGTGCCCCAGCCATAGGGCATCGGCATTTCGCGGGAGGCGAAGGGCACCTGGTAGCCGGGAATGGCGATCGCCTTCAGGATGGCGCGGCGGATCATGCGCTTCGTCTGTTCGTCAAGATAGGCGAAATTGTAGGTCGCCAGTTCTGCCGTCGTCATTCTGCGGCCTCCGCGAGATCATTGCTCAAGTTTTGCGCGGCTTCGTATTCGCGCCGCATGCGGCGCACGAGGTCGAGCTCGGCCTGGAAATCCACGTAATGGGGGAGTTTCAGGTGCTCGACGAAGCCGGTCGCCTGCACATTGTCCGAATGGGAAATGACGAATTCCTCGTCCTGCGCAGGCGCGACGATGTCCTCACCGAACTCCTCCGCACGCAACGCCCGGTCGACGAGCGACATGGCCATGGCCTTGCGCTCGCTCTGGCCGAAGACGAGACCGTAGCCGCGGGTGAACTGCGGCGGGTTTTTCGCAGAGCCCTTGAACTGGGCGATCATCTGGCATTCGGTGATCTGGATACGGCCGAGCGAGACGGAGAAGCCGAGCTCCGGCATGTCCAGTTCCACCTCGACCTCGCCGATGCGCACTTCGCCTACGAAGGGGTGGGTGCGGGCATAGCCACGCTGGGTGGAGTAACCGAGCGCCAGCAAAAAGCCCTCGTCGCCGCGGGCGAGCGCCTGCAGGCGCAGGTCCCGCGCCATCGGAAACTCCAGCGGCTCGCGCGTCAGGTCACCTGCAACATGGCCGTCCGGCAGGCTGCCGTCATCCTCGACGAGACCTTCACCGGCAAGAATGTCGGAGACGCGCATGATCGGCTCGCCGGCCTCGTCGCGCTCCAGTGGCGCCTCGACCGCTTCATCGTTCAGAAGTGACGGGTCGAGCAGGCGGTGCGTATAGTCGAAGGTCGGCCCGAGCAACTGGCCGCCCGGCAGGTCCTTGTAGGTTGCAGATACGCGGCGCTCGACGACCATCTCTGCAGTCTCGACCGGCAACGAGTAGCCGAACCGCGGCAACGTGGTGCGATAGGCGCGCAGGATGAAGATCGCCTCGATCATGTCGCCGCGGGCTTGCCGGATGGCGAGTGCCGCAAGGGTGCGGTCGTAAAGCGAAGCCTCCGCCATCACGCGGTCGACGCCGAGGCCGAGTTGCGCGACGATCTGCTCGATGGTGATGGACGGCAGGTTGCGGTCGCCGCGACGGCGATCGGCAAGAAGGCGATGGGCGTTGGCAATGGCGGCCTCGCCGCCCTTGACAGCAACATACATGGCTCAGGCCTCTCCGTTTCGAATGATTGTGGTGCGCGGCAGGCAGGCGACATCGTCGCCGGCCACGAGGATCAGGTCCACGCCGCGGGGGAAGAGGGCGCGATTGGCTTGCGCCAGTGACAGGAAGGTTTCCGGCAGCCCCTTCGGCGCAATCCGCACCTCGTCGCGGATCCCTGGCCCGGTCAGGACCAGCGGCCTGCCGCCCTCGAAGCTGTCGATCTCGATCACGATCGTCGTCGAGCGGTCCGGATATTCCTGCGTCCCTTGCGAGAACACGCCGAAGCCCGGCATCACGGCCCCCTTCTCGATAAAGGCGAAGCTGGCATCCTGCTTCTCGCCCGTCACCGTCGCGCCGGTATGGAACGACAACCAACCGGGCAGCTTCGACTTGGCGAGTTGCGGCGTCAGCCAGACGGACGTGTCGTGATCGCAGAGCGTCAGCGCCACCGCGCCGGCGGCTGCTTCAAGCGGCTGGAGCGGCCTCGCGCCTGCCGGAATCCTGCCGATCGTGCCTGGGCGGGCCATGCAGTCCATGACGACCCGAAAGACTGCCTGCGCAGCAAACACCGGGTCGGGGAACCCACCTGAAAAGATCTGGGTGTCGGTCATCAGTCGTCTCCGCGAACCATGGTGAAGAAGTCGACGCGGGTGGCGGCGGTCTGGCGAGCCTTCTTCGCGTCGTCGGCCTCGATGCGGGCGGAAACCTCGTCGAGCAGACGCCGGACAGCCGCATCGTGCTCGGAGCCCTGGAGAAGGGCATCGAACACGGCGGCCAATTGCGCCTTTTCTCCATCGGCTCCAAGGGTCTGGCCGTGCCCGACCACGCCGCTCTCGAGACGCACGCTGGCGCGTGTCGCCGTCACCTCGCCGAGATTGAACGGCGCGCCGCCACCGCCGATCCGGCCGCGCACCATGACGAGCCCGGTCTCGGGGCCGCGGACCGGAGCAACCGCGGGCTTGGCTTCCAGCGCCCCCCAGGCCTTCTCGAGTTCGGCGCGCGTCGCCTTGGCGAGGAGGCCCATCGCCCGCTTGCGCGCATCCGGCTCCGGGCCGGGCGACGGCTGGTTTCGCAGTGCTGCCATTTTCATCTCCACTCGCTCAGTCATCTATTGATCTAGACAACTAGACATCTTATGCTCTGGTCATAATCAAGCAAGGTGACAGGCTTGTGACGGGATGAGAAAAACGATCGAGCGCAGATCCGGCGTGGCTCTCTGGCGGCAGATTGCCGACCGGATGCGGCTTGCGATCAACAATGGGGACTATGACGACACCAGCATGATGCCGTCGGAAGCGACGCTGGCGGAGACGTTCGGCGTTAATCGCCACACGGTGCGCAGCGCGCTGGCTTCGCTTGCCGATGAGGGCATGGTGCGTGCCGTGCAAGGGATCGGAACGCTGATCGAGCGGCGTGACCGCCTGACGTTCCCGATCTCGCGCCGGACGCGTTTCTCACAGGGTCTCGGCGGCCAGGCGAAAGAGTTGGAGGGGCGGCTGGTGCAGCAAACGACCGAACCGGCCTCGCCGATCGTCGCCAAGGCGTTGAACCTGGCGGCTGGAGCCAGCTGCATCCGCCTCGAAACGGTGGGAATTGCCGACGGAAAGCCGATCTCCGCTGCGACCAGTTACTTCCCCGCCGATCGGTTTGCGACGATCGGCGACGTGTACGAGCGCACAGGTTCAATAACCAAGGCGCTCGCCGAACTGGGGATTGACGACTATGTCAGGTGCTCGACAGAAATTTCCGCGTTCCATGCTGAAGGCGTCGACCTGCGGCTGCTGAAACTGTCCCCAGGAGCCATCCTGCTGGTAACGACGGCGATCAATGCCGACACCGATGGCCGGCCAATCCAGTATTCCCGGTCGCGCTTCGCGGCGGACCGGGTGAAGTTCTTCGTCGAAACGTGAAAGGAGCGGCACTCTGGCCGCCCCTATCGTCCGCCGCACTCAAACCCGTCTTGACCATCCAAAGAGCAGCGAAATGACGAGCAGCGCCAGGAACACGAAGAACAGGATCTGGGCGATGCCCGCCGATGCGCCTGCGATGCCGCCGAAACCAAGAACGCCGGCGATCAGCGCAATGACGAGAAATACAAGCGCGTAATAGAGCATTGTGGAACTCCTCTTTTGTCATCGAGAGGAAAAACGAGGAGTTGCGTAGAAAGTTCCCGTTCGAAAACGCGGGTAACGCTGGATAAAGATAAGCGCCGCCGCAAGCAATGTCGTGGCGGCGCTAGAACTATCAATGAACCTCAGTGACGGCCTTGCCATTCGTCGATCTGACGTTCGGCTTCCTCCTTGGCAACTCCATAGCGCTGCTGGATCTTGCCGGCCAGTTCGATGCGGCGACCGTCGATCACGTCGAGGTCATCGTCCGTCAGCTTGCCCCATTGCGCCTTGGCCTTACCCTTGTACTCTGTCCACTTGCCCTCGATGATATCCCAATTCATGGCGAATCCTTCCTTTGCTTTGCAACGTGCATTGCGACGGTGGAACGTGTGCGGCGCCAGATCGTTCCGCCTCCGATCCCTCCGGGCAGAGGAGTACCCAACAGGAACAAAAGCGTAGCGAGCGCGTTAGCACTTCGGTCGCAACCTTTTCGGGAGTGCACGATGTTAGGCACAATTCTGCTTATCGTTTTGATCCTGCTGTTGATCGGCGCTCTGCCGCGTTGGGGCTACAGCGGTAATTGGGGATATGGGCCGTCGGGCGGCCTTGGACTTCTCATCGTCATTCTGCTTATTCTGGTCCTGATGGGACGCATCTGACCTTCGCATATTTCATTTGAAAAGGAGACGGAATGAAACAGCTCATCGTTGCAGTGACAATCGCCCTGTCGGCACTCGCGGCCACATCCTGCACCCAAACGGAAAAGGGTGCGACGATCGGCGCGGCATCGGGCGCCATCATCGGCGGCGCCGTGACGAACAAGGTCGGCGGTGCCGCGGTCGGAGCCGTGGCCGGCGGCGCGATCGGAGCTCTCATCGGCAATGCTAGCGAGCCTGGCCGATGCATTTATCGCGACCGCTACGGGCGTCGCTATGAAGCCCCCTGCCGCTAAGCATGGCACACGCGAGAGAAGAGGCGCGCCGACAGCGCGTCTCTTCTCGTGCGGTTTCGTCTCGTGCTTGCGTGCAGGACACGGTTTACCGCGGCGTCTTCGCTTTCCGCTCCGCCTCGTCGAGCTTTTCGAGAAGATCGAGCAACTCTTGCGGAAGCGGCTCCGCTTCGATCGTGTCGTAGAAGGATCGCAGCCTTCGGCCCACCACGCTGTTGGGATTCAGCGTGTTCCGGGTCCGCCCGCGCTTGCTATGGCTGACAGCCGGCTTGTTCATAGCCATGTGCTCCTTGCCGCCGGTGAACGATCCTCATTTCGCCGCAGATCCCGCCTATCCAATGGAGTTCGAGTTCGCGCCACCGTCGTTTTCGTCGCCTGAATCTACAGGAAACGAGCTGAGTTCGAAACGTGTCGAGGGAGAAGTTAATGTCGCTATCCACCCGAATCGCCCCCCACCTGCCGTTGTTGCGGCGTTTTTCCCGCGCGGTGACGGGTTCCCAAACCTCCGGTGACGCATATGTGGCCGCGATGCTTGAAGCATTGATCGACGATATTTCCCTTTTTCCGGCAAGGAAGGACGACCGCATCAGCGTGTTCAGGCTCTACTGCTCGCTGTTCGACTCGATGCAGGTAACGATCTCTGAGGCCTCCCAATCACCTTTCGGTTGGGAACGGCGGGCGGCGGCCAATCTCGACCATGTCGCGCCCCTCGCCCGCAAAGCCTTCCTGCTTGTGGCCGTGGAGGGCTTCGACATTGCCGAGTGTGCCGACATTCTCGACGTGAGCGAGGCGCAGGTCGGCGAGTTCCTGGATCAGGCCGCGACGGAGATCTCCCAACAAGTCACGACGGACATCCTGATCATCGAGGACGAGCCACTCATCGCCATGGACATCGAGGACATGGTCGCTGGCCTTGGCCACCGGATCACCGGTATCGCCCGAACCCGCAGCGAGGCGAACGAGCTCTTCCGGCGCTCGCCTCCGGGGATGGTGCTGGCGGACATCCAGCTTGCCGATGGCAGTTCGGGCATCGACGCCGTCAACGACATGCTCGAAAGCAGCAGCGTTCCGGTGATCTTCATCACCGCGTTTCCGGAAAGGCTGTTGACCGGGGAACGCCCGGAGCCGGCCTTCCTGGTGACCAAGCCGTTCAATCCGGACATGGTCAAGGCACTGATCAGCCAGGCGCTCTTCTTCGGCGAGCAGGCGCGGCTGGCGAAAAGCGCCTGAGCGCCGCACACTAAAGGCGGGCCTACTATGGAGGCCCGCCCGCTTTTGCTGCGATCAGCTTCAGGCCAGGGCGGCCGTGACGATGATCTCGACGAGGTATTCCGAGGTCGCCAGCTTCGACTCGCCCGTTGCACGCGCCGGAGCATGGCCCGGGGCAACCCAGGCGTCCCAAACGGCATTCATCTTCTGGAAGTCGGCCATGTCTGCCATCCAGACCTGGGCAGAGAGGACCTTCGTCTTGTCGGTGCCGGCGAGCGCCAGGAGGCGGTCGATCTGCTCCAGTACCTGCTTCGTCTGGGTGGCGACGTCCGCGCCGGCTTCGCCAACCTGGCCCGCGAGGTAGACGGTGCCGTTGTGGATGACGGCCTGGCTCATGCGCGCGCCGGTTTCAATACGAGTAATGGTCATGGGTTCGTTCCTGTCGTTATCTGGTCAAGCCCCGTGGCCGGCGTCCGTCAGACACAGCAACCACCCGCCAGCGGGCATCTGGTGCGGCGTACGTCTATACGATTGCGCAAAGCGCTTTGCCAGTCCGGATTGTGGAGGCTGCCGCTCGGTGCGATGGCCATCCCACGGAATGCTCTCAAGCACGCCAGTTTACCGATAGTTTCTGGAGACCGTCCTCGACAATGGCTTCGAGGGGCGCGTCGACGCCGACCGTGACCACACCGCGCTCGCCGGTCGGGTCCTCCAGCGTCGACAACTGGCTGTCGAGCAGGTTTGCCGGCATGAAATGGTTTCGCCGTGCCTGCAAACGGGCAAGCAGCACATCGCGGCTGCCGTCGAGAAAGACAAAATTGAGATCGCCGCCGGCGGCCGCCCGCAGCCGGTCACGATAGGTACGTTTGAGCGCCGAGCAGGACACGACGATCCCCTCCCCGGCTGCAGCTGCCGCATGGAGGCCGTCACCGATCCGATCGAGCCAAGGCCAGCGGTCGGCGTCGGTCAGGGGTATCCCCCTCGACATTTTCTCGACATTGGCAGGCGGGTGCAGTTGGTCGCCTTCCAGGAAGGGCAGCGACAGCCGCTCCGCAAGCGCCTTGGCGACGGATGTCTTCCCGGAACCGCTGACGCCCATGACAACGATCAAGCAACGCGGCTTTGCCGCCGCGTCGCCTTGATGCCGGGTCGCCGCGGTCATCGCTCAGAGCGGATGGTAGCAGGCGTAGCTGTGGTGCGCGTCTCCTTCGACCGGCGGCATTGCCTGTCGGCACTCGTCGGTCGCCCGCCAGCAGCGCGGGTTGAACGGGCAGCCGGTCGGCGGCTTCAGCGGAGAGGGCAACTCGCCTTGAAGCTGGATCCGTTCGCGCTTGCCTTCCGGATTGGCGACCGGGGTCGCGGAGAGAAGAGCGGCCGTGTAGGGATGTGTCGGATGAGCGAAGACGCTCTCCGCCGTTCCGGTCTCCACCGGCCGTCCCAGGTACATCACCATCACCTCGTCGGCGATATGGCGAACGACGGACAGGCCGTGCGAGATGAAGAGATAGGCGAGCCCCATCTCCTTCTGCAGATCCATCAGCAGGTTCAGCACCTGCGCCTGGATCGACAGATCAAGGGCCGAAACGGGCTCGTCGAGCACCAGCACCTTCGGCCGCAGCATCAGCGCGCGGGCAATGGCGATGCGCTGGCGCTGGCCACCGGAAAACATATGCGGATAGCGGTCATAGTGTTCCGGCCGCAGGCCCACCTTGGTCATCATCTCCTCGACCTTGCCGCGCCGGGTGGCCGCATCGTCCTTGGTGTTGATGACGAGCGGCTCCTCGAGAATCGTTCCGACCTTCTGGCGCGGATTGAGCGAGCCATAAGGGTTCTGGAACACGATCTGCACGAGGCTGCGCAGCGACATGTCGCCGACATGGGCCGGCTTGCCGTCGATCAGCAGCGTGCCCTCGGTCGGATCCTCGATCATGGTGACGAGGCGGGCGAGCGTGGACTTGCCACAGCCCGACTCGCCGACGACGGCGAGTGTCTTGCCGGAGTGCAGTTCAAAGGTGACGCCGTTCAGCGCCTTGACGGTCGCCTCCGGTTTGAACATGCCGCGCTTGACGGCATAGAAACGGGAAAGGTCCTTCCCCTGAAGAACAGGCTGGCTCATCAGGCACGCTCCTCGGCCAGTTCGGCAGTCTTGCCGGGATGGTTTTGCGGGACGCCGCTTACGAGCGGATAGTTGCACAGTGCATTGCCAAACGACGGCGGCTGCAGCGTCACCGACTTGCGGCACTGGTCCGTTACAAACGAACAGCGCGGCGAGAACAGACAGCCCGTCGGCCGGTCGTGCTGGCCAGGGACCACGCCCCGGATCGACGGCAGGCGGCCGCCGACGGTGGCGCGCTCCGGCAGCGACGACAGAAGTGCGGCCGTATAGGGATGATGCGGATCCCGGAACAGTTCCTTGACCGGCTGCTCTTCCACCTTCTGGCCGGCATACTGCACCTGCACGCGCTCCGCAGTTTCAGCGACCACGCCCATGTCGTGCGTGATCAGCACCAGCGCCATGCCGTGCTCCTTCTGCAGGCGCACCAGCAGATCGAGGATCTGCGCCTGGATCGTCACGTCGAGCGCCGTGGTCGGCTCGTCGGCGATGAGCAGCTTCGGGTTGCAGGCCAGCGCCATGGCGATCATCACGCGCTGGCTCATGCCGCCCGACATCTGGTGCGGGTAGTTCGACAGCCGGTCCTCCGGTGCTGGAATGCCGACGAGGCGCAGAAGCTCGATCGAGCGCTGCCGGCGCGCGGCGCGGCCGAGCCCCATGTGAAAACGCAGCGTCTCGCCGAGCTGGTAGCCGACCGTGAAGCACGGGTTCAGGCTCGACATCGGCTCCTGGAAGATCATTGCGATATCCTTGCCGATGATCTTGCGCCGCTCGCGGGCGGACATCTTCAGCAGGTCCTTGCCATCGAAGGTCATGCGGTCCGCGGTGATCTTCGCCGTCCACGGCAACAGCCCCATTACGGCCAGCATGGAAACGGACTTGCCCGAGCCGGACTCGCCGACGATCGAGAGGATTTCACCCTTGTCGCAGGAGAGCGAGACGCCGTCTACGGCCCGGAACAGGCCGGTGGACGTCTCGAACTCGACGGTGAGGTTTTTGATTTCAAGAAGGGACATGGCGCTCACGACCTCTTCAGCTTGGGGTCGAGGGCATCGCGCAGGCCGTCGCCCATCAGATTGATGGCGAGCACGGTGATGAGGATGGCAAGGCCCGGGAAGGTCACGACCCACCAGGCGCGCTGGATGAACTCACGCGCTTCGGCCAGCATCGTGCCCCATTCCGGCGTCGGCGGCTGGGCGCCCATGCCGAGGAAGCCCAGTGCCGCAGCGTCCAGGATCGCCGCCGAGAAGGCCAGCGTCGCCTGAACGATCAACGGCGCCAGACAGTTCGGCAGGATCGTCTTGAACATCAACCGCAGCGTGCCGGCTCCCGCCACCTGCGAGCCGATCACATAATCCTTTGTGCGCTCGGTCATGACAGAGGCACGCGTCAGACGGACGAAATGCGGCTGATTGACGAGCGAAATCGCGATCATGGCGTTCAGCAGGCCCGGCCCCAGGACAGCCACCAGCACGAGCGCCAGAAGCAGCGACGGGAACGCCAGGATGATGTCCATGATGCGCATGATGAAGGTGTCGACCGTTCCGCGGAAATAGCCGGCGACGAGACCGATCAGAACGCCCGAAATCACCGACAGGGTCACGACGACGAGACCGATGAAGAGCGAAAAGCGCGCGCCGTAGATCAGGCGCGAGAGAATATCGCGACCGACGGCATCGGTGCCCAGGATATGTCCCCAACTTCCGCCCGCATGCCACACCGGCGGCAGGAGGAGCATTTCGCGGTTCTGGATGCTCGGGCTATGCGGTGCCACGAACGGCGCGAAGATCGCCACAAAAAGGATCGCCAGGAAGATGACGAGGCCGATCACGGCGCCCTTGTTGCGGGAAAAGTAGAACCAGAACTCCGACAAGGCGGAAGGGTGGGTGGCCGTCTTTTTTTCCACTGCGGCTTCGGTGGCTTTGCTTTCGATTGCAGTCATTGCGCCACCTCCTAGTGCCGGATCCGCGGGTTGACCAACCCGTATGTCAGGTCGACGAGCAGGTTGACCAGCATGATCACGCCGGCGATCAGCATCAACCCACCCTGGACTACGGCATAGTCACGCTTGAAGACCGAATCGACCATCCACTTGCCGATGCCCGGCCAAGAGAAGATCGTCTCGGTGAGAATGGCGCCCGCCAGCAGCACGCCGACCTGCAGGCCGATCGTGGTAATGACGGGGATCATCGCGTTGCGCAGCGCGTGCACGCCGACGATCCGGAACGGAGACAGGCCCTTGGACCGGGCCGTACGGACGTAGTCCTCGCCCAGCACCTCGAGCATCGCCGAGCGCGTCTGGCGCGCAATCACCGCAAGCGGGATCGTCGCGAGCACGACGGTCGGCAGGATCAGGTAGGTGACAGCCGATTTGAAGGCACCGGACTGTCCCGACAGCAGGCTGTCGATCAGCATGAAGCCGGTCACCGGCGGGAAGAAATACATCAGCGAGATGCGGCCCGACACCGGCGTCCAGCCGAGATACCCGGAGAAGAAGATGATGAGCAGCAGGCCCCACCAGAAGATCGGCATGGAATAGCCGACGAGGGCGGCGCCCATGATGGTCTGATCGAGCCACGAACCGCGCTTCACCGCCGCCAGCACGCCGGCCGGAATGCCGAGACAGACCGCGACGATGATGGCGCAGAGCGACAATTCGAGCGTTGCCGGGAACAGCTGCAGGAAGTCTTCCAGAACCGGACGCTTGGTGACGATCGAGCTGCCGAAATCGCCCGTCAGCAGGCCACCCAGATAGTCGAAATACTGGATGTAGAGTGGCCGATCGAGCCCGAGCTGGTTCATCAGCTCGGCGTGGCGCGCGGGCGACATCACGCGCTCGCCGGACATCAGCATGACCGGGTCGCCGGGAAGAAGCCGGATGAAGGAGAAAGCGATGATCGATACCCCGATGAAGGTGGGTATCAGAACGGCCAGGCGGCCGAAGATGAAACGTAGCATGGGAGCCAATCCCTTATTGGAAAACCGGCGGCCCGAATATCTTCGGACCGCCGGCCATACACGCTCTTAAGGGCGTGCTGTTCTGTTTGTCATTTTACTCGGCGATGTCGACACCGTCAAAACGGTGAATGCCGAGCGGGTCCATCATGAAGCCCGAGACCTTCTTGCTCATCGGGACGACGACGAGCGAGTGGTCGAGCGTGTTCCAGGGGGCTTCCTTCTTGAAGATGACCTGGGCTTCCTCGTAGTACTTCGTGCGCTCTGCGACGTCAGCGGTGACCTTCGCCTTCGTCATCAGGTCGTCGAATTCCTGGTTGCACCACTGTGCGCGGTTGTTGCCGCCGACAGCATCGCAGCCGAGCAGCGTATGCATGAAGTTGTCCGGATCGCCGTTGTCACCCGTCCAGCCGAGGATGACCGCGCCGTCGCGGGCCTTGTCGGAGGAGAGCTTCAGGTATTCGGCCCACTCGTACGAAACGATCTCGACCTCGACGCCGACCTTTGCCAGGTCCGCCTGCATCAGCTCGGCGGCGCGGCGCGCGTTGAGCATGTAGGGACGCGAGACCGGCATGGCCCAGATCTTCATCTTCAGGCCGGAGACGCCGGCGTCGGCCAGCATCTTCTTGGAGGCTTCCGGATCGTATTTGTCGTCCTCGACGGCGTCATTGTACGACCACATGGTCGGCGGGATCGGGTTCTTGGCAACCGTGGCTGCGCCCTGGAAGACCGCATCGACGATGGCCTGCTTGTTGACGGCCATGTTGAGCGCCTTGCGCACTTCCGGCTTGTCGAACGGAGCGACCAGCGTGTTGTAGGCCAGGTAGGCGACGTTCAGGCCGGCCTGGTCCATCACCGTCAGGTTCGGATCGGCCTTGAGGCCTTCAACGTCCGCGGCATTCGGGTAAGGCATGATGTGGCATTCGCCGGCCTTCAGCTTCTGCGCGCGAACAGCCGCATCGGTCGTGATCGCGAACACGAGGTCGTCGATCTTCTGCTGGCCGGCGTAGTAGTCCGGGTTTGCCTTGTAGCGGATCGCAGCATCGGGCTGGTAGGCGACGAAGGTGTAGGGGCCGGTGCCCAGCGGCTGCTGGTTCATCAGTTCCATCTTGCCGTCGGCTTCGAGCTTGTCGGCATATTCCTTCGACATGATCGACGCGAAGTCCATGCCGAGGTTGGCCAGGAACGGTGCTTCCGGACGGTTGAGCGTGAACTTCACGGTCAGGTCGTCAACCTTCTCGATCGACTTGATCAGTTCCGGGAAGCCCATGCCGGCGAAGTATTCCCAGGACGCGCCCGCGACATACTTGTTCCACTTGTTGTCTTCCTTGTACTGACGCTCGAACGAGAAGATCACATCGTCGGCAGTCAGTTCGCGGGTCGGGGTGAAGTATTCGGTGGTCTGGAACTTCACGCCCGGGCGGAGCTTGAAGGTGTAGACCGTGCCGTCGTCGGAAACTTCCCAGCTCTCGGCGAGACCCGGTTCGATCTCGGTGCCGCCGTGCTTGAATTCGACGAGACGGCTGTAGACGGTGCGCGAGGACGCGTCGAAGGTGGTTCCAGCGGTGTACATGCCGGGATCGAAGCCTTCCGGCGATCCTTCCGAGCAGTATACCAGCGTCTTCGACCAGGCGGCCGAGCCCATCATGGAGGCGAGTGCGGTCGCCGCGAGGAGAGTAGTCAGCTTTTTCATAGCGAGCTTCCCAGGTTTGCTTTTTGTTCTCTCGTGTCCGGACGCGGGCGCTATTAGGGGCCCCGGCCTTGCGCGGATGGAACGATATTTGCCGCGGGAATGCAATAAGTCCGCGAATAAATTTATCCAAATGGAGAACACTAGGGAATAATCACCCTCAGGAGGCATTTTTGGGACTTTCTCACGTGTCTCGGCAGGCCGCGTGGAGAATCGCAAAACCACTGCAAATCGGCTGTCAATCCTGACGTTGAACGATAGCCTCCCCGGTAAGCCCCGTGGCAAACGCATGGCGTGAGGCAGGAGAGCTGCATTCTGGCACGCCGTGCTGGCGGCAAGGCGTACCGCAACAAGGATGCAGCTCTTCCAGCTTCAAACCTAGACTCCGATCCAGAACAATGTCACATCCGCAAAACGCTCGCATACGCGAAACGCTGACGCGATTGCGGATTGCCCCTTGCTCCCGGCGTTCGGGGCGCTAGACTCATTTCATCGCTCGATGGTTGGGAGACCCGGTGGCCGCACTTTCGCAGCATCATCGCAGGTACGACCTGGAAAGCGATTTGGAGAAGGCTCTCAATCGCGTCGATTTCTTTCGATTGTTTCACGGCATCGCCCTGCGCTACGGTTTCGAGCACTTCGGCGTGCTGCAGCTTGCCGCCGAACAGGAGGGCAGCAATCTCTCCGGCAAGCTGGCACTGCACGATCTGCCGGCCGGGCTTGCCGAAACCTATGACCAGCGCCACCGCTTCAGCGAATCCGACGTCTTCCAGAGCCTGCACAGTTCCACAATCTCGACGGTGTGGCATGCCCAAACTCCGAGTCCCGAGGGAGGGGACAACGAACTGCTCGGCCAGCTCGGGTTTGACTTGGCGGTGTGCGTGCCCGTTCATGCGCCCACGGGCGCGCGCTACGCCGTCCTCTATCTGGGCGACATCGAGGACATCGGCCGGCAACAGCACATGCAACTCTGCTACGAGAGCGGCTGCGTCTTCGACTATTTCTATCGGATTGTCCTTTCGGCCAAGACCGGGATGGGCTTGACCCCGCGCGAAACCGAGATCCTGCGGTGGATTTCCTATGGCAAGACGGCGAGCGAAATCGCCCTTATCGTATCGGTCTCGGAGCACACCGTGAACTCGCACACGGCGACAATCCTGAAGAAGCTGGACGTGGTCAATCGTACGCAGATGGTGGCGAAGGCAATTCGCGAACAGATCATCCTGTAGAAGGCGGCCGTTTCGCTGGCCAACGTCGCGTCAACGGCCATATCCGCACCCGGAGGGATTGTGAAACGTCACCGCCTGAACCAGAGTGATGCTCGGATGGGAACGGCAGGTTTTGCCAGCAGGCGGACGTCAAGTGGCCCGACCGCCATCCGGCCGATGCATCCCTGAATTCGATCAGCCCGAGATAGCCATGACCGTCACAGTGAACATCCTGCTCGTCGATGACGATCCCGCGGAGAACGTCATCATGCGGGCGTTGATGCGCAAGGTGGCGAACGTAGAGATCAAGCTACACTACGTCGAGACAATAGAAGCCGCCCTGGCGTTCATCCGCAGCGGCGAACCGGCTCTCGACATGATCCTGATCGACAACCGACTTCAGCCGCAAGTCGATTTCCGTGAGACGGTGCCGGAATTGCGCCAGAACGGCTATATCGGCCCGGTCGGCGTGATCTCGTCCTCGATCACCGACCCCTATTTTCAGACGATCGAGGATTACGGGGTCGACTTCCGGATCGACAAGACCGAACTCGATTCGACCGCCATCGGCTTCATCATCCAGGAGTATATCGAACGGGAAAACCGATCGGACGGATAGCTCATCCGCCGAGCCGCGAGCGACGGCTGCAATGTGCGACGACCAGCCAGCAGGCGCGATTCCTGACCCGGCGACCCGCTAGGCACAGCCAGGTCGCCGAAAATTGTGATGGGTGTTTGTCTTAGGCCGCCGGTTGGCGCTCGACGCGCGCGTTTTCGATGCCAAGCAGGAAGCTGATCTGCGGACGGGCCTTGACGAGATCATCGATCGTGTACTGCTGAAGGACCTCGAAGAAGGCATTGAGCGCCTTGCGCAGCGCCGCATTCAGCCCGCAGCTGTCGACGAGCGGACACTCGATTTCGCCCGCCTCGAAACACTCCGCCATTGCGAAGGAATCCTCGGTCACCCGCACGACGTCGAAAAGAGTGATTTCGGAAGCGGCCCTTGGCAACCGCACGCCGCCGTTGCGGCCCCGCACGGTCTCGACCAGACCCGCGCGCGTCAGCGGCTGCAGAATCTTGAAGAGAAAGAGCTCGGACACCCCGTACGCCTTGGCAATTTCCGGGATGCGGCTCAGCTTCTCTCCGTTTGCCGCGCAATACATCAACAGCCGCACGGCATAGTTCGTCTGTTTCGTCAGGCGCATCTCAAGCTCCGAATTCGATCTGTGGTCCTACATATAGGCTGTATCAAACTTTGGAACAATTCCAAAAAACCGGATAATCACTTTCATGTTATTTTGAATACCCCAGTTGACTGTTCGAGAACAGGTTCTAAAAGATGAGCCGCAGAGTTAAGTATACGGAGAACAGACCCTTGGCCAATCTCAAGAAGCTCGCGATCGCATTGTCGCTCACCGCCAGCACCGCCATTCCCGCGCTGGCGGATGGCGAGGTCAACATCTATTCCTATCGCCAGCCCGACCTGATCCAGCCGCTGCTCGACCGCTTCAAGGCCGAGACCGGGATCGCGACCAATGTCCTGTTCCTCGACAAGGGCCTCGTCGAGCGCATTCAGGCCGAAGGCGAGAACTCCCCCGCCGACGTCATCCTCACCGTCGACATCAGCCGCCTCACTGAGGCCAAGGATGCCGGCATCACGCAGCCGATCAAGAGCGCGATCATCGACACTGACATTCCCGCCCAGTATCGCGATCCGGACGGCGCATGGGTTGGCCTCACCACCCGCGGACGGGTCGTCTACGCATCGAAGGATCGCGTCGCCCAGAACGACATCACCTACGAGGAACTGGCCGACCCGAAGTGGAAGGGCAAGATCTGCACCCGCGACGGTCAGCACTCCTACAACATCGGCCTCTTCGCCTCGATGATCGCCCACCATGGCGAAGCCGAGACCGAGAAGTGGCTCACCGGACTGAAGAACAACCTCGCGCGCAAGCCCGATGGCGGCGACCGCGACCAGGCCAAGGCGATCTTCGCCGGCGAATGCGACCTGGCGCTCGGCAACTCCTACTATGTCGGCCTGATGCTGACGAACGAGAAGGAGCCGGAGCAGAAGGAATGGGCCAACTCGATCAAGGTGCTGTTCCCGAACGCCAATGACCGCGGCACCCACGTCAACGTTTCCGGCGTGGCAATGGCCAAGTATGCCCCGAACAAGGAAAACGCCCAGAAGCTGATCGACTTCCTGGCCTCCGGCGAAGCCCAGGAAATCTATGCCGAGCAGGTGTACGAATATCCGGTGATGCCGGGCAAGGAGCCCTCCGACGTCGTGAAGTCCTTCGGCACGATCAAGCCGGACACGCTGCCGCTCGCCGACATCGCCGCCAACCGCAAGAAGGCCTCCGAACTGGTCGACAAGGTCGGCTTCAACGACGGACCGACGAACTAACTGGCTCCCGCTGCGGCTACGGCAGTCGCTGTTTGCCTCTCTGCAAACCCCGCCAACGGCGGGGTTTTTTGTTTCTCCCTGACGGCCCGTGCCCCCATTGGTGTATCAGGGCGCGACACGCCGGCAGCAACACGGCGGACGTTATCTGGCCCCCCCCGCCCGGCTCGATGCGCTCGCGCATGACCTCGAAATTGACATGTCACATTGCTCGCATAGATTGTTTGCGCATGCACCCGAGGAGATACCCATGAAGAGAGTGATCAGTGCATTCCCATTCCTCGTTTTAGCTCCACTGGCTTTCGCGCAATCTTCGACCGACATCACAACGCCGGTCACAGTCGAAACCTTTGCACGTGCCGAGTCCGACAATTACATGGCCGCCAATGCAAAGGCAGGCCTTGGCAAGCTGCACCACAATCGTGAGCCCGCTTCGATCGACGACCAGACCGTCATCCGCTTGAACCGCGACACGCTCTATTCCTTCGGCGTTTTCGATCTCGCAGCCGCGCCGGTGACGATTACGCTCCCCGACGCCGGCAAGCGTTTCATGTCGATGCAAATCGTCAACGAAGACCATTACGTCCCTTTCGTTGCCTACGACCAGAAGCCGCACACGCTCACCGAGAAGGACGTCGGGACCCGTTACGTAACGGTCGCAATCCGCACCTTGGTCGATCCCAATCAGCCAGGCGACCTCGACGAGGTTCACAAGCTTCAGGACGCGATCAAGGTCAGCCAGGAAAGCCCCGGGAAGCTCGAATTGCCGAACTGGGACCAGAAAAGCCTGACGGAGATCCGCAATGCTCTGCTGATGCTTGCCGAGCACACCGACGGCTTCAAGCACGCTTTCGGCACCAAGGAGCAAGTCGACCCGATCAAGCACCTGATCGGCACCGCGGCAGGATGGGGCGGCAATCCGGACAAGGACGCGACCTATATCGGAACGCAGGTGCCGAAGAATGACGGAAAGACCGTCTACAAGCTCCGTGTGGCAGACGTCCCGGTGGACGCCTTCTGGTCAATCAGCGTCTACAATGCCGCCGGCTATTTCGAGAAGAATCCCTACAACGCCTATTCACTTAACGATCTTACCGCGAAGAAAGACCCGGACGGCGCTGTCACCGTACAATTCGGAGGCTGCGACGGAAAAATTTCAAACTGCCTGCCAATCATGCCCGGCTGGAACTATACGGTGCGGCTCTATCGGCCACGTGCAGAAATCCTGAATGGCGAGTGGAAATTTCCCAATCCCGAGCCGGCAGGCTGAAGCTGGATCTGGGCCCATCGCGTCGAATTCACGGCGCCACGACAAGTCGGTCGCGGTTGGAGCCTGGCGGCCGCCTGCAGATTGTCCTGTCAATGCTCGCGATACACGCTTTCGGCGCGCATGAAAAAACAGGCCCCTCGCGGGGGCCTGTTTCTTTACTTCTGAGCTGATCACTTCATCGTCGGGATGACGAACTCGGCGCCGTCCTTGATGCCCGACGGCCAGCGGCTCGTCACCGTCTTGGTGCGGGTCCAGAACTTGATCGAGTCCGTGCCGTGCTGGTTCAGGTCGCCGAAGGACGAGGCCTTCCAGCCGCCGAAGGAGTGGTAGGCGAGCGGAACCGGGATCGGAACGTTGACGCCGACCATGCCGATGTTGATGCGCGAGGTGAAGTCGCGGGCGGCGTCGCCGTCGCGGGTGTAGATCGCGACGCCGTTGCCGTATTCGTGCTTCATCGGCAGGGAAAGCGCTTCCTCGTAGTTCTTCGCACGGACGACCGACAGGACCGGCCCGAAGATCTCGGTCTTGTAGATGTCCATGTCCGGCGTGACGTGGTCGAACAGGCAGCCGCCGACGAAATAGCCGTCCTCATAACCCTGCAGCTTGAAGTCGCGGCCGTCGACGAGCAGCTTGGCGCCCTGCTCGATGCCGCTGTCGATCAGCCCCTTGATGCGGGCCTGGGCTTCCTTGGTGACGACCGGGCCGAGATCGGCCTTTTCGTCGGAATAGGGACCGATGCGCAGGCTTTCGACCATCGGCACCAGCTTGTCGATCAGGCGGTTGGCGGTGTCCTCACCGACCGGGACGGCGACCGAGATCGCCATGCAGCGCTCGCCGGCGGAGCCATAGCC
This sequence comes from Mycoplana sp. BE70, assembly GCF_031455855.1. Lineage (NCBI taxonomy): Bacteria > Pseudomonadati > Pseudomonadota > Alphaproteobacteria > Hyphomicrobiales > Rhizobiaceae > Mycoplana > Mycoplana sp. BE70. The sequence goes on from NZ_JAVDTM010000001.1 coordinate 29,117, forward strand.
GGCGCCGATCAGGGCGTTGGCGGCCTGGTCTAGGTCGGCATCGGGCATGATGATCATGTGGTTCTTGGCACCGCCGAAGCACTGGGCGCGCTTGCCGTTCATCGCCGCCGTTCCGTAGACGTAGCGGGCGATCGGCGTGGAGCCAACGAAGGAAACGGCGCCAATGTCCGGGTGCGTCAGGATCGCGTCAACCGCGCCCTTGTCGCCGTTGACGACGTTGAGGATGCCCGCCGGCAGGCCGGCCTCGATCATCAATTCGGCCAGGCGCATCGGCACGGACGGATCGCGCTCGGACGGCTTCAGGATGAAGGCGTTGCCGCAGGCGATCGCCGGCGCAAACATCCACATCGGGATCATGCCCGGGAAGTTGAAGGGCGTGATGCCCGCGCCGATGCCGACCGGCTGGCGGATCGAATACATGTCGATGTTCGGGCCGGCGCCTTCCGTGAACTCGCTCTTGGAGAGGTGCGGAATGCCGATGACGAACTCGCAGACCTCGAGGCCGCGGATGATGTCGCCCTTGGAATCCTCGATCGTCTTGCCGTGCTCCCTGGAGAGCATCTCGGCGAGTTCGTTCATGTTGTCGTTCAAGAGCTGGACGAACTTCATGAAGACGCGGGCGCGGCGCTGCGGGTTGGTCGCGGCCCAGGCGGGCTGAGCGGCCTTGGCGACCTCGACGGCGGCGGCCATTTCGGCTTCGCTTGCGAGCGCTACCTTGGCCTGGACCTCGCCGGTCGCAGGATTGTAGACGTCGGCCGTGCGGCCGCTCTTGCCGGCCACGTGCTTGCCGCCGATGAAATGTCCGATCTCACGCATGGGATATCCTCCAGATGTTATGGGGCGCATGATCGCACTACAATTTGCTCAACTCAATCGCTTCCGATAAGCAACCGTTGTGCAGAAATTATAGTCCACGACCGTAGCGAAGGCCAAGAAATGAACTGGGACGACGTTCGCATGTTTCTCGCAGTGGCGCGCACCGGTCAGTTGCTCGCGGCCTCGCGCCGGCTCGGCGTCAACCACGCGACGCTCAGTCGTCGCATCAGCGCGCTGGAACAGGAGATGAAGACGCGTCTCCTGGTGCGGCGAACCAACGGCTGCGACCTGACGGCCGAGGGCGAAGTCTTTTTTCATGCCGCCGAGCGAATGGAAACGGAGATGTTATCCGCCCAGGCGAAGATCGGCCGCATCGATGCGGCGGTGGCGGGCACGGTGCGCATCGGCGCGCCGGACGGCTTCGGCGTCTCCTTCCTCGCCCCGCGCCTCGGCCGGCTCACGGCGCGCCATCCCGAGCTGAAGATCCAGCTCGTGCCGGTGCCGCGCTCCTTCTCGCTCTCCCAGCGCGAGGCCGATATCGCCATCACGCTGGAACGCCCCGAACAGGGTCGGCTGGTGTCCTCCAAGCTGACCGACTACACGCTCGGCCTCTATGCGAGCCGCAGCTACATTGCCGCGCACGGCGAGCCGATTGACGTGGAGGCCTTGAAGGCGCACCGCCGCATCGGCTACGTCGAGGACCTGATCTTCACTGCCTCGCTCGACTTCACCGGCGAGATCATGCGCAGTTGGAACGCCGCCTTCGAGATCTCCAGCGCGACGGGACAGACCGAGGCGGTGCGTTCTGGCGCCGGCATCGGCATCCTGCACAATTATATCGCCCGCCAGGACCCGGACCTCGTGCGCATCCTGCCCGAAACGACGATCCGCCGCGCCTACTGGACCACCTATCACGAAAGCGCCCGCGACCTCGCCCGCGTTCGCACCGTTACGGCGTACGTGCAGGAGTTGGTGGAGCAGGAGCAGCGGATATTTCTTTGAGACGAGTGCGACAACCACGCCGCGCCGACGTTCCCGCAGGCCGCCAGACTGGTTATCGGTACCGGTGGATGGTCGCCGCCGGAAGATTGGGCGCCGCCGGCTGGAATTCAGCTTCAGGTCGAGCATGCGAATTGATGCTGCGCGGGACGTGGACAAGCGCTCGATGGGGGATATAATTGCGCGTATATCGCGCGCCGTGAGGTTTCACGGTTGTAGCTTCCGCAGCAAAAGCGCATTGTTGAAAGCGGCAAGCCAGACAGTTTCCTGAAAGAGGATTGGGAGGAGTGTACATGCACTCGCCGCAGTCGATCACGGAGCAAGCCCACTGGCCGTATATCTCGACGGGTCATCTACCCGATCCCGGGATCGTGCAGAATCTGGTCTCTGACGCCCACGCGCGCTTCAAGTCGAACACCGACGGTGAGATTTCGCAGGTCTATCCGGCGCTTGCCAGGGTGCCGGGCGACTTCTTCGGGGTGTGCATCGCCGGGACGAGCGGCGATGTCTGGTCTGCCGGAGACATCGACTACGATTTCACGATCATGAGCGTGTCGAAGCCGTTCCTGTTCGCGCTAGTGTGCGAGGCGATCGGTCCGGAACAAGCGCGCGACAAGCTCGGGGCGAACGCCACGGGGTTGGCGTTCAATTCGTTGGGCGCCATCGAGCGGGCGCCCGACGGGCGAACCAATCCGATGGTGAATGCCGGTGCCATCGCAACGACGAGCCTCGTGCCGGGTGCGACCGCCGACGAGAAGTGGACGTTCATCCATGACGGACTGTCGCGTTTCGCCGGGCGGGCATTGCCGCTCAACGAGGAGGTTTATGCGTCGGCATCGCAAACAAACTTCCGCAATCGCAGCATCGCCCGTCTGCTGCAGAGCTATGACAGAATTTACTCCGACGCGAAGGAGGCGACCGACCTCTACACCAGGCAGTGCTCGCTGAACGTCAGCGCGAGGGACCTTGCGGTGATGGGCGCGACGCTTGCCGATGGCGGCGTGAATCCGGTCACGAAGCAACGGGTGGTCGATGCCGGCGTGTGTCACTACACGCTCGCCGTGATGGTCACTGCCGGCTTGTACGAGACCTCCGGCGACTGGCTCTACGACATCGGGTTGCCGGGAAAGAGCGGGATCGGCGGCGGCATTGTTGCCGTCTCGCCGGGTAAGGGCGGTTTCGGCACGTTCGCGCCCCGGCTCGACGCCGCCGGCAACAGCGTAAAGGGACAGCTGGCCGCAAAATTCCTGTCCCAGCGCCTGGGGATGGATCTCTTCGTCTCGAATCCTGAAGTGTAAGTGGACGCTAAGGCTCAGCGTCTCTCCGATCGCCGTTCGATTCCGACCGCCACTGGATCTGGAGGAAGTCATGTCCGCAGAAGCCAACTATGTCCCGGCCGAACAAGCGGAGCTGAAGGCATCGTGGGTGCCGATGATTGCGATCGCGCTCGGGCAGATGATCATGTCCTTCAACGTTGCATCGCTGCCGGTGGCGCTCGGTGGGATGGTGAAAAGCTTCAATGTTCCGCCCACGACCATTGCTACCGGCATCGTGGCCTACGGGATGCTGGTCGCCGGGTTCGTGATGCTGGGTGCGAAGCTCAATCAACGCTATGGCGCGGCGCGCGTTTTTCGCGCCGCTGTCGTGCTTTTCTGCGCTTCACAAATATTGATGACGTTCAGTCCGACGGCCGCGCTGATGATTGCCGCCCAAGCGCTGTGCGGTGCGTCGGCCTCGGTGATCGTGCCATCCCTGGTTGCCTTGATTGCGGAAAACTATAAGGGCCGCCAGCAGGCCACGGCGGTCGGAGCGCTCGGCTCCGCACGCGCCGCGGCCGGCGTGCTGGCGTTTATCATCGGCGGCATTCTCGGCACCTATATCGGTTGGCGCCCGGTTTTCGGGATCCTGATCGCCGCTTCGGCGCTCGTCTTTCTCTTGAGCTTCCGGCTCAAGGTGGACGAGGGCCGCCCCGACGTCAGGATCGATGCCGTCGGCGTCGTCCTGGCCGCGGCGGCCATCGTGCTTATCAGCTTCGGCTTCAACAATCTCAATCGATGGGGTCTCGGGTTTGCGACGGCAAACGCACCTTTCAGCCTTCTCGGCCTGTCGCCTGCTCCGATCTTCATCGTTGTGGGCGTCGTGCTTGGTCAGGCGTTCTTGATGTGGACGCGGCGGCGCCAGGAAACAGGGCGGACACCGCTGCTAGCGCTGGAGGTGATCGATTCGCTCCAGGAGAGAGCCGCGGTCTATGCCATGTTTTCGGTCGTCGCACTCGAAGCCGCGCTCAACTTCACGGTGCCGCTGTATATCCAGATCGTGCAGGGCCGGACGCCGATCGCGACCGCGATCGCGATGATGCCGTTCAATCTCACGGTCTTCTTCGCGGCGATGCTGATCGTGCGGCTTTACGACCGCCTGACCCCCCGGCAAATCGGCCGCTATGGCTTCATACTCTGCGCCATCGGCCTGGTGTGGCTCGCCTTCGTCGTCCGCAACGATTGGAGCGAGTGGCCGGTGCTCCTCGGCCTCATCGTGTTCGGCATCGGCCAGGGTTCGCTTGTCACCTTGGTGTTCAACGTGCTGGTCACGGCCTCGCCGAAGGAACTTGCGGGCGACGTCGGGGCGCTGCGCGGCACCACACAGAACCTCGCATCGGCGGTCGGGACGGCCGTTGCCGGAGCGCTCCTCGTCGGTCTGTTGAGCACCGTCGCCATAGCCAGGATCGCCGCGAGCCCGGAACTCACGCCCGAACTGCAGGCGCAGGTGGACCTCGACAACATCAACTTCGTCAGCAACGACCGGCTGGAGACCGTCCTTGCCGGCACCGATGCAACGCCGGAGCAAGTGGCGGAGGCAGTGCGCGTCAATACCGAGGCGCGGCTGCGCGCGCTGAAGATCGGCCTGCTCCTTATGGCTGGACTGGCTCTTCTGACGATCCTTCCGGCGGGCCGGCTGCCCGGCTATCGCCCGGGAGAATTGCCGGACGACTCGCTCCCGCAGCGAAGGACATGAACAGTAGAGACGCGTTGTCGGTGGGGAGCGGGGGCTGCACTAAGCCCGGCGCAGGATGGGGCAATGCTCGGACATTGTCTGTGACCGCTTCGGCTCCGAGCAGAGCGGTTCGGCGGCTGATGGCAGCCATAGATCGGCCTTCAGACCGCACGCGTGAGGCCCGCGCCAGCGTTCTTTGTGCGCAAAATCCATCACCTCGACTGCAGATTGCGCACAATCTGCACGAGCGCGGCGTCGCTGGAATCGGTGCCCTTCGCCCCTCTTCCGGCCTCCAGCCAGGACTGGCTCATTATGTTCAGAATCTGCTCATCGGATTGAACCACGCCGGCACGATCGAAGTCCTTGCGAAGGATGGCAAGCACGTCATTGCGTTCGATATCGAGCGCGCCCCTGGCGAGGTCATTCGCATAGGCCTTGGCGCTTTCACCGACGAGACCCAATTTTTCCGCTGCCCACATGCCAACCAGCCTGTTGCGCCGTGCCATTCTCAGGATGTCCGCGTGAAGGCTATTCATTGACAATCTCCAATGCCGCTAGTCCGGGACAGTCCTGGCAACGCGCTGTGAGCAGTATAGTTTAATAGCCGGCCACCTGCCCGTCGCTGCTTCACTCATTGCGGCAGCGGCCCCCCTGCCTGTTCCTGCACGATGTACTCGGCGTACCAGGCCGGCCAGTCTGCATCACGCTGACCTGTCCGCTTCTCATGCTCGCCATGCGCGGCTTCCGCCCGGAGAAGCGCTGCCGCAAGTTCGCTCGGCGACGTGAAAGCCGTGCTTGTCGCCTCAACACGCCCGGGCAGACGCGCTGTGATTTCCTGCAGCAGCCAACTGTTGCCGTCCGGATCGCTGAAGGTGGCGTAGGAGAAGTAACTGCTGCGCTCCGGATCCCGGCCCTTGACCTGCGGCTTTCCCGGACCGGCACGGTGAAACACGTCGCCCACATCGACGCCGCGAGCAACAAGGTCGGCGCGTGCGGCCTCGATGTCCGATACAACGAGATAGGTTCCGTTTGCAGAGCCCGGGGCAGCCGCCGTGATCCCCTTGCCGAAATGGATCGAGCACTGGGAGCCCGGCGGCGTGAACTGTATGACCCGAAAGGCGTCACCGACAGGGAAATCCGCGTCGAGCCGCCAGCCCAGACCGCCGTAAAAATCCTTGGCGCGATCGACATCCGAAACAGGAATGACGACCACCTCGAGCTTCAGCTCGCCGTTGACAGCCTTGGGGCGCGCGGCTGCTGCGTCACTGGTTTTTGCCGATTGAGACATCGTCGTTCCTTCCTGTCAGTTGGCTGGCGGGTATCGTGGGTCCGTCGTCGATCGCAATCGCCATCGCGCGCTGCGCAACCGATGCATCGGCCCGGGGGCGGATCGCTCCCTGGCGTCGTCGCTTCAGCCAAGCCCCCGCAGGAGCGTCGGGATTACCTCCGAGACCGTCGGATGGATCGGCACCGCCCATTGCAACTCGGTGTAGCGCGTTCCGGCATTCATGGCATCGATGATGCCGTGAATGGCTTCGTCACCCTCAATGCCCAAGATCGCGGCACCAAGTATTTCCCCGGTGTCGGCATCGGCGATTACCTTCATGAAACCTCTTGTCTCGGCGCGCTCCTTTGCTCGCCCGACCAGTTCCATCGGCCGCCGGGAAACAAGAACCTTGCGGCCCGATGAGGCGGCCTCCCTCTCGGTCATTCCGACCCGGCCGAGCGGCGGATCGATATAGAGGGCGTAGGCCGGGATCCGGCTCGACACCTTGCGGTCCTCACCGTCGAGAAGATTTACAGCAACGATCTCGAAATCGTTATAGGACGTGTGGGTGAAGGCTCCGCGCCCATTGCAGTCGCCGAGCGCCCAGATACCTGATACGTTGGTTTCGAGCCCGTCATCGACGGCAATGTAGCCGCGGGGATCGACGGCAACGCCGGCGGCGTCGAGATCCAGATCATCCGTGTTCGGCTTGCGGCCGGTCGCAACGAGTACGTGGCTGGCATCGATGCCGCCTCCGTTCAGGGACACATGGATCCCGTTACCGGCCCGGGAAAACCCAACGTGCTCAGCCTCCGTGCGGACGTCGACACCTTCCGCCTCGAGGATGTCGCGGATCGCACTGGAAATATCATCGTCCTCGCGCGAGGCGATCCGCGCGCCACGCTCGATCACGGTGACGTTTGCTCCGAAGCGCCGATACATCTGGGCGAACTCCAAGGCGATATAACTGCCGCCGATGATCACGAGGTGGCGGGGCAGCGTGTCGAGTTCGAGGATCGAGGTGCTGGTCAGGTAGTCGATGTCTTCGATGCCGGGGAAATCGGGGATCACCGGACGGGCGCCGACATTGAGGAATATCCGCGGGGCAGTGAGGGTGTCGCCGTTGACCGTGACCCGGTGGGCCGCAACGAAACGCGCGTGGCCAAAAATGATGGACACTCCATCCATGCCGCCGAGCCAGTCCGCCAGCCCATTGCGGGCGTCCATGGTCACCTGGTGTGCGCGGCGACGTACGGCTTGCATGTCGACCGCGACTTCACTCGCGATCCTCACGCCCCAGTCGGCTGCGCGGCGGCTGACATGCGCCGCTCGGGCACTGGCCACCAGCGTCTTGGTTGGCATGCAACCGGCGTTCACGCAGGTTCCGCCGAGGAACTTTCGTTCGATCAGCGCAACCTTCATGCCGCGCTCGGCCATCCGCGCAGCAAGGAAGGGGGCCGCCTGGCCGGCGCCGACAAAAATCGCATCGAACTGTCGCATCAGACCGCTCCGAAACGACCTCCGGGCGATGGTCACGATGGGGCGTCCCGCACCATCCCCGCATTCGCACCGGTCAACATAGCATATTGGAGGGACCGAGCGCACCGCCGATGCACCGGGCGGCGTTTTTCCCGCCAGAACCGCGCCTCATCACTTCGATTGGTGGCGCGCGCAGTAGCGTAGCGCATTGACCTGTGGCCACGCACCAACCCTCGCGCCTAGATTATCAAACGGGGAAAAATGGTACGGTTGGTGGGAATCGAACCTACGACCTCAGGTGCCACAAACCTGCGCTCTAACCAACTGAGCTACAACCGCACTGGAAGCGCTTCGCGCTTGGTGGCTCACATACGGGCACGCCGCCCGGATTGCAAGCCCCTTATTGGTCGTTCCATACTAAAAAGGGCCGGACGATGCGTCCAGCCCTTTTTGGTCCAGCGGCCCGCTCGGATCGAACGGGCGCAGGTATGTGAACGACGGCGGTCAGGCGGCCTTGAAGGTCTTCAGCGCCTTTTCAGCGGCCGACTTGCCCGGCTCGACGACCTTTTCGGCAACCTTCCTGGTGGCTTCCTGCATGCTCTTGGCCTGCTCGACGACCACCTCGGCCTGCTTGCGCAGGAAGGCCGTCTGGAGCTCGAACAGTTCGGAGACGGACTTCACGCCGAGCAGCGCTTCCATGTGCGAAAGCGAGCTTTCGGCATTGGTGCGCAGCGCCTCGATGGCGGTAAGGCCGAGTTCGACGGTGCCGGCCTGGGCATTCTCGAACGTCGCCTCGACGACCTTCGTCGCGTCTTCTGCGGCGGTCTTCAGCTTGGCATAGGCGTCCTTCGATTGCGAAGCGCCCTTTTCAGCAAACTCGCGGAAGCTCTCGGATACTTTTGCCGGGTCGAAAGCGGCAATGGAAAATACGTCATCGGTCTTCTTGGCAGCCATTTCAATCATCCTTGATGTGGCCCTCGTCACGAGGTACCGAATTGCGTGATGGCAGCGTTATAGCGGATCCTATTGTGCATTGCAACATATTTGTGCGACGCACAATGTTAACCCTGCCTGCCAAAACAGCAGGGGGCACAGGGGGCGACGCTGGACCGGCCGAAACCGGGTCGCTATTAATAAAGCGTTAAGCGTGCGGCGGTAGCTGCCGCCGCGAACCCATGACAGGCTGCCGATGTCCGCTCATCAGTACCCCTTTATCGATGTCGCCGTGCACGAGCGGGTGCGCCCGCCGTTTGCCCGCGGCGAAGCGGTGGTGCTGTTTTCGATCGACATGAAGACCGTGCTGTGGGCGAACGGACGTGGAGCTGCCCTGTTTGGCTATGCGTCAATCTATGATTTCCTCGATGCCCCCTCCCCCACCGATGTTGTCTTCCGGCAGCTTGCCGCAGCCGCGCGACAGCTTTCCCATAGGGGACTCGGTCGAAACCTGCTGCTTCGCATCGGCTCCGGCTTTCGCGGCCTGCCTGTCAATGCCCATGTCGAACGGATTGCTCTCACTCCATGGCAAGACGCGATCCTGTTCAGCACGCCGGTCGCGTCGAAGGACGAGCCAGCGGCCGCTCGCGCGGCATCCATGCTTGCGGGCTTCGATGATCCCGACACCCATATGGCGGTGCTCGACGGCGATGGCGCCATTGTCGCCGCCTCCCCCGGTTTTGAAGCGCTCGGCATCAGCGAGGACGCGCGTCGCCGGATGATCGAGGCCGCGCGCCGCGAGGGCGACGGGTTGGTGAAGCGGCCAATCCCCACCGGCAAGGGACTGCTGCCGGCAGCGCTCGGCCGTGTCTCGCTCGACCCCACCCTCAACCTGCTGTTTGCGGTTGAGACAATCCTTGGGCACCTCGATGCCGAGCATGATGCAGTTCCCGCAGCCCCGGTGAGTTCAAAGGACAACGACGCAAGCGACGGGACACAGGCTCAAGCGGCGGCGGTGGCCCCGGCCGGGGACGCGCCGACGGTCACCGAACGCCGCGATGAAACCTTGACGACCGGCGCGACCGCCACACGATCAGAGTCGCCGGCAAACGACTCGCCGCCCGCTGGCACCGAGGCTGAATCGGAGACTGGAATCGGCGCGCCGGCGGAAGCCCGGCTGGCGGCAGCAGACAACGAGACCGAGATCGTTGCCGCGGATGACAAGGTGGACGTGTCGCCGGCGCAGCTGCCTGAACCGGCAGCGCCAGAGGAAGTAACGTTCCTCTTCAATCCCGCGGCCCGCCCCGCCCGCTTCGTCTGGAAGATCGATGCCGAAGGCAAGTTCAGCGAAATCTCCGACGAGTTTGCCCAGGCGGTCGGACCGCGTTCCGCCGATGTGGTCGGCCAAGCCTTTGTCGACGTGGCGCGCCGCTTCGACTTCGACGCAGACGGCACCATTGCCGAACTGCTGCGCCGTCGCGACACGTGGTCGGGCAAGACCATTCACTGGCCGGTCGAAGGCACGAGCCTGGTTGTGCCGGTCGACCTCGCGGCCCTTCCGACCTATTCGCGCGAACGTGAGTTCGATGGTTTCCGCGGCTTTGGCATCGTACGGACCACGGATGCCATCGAGGATCCGGCTTCGCACGGCCTCGGGCTGTCGGGCGTCGTCGAGGTGACAGAACAGGCACTCGAAACCGATCTCGCAGGTGTCGAGCCGGTGGAGACGCCGCCAGGCGACGGCGAAGTTTTACCGGAATCTGCAGAACCGGACGATTATGATCGGCCACCTGCGCCTGCGCCGTCCGTGCTGGATGAGTTGCTGGCAGAAGAACTCGAAGACGAACCCTCCGACACACCGGAGACACCGGAGACACCGACGGGGCAGCCGGCCGGCGATGCATCGGTTGCGCCGGAGGACGATTTTCAAGGCGAACTGCCGGCGCTGCGACTGGTAGAAGCGCCCGCGCCGCACCAATCGGAAAAGATCGTCCAGTTGGACGACCGGCGCGGCCGCGCTGGTGCGCTTTCAAGTGGCGAGCAGGCTGCTTTCCGGGAGATCGCCCGGCAGCTCGGGGAAACCTTCGGCAAGCGCAAGCCTGAGGATATGCCGGTCGCAGGCCGTCCCGATATGCAGCCGGTTACGCCCACCACGGATGGGGCCGAAGAAGCGCAGGACACGCGCGCCACGCGTAACAGCGAAGCGGCATCTCTCGCCCCGGATGATGCTCCTGTTGACGACCAGGATGAGATCCCGGGCCTTGAGGTCGGCGAGCACGCCAATGATGTTCCCGCAAGAAGCGCGCCGATAGCGCCGCCGCGCACCGCGATGGACCATGGCCTGACCGCTGCAATCGTCGATGCGCTCCCCGTCGCGCTGCTGATCCATGCCGGCGACAGGCTAATTCATGCGAACCCGGAGTTCATGAGCCTCACCGGCTTCGGATCGTTGGCCGAGTTGGAGCAGGCGGGCGGCTTGGACATCCTGCTTGACCAGCCGGAAGCCGACGATCGGGAACACTCGGGAACAATGCTGCTTCGTCACGCCAACGGCGAGAGCACCGTGACCGTCAATGCCCGGCTGCAATCCGTGCGCTGGGAGAGCGGCACGGCATTGATGATGGCGATCCTGCCGACCGCACCTGTGGTAACCACCGGGCACGCTGTCACAGCCGAGGCGGCGGAATTGTCGGCGCAAATGCTCGACCAAGAGGAGCTGGAGGCGCTGCGCGACGAGGCAACCGAGCTGCGCTCGATCCTTGAAACCGCAACGGATGGGGTCGTCATTGTCGGCCACGAGGGCGAAATCCGCTCGATCAACCGTTCGGCCAGTGCGCTCTTCAACTACGACGAAGAGGAAATCCGCGAAAAACCTTTCGCCGCGCTCTTCGCGCACGAGAGTCAACGGGCGGTGCTCGACTATCTCGCGGGCCTTTCCGGCCACGGAGTGGCGAGCGTGCTGAATGACGGGCGGGAGGTTATCGGCCGCGAATCCTCCGGCGGCTTCATTCCACTTTTCATGACGATGGGGCGGCTTTCCTCAAAGAGCGGCTACTGCGCCGTCATTCGCGATATCACACAGTGGAAGCGCACCGAGGAAGAGCTGCGCAACGCCAAGCGGGCGGCTGAAATTGCCAATGCCCACAAGAGCGATTTTCTAGCCCGGGTCAGCCACGAAATCCGCACGCCCCTGAACGCGATCATCGGCTTCTCCGACATGATGGCGAGCGAGCGCTTTGGTCCGATCGGCCACCCGCGCTACATTGAATACGCCAACGATATCGGCCGGTCCGGTCGATATGTGCTCGACATCGTCAATGATCTGCTCGACATCTCCAAGATCGAAGCCGGCGAGATGGAGCTCGACTTCACCGCCGTCGGCCTGAACGAAACCATATCGGAAGCGGTATCGCTGGTGCAGCCCCAGGCGAACAGCCAGCGTGTCATCATTCGCACTTCGCTGTCGACGGCCGTCCCCCCAGTCGTGGCCGACCTGCGCTCGATCAAGCAGATTGCTCTCAACATCCTGTCGAACGCCATCCGCTTCACGCCGTCCGGAGGACAGATCGTCGTGTCGACGTCCTACGAGGCCAACGGCAGCGTCGTGCTTCGCATCCGCGACACCGGCGCCGGCATGACGCGGAGCGAGCTGGAGCAAGCCATGAAGCCGTTCCGGCAGGTGACGACAGGCGCTCGCAAGCGCGGCGACGGCACGGGCCTTGGCCTGCCGCTGACCAAGGCCATGGTGGACGCAAACCGTGCGAGCTTCGCCATCAGTTCCAGCCCCAACGAGGGCACGCTGGTCGAAGTCACCTTTCCCTCGCCGCGCGTGTTGGCAGTTTGAGACAATTGCGCTACTTCGGCATACGCAGGGGCAAGCCGATCCTCTATAGGAAACGCTGAACAAGGCAGTGCTCCGGGCCAACCGATGCCGAGGGCCAGCCGCCCCCGCGTGACTTGATTGCCCCTTCGCAGAAGGCCGCACACGAGGAAGATCAGCGTTGCAAGTATTTGCTCGTCTCACCCTGGGAAGGGATCGCAACAGGCCAGGTGCGAATGCACATCGCACGCTGGTCGGCGCCGCCCTCTTCACGTCCCTCATCGTGCTCATGCCGATCGTCGCGATCGTCGTGATCGCGGGCAGCGGATCGGGAAGCGACTGGCCGCATCTCGTGAATAACGTCCTGCCGCGCGCGACGTTGCGCACGCTGCTGCTCCTCGCCGGCGTTGCCGCTGCGACGGCGATCACAGGCGTGATCACCGCCTGGCTGACGGCGAGCTGCGAATTTCCGCTGCGCCGGTTGCTCTCGGTGCTGCTCGTTCTGCCACTGGCCATCCCTTCCTATCTCTCGGCCTACGCGTTCGGCGAATTCCTCGACTACACCGGTCCGGTGCAGACGACTTTGCGTGCCATCTTCGGTTTTACGAGCCGCCGGGACTACTGGTTCCCGGAGATCCGCACGACCGGCGGCGCCGTGCTGGTTTTGGGAAGCGTGCTCTACCCCTACATCTACCTGGCCGCGCGAGCGATGTTTCTGATGCAGGGGCGCGCCGCCGCCGATGTTGCGCGCACGCTGGGGGCCGGTCCGCTTGCGGTCTTCGCCAAGGTGCAGATCCCGATGGCACGGCCGGCGATCATGGTCGGCCTGACGCTGGTCGCCATGGAAACGCTCAACGACATCGGCGCCGTCGAATACCTCGGCGTGCAGACGCTGACGTTCTCGATATTCGACACCTGGCTGAACCGGGGCAGCCTGGCAGGCGCGGCGCAGATTGCCTGCGTCATGCTCCTCTTCGTTGTCGCCCTGCTCTTCGTCGAGCGCGCCGCCCGTCGCAGGCAACGCTTCACCAGCAGCAAGACGACGGCGGCGGTCGCCGACCAGGTGCGCCTCCCCTTGAGGGGTTGGAAGCGATGGGCCGCAACGGTCGCGTGCCTGCTTCCACCGCTCTTCGGCTTTGCCATCCCCGTCCTCGTACTCGGCTCCTATGCGCTGAAGCGATTGGATCAGTTTCTTTCGCTGCGCCTCTTGTCGGCGCTCTGGCACAGCGTGTTGATCTCGTTTTCAACCGCCTGCGCCGCGGTCCTTCTCGCCTTCCTGCTCGCCTATGCGACGCGCGCGGCCCGATCTCCGCTCACCACGGTCGCCGGACGGCTCGCCTCCTTCGGCTACGGCGTGCCCGGAACCGTGCTGGCGATGGGCGTGCTCATTCCGCTTGCCCGGTTTGACAACGGTGTCGCCGGACTGACGCGCGACTGGTACGGTTTCTCGACGGGGCTGCTTCTTTCCGGCAGCGGCTTTGCCATCATCTACGCCTGCACCGTTCGCTTCCTCACCATGGCCGAGGGTACGATCGATGCGGGCTTTCACAAGCTGTCGCCGCACCTCGATATGGCTGCGCGCACCCTGGGACGAACAAGCGCCCAGACATTGCGAACCGTTCTGCTGCCAATGATGCGGCCGGCAACGCTGACGGCGGCGCTGCTCGTCTTCATCGAAGCAATGAAGGAACTGTCGGCGACCATCATGCTGCGCCCCTTCAACTTCAATACGCTGGCGACACTCGTCTACGAGGATGCGTCGCGGGCGAAGGTGGAGGATGCGTCGGTTGCGGCCATCATTATCGTTGCCGCGGGGCTTGTGCCGGTCTTCCTGGTGTCGCGTTCGTTGAACTCCACCAATCGCTGACAAAAAGAGGGCGACCTTTCGGCCGCCCGCAACAATTTGATGCTGTCCAACTAAAGCGTCAGGATACGACGTCATGCCATGAGGGCGGCCGGGCCGCCGAAACCGTCCTCACATTGGACGTGCTCAAGTCCGGTTGACCATGGCCGTCCGGGCCTTAACAAATCCTTACTTCCCCACCTGCAAGCCGGCGGCCGCGTTCACATCTTGTTGAAGTTGGTTAATCCGGCCGGCTCGAAATCGTTAACGCCGCCAGAGGCTTGTGCGCCCCAAAATTCTTCACTCCTTGAGCGTGGCAAGGTTGGCAAAGAGCTCCAAGGCCTCCGGATTGGCCAGCGCCTCCTTGTTCTTGACCGGACGCCCATGAACGACCTCCCGCACGGCGAGTTCGACGATCTTGCCCGATTTGGTTCGTGGTATGTCGGCCACGGCTATGATCTTCGCCGGTACGTGGCGAGGCGAGGCGCCGGTGCGGATGCGGGTCTTGATCGCCTTCTCCAGCGCCTCATCGAGCACGATGCCGGGCGCCAGCCTGACGAACAGGACGACACGCACATCGTCGTCCCAGTCCTGGCCGATGCACAAGGCCTCGAGCACCTCTTCCATCTGCTCGACCTGGTTGTAGATCTCGGCCGTGCCGATGCGAACGCCGCCGGGGTTCAAGGTCGCATCGGAACGACCGTGAATGATGATGCCGCCGTGGGCGGTCCATTCGGCGAAATCGCCGTGGCACCAGACGTTGTCGAAGCGCTCGAAATAGGCCGCGCGGTATTTCGCGCCATCCGGATCGTTCCAGAACATCATGGGCATGGAGGGGAAGGCTTTGGTGCAGACGAGTTCACCCTTCTCCTGGCGAACCGGCTGCCCGCTTTCGTCCCAGACGTCGATGGCAAGACCAAGCCCCGGCCCCTGAATCTCGCCGCGCCAGACGGGCTTCAGCGGCACGCCGAGCACAAAACAGGACACGATGTCCGTTCCGCCGGATATCGAGGCGAGCTGGACGTCCGACTTGATACCCTCGTAGACGAAGCTGAAGCCCTCCGGTGACAGCGGGGAACCCGTCGACGTCAACAGGCGTAATCTGGACAGGTCATGGCTGGTGCATGGCGTCAGGCCCGCTTTCCGCACGGCATCGATGTACTTGGCCGACGTCCCGAACACCGCAAAGCCCTCGTCTGCGGCGTAGTCGAACAGAACGTTGCCATCCGGATAGAATGGCGAACCGTCGAAGAGGCAGAGCGTGGCGCCGACCGCAAGTCCAGAGACTAGCCAGTTCCACATCATCCAGCCGCAGGTGGTGAAGTAGAACAGCCGTTCGCCGTCCGTCAGGCCACAGTGGTAGCGGTGCTCCTTGAGGTGCTGCAACAGGGTGCCGCCGGCCGAGTGGACGATGCACTTGGGCACGCCCGTCGTTCCGGAGGAAAAGAGGATGTAGAGGGGGTGGCCGAACGGCAGGCGGCGGAAGGTCACCGGCGCTGCGGCATAGGGGGCGACAAAATCGGCCAGCGTCTTGCCGTTCTCCACCGAAGCCGCGGCGGCAACGGCATCGCCTGCGTAGGGGATGACGAGAACCGGTACGCCCAGCTTTGCGGACACGGCCCTGATCTTGGCGCCGACATCCTGGAGCTTGCCATTGTACCAGTAGCCGTCGCAGGCGATGAAGAGCTTCGGCGCGATCTGGCCGAAGCGGTCGAGAACGCCCTGCTCGCCGAAATCGGGCGAGCAGGAGGACCAGATGGCACCGATCGAGGCGGCGGCCAGCATGCAGGCAATGGTTTCAGGCATGTTCGGCATCATCGCCGCAATACGGTCGCCCGCCACGATTCCCATTGCTGCAAAGGCCTGCTGCAGCCGCGAGACCTGCGCATGCAACTCGTCCCAGCTCCAGCGATAGGAGACCTTGTCCTCGCCGCGGAAAATCAGCGCGTCGTCGTGGCCGGTGTTGCGAAGCAGGTTTTCCGCAAAGTTCAAGGTGGCATCGGGGAAGAAGCGGGCATCGAGCATCCGCTCATCACCGACAAGCGCGCGCTCGCCGCGATCGCCAATGACATGGCAATCGTCCCAGACGGCCGACCAGAACGCGGCACGGTCGTCGACCGACCATGCATGAAATGCGTCGTATCCGTCAAATTTGCGGCCGGCCCGCGCCGCGCAGGCCTTCATGAAGAGTGCCATCGGACTCTTCTCCAGCACCTCGCGCGACGGCTCCCAAAGCGGCTTTTCCTGGTTCATTGCTTCCTCCCACTCCAATGACGTCTGTAGCATGTTGCCCCGCAATATAAAGCCGGCAACGCCTCGAGCGCGTGGAAAAGCGGCATCTTCATCTCCATCCGCATTTGATTTCCTGCCACCGAAGGCCTATCCCCTCAGCGGACGGGCGCGTCCCGATAGACAATCAACAGTCGATGAGATGACTCGCTTCAACCCGCTCCTTCCAAAAAACCTGCTGCGGCTCTTCCTGGCAATGGCGACGCTTGCGCTGGTCTTGCGTCTGGCGGGGCCGACCCTTGTCTCGGTCGATCGGGTGGAGCGCGAAATCGAAGCCAAGCTTGCCGCCTGGACAGGTGCCCGCTTGAGCTTCTCCGGGACGCCGAGCCTTACCTTCTGGCCTCATCCCCAGGTAGGTTTCAGCGATGCGCGACTGCGCAGCGCCGCCATGGACGGCAGCAATGGGTCGGACCTGCTGAGCGCGGAGCGCATCTCCGTCGACTTCAGTCTGGTCGGCTCCCTGTTCGGCAAACCCGACCTAGGCGACATCGAACTCGTTCGACCGACCTTTCATTTTCACCGGGACGAAAGCGGCAACCTGAACTGGCACCAGGGCAACGGGATCGCCGCCACGGGCCGGGAGGGGGCCGACACGGGCAGTGCGCCCGACTTCGGGACCATAATCGTCCGCGACGCCACGATCGTCGTCGACGACCTAACAAGGGCCGCGCACTACAGCATTGCGAACGTCGAGGGGAAGATCGAGTGGCCGACCCTCACCTCGGATCTCGATATCAGGCTGCGCGGCATCCTCAATGACCAGATCATCAGTTGGACACTCAATGCAGACGACCCCGCAAAATTGCTCGACGGGCAGAGTGCGTCGGTGCGAACGTCGCTCATCTCCGATTTCCTGACGCTCGATTTCGACGGCACGGCGAACCTCTCTGGAGGCGCGTTCGCCACGGGCCGGATCAAGCTTGAAGCGCCGTCGGTCGAAAATCTCCTTGCCTGGCGCGGGACGAACTTCCCGCCCGCGCGGCAACTGGGCCACGTTTCCCTGGAGGGCACGGTGAAGACCAGCGGCTATACGGCTCGGCTGGACAATCTCTTGCTGGCCATACAGGATTCGTATGCGACCGGTGTTCTCGACATCAGCCTCCCACCGCTGGAAGCCCCGAGGATCGGTGGAACGCTGGCGTTCGACCGGATCGACCTGCGGTCCTTGATCGCCGCTTACGCGCCATCTGCGGTTGGCGATGGAAAGCCGCCATCTCCGCCTTCAGCAACGGCGATTGACCCGATCGACCTGGACTTCCGCCTTTCCTCAAGGCAGGCCGCGTTCGAGCCGCTGATGCTGACGGATCTCGCCGCCGGAATCCGCGCCGCAGACGGCCAGGCGTCGCTCGACATCGGCGAAGGAACCCTGTTGGGCGGAAGCATCAACGGCCGGCTCGCCGTCAGCGGCCCGCAGTTGATGCAAGGCGGTGAGGTCCGGCTGTCGCTGAGAAACGTCGATCTCGGTGAAATTATCGGTCTGTCGGGTCTCTCGGGGCCACTGCCGACAGGGCGGGGATCCGCCGAAATCGACCTCTTCACCGAACAACTGCAGCCGCTGGACAAGGCCGTCGACGTCACCGGCACCTTCAAGCTCAGCTTCGACCAGGGCGCCATCACGAATTTCGACCACCCCGTTTTCGAGCGGCTGGCTCAAGGCAACACCCTCTTCAACATGGAGGAAGCGGCCGACGGGTCGTTCGAATTCGCGACGGCAAGTATCGAGGGCCACGTGGATGGGGGCATCTTGGAATTAACGAGGGCGTCCTTCGAGGCGCCGAAAAAAACACTCGCGGTTTCGGGATCGGTTCCATACCGCAATGGCAGCGTTGCGCTTGCAGGCTCGCTTGTCGAGCGCGCCTCGCCGGACTCGGCGGTCGTGAAGCCCGCCATCAACTTCCTCGTCAGCGGTTCGTGGCCAACGCCGGTCATCTCGCCCATGGCAGTGCTGTTGGAAAGCCCGGCGAACTGAGCGCAGGAGCGCGCTGCCACACGGCTCCGCCGCCCGTCCACGCAGCTTTCAGATAGCATGTCGCCCAAGACTGCTGGCTTGGCGACAGTTCGTCAGATCGTTTTTATCTTGGTCCCGAAACCACCACGGGAGACATGCGTCAGCGCCCGGCGAAAGCTGCCTGCTCGTCGCGTTGGCGCTGCAGTTCACGGCGCTTCGTCGTGATCGATGCGATGATCACACCAACCGTTACGAAGCCGATCAGGATCGTACAGGCGGCATTGATCTCCGGCGTGACGCCCAGGCGCACCTGGCTGTAGATCTTCATCGGCAGCGTCGTCGCGCCCGGCCCCGTCGTGAAGCTCGATATCACCAGGTCGTCGAGAGACAGGGTGAAAGCGAGTACCCAGCCCGAGAACACGGCCGGCGCGATGATCGGCAGGGTCACCTCGAAAAAGGTCCGCAACGGTGTCGCGCCCAGATCGAGCGCCGCCTCCTCGATCGAACGGTCGAACGATAGCAGGCGGGACTGTACGACCACGGCCACGAAGCACATCGTGAAGGTGATGTGCGCGAGCGTCAGCGTCCAGAAACCACGATCGAAGCCGATCGCAACGAACAGCAGCAGCAACGACAGGCCGGTGATGACCTCCGGCATGACCAGCGGGGCGTAAACCATACCCGAGAACAAAAGCCGTCCGCGAAAGCGGGTGTAGCGTACCAGAGCGAGGGCCGCCATCGTGCCGAGCACGGTCGCGACGGTCGCGGACATGAGGCTGACGCGAATCGTCACCCAGGCTGCATCGAGGAGGCCCTGGTTTTGGAACAGCGCCACATACCACTTCGTCGAAAACCCGGCCCAGACGGTGACGAGCTTCGACTCGTTGAACGAATAGACGACCAGCAGGATGATCGGCAGATACAGGAAGGCGAAGCCGAGGACGACAGAGGCAATGTTGAAGCGAGACCACCTAGTCATGCTTATCTCCCCTGCTCTTCGGTCTTGGCCTGGATGTTCTGGAAGAAGACGATCGGAACGACGAGGATCAGCAGGAGCACGGTTGCCACCGCCGCCGAAACCGGCCAATCACGGTTGGCGTTGAACTCGGTCCACAGCGTCTTGCCGATCATCAGCGTCTGCGATCCACCAAGCAGGTCGGGGATGACGAACTCGCCCACGGCCGGGATGAAGACAAGCATGCAGCCCGCCACGACGCCCGCAAGCGACAATGGGAACGTCACCTTCCAGAAGGCGGTGGTGGGCGGGCAGCCGAGATCCTGCGCGGCCTCGATCAGCGAATGGTCCATCTTCTCCAGGGCCGAGTAGATCGGCAAAACCATGAAGGGCAAATACGAATAGACGATACCGATATAGACTGCCGTATTCGTGTTCAGGATGATCAGCGGTTCGCTGATCACGCCGGTCGCCAGCAGGAACTGGTTGAGCAGCCCCTCGGGTTTAAGGATCGCGATCCAGGCGTAGACGCGGATCAGGAAGCTGGTCCAAAACGGCAGGATGACGAGCATCAGCAGCGTCGGACGCCAGGTGCGTGGCGCCTGCGCCATGCCATAGGCGATCGGGTAGGCGATCAGCAGCGTCAGGAACGTCGATATGATCGCGATCCTCAGGCTTGACAGATAGGCGTTCATATAGAGCGCGTCTTCCGTCAGCCAGATGAAGTTGTCGAAGCTCAGTTGCTGAAGGCTCGCCCAAATTCCGGCGAGGCCATCGGACAGTGAAAAGACCGGTACGTAGGGAGGCTGGGCGACCGCGGTGGTCGACAGCGAGATCCGGAAAACAATCGCGAACGGGACCAGGAAGAAGAACAGCAGCCAGGCATAGGGAATGATGATGACCAGGCGGCGGAAGATGGCGGAGCCGAGCTTGGTCATTTTCAATCCCTCAGAATGACGCCGGCGGTCTCGGCGAAGGAGACCCAGACCTTCTCGTCATAGCCGATCGGATTTTCCACCTCGCGCTGGGCATTGAGCATCGAGGTCTTGATCACCTTGCCGCTCGGCAGCTTGATGCGCAGCACGGTCATGTCGCCCAGGTAGCCAATGTCCCAGACCTCGCCCTCGGAGGTGTTGACGGTCGAATCGGCGGGGGCCGAGCGGCTGATCTTGAGCTTTTCCGGGCGAACGGCAAAAGCAGCGTTGGCCCCGGGTGCGGGCGCTGAATCGCTCAGTGCGCACACGGTGAAATCGTCGCCGGCGATCTCGATCCTGCCATTCCCGACGCTCTTGACCTTGCCCTCCAGAATGTTGACGTCGCCGATGAAGTCCGCGACGAAGCGCGAATTCGGCGCTTCATAGATTTCTGCGGGCGTTGCCACCTGGATGACCTTGCCGTGGCTCATCACCGCGATCCGGTCGGCCATGGTCATCGCCTCTTCCTGATCGTGGGTGACGACGACGAAGGTCAGGCCAAGCTCCTGCTGCAGGTCCATCAGTTCGAACTGCGTTTCTTCCCGCAGCTTCTTGTCGAGCGCGCCAAGCGGCTCGTCGAGCAGCAGAACCTTCGGTCGCTTCGCAAGCGACCGGGCCAGCGCGACGCGCTGGCGCTGGCCGCCGGACAGCTGCTGGGGTTTTCGTTTCGCGAACTGCTCGAGCTTGACCAGCTTCAGCATCTGCGCAACGCGCGCGGCAATCTCAGGCTTGGGCATGCCGTCCTGCCTGAGGCCGAAGGCAATGTTGCTTTCCACCGTCATATGCGGAAACAGCGCATAGGATTGGAACATCATGTTGACCGGCCGCTTGTAGGGCGGAATCGCCGCAATGTCCTGGCCGTCCAGGATGATCTCGCCCGAGGTCGGCCGCTCGAAGCCCGCAAGCATGCGCAGAAGGGTCGACTTGCCACAACCGGAGGCTCCGAGCAGCGCAAAGAACTCGCGGTTGTAGATGTTCAGCGTGAGATTGTCGACGGCAACGAAATCGCCGAACTTCTTCGTGATATTGCGGAACGTTATGAACGGCTTTTCATTCGGATCCGTCCACGGCGTGAAAGCGCGACGGATATTACCGAGAGACCTCATTGCCTGTCCCCATCTCGTTTCTTGGCAGATTTTTTGGCGGTCGAAATGAAAATTGCCCGGAGGACGATGCTTCCGGGCAATTTGGCCAGTGCCGGTTATTGACCGGTCACGATCTTGGTCCAGGTTCGAGTGAACAGGCGCTGCGTCTTGGCGTCCAGCGTCGTGTTGGTGAACAGCTTCTTCAGCGTGGCCTCGTCGGGATAGATCGTCGGGTCGCTGACGATCTCCGGATCGAGTACGGCCTGCGAGGCCTTGTTGCCATTGGCGTAGTGAATGTAGGTCGAAGCCTTGGCAATCACTTCCGGACGCATCATGTAGTTCAGGAACTCGTGCGCTTCCTCGACATGCGGCGCGTCTGCCGGAATGGCCATCTGGTCAAACCACATCTGCGTGCCTTCCTTCGGGATGACGTAACCGACGTCGACGCCATTGCCGGCTTCTACAGCCCGGTCGCGACTCTGGAAGATGTCTCCCGACCAGCCGATAGCGATGCAGATGTCGCCGTTTGCAAGGCCGTTGATGAACTCGGACGAATGGAATTTGCGCACGAACGGCCGGACCTTCACCAGCGCTTCCTCGGCCTTGGCGACATCGGCCGGGTCATGGCTGTCGGGATTCTCGCCGAGATAGGCCAGCGTGACCGGGATGATGTCGGTCGGCGAATCGAGCATGTTGATGCCGCAATCCTTGAGCTTTTCGGCATTCGCCGGATCGAAGATCACCTTCCAGCTGTCGATTTCGTCGGTGCCGAGGGCTTCCTTGACCTTGGCCTTGTTATAGCCGATGCCGACCGTGCCCCACATGTAGTTGATCGAGTACTCATTGCCGGGATCGAACGGCTCCATGCGCTCGCTGATCATGTCCCACATGTTTTTCAGGTTCGGCAGCTTCGACTTGTCGAGCTTCTGATAAACGCCGGCCGCGATCTGGCGCTGCAGGAAGGTGTTGGTCGGCACGACGACATCGTAACCGGTGCCGCCCGTCAGCAGCTTCGCTTCCAACGTTTCGTTGGCATCGAAGACGTCATAGACGACCTTGATTCCGGTCTCCTTGGTGAAATCGGAAAGGATCGAGTCGTCGATGTAGTCGGACCAGTTGTAGACATTCACGACCCGTTCCTGCGCCGTGGCCGGAAGGCCGGCAATGCCAGACAGGGCCGCGATTGCCACAGTCGCCAAAAGGTTACGTCTTTTCATAAACATGGCTCCCAGTTTTCATAGTTGTCGGTTCCCGAGGGCGGTCGATTGTCAATTATGTTTTTTTTCCGATGCGCGACAAGCATCATTCTCAGGTGAAGAATTCATCGCAACATTGGTATCACATTTCGACCTTTCCTATCATATTTGAAATCGCTTCCGCCTCGGAATGCAAGCGGAATCTTACTGGAAGTCAAAAAGGCTGACGCCTGCCACCATCTCGTCCAGCCCGAGCGGGCGCGTCACGGGCGGCTCCGCGCGCGCCAGACACCCCTGCCGTTCGCACAGGCGGCATGCGGTTCCGACCTGGATCGGAGCACGTTGCCCGGTCGCCTCCCCGTAAACCGTCTCTGCGGCCATGGCGGCGTCGCAGCCGATTAGCAGAGCCGTGCGGCGAACCCGCTCGCCGAAAGTCGCCTGCGGCCCTTCGAGCGTCCTGGAGACGAGGAGGAAAGCCGCGCCGTCCGGCATTTCCACTTGATCGACGATGATCTGCCCGGGCTGGGCAAAGGCGGCATGGATATTCAGCTTCGGGCAGCCGCCACCGAAGCGCGCTTGCGGAAAGCCCTGCGCCCCGGCTCTACGCAGACGATGGCCGGCGACATCTATCTCCAGCAAGAACAACGGAAGTGCCGACCGCCCGGGCCTTTGCAGCATCGTCAATCTGTTCGCCGCCTGCTCATAGGAAACGGAAAAACGCGACCGAAGGGCATCGATGTCGAAGCGCACCCGTTGCGCGGTCGCACAAAAGCTCTCATACGGCATCATCAACGCATGCGCCGCATAGCGCGCCAGTTCGAAGCGAGCGATGCGGCGCGCCTCGCCGCCTGACAGCCCGAGCTGATCGAGTTCCGCCGCAATCTCGCCCTGCAGGACGATCTGAACGGCCTCCATGGCGACCTCCCGCAGTTGGTCATGCATCGACAGCCGCTCGGAGAGGAAAAGCCGCATGGAGTGCCTGTCGAAGCGCCGGCGCAGCGTCGGCATGGCATGGATCGGCAGGAGACGCACGACGACGCCGTGCTCCCGCTTCAGCCAACCCTTCAACGCCCCCATGAGGTCGTCGCCGGGGGCAAGTGTCTCGTGGAAGAGCTCCGCCGCCAGGTCGATCCCGTCGAAATAATTGGGGCGCTGCTCGAGCTTCTCGCGCACCTCGTCCATGGGCAGACGCGCGCCGGCAAGCGAAGTCGCCCGTCCCTCGCGGGATAGAAGTTCCGCGAGATCGGAAAGCCGCAGCGCCTGCTCGCGATAGGCCCGGTAGAGCTTCAGAATACCGCCGGCGACGTTCGGCGCGGCCTCGACGACCTCAACCAGTTCCTGATCGCCGGGCAGTTCGCCGGCAAGCAGCGGATCGGCGAAGACTTCCCGCAGTTGCCGGGCACTGCCGCTCGCCTCGCCCTGCAGGTCTTCCAGGTCAACCTTGTAGACGGAGGCGAGGCGCAACAGCAGCTGCACCGTCAACGGGCGCTGGTTGCGCTCGATCAGATTGAGATAGGACGGCGAGATGGAAAGGGCCTGCGCCATCGCAGTCTGCGTCAGGCCGAGCGTGTTGCGTATGCGACGGACCTTCGGCCCCGCGAAAATCTTGTTTTCGGCCATCTTGTCAATCCATTGACAGAATGCAAGTTCGATCGCCGCCAAAGCGACTTTTACATTTGTGACAACTTTACACGAGCGACTTGTGAAGAGCAACACATGATAACTCGTTTCCCTTGCGCATTTCCTCGATAATCCTCGCGAGTTTGTGCGCCGCAGTGTAAATATTCCACATCGAAACGCGGCACATGCTCCGAACAACGGTGTGACGCCCGATGACAGATCCGATGGAGGGCAGACTATAATGACTGATTTTTACAATTTCGTTCCGACCGCACCGCAAGGCCGCTTCGACGGCATCAAGCGGCCCTATACGGCGGACGACGTGAAGCGTCTGCGCGGCTCCGTCCAGATCAAGTACACGCTGGCCGAAATGGGCGCCAACCGCCTGTGGAAGCTGATCCACGAGGAAGACTTCGTCAACGCGCTCGGCGCCCTTTCCGGCAACCAGGCCATGCAGATGGTTCGCGCCGGCCTGAAGGCGATCTATCTGTCCGGCTGGCAGGTTGCTGCTGATGCGAACACCGCCTCCGCCATGTATCCGGACCAGTCGCTCTACCCAGCCAATGCCGCACCCGAGCTTGCCAAGCGCATCAACCGTACGCTGCAGCGCGCCGACCAGATCGAGACCCAGGAAGGCAAGGGCCTTTCGGTCGACACCTGGTTCGCGCCGATCGTCGCGGACGCCGAAGCGGGTTTCGGCGGCCCCCTCAACGCCTTCGAGATCATGAAGGCCTTTATCGAGGCTGGCGCCGCCGGCGTGCATTTCGAAGACCAGTTGGCGTCGGAAAAGAAGTGCGGCCATCTCGGCGGCAAGGTCCTGATCCCGACCGCGGCCCATATCCGCAACCTGACGGCTGCCCGCCTTGCTGCGGACGTTATGGGCACGCCGACGCTGATCATCGCCCGCACCGATGCGGAAGCGGCCAAGCTGCTGACCTCCGACATCGATGAGCGCGACCGGCCGTTTGTCGACTACGATGCCGGCCGTACGGTCGAAGGCTTCTACCAGGTGCGCAACGGGATCGAACCCTGCATCGCCCGCGCGATCGCCTACGCTCCCTATTGCGATCTGATCTGGATGGAAACCTCCAAGCCCGACCTTGAGCAGGCCCGCAGGTTCGCAGAAGCCGTGCACAAGGCCCACCCCGGCAAGAAGCTGGCCTACAACTGCTCGCCGTCGTTCAACTGGAAGAAGAACCTGGATGACGCGACGATCGCCAAGTACCAGAAGGAACTGGGGGCGATGGGGTACAAGTTCCAGTTCATCACGCTGGCCGGCTTCCATCAGCTGAACTACGGCATGTTCGAACTGGCGCGGGGCTACAAGGATCGCCAGATGGCCGCCTACTCCGAGCTGCAGCAGGCTGAGTTTGCCGCCGAGGTCAACGGCTACACCGCGACCAAGCACCAGCGCGAGGTCGGCACCGGCTACTTCGACGCCGTGTCCGTCGCCATCTCCGGCGGTCAGTCGACGACCACAGCCATGAAGGAATCGACCGAGACCGACCAGTTCCGCCCGGCCGCGGAGTGATCGTCGAACAGTCCCAGACGTTGCCTCTCTCCGGAAGCGGGGAGAGGCCAGTCCCCAACGCCTCGCTGATGCCGTCCACCCTGCCTTGGGTCGAAGGTCGGCGAAACGGATGGGGGCGGAGAAGACCTCAGTTCAAGAATCCCGTAAGAGGAGAAATGCCATGACTGTCCAAACCCGCGTCAAGGAACGCGCAGAAGAGCAATCCTCGGCAATGACGCCCGACCAGCAGGCGGCGATCCGCATGGTGGCAAACGACCTTCACAGGCTGAACCAGGCGGTGATGAAGGCGGTCGAGGCCGGCGTCTCGGTCGAGCTCGTCCGCTCCGCCCGCCACCACGGCGGGGGCGGCAATTGGGGCGACCTGCTGATCCCGGTCATCGTCACCCAGGGCAGAGGCTGACAGCCGCGGCACCTCAGTTGTATCGGAACAGAAGGCCGGCTCGAACCGGCCTTCTTTGTTTGCCCGCTCCCTTGGCACCCCTTGCTTATCGCGATGGTTGTGCCATAGTCCGCCTCACGTAACGGCAGGTGGGATCGTGCTACACAGTGGGACGGCGGAATTGGCCGAATTGACAGGCCTGGTGTATGGCTGTCTTTTCGGCAAAAGCAGTTGGCAGGCATTTCTGGATCGACTTGCAGAAACTCTGCCCGGCGGCAAGACGGCGCTTCACTATCATGATGTCACCTCACCGGTTGCTCATCTGCCCTATACGTCCGGCTTCAGCGATGCAGAAATCGATCAGTTCTCGAAGCATTTTGCGTTGGTGAACCCCTGGCTCCCCGGGAACATGCAGGCCCCTGTGGGCCAGGGCGTGACCGGCGAGGACCTTGTGCCGCGCGATCAACTGATCAGAACGGAATTCTACAACGACTGGCTCAAACGCCAGGCAGGCTGCGAAACCGCTGTCGGCATCACGATGATCCGCGAGCCAACACACACTTTGTTTCTCGTCACCTGCACCTCGTCACTCGACGTCGCAGTCAACAGGCGGGCCGCCGATCTTTACACGGCGCTCTCCCCGCACCTCAAACGTATGGTCGATTTATTGCGTAAGGCACACATAACGCTGGAACCTGGACAGGCTGGACAGACACTACTAGACGCAATTGGCGTCGGCCTCATCTACGTCTCGGAAAATCGAGTGGTCCGTTCCTTGAACGGTAGTGCGGAACGGATGCTTGCGAGCGGCGCGCCACTTCGTCTGGCGGCAGACGGTCGCCTGGGCTTTCAATTGCCGCAAACGGCGGAGAAGCTTGATCAACTGGCTTCGCGCCATGGAGTCCACTCCGAGCCGCATGTCTCGATGATCAAGGGCAGTGACGACGTCCTCTATCGGCTGACGCTGATCCGCATGACATCCGATCTCTTCCTGGAACTTCTGAACGGACCGACTGTGGCCATCATCGTGGAGCCGATGACGACAGAACGCCCCGATGTTCGCCAGGAACGCCTGATGGAGACCTTTAAACTGACCCCCAAAGAGGCTCGGATTGCGTCCGGCCTATTGGCGGGTCTGTCGCCGAAGGACATGGCCTTGGCCGACGGCGTCAGTTACGAAACGATCCGCACACACCTGAAGAGCATTTACGCGAAATTGCATGTGAACTCGCAGGCGGCGCTTGTCGCGATGCTGATGCGATGAGGTTCGCGCCCGACCAAGATGCGCCGGGCGCCCACGGGGGTCGCCGCAGACTAAATTACAGCGATGGCCGTAGCGGCCAACACGGCCAGAAGCAGCGCTGCCGCAGCGCAATTGAAGGCGAGCCCGATCGCGCGGCGACGACTATTTTCCGCGGCGGCGATGGCAATGGCGCGGGCAACGGGACGGCGGTGGTCTGCAGGCATGGCGTGACTCCGTTTACGAGATACGGGACACCCGGATAATCCGGCCAGCCGGCCCACATCATGTTGTCCCTGCCAACCCGCGAGAACGATCATTCAAGCCGGGGCGGCCGAAACGCCGACTGTGAAAACAGGATCGGCCCGTAACTCCTAACGAAGAGTAAAGCCCGGATGGCAGCAATGCCAGTCCTACTTTCGCATGGCTGCCCTGATCGTCGCCAGTAACTGATCAGGCGACCTGGCCTGCGGCATAACCCGAGGCCCAGGCCCATTGGAAGTTATAGCCACCGAGCCAGCCGGTAACGTCGACCGCCTCTCCGATGAAATAGAGACCCGGCACAGACTTCGCGACCATGCTGCGCGAATCCAGGTCGTCGGTATCGACACCACCGAGCGTGACCTCGGCCGTGCGGTAACCCTCGGACCCGGCCGGACGGACACGCCAGCGGCGAATATGCTGCCCAAGCGCCTCGATCTTGTGTCCCGAAAGATCCGCCAAGGTTCCCTCGATGCCAACCTGCCGGACGAGCAGTTGCGCCAGCTTGCGCGGCATATGCTCTGCAAGCACGGTCTGCGCGGACTGCCGGCCATTGACCTTGCGCGCCGTGGAAAACACTTCGGCGATGTCCAGCCCGGGCTGAAGATGCAGGGTTATGTCCTCGCCCTCCCGCCAGAAAGAGGAGATCTGCAGGATCGCCGGGCCGCTCAAGCCGCGATGCGTGAACAGCATGGCCTCGCGAAACTCCGTCTTTCCATGGGTGGCCACCACCTCGGCGGAAACGCCCGGCATACCGTCGTGTTCTGCCAGCGCCTGCGGATCGAGCGTCAGCGGTACAAGCGCTGGCCGGGTTTCGACGATGCGCAACCCGAATTGTTCGGCGATGCGATAGGCAAAGCCCGTCGCGCCCATCTTCGGGATCGACTTTCCACCCGTGGCGATGACCAGCGATCCGGCTTCAACGGGACCATCACTCGTCACTACCCGGAAACCGGACTGTGACCGCTCGACGGAAGACACGTCGGTCGCCAACCGCAGTTCCGCCCCGACCGCGCGCATCTCCTTCAGAAGCATGGCGATGATGTCCTTCGCCGAGTGATCGCAGAAGAGCTGGCCGAGTGTCTTCTCATGCCAGGCGATGCCGTGGCTCTCCACCATGCCGAGAAAGTCTTTCGGCGTGTAGCGGGCCAGTGCCGACTTGCAGAAATGCGGGTTCTGCGAGAGGAAATTCTTCGGGCCGGCGTCGATGTTGGTGAAATTGCAGCGCCCGCCTCCCGAGATACGGATCTTTTCGCCCGGCGCCTTCGCGTGGTCGATCACGACCACGCGCCGTCCACGCTTGCCCGCCTCGATCGCACACATCATGCCGGCGGCACCGGCACCGATGATGACCACATCTCTTTTATCCATCACGCCGCAAATTCCTCGTTCGGCCCTCCAATTCCGCTCCCGTTGATGAAAGTCAATCCGGCCCTTCGTCTCAGTGCGGATCGAATGCGAATTTTGCGCGTAGGGGCTTGTTTTTCAGCAATCCGCCCCCCTAGCCAATGCCTAAACTCCGGCTATGATGGCGCATCCGAAACCAAACCCGGTGTAACATGCCCTCAAAAAAGACCGTTGCCACTACAGTTCAGAAAGTCAGCCGCTCCTCCAAAATCCCTCCCGCCCTCACCGCTCCGCGCGGCGTCAAGACCTGGAGAGAGGCAGTCGACTGGCTTAAGTTCCGAGGCATCGAAGACATTGAGTGCATCACCCCGGACCTTGCCGGGGTACCGCGCGGCAAGATGATGCCGTCGTCGAAGTTCACATCCAACACTTCGCTTGCCCTTCCCTCCGCCGTCTACCGCCACACCATTTCGGGCGAGTATCCGGAAGAGACCGGACAATTCCGCTATGAGCCGCGCGACAGCGACCTCAAGCTCGTTCCCGATCTGTCCACGCTGAGCGTCGTACCGTGGGAATCCGACCCTACGGCGCAACTGATCTGTGACGTCGTCGGGTCAACCGGCGAGAACGTGGCCTATGCGCCGCGCAACGTCCTGAAGAACGTGGTGGACATGTATGCGGAGCGCGGCTGGCGCCCCGTCGTGGCGCCGGAGATCGAGTTCTATCTGGTCGCCATGAACGACGATCCGGACTATCCGCTGCACCCACCGAAAGGCCGCTCCGGTCGTACCATTCTCGGCGGCCAGGGGTACTCAATTGCCGGCATCAACGAGTTCGACGAGCTGATCGACGACATCTACCATTTCTCCGAGAAGCAGGGCCTCGAGATCGATACCCTGATCCACGAGGAAGGCCCCGCACAGCTCGAGATCAACCTTCGCCACGGCGACCCGATCGAGCTTGCCGACCAGGTCTTCATGTTCAAGCGCACGATCCGGGAGGCGGCGCTCAAGCACGGCATCTACGCCACTTTCATGGCCAAGCCGATGCAGGGCCAGGCCGGTTCGGCGATGCACATCCACCAGTCGGTGGTGGATCTCAAGACCGGCAAGAACGTCTTCTCCAACCCGGATGGCTCGCCCTCGAAGGAGTTCTTCCATTTCATCGGCGGAATGCAGGCCTACGTTCCGAAGACGCTGGTGATGATGGCGCCCTACGTGAACTCCTATCGCCGCCTGACCCCGGAAATGTCGGCGCCGGTCAACAATGCCTGGGGCTATGACAACCGGACGACGGCGTTCCGCATCCCCGTGTCGGACGCAAATTCCCGTCGCGTCGAAAATCGGCTGCCAAGCTCCGACGCCAACCCGTACCTGGCGCTCGCCGCCTCGCTGGGCTGTGGCCTGCTCGGCATCATGAATGCCAGCGAGCCGTCGCCGCCGACCGATGAAGCGGCCAACGAAGGATCGATCGATCTGCCCCGCGGCCTCCTGGAAGCCGTCGCGCTGCTCGAATCCGACACGGAACTGGCGAAAGTCCTGGATCCGGAATTCATCGGGCTCTATGCCGGCGTGAAGCGCGGCGAGTTCGAGACCTTCATGCAGGTGATCAGCCCGTGGGAACGTGAGTTCCTGCTGCTCAACGTCTGATCTCCGTTTCCGGCTGCGCCGGAACGCCAAAGCGGTAGCACATCGAGGCTCCGGCAGTCGGCGTTCCGGTCGCGTCGGCTGCTCAAACTATTGCGATCGAAAGAATTTCCCATGTCCTGGCAAAGCCCGATTTCACCTGGCGTCTCCTGGTACGAAACAACGGTTGGCGAACGACCCGAATACCCGCCGATGTCCGGCTCCTGCGAAACCGACGTCGCAATCATTGGCGGCGGCTTCACCGGCCTGCAGGCCGCCTACAATCTCGCCAGCAAGGGCATCCGCGTCGTTTTGCTCGAGGCTCACCGCCTCGGCGACGGCGCTTCCGGCCGCAACGGCGGTCAGTTGGGCACCGGTCAGCGCGCCTGGCCGGAAGAGCTGGAGGAAGAACTCGGCTACGAACGCTCCAAAGGCCTCTTCGATCTTGCCGAACATGCCAAGCACTACATCCACGACTTTGCCGCCTCCGAGAGCCTCGACATCGAGTACGTGGCGGGGCAACTGAATGTGTCCCACAAACCTAATCTCGAGAAGGACTACCGCGCCAATGCTGAGATTGCGGCGGCGCGCTACGGCTACACGCACTCGACTTTCATGGATAAGGCCGAAACGCAGGAGCGGCTCGGCTCGATCCGCTACATCTTCGGTGTGCGGGATACCGGCACCGGCCACATCCACCCGATGAAGTTGCTGGTTGGGATCGGGAGGGCGGCAAAGGCTGCGGGCGCCGTCCTGCACGAAAAGACACCTGCCATCAAGGTCGACCGCGCCGGCGGCAAGGCAGTCATCACCACGGCAACCGGCACGATCACGGCTGACAGGGCGCTGATCGCCTGCAATGCCTATATCGGCAATCTCGAGCCGAAGACGGCAGCGCACGTGATGCCGATCCGCTCCTTCATCGGCGCGACGCCGATGCTCGACAGGTTTCCGAAGATCCTGCCGGGCGGCGAATCCGTCGCCGATTCGCGTTTCGTCGTGCGCTATTTCCGCAAGAGCCGCGACGGCCGCCTGCTGTTCGGGGGGCGCGAGGCCTACACCGCCGACAATCCGAGCGACATCACGCAGCATATCCGCCGTCAGATCACCGAGATCTATCCGGAGCTTTCGAAGGTCGACATCCCGCACGCCTGGGGCGGCTCGGTCGGTATCACCATGCCGCGCAAGCCCTATGTGCGCGAGGTGATGCCCGGCATCACCTCGATTGGCGGCTACTCCGGCCATGGCGTGATGCTGGCGAACTATTGCGGCAAGCTCTATGCCGAGGAGATCGCGGGCGGCAGTGCGGAACTCGACATGCTGAAAGCATTCAAGATTCCGGCGTTCCCCGGTGGTCGACGTTTCCGCTCGCCACTGCTTTTCCTTGCATTGACCTGGTACTCGCTGCGCGACAAGCTGTAGAAGCACGCAACCTCAATTTTGCGGGATTATGCAGCAAATGCCACCGGTCGGCGGTCGTGCGCCGACCGCTTTGCGCCAATGTCGGCCGTAGAGGCCAGCTTGGCCGCTGCCCGAAAGCAGACGCGCCAGCGACAAGGTTGCACGACTGGAATGCGCCAATGGGAGACATGAATGGCCGCCTTGGGGCCGGGAGCGGTCTATCCGCTTTCAAGGCCCAAACTGCGATAGCGGCTTCATCAACCAATCAGAGGCAGGCAGCTCCCGACCCATTTCTGTCATTTCGGAGCTAGTTCGTGGATTCCCGAAAGCTGCCGCTTATCACAACAGAGCGATACCAGCTTCGCGCTACCGGCGCTTCTCCGGACCCGACAGCCCCTGCGGCGAGGCAGGGTTTCCGGTTGTGGGGCTTATGCCACACTTGGCCTTGGCAGCTTGCCCCGCGCGTTGGAAGAAACGGATTTCTGTGGCGATGGTTTCGCGCAACGGATCGGTTTGGTTGAAGTAGTCGCAGTCCAGACCGAGCTTTGCACCGTCTGCATCGCCCTCGTAATAGGTGCCGAACAAATGATCCCAGATCGGGAAATAGTTGGCGAAATTCTTGTCGTGATGTTCCCGCTCCCGGGAGTGATGGATGAAGTGGTCGCGTGGTGACTGGATCACGTATTTGCCAAACCAGCCATGCCAGGGAATGGCACTGTGCTTGATCAGACCAATGGTGCCAAAGGTGATGGTCACGAGGGCGAAATAGGCCGTTGGCAGGCCGATAAGCAGCGCCGGAACGACCATGATGGCCATGTTTATGGCCTTCTCCAGCGGATGCTCCCGCGTCGAAGTCAGCGCGTTGAACTCTTCGGCTGCGTGGTGAAATTCGTGCAGCCGCCATAGCACGGGCAGCCGGTGCATCAAACGATGCTGCCAGTAGCTCAAGAAGTCTGACAGCAGTAGGAACAAGAGAACATGTGCCCAGCCTGGCAGCCTCCCGGCAAGGTCCAGGTGGGGGGCATCCTGAGCCGCGCGGGTGATCGCATAGGACAGACCAAATGATGCGAGCGCCGCGAATAGTGTAATCATTCCCGTCGCCTGAAGGACGAAATAGACGATGTCGGTGATTGTGGATTTGCTGCGTTCGAAGAAAACCCGACGGAACCCGGAATTGCCGAACCCCACATAGGTGAGTTCCACCGCGAAAACCGTCAGCACCAGGCCAATGGAAATGGCGAAACTGAGCGCCGTTGCCTTACCATTCAGATAATAAGTATTGTAAAAAAAGCTTCCAAGTTTGTGCAGGCAGTATTCGACCAGATCCATGCCACTGCCTCCAAAACATGAACCCGTACAGGTTAGTCCTGACGATGCGCTCTTGCCAGATTGCTCAAGGACGATCGGATCATCCTTTTGATGTATTACCGGCGGCGGCTGAACATTAGATCGTGATAGCCCAAGTTCGCCGTTTGGTGAACGGATTGCGCTGCAGTATGCCGGCCGACAATGATGGTGGAAATAGCATTGTTACTTCTGCTGCCGACGAGCTCGGAGAGTCTGTCAAGCTTCTTTGCGTGACGGAAGTGGACGCTCTATCCTCGTGCAAAATGACAGCACAGCCGAACGTCCGCATCGGGCCAGAAGCGGCCGTTGGTGGGCATTTGCCACCTGATAGAGCGATTTTGTCGTAACCGCTCTGGTCATTTTAAATCGATTAGAATATAACGGCGCCAACGCGAACCAAATCGAGAATTGCAATGAGTAGCCAATTCATTCCGGTCGAGCCGTTCGACTATGTCGTCTTTGGCGGTACCGGCGACCTGGCGGAGCGCAAGCTACTGCCGGCCTTGTACCACCGCCAGA
The DNA here is from genome assembly GCF_031455855.1 of Mycoplana sp. BE70. NCBI lineage: Bacteria > Pseudomonadati > Pseudomonadota > Alphaproteobacteria > Hyphomicrobiales > Rhizobiaceae > Mycoplana > Mycoplana sp. BE70. Next base: position 62,982 of record NZ_JAVDTM010000001.1, read on the forward strand.
TTGCGGGCCAGTTCTCCGAGCCGACGCGCATCATCGGTGCGTCGCGGGCGGCGATGACCGACGAGGCGTACCGCGAATTCGCAACCAAGGCCCTACGCGAGCACCTGAAACCCGGTGAGCTCGACGACGGACAGCTCAAAGCCTTTACCGAGCGCCTCTTCTACGTTTCGGTCGATGCGAAGTCGGAACAAGGCTGGGACAAGCTCAAGGAGATTCTCGACGACGGCAAGGAGCGCGTGCGCGCCTTCTATCTTGCCGTCGCACCGGCGATTTTCGGTGAGATCGCCGAGAAGATCCGCGATCACAAGCTGATCACCAAGCAGACGCGTATCGTGGTCGAGAAGCCCATCGGTCGCGATCTCGCCTCGGCCACGGAACTCAACAACACGATCGGCAAGGTGTTCCGCGAAGACCAGATCTTCCGCATCGATCACTATCTCGGCAAGGAGACGGTGCAGAACCTCATGGTGCTGCGCTTTGCCAATGCGCTTTACGAGCCGCTCTGGAACTCCGCCCATATCGATCACGTGCAGATCACGGTGGCCGAATCCGTCGGCCTCGAGAGCCGCGCCGGCTACTATGACAAGGCGGGCGCACTGCGCGACATGGTGCAGAACCATATCTTGCAGCTTGTCTGTCTGGTGGCGATGGAGGTTCCCTCCTCGATGGATGCGGAAGCTGTCCGCGACGAGAAGCTGAAGGTGCTGCGGGCGCTCAAGCCGATCGACGAGTACAACGTCGAGCGGTTGACGGTACGCGGCCAGTACCGCGCCGGCGCCTCGGCCGGCGGGCCGGTGAAAGGCTATCTCGAGGAGCTCGAAGGCGGTGTCTCCAACACAGAAACCTTCGTCGCCATCAAGGCCGAGATCGGCAACTGGCGCTGGGCCGGCGTGCCCTTCTACATCCGCACCGGCAAGCGCATGGCGACCCGCGTCTCCGAGATCGTCATCACCTTCAAGCCGATTCCACATTCGATCTTCGAGCCGGCCGCAGGCCGCATCGAGGCCAACCAACTCATCATTCGCCTGCAGCCCGGCGAAGGCGTCAAGCAATGGCTGATGATCAAGGACCCCGGACCGGGTGGCATGCGGCTTCGCAGCGTGCCCCTCGACATGACCTTCGCCCAGGCCTTCGACTCCCGCAATGCGGACGCCTATGAGCGGCTGCTGCTCGACGTCATCCGCTCCAACCAGACCCTCTTCATGCGCCGCGACGAGGTCGAAGCCGCATGGCGCTGGGTCGACCCGATCCTGAAAGCTTGGGACGTGACCAGCCAGCAGGCGCAGGGCTACACGGCCGGCACGTGGGGTCCAAGCCAGGCGATCGCCCTGATCGAGCGCGATGGCCGCACGTGGCACGAAAGCTGAGGCAAGCCATGGTGACGAAGTTTCATGAGTTTGCCGACGCCACTGCATTGGCTGAAGGGTTAGCGGATACGGTTGCCACAGCGCTGCGGACGGCGATTGCCGAACGCGGCAAGGCGACGATCGCGGTCTCCGGCGGCTCAACGCCGAGGCAGTTTTTCAAGGCGCTTTCGACACGAGCGATCGATTGGCCGAAGGTGACGGTCACACTGGTGGACGAGCGTTTCGTTCCGGCCGACAACCCGCGGTCCAACCATCTTCTGGTCGCCGAAAACCTGCTGCAAGGCGCTGCCGCAGAAGCAGGTTTCTTGCCCCTCTACCGCAAGGCGAATAGCGCAGAGGAAGCTGCCCGGCTGGCCGGTGGGGAACTGGCCAAGCTCGCGGATCCTTTCGACGTGGTGGTCCTCGGCATGGGCAATGACGGCCACACGGCTTCGTTCTTCCCGGGCGGAGACCACCTGGCGGAGGCGCTGTCCGCAGCGACACCCCGCGGTGTGATCACCATGGAAGCCGAAGGTGCCGGCGAACCCCGCCTCACGCTCACCTTCTCCAGTCTTCAGGACGCGCGGCTTCTGGTGCTCCACATCGAAGGCCAGGCCAAGAAGGAGACGCTGGAGAAAGCCCTTGGCGACGGTGGCGAGAACGATATGCCGGTGCGCGCGATCTTCCGGCGCGCGGCGACGCCGGTCGACATCTTCTGGGCGCCGTAGCCGGCCGAACAGGCAGAGCGACATCGTGCAGGACAGAGCGCTCTGACACGGGATTTCGCGCCAGAGTCGGCCGCAACGGTCGCCACCGGAAAACCGCAGAAGCCACTCAACGGCTCCCGCGAAAACACTGCAGAGAGAAATCAGGATAGCTCCCATGTCCGCCGATTCCCGCATTGAAGCCATAACAGCTCGCATTGTCGAACGCTCGAAGCCCCTCCGCGAACCCTATCTCGACCGTGTGCGTGCCGCAGCGTCCCAGGGCGTGCACCGATCGGTCCTCGGTTGCGGCAACCTCGCGCATGGCTTCGCCGTCTGCTCGCCTGCGGAGAAGGCGGCCCTTGCCGGCGACCGCGTCCCCAACCTCGGTATCATCACCTCCTACAACGACATGCTCTCGGCCCACCAGCCGTTCGAAACCTATCCGGCGCTGATCCGGCAGGCCGCGCGCGAAGCCGGTGGCGTGGCGCAGGTGGCCGGCGGGGTCCCGGCGATGTGCGACGGCGTCACACAGGGCCAGCCGGGCATGGAACTGTCGCTGTTCTCGCGCGACCTGATCGCCATGGCGGCCGGCGTCGGCCTGTCGCACAACATGTTCGACGCCGTCGTCTATCTTGGCGTCTGCGACAAGATCGTTCCGGGGCTCACGATCGCGGCCTTGACCTTCGGCCATCTGCCGGCGGTCTTCGTTCCCGCCGGGCCGATGACGTCCGGCCTGCCGAACGACGAGAAGGCACACGTGCGCCAGCTCTTCGCCGAGGGCAAAGTGGGGCGCGACGAACTGCTGGAGGCGGAATCGAAATCCTATCACGGCCCCGGCACCTGCACCTTCTACGGCACCGCCAACTCAAACCAGATGCTGATGGAGATCATGGGCTTCCACCTGCCCGGCGCGTCCTTCATCAACCCGGGCACACCGCTGCGCGATGCGCTGACGAAGGAGGCGGCCAAGCGGGCGCTTGCCATCACGGCGCAGGGCAACGAGTTCACGCCGGCCGGCGAGATGATCGACGAGCGTTCGATCGTCAACGGCGTCGTCGGACTGCATGCCACCGGCGGCTCGACCAACCACACGATGCATCTGATCGCGATGGCGCGCGCGGCCGGCATCATCCTCACATGGAAGGACATTTCCGACCTCTCCGACATCGTGCCGCTGCTCGCCCGCGTCTATCCGAACGGACTGGCCGACGTGAACCACTTTCATGCGGCCGGCGGCATGGGCTTCCTGATCAAGGAACTGTTGAAGGCCGGCTACCTGCACGACGACGTTCGCACCGTCTTTGGCCAGGGGCTGCATGCGTACACGATCGAGCCGCAGCTTTCCGACGGCGGCACGGTGCGGCGCGAGCCGGCGCCGATCGTCAGTCACGACCCGAAGGTGCTCGCCACAGTCGAACATCCTTTCCAGCACACCGGTGGGCTGAAGATGCTCTCGGGCAACCTCGGCAGCGCCGTCATCAAGATCTCCGCGGTCAAGCCGGAGCGTCATGTGATCGAGGCCCCCGCACGGGTGTTCCACGACCAGGCCGAGCTGAACGCGGCCTTCAAGGCGGGGCAGTTGGAGGGCGATTTCGTTGCGGTGGTCCGCTTCCAGGGGCCAAAGGCGAACGGCATGCCGGAACTGCACAAGCTGACCACCGTGCTCGGCATCCTGCAGGATCGCGGCCAAAAGGTTGCGCTGCTGACGGACGGGCGCATGTCGGGCGCCTCGGGCAAGGTTCCCGCGGCGATCCATGTCACCCCCGAAGCCGCCGACGGCGGGCCGATCGCCCGCATCCGCGAGGGCGACATCATCCGGGTCGATGCGATCAATGGGACGTTCGACGTGCTGGTCGACGCCGCCGATTTTGCCGCGAGAACGCCGGTATCGGCCGATCTTTCCGGCAACAATTTCGGCATGGGCCGGGAACTTTTCGCTGCCTTCCGCGCCATTGCGGGGCCCGCCGATCACGGCGCAAGCGTCTTGTTTGCTTAGGCTGGACGGCGTCGCCCCTCATCCGGCCTGCCGGCCACCTTCTCCCCGCAGGCGGGGCGAAGGAGACAAGAGGCCAGGCCTTATCCTGTCGCCAGCTCCTTCTACGAGGTGCGGACCAATATTTTGCTTCTCCCCGCGTGCGGGGAGACGATCCCGGCTGGGGATGATGGGAAAACCCTCAGCCCTCAGCTGTAAATGTCCAGTGTCCGGTCCCGATGGTTCGGATGGGTGCTGTAGACGAAGATGCGGTTCATGTCCTTTTCGGCAATCAACCGCAGGAAGCGAGCCTCGACGGTATCATTGGCATGGACGCGCAGCGCGAGGCAGCCGATCATCGGAACCCGGGCGCTGACGATGTCGAGATAGAAGTTTTTCGGCAGCTTGAATCTGGTCGAGATTTTCAGCAATGCCCCGCTGCGCGAGAGCCTGATGATCTGACAGCGGCGGGATGCAAGATTGACGATACCGCCGTTCTCGGTGAACTCGATGCGGGCCTCGTTGCAGGTGTCCTCCATCGGGAAGGTCTTTTCCCGATCGTACATGAATGATTCTTCCTTGTTCAGGTAGATCGAACGTTGAGGAGAAGGAGGCGTGCTCATTGCGGTATTCCCATGCCTTGCTTGCGGTGAAACATTAGCTGGGAAAACTTTAAAATCAGATTGAGTGTTCCGCTAAAAGACGGCCAGCCGCTCTGCAATGTCATAGGATGCGGCAGCTTTTTGCGGCCGTCTTGCCGATGCTGAAACCGGAAGACTTCAGCGTGCCGCTGACAACGACGCGCTCGTCGCTGCGCGCCGCCGGATCGCGGATCGCCAAACCGCTGATCTCCCGCATCCTCAACCTGGAAGTGCTGCCGGATCAGGAGCTATGGAAGGCGGAGTTAATCGTCCGCGGATCGACCGGGCCGGCGCCACGGTAGCCCGGCCATCACGACCATTTGACCGGCCAGTGCGCGAGGCGGCCGACCGCCCCGCACCTATCAGCAGTTCAGAACTTCGGTGCTTTGCGCCCGGACTTGCGATAGGCCGCAATGACGGTGTTGGCCATCAGCATGGCGATGGTCATGGGGCCGACGCCGCCCGGAACCGGCGTGATCGCGCCGGCAATCTCCGCGCATTCCTCGTACGCCACATCACCGACGAGGCGCGACTTGCCCTCGCCCTTGTCTGGTGCCGGCACGCGGTTGATGCCGACGTCGATGACGGTGGCTCCCCGCTTGACCCAATCCGCCTTGACCATCTGCGGGCGTCCGACCGCGGCGACAAGAATGTCGGCGTTGCGGCATACGGATGCGAGATCCTTGGTGCGCGAGTGGGCCATCGTCACGGTGGCGTTGGCGTTGAGAAGCAGCGCGCCCATCGGCTTGCCGAACAGATTGGAGCGGCCGATGACGACGGCGTTCAAACCGGACAGGTCTTCCCCGTGGATGCCGCGCACCAGCACCATCGCGCCGGCTGGCGTACACGAGATCAGCCCACCGTCGAGATCGCCGGTGGCGAGCTTGCCGGCATTGACCACATGCAGTCCGTCGACGTCCTTTTCCGGCAGGATCGACTGGATGACCGGCTCGGAATTCAGATGCTTCGGCAGCGGCAGCTGCACGAGGATGCCGTGCACCGTTTCGTCGGCGTTCAGCGTCTGCACCAGCGCGGCCAGTTCCTCCTGGGTCGTCTCCTCGGGCAGCGTGTGCTGGATGGAGGTGAAGCCACACTCCTTGGCCATCCGGCTCTTGGAGGACACGTAGGCATGGCTTGCTGGATCGTCGCCGACGATAACCACCGCCAGGCCTGTCTTAACACCAGTCTCCTGCTCGAGATTGCGGGCCGCAGCCTTGACGGCGTCAATTACGGAAGCGGCAACCTGCTTCCCATCGATAATGGTGGTCACGTTCTTCTCCCTCGCGAACTGCGCGAAAATCTAAAGGCTTCTGAGTACCGGCAATAGCCTCTTCACGCCCTATGTTGTCAAAAAACGGATAATGCAAGCGCGCCAACCGGCGACCAAGTGGCGCATTGCACTGCCAGCGTCCGGCAAGCGGGTGGGATCAACGGGCGCTGCCCGGCCCGGATCTCGCGCTATGGCAAATGATTCTTGAATGCAAAGCATCGCTCTTTAGCGAGCAACTTAAGTCTGCCTTGAGGCGAAGCTGGTACACGCAGTGGGAAGCCTGAAGGACACGCCCGATGACCGATCTGTTCGCCGATGACCGGACGATGTCCGCCGATCCGGCCCGCCGCTCCGCCTCGCCGCGAAAGGGAACCTCGCCTTCGGCCGAGCCTCGCCTGACACCTCGGACGGCAACCGCGCTAAAGGCTTCGCAGCGCGACATCCTGGGCCTTCCGGTATGCGATCTGGACTGGGCCGACGCCTTCGACTTCGTGGCGCGCCTGGCCGAAATGCCGATCGGGCAGACGACGATCGCCTTCCTGAACGCCGACGGCGCGAACCTGATGCTGAATGATCCCGAATACCGGGACGCGCTCGAACGGCAGATCGTCCTGCCGGACGGCCAAGGCGTGGACGTGGCATCGCAGGTGATCCACGGCCGCTCCTTCCCGGCCAATCTCAACGGCACGGACTTCGTGCCGGCCCTGCTGACCTATATGGAGGCGCCGAAGCGCGTCGCACTGATCGGCGCCGAGTGGCCAGTCCTGCTGCGGGCGGCCGAAAAGCTGCGGGAACATGCGCCCTGGCACGAGTTTCACGCCGTCTCCGACGCTTTCTTCGATCGCAGCGAATCTGCAGCCGTCATGGAGAAGGTGCGGAAGTTGTCCCCGGACATCCTGCTCGTCGCCATGGGGAGCCCCTTGCAGGAAAAATGGATCGACCGGCATGTGGCGCCCGGCCATGTGCGGCTCGTGATCAGCGTCAGCAACCTGTTTGACGCGATCGCCCGCGAAACGGCGAAAACCCCGGCACGCGTGCACCATCTCCGGTTCGCGTGGCTGTTCCGTCTGATCAAGGAGCCGCGGCTGGGCTGGTATCGCTATATCGTCGGGTACCCGCGGTTCCTGCATCATGTCGCCCGCTACAAGCTTCGCAGCCTGTTCAGCCGTCAGCGCGGCGAAAGCGCATGAGATCCCTAATGCCGTGCCGGGCAATCGACGGTGCACCCGGCGCCTTCGATCAGCGGTCAACATAACGACAAAGGGCGCGTTAACCGGCAACGCGACGCCCCTGCTTGACCGGTCATGCCCTCAGTTTGTCGGGGATTGAGCAGCCGCGCCCGTTGCAGCATCGCCCTTGACGATGTTGGTGCCTTTTCGCGCAGGTTTCGAGTTCACCTCCACGTTGGCGATGTAGTCGATCTGCTCGATGATCACCTGGTCGATGACCGCTTCACCGAAACGCTTGTTCAGGCCGTCCTTTACCGCAGCGCGAAAGGTGTCGATGTCGAAATGATCCAGCTTCTCGATATCGATCATCCGCTGTCCGACGAGCAGCGTAAAGAGCTCGTCGGTGATTGCTTCGTTCATCGGAACCACCTGTTTTGCCGCTAGCTGCGTGTTGGCAGCATAGGACAGGCGGGTGAGGAAATATCCCTTGACGGCGCCATCGGAAATCACGGGAATGGTCGCCTGACCGCCCTTGACAAGCTCCAGTGCCGCCGCGCGCGCGGCAGCCTCCTCATCGACCCTGGGTGCGGCAGCCATCTGCATGGAGAAATAGACCGACGCCAGCGTGATGGCGCAGATCCAGATGCCGGTGAGGACGAGCTTGATCACAGTTGGTATCCCAGACGGAACTGCTCCTGCGAGTAAGTGCCGTCCTCTTCCTGCTCACGCACCGCATCCTTCAGCAGTTGCACGACGGCACGAACGGCCTCGAGGTGGGCCGACACGCGTTGGGCGTTGACGGCGAGCTTCTCTCTCAGGTTCTTCAGCTGCGGACCGAAGGACGTCGGCATTTCGTCTGGCTGGACGTCGCGCGAGAGCATGGCGAGCTCATACAGGCAGCGGCTCTTGTGCGCATTCGAGGTCTGCAGATCGAAGTCGGGGTCGACGCCGATGCCGTCGTTTTCCGCGTCGACGATGTTTTCAAGCCGGTTCAGTACGGTACGGATACGGAGATCGTTCGTTGCCATGTCCATTGTTGCTTCCTCCGATCAGGATGTCTTTTTGTCGTTCTTCGTTTCACCCGGTGTCAGCTCAGCGAAAGTGTTGCGCTGCAACTCCTGAACCATGGCGGTGGAAACGCGCTGGGCATTCGGGTCGATCACGGCGATATCCTCCGTGACTGGCTTCTTTTCATTGTCCTTCATGAGGCTTTCGGCGATGCCGATGCCGCCGCCCTTGGAAATCACGTCGCCGATCTGCTCGGCCATCATGCCGCGCCAGATTTCACCGGCGGTACCCTTGCCGTAGATCTCTTCGCTTTCGGCGGGCAGCATGGACTTCACGAAGTTCTGCAGCACCATCGCTTCGAACTTGCGGTACGTCTCCGGGATCGCCTTGTCCCCGCCACTCACGGCCGTGGGCATGGCGGATCCGGCGGAATTGCGGTTCAGAATACTGACGGCAGCACCGAAGCCGCCGCCGGCATCGGCGAGGCTGGTCGCCTCGAAGCTTGCGCGGTTCGATCTTAGCTGCGCCTGCGCTTCCTGCACCGATGCAGGGTCGGCGGCTCGCACAACGTCAAGCACCAGATCGCTGGGGGGTGAAATTGCCACGTCTCTTTGCCTCTCGGATGTGAGGAAGCCGCACCCACCGTCATGGCAGACCGCCGACCTATTCGCAGCGAAGACCGCGACACTGACCGCCAACGGAACGCCATCGTTCCGGCTTGCATGCCAACGCCCGCGGGTTTCATCCTTCGTCTTGGATTCGACTATCGCCGCCCAACCTTACGGGAGGCTGGTCATGCGCTCGCGCCAATCGGAGAGCGGCTCCTCGACTAACGTCCGCCCTCATCACCATAGGCGATGCGCTGGTCGATGAGATCGTAGATGGCATCGTCGTCGGCCTCGCGCGTCTCGAGGTCGCGAGCTTCGTGCATGCGCTCTTCCAAGCGGTCGCCTTTTGTGCGCTCGCGCACAATCCGCATCTCATGCATCTGCTGCACGCCGGCCAGCATCGTGTCCTTATGGCGCAGCTTGCCGATCTGCGCGGCATAGATGCCGGAGAACCCGCGGTGGACTGGATTGAGCGAATTGATCGCCCCGGCGACCGCATCCATGGTGTCGGCCACTTCCTGCCGTTGCTGCGTCGTCATCGCCAGATCCATTTCCGCCATCTGCTCGAGATGACGCTGAACCGTGACCAGGCGCTTGAGTTTGTCGGAACGGTTCTTCATGTCACCTCCCTCAGCGGCCTTCGAACACCGGGATGAAGCCGCTGGCAAAAATCTCCAGCAGCGAGGAGACGCCGAAGTAGAGCAGAAACAGACCGCCCAGGATGATGTAGGGCAGCGAGATGAAATAGATCGGCATCTGCGGCGCAAGCTTGTTGATCAGACCGACGGTGACGTTGAACAGCAAACCGTAGATGATGAAGGGGCTGGCCAACCGCAGCATGATGCTGAAGGTCTGCGCCAGCGTGTCGGTCAGCGTGATCAGCGCGCTTTGCGGGTTGAAGCCCCCCATCGGGATCGCCGTGTAGGAATCGACCAGTGCCCGGAAGACGATGTGGTGAAAATTCAAAGTGAACAGCACCATGAGCCCGGCGAAGCTGATGAGGTTGGTCAGCTGGTTTTCCGACGCGTCCTCAAGAATGTCTGGCGACGGCGGTGAGTTGAATCCGATCATCATCGTCAGCGACGTGCCTGCGAACTGGAGGCCCAGCACATAGTAGCGGGTGATCAATCCGATCACGGCGCCGGTCAGCGTCTCGAACAGGATCACCTCGACATAGCTGACAGTCGCCCCTTGTGTCTTCGGATAGATCGTGTCCCAGAGAATCGGCAGAACTGCCATCGAAACGGCAACCGCCAGGAACAGTCGGACCTGCATGGCGATGCGGGCCGAGGAAATACCCGGAAGCAGCATAAAACAGCCGCCGACACGGCAGAAGGCAGCGAACAGCGCCAGCACCGTGCCCTGCGGATCGGTGATCATGAGATCGAGCCGAGAATCTTGATCTCGATGCCCTTGGCAAGCTCGACATGCGAGAGGACCGGCAACGTGGCAAACAGGCGTTCGATGATCATGCGCACATAAGTCCGGGATTCGGGCGAGGTGACAAGTACGAAGGGCGTGCCGCGATCAAGAAATTCACGGATAACTTTCGTTGCCTGCTCGCTGAATTCTTCCAGCTGGCGCGGGTCGATGTCGAACTCCACGACTTCACCCTTGGCATCGCGCTTGAGTGCCTGGTGAAACACCATGTCCCAGCGGTTTCCGAGGCGCAGAACCGGCAGAACGCCGTTTTCGGCCAAATCCCCGCAGATCTGCTGTGCCATGCGAATGCGGACGTGCTCGACGATCTGCTCGGTCTTGCGGACGTGAGGCGCGAGTTCTGCGACCGCTTCAAGAATGAGATGCAGATTGCGGATCGAAACCCGTTCGGCAAGCAGCAGCTTCAACACCGCCTGCAGGCCGGAGTAGGACATATGCGACGAGCAGATCTCGTCGGCCAGCTTGCGATACTCCGGATCAAGCCGCTCGATCAGGATCTTGACGTCCTTATAGGACAGCAGTTGCGGCAGATTGTTGCGGATGACCTCGGAAAGATGGGTGAGGACGACCGAAACGTTGTCGATCGGATGGAAACCCTCGCGGCGGAGATCCTCGATGAAGGTCTCCAGGACCGAAACCGCGGGCATGCCGAAGGCGGGCTCACGAATATCGTCGCCCGGAACGCTTGGCTTGCGGCCACCGCCGGTGACGACCATAACCTCACCGACGCGCACGAGGTTGGAGGCGACGGTCGTTCCATGGATGCGGATATGATACGACTTGTCGGCAATCGAAATGTCGTCGGAGACCTTGATCTCCGGGACGACGAACCCGTATTGCGTGGCGAATTTCTTGCGCATCTTTCCGACGCGGAACGCCAATTCCTGGTGAGCTCCGAGGAGGCGTGTCGATACCTGCTTGCCGAGCAGGAGTTCGATCTCGGCGGTCTTTAGCGCCGACTTGACCGAGTCCTTGTCGGCGTCCTTTGCCTGCACGGCATTGTTTGCCTCCTGCTCGCGCCGCAGCCTGTTCTCCTCCTCCTGCTGGCGCGGAATGATCCAACCGCCGAACGCCATGACACCGCCGAGCACCATGAACGGAAAGAAGGGCAGCCCAGGCATGACCGCCAGAAGCATCATCAGTCCGGCAGCGACGAGCAGGGCGCGCGGGTAGCCGCTCAACTGGTCGACAACGGCCTTGTCCGTCGAGCCCGGTGCACTTCCACGCGAAACGAGCAGGCCGGCCGCGAGCGACACGATGAGGGCGGGGATCTGCGACACGACGCCGTCGCCGACCGACAGCTTGACGAAAACATCGGCCGCCTCGCCAACTTCCATGCCGTGGCGGAAATAGCCGATGATGATCCCGCCGAAGATATTGATGGCCGTGATGATAAGGCCGGCGATCGCATCGCCGCGAACGAACTTGGACGCACCGTCCATCGAGCCGAAGAAGGAGCTTTCGTCCTCCAGTTCGCGCCGGCGATGCTGTGCCTGCTTCTCGTCGATCAGTCCGGCGGACAAGTCCGCGTCGATCGACATCTGCTTGCCGGGAATGGCATCGAGGGTGAAGCGGGCGCCGACTTCGGCGATGCGGGTCGCACCCTTGGTAATGACGATGAAGTTCACCGTGATCAGGATCAGGAAGACGATCAGTCCGATGACGAAATCGCCCGACATGACGAGGTTGGCAAAACCGGCGATGACGCCGCCGGCCGCATCGTGACCCTGGTGGCCGTGCGAGAGGATCACGCGGGTGGTGGCGATGTTGAGCGCCAGCCGGATCATCGTCGCGATCAGGAGGATCGTTGGAAAGGACGAGAAGTCGAGAGGCCGCTGGATCCAGAGCGAAACCATCAGGATCAGAACGGAAAAGGCGATCGAGAACGCCAGACCCATGTCGATCAGGAACACCGGTATCGGCAGGAACAGGATCGAGAGAATGGCGACGATGCCCATCGCAAACGCGACGTCCCGACCGCTCGGATTCACCTTGGGAATGGAGAGTGATGGTACCTGTGCCATATTCGTCCCGTCTCGTCATGAGAGGCGCAGCCCGCAAGAGCCGCCATGCTGCCCGCAGTGGTAGCGCGCGAAACTTGCGCGAGGGTGGCAGCGGGGGACGAAGTCTAGAAGCTCAGAAGCCGGATTCGATCCGGGAGAAGATGACGTCGCTGAAGATGGAGATCTGCGCCCCGATGAAGGGCGCCGAGAGCGCGACCGTCACGAAGACCGCAAGAATCTTCGGGACGAAGGTCAGGGTTACTTCCTGGACCTGTGTCAACGCCTGGATGAAGGCGATGCTGACGCCGACGACCATGGCCGCCAGAACCGCGGGACCGGACGCGACGATCACGGTCCAGATGGCGGCTTGGGCGATATCGAGGGCGTCGGCCTCATTCATTTCGGTCAGCTCACTTTCACGCCGGGGCCGATGACAAGCTTCTTGCCCGACTCAAGCGTCGCAACGATGCCGTCGGTATACAACGTCACTTCCTTGACGACACCAGAAATCTGGCCGTCGTCGCTGGTCACGGTCCGTCCGATCACAGAATTGGCCTCCTGGAGAGCCGTGCGCTGCAGCATACTCTCGAGGTTCTTGTTCGTCTTGATCGTCTGCTCGACCTGCGAGAAGGTCGCGAGCTGCGCCATCTGCTGGGTCGGATCCATCGGCTCCGTCGGATCCTGGTTCTTCAGCTGGGCGACAAGCAGCTTCAGAAAGCTCTCGTAGTTGAGCGTGGCCTTGTTGGAGTCCGACCCGGACTCCATGCCCGATACGGTCGGCGTGTAACCGGTTCCTGCGGCTCCGACCGGCGTCACCATATGGCGATCTCCTTGCGGATATGCTCGATCGTCGCCGGCGTCATTTCCTGGTTGTTAAGGATGCGATCCTCGATCGGATAGAGAGCGCGGATGGCCTTCAGCGCTTCAAAGGCGCGCCCCTGCGTGACCAGACCGTCGATTCGCTTCAGCTCCGCCAGCACTTCCTCGTTCTTGAAGCAGTTGAGGAGCATGATCACCGACTTGCGGAAGATCGTCGTCGACTGCTCGGCGCCTTCCGGATTGATCAGGATCATCTGCGCAATGAAATAGAGCTGGCGCAGCGGCGTCGTCGCCTGCTCGGGCTGGAGGACGTGGTTTTCCAACAGGAAGGTGACATCGTTCAGGAACTCAAGCGCAACCTTGCGGTCAACCCGCAGGACCGCCCCGTTCACGAAGATACGCTCGCCCGACTTCAGTGAGATCCGCAATGTGCTTTTCATTTAATGCCATCCCTGATGATGGTTGTTATGTCGATGATCCCCTGGAAATTGGCCGACTCGCGCTTACGGATGCGTTCGACCTCCCCCAAGATCCAGAGGGCTATTGAAATTAGATTGGCACGCAGCTCCTGGTCGAGCTGGTTCTCCGGGTCCCCGAGATCCTCCACGAAGCGGATCCAGACGCGGCGCGTATAGTAGACCGCCTCAATGGCATCCCTGCCGTAGCTTTCGCTTTGCTGCGCCCGCCGCAGGAGATCGATCGAGCGATCGAGAACCTGCCGCTCCCGGCTTCTGGAGGTTTCAACGCCATCCTCCATGATCTCAACGTATGAGAACTGGTACATTCAGACACCCTTCATGTTTGTCGTCGCACCTCTGATCATCAGAGGTAGTTCACCAGGCTCATGTTCTGCAATCGGCCCGTCAGCGTGTAGGCCAGCGACAGCTGGTTTTCGAGAGTCGTGATGCGGGTTGCGGTCTCGTTGGTATCGACCTTTTCGAGATTGTTGATGCTCGTCGTCATGATCTTGGTTTGCGCCTCGAGCGAGATGTTCGCTTGCTTGACGCGTGCCTCCGATACACCGAGCGTGGTGCGCTCGCCGTCGATGCCCGTGATAGCGGAGCCGATGAACTCCAGCGACTTGTCGCTGACTGTCTTGCGGACCGCCGTGCTGATATTCAGGTTCAAGAGCTCGTAGCCGATCACCGCACCGAGCGCGAACTTGCGCATGCCGTCGGTATTGGCATTGGTCGAACTCTGGATGACCTCGGAGCTGCTGATCCGGCTTGTCATGTTCTGACTGGACGCATTCGACCAGTCGGTTGCCCAGGTTCCCGCAGGCGAAGTGTCCATGAACCTGGTCTCGAGGTCGTCGATGAACGCCGACATCTGCAGATCGGTGATGTTTGCCGTTTGCGGATCCGATGGCGGAAAGCTGAAGAAAGCGGAGAAAGCACTGTCGAAGGCTGTTTTCGCCGTAGAACCGGCGGCGAGGTAGTTGTTCACCGGCATGACATCGGTATTGATGCCGGCAAAAAGATACTCACCGCTGAAGGATGTGTTGGCGGCATTGGTGAAGAGCGTCAGCGCACCGGCGAAGCTCTCCTTGGTCTGATTGAGCTGGGTCTGCGTTTCCGTGCCGGCAAACGTGATCAGCGTTTCCTGCACCTGCTTTGCCGCTTCGGAGATGTTTCCGAGCGCCAGCTGCGAAGCGCTGAGGCGCTGCTTTGTCAGCGAGTTCGTGCTCAGCAGCGACTCAAGGCGCTGCAGGTCACGGTGCAGATTGAGCGTGCGGGCGGTCTTGGCGCCCAGAACGGCGCCGACGTCGGCATGCCGGCCGGTGACCGTCTCCTTCTGCTTCTGCATGAGCTCCGTCTGCGCCTCGGCGATGGTCCGAAGCAGAGTGCTCTGCATGGTCATGTTGGATACGAACGACGTCTTCATGTGCTTAGCCTGCTGCCTGGAGGAGCGCGGTCATCATCTCGTCGACTGCCGCGACCAGTTTCGCCGAAGCCTTGTAGGACTGTTCGAGATCGAGCAGCAGCGCCAGTTCCTCGTCGAGGCTGACGGCCGTCACACTCTTCAGTGCATCCTGTGTCCGCGACAGAAGTGCGGTCTTGTCGTCGTTGGCCGTTACCGCCGCACTGCGCAACTGCTCTACCCAGCCGATCGAAGCGGTCGAGAAGTTCAGAATGTTCGCTGTCGGATTGATACCGGTCGAGACGTCAAACGTCATGTCCGTCTCGAAGGCAGCAGCGTAGCCTTCCAGCAATGTCGAGAAGCTCGCATCGTTGGCGGTGTTCTGGCTCACGTTCACGCCGTCGCGAAGCGCCAGCGGGTTGCCACCCTTCGCCGTAATCACCAAAGGGTTGACGATGATCGAAGCTGCCAATCCATCCTGCAGCGCACCCGGAACGACAGTTGACTGCGTGGTCCCGTTCATCCAGGCGAAGAGGCCGGGCTGGCCAGCGTCCTGGAACATCGAGATGAGCCCACGCGCGAGCTCGTCGAGCTGCGTCTGGAACGTGGGGGTGATGTCGTCACGCAGTTGCAGCAGTGCCGCCAGCGTCCCCTGGGCGCTGGTGTTGCCACCTTGGCCCGCCGGCACTGCGACGCCCTCGATGTAGACCTTGTTGCCCACCAATCCAGCCGTGAACGTCGCGGTTGGGACGAACGTGACCGAGCGCGGATACGTCTCGAACAGGACCGTTCCGTCGCTGGTATAGAGGGCCATGTCGTTGTTGGTACGGACCAGCGTGCTGACCCCGACGATCTCGGAGATCTGAGTCAGAAGCCTGTCGCGCTGATCAAGCGCGTCGTTCACGTCGGTACCGGCGGCCGTGCCAGCCTTGACCTGATCGTTATAGGTCTTGAACTCGGCAAGCAGGCGGTTCAGTTCGTTGACGGCAGTCCCGATGTCCGCATCCGCCTCCGCGCGCATCTTCTGGATGGCCTGGCTGGTCGAATTCAGCGAATTTGCGACGTCGGTCGCGTTCGCGACGACCGTCTCCGCCAGGGACCGCTCGCTTGGCTTGTCCGCGAACGCCTGAAGGTTGTTGCGCAGGACCGACATCAGATTGGCGGCCGACAGCTCGTAGTCGCCGCCGAGCATCATCTTCATGCGCTCGAGACCGGCCAGCGTCGTGTCCTGCGCGGCGGACTTAGAGATGCTCAGCAGATTTTGCTTCTGGAGTGCTTCGTTCTGCGCGCGGAAGGTCTGGACGACCGTCGAGCCGTTGGCCGACGAGGCGAGAATTGCGGCACGTCGGCTGTATGCGGGGTTGCTTGCGTTCGCAACGTTTTTCGATGCCACGGCGGTTTGGATCGCGGTATTCGAAAAGCTGGACTGGGCAATCTTGATTGCCGTTGAAAGCGACATCGTATCAACCTAACGTTCTATTGCAGCACCCGTTCTCGTCAACGCTTGAGGTTGACGAGGACGTCCATCAGTTCGGAACCGGTCTGGAAGACCTTCGAGTTGGCAGTGTAGTTGCGCTGCGCCTCGATCATGCTGGTCAGTTCCTCGGCAATGTCGACGTTGGAGTCTTCGAGCGCGCCGGAGAGGATCGAGCCGTAGCTGCTGTTGCCGGCATAACCCATGACGATGACGCCGGAATCGTTGCTCTGCGAGTAGACGTTGCCGGGCAGCGGCTTCAGGTTGTCCGGGCTCTGCACGTTCGCCATGGCAATGCGGTACTTCGGCTCCAGTTCGCCATTGTTGTACTTCAGCGAGACGACGCCGTCGGCGCTGATCTCGTAGCCGATCACCTTGCTGGCCGAGTTGCCGTTGATCTTGCCATTGGAGACGTTGAAGTCGGAGGCGAGCTGCGTCGTGCCGCCGATGCTGATGTCGAGCGGCGCAAGCGTTGCGCCGTTGATCGTCAGCCCCTGCGTCCGCAGCGACGAAGGATTGAGCAACTTGCCTGCCGCGTCGAAGGTCAGGGTGACAGGACCGCTGGCATTCGCGGCGTTGCCGTTGACGATGGCGGATGCCGACGAGGCACCGGTCTGCTGCGTGAGGGAGCTGAAATCGATGCTGAGCGCGCCGAGCGGGGGCGCTGCCGTCGTCACCATGGGGCCGCCGGACGTCAGTTTTCCGGCCGCATCGAACGTCAGGTTGACGGGAGCGCCGAGGGAGGTCGCTCCGTCGAAGACTTCCACGTCCCAGGTTCCTGGTCCGGTATTGGTGTAGTTGTACGTCAGCGTACGGGCGGCGCCGGTGCTGTCGTAGGCGGTCGCGGTATGCGTGAAGCTCGCGCTGGCTGGGTCCAGGTTCCCGAGCGCGCTCGATCTTGTCGAAGCCTGCATTGGCTGGTTCATCACGGAGACGCCATTGTACTTGACGTCCACCGTCCAGGTGTTGTCGGCCGCCTTGGTGTAGACATAGTCGAGCAGACGGGTGTTGCCCTGGCTGTCATAGGCGACAAGCGAAGTGGTCTTAGAGTAGCCAACTGGCGCGTTCGAGGGCAGGTTGGCGTCAAGAGCTCCTGCGGTGGATCCCGTTGCGGTCAACGATCCCGAAGCGAGATTGATCTCCTTCAATCCATCGAAACCGTTGACGACGATCGTCGGATCGTCGGTGGAGGAATACTCATAGCCCATCAGCTTGAAGCCGGCCGAATTGACCATCGAGCCGTCGTCCATGACGGTGAAGGCGCCGGCGCGGGTCAGGTATTCGACGCCGTCGGCACCGGTCACGATGAAGAACCCCTGGCCGTTAATGGCAAGGTCAGTGGCCGACGTCGTGTAGGTGAAGGTCCCCTGCTGCGAGATCGAGTAGCGCACGTCCGTGGTGACGCCGCCCGAATTGTAGGCGCCGCCGGTGGTAGGCAGGATCAGCGAGGAAAACTGCGTCGAAGCCTTCTTGTAGCCCGTGGTATTGGCGTTGGCGATGTTGTCAGCAACCGTGCTCAGGCGATTTGCCTGGGCATTCATGCCGGATACGCCGGTTCTCATGGTTCCGTAGAGGCTCATACTGATTCCTCGCTATTCGAATTGTCGCTGAAAGTATTGTGCGGGCCTTGCGTGAGGCTGTCTGTGGCTTGTGATGAAAATCACAATGCGGGCCGGAAACCGGCCCGCCCAAAATCAGTTCCAGTCGATGCAGTAACCGAGGAAGCGCTTCGAATCGATCGGATCGAAGCCGAGCTTTTTGCGCAGCTTCTTGCGCAGCTTGCTGATGTGGCTTTCCACGACGTTTTCTTCGACGTCCTCGTCGAAGATGCCGTAGATTGCGTTGAAGATCTGCGTCTTGGACAGGCGTCGGCCACGGTTTGCGACCAGGTATTCGAGGATGCGACGCTCGCGGCGCGGCAGGGGGAAAACGGCGCCGTTGATCTCCGGATCGCGACCATCCGAAAAGACACGGATCGGGCCGATGTCGGTGAAGTTCGCGATCGCCTTCAGGCGCCGCCGGATTGCCGCGGCACGCGCCAGGATTTCACGGGGATGGACCGGCTTGCGCACGACATCGTCCACACCGCAGTCGAAGAAGGCCAACGTGGTCTCCAGCGAAGGACTGTCGCTGACCGCGATCACCGGCGCCTGGGAACGGTCACGGATCGCCCGCGGCAGATCCAGCATTTGCTGTCCCTGCCCAATCAGAAAGGCTTCCACCGCATCAAGATCGGTATCCGCCGCCGAGATGACCCATTCGCCGAATTCCTTCGGGTCAAATCCGGTCGAGGGCACGCCCTCGCGCCCAAATAGAGAAGTATAGCCGTCCTTAACGAGCTCGCGCTCATCAACCACTACGATCATTCGTCCGCCTCCGAATCAGTGTGGTGCTTCGTTGGAAGAGTGGTACGAATCGAGCGAATCAGCGGCAATTAGATAAAATCATCTGAATTTTTTAATAATTGATTAACCACTCCGTAGTGATTTGATCTACATCTAGTGGGTAGTAGTGCGATTGCGACTATTTTGCAGTGGAAAAGGTTAACGCAATATCAGCAATCGCTTGCGGACCACAAAGAGCACGCATTAACGCCACAATTCACGCTCGCAGCGTTATTCAATCTTAAATTGCATTATTTGCAGAAGGTGCGGGCGTTGTCCGTCCAACTGCCGTAACCGGTCGCCACCAGGTTGGCGATCACGCGGCAGACATATCGCTTCTGGGCCGGATCGTTGTTGGGGCCGGCATGGTAGCGCGCAACAGCCATCGTCCAGGTCTCGTGCCGCGCGTGCAGTTCTGCCAGGAACCGCGCGGCATACTCGACATTGCGACGCGGATTGAGCATTTCCGCCGGAGAGGAGAACGCCGAACCATGGAAATGGTGATTGATCTGCATGCAGCCCAGATCGATCAGCTTGGCACCACTCGCCCGCGCCTGCTGGAAGCGCATGAGCGCCTCACGCTGGTCGGCGGCAAAATAGGCCTTCCCTTCGATGTTCAATGCATAGGGCTGCAGCGATCCTTTGCGGCCGGTCTCCGTCAGGCCAACGGAATAGAGGATGCCGGCCGGGACGCGGTATTTCGAGGCCGCGGCCAGGATCTCACGCTCACAACTCCCCGCGGAGGCATTGGCGTTACAGATAGACGCCGCCAACGCCGCGACGCTGATCAGCGGCAGAAATGTCCGTTTGCCCGTAATCATGTGTCGATCCCTCGTTTGGATCCATGGAGGCCGCAAAACGCGTCTCCCCGCCGCTCTGGCGACCGCCGCCTTCGCGCGCCTGCTGCTGCTGGCCGGAAAATTGAGCCTGCGTGTCTCCCTGCCCTGCCCCGCCGCTGCGATCGGACGATGACGTTAGCTGCACGCTAATCTGGTCGACGCTGAAGCCGTGTCCGCGCAAGGCCTTCACGATCGCATCCTGATCCTCGCTGAGATTCCGGTAGGCCTTACCGGTCTCGACCTTCAGGTCGACCACAAGAGCATCGCCTTGCAGGCGAAGCGTTGCGGTGACGGTGCCAAGATCGATCGGATGCAACTGGATCTTGAGTGTGTTGACGACCTTGCCGGTCAGATCGGGTGCTTTGTCGGCTGTCTCCAGGGCGGCAGCCCAGGAGGGATCCTGCGCGATCGCCGCTGTCACCGCCGCTGAATTGCCGGCCTGCGCCAGTCCGATGTATCGACGCGAATCAAGGATGGTGACGGCCTCGACCTTGGCGCCGGCCTGGTCCTTGACGGACGAAGCCTCGCCATTGCCGGAAATCGCAATTTCAACCGCCTTGCCCCTGCCATCGGCACGGACCAGCCGGAAGACCTGATCCGGATCGGAGTTTGCGTCGGAGACATCCATGTCGCCCAGACCTTCTGCAGCCGGCGTCGCAGCCGCACCGTCAGCGCCCACACCCGAAATCCGCCTAGCGGTATCGTCCGATCGGCCCTTCCCGCCTTGACCAACCTGTACCAGGGCGGCAACGGCGGCACCGAGCGACGCGGTGGACACCGCACCATTCGACGGATCGGTCTCGGAAGCGGTTGTGCTGGTCAGCATCGACAGCAGATTGCCAAGTCCATCGGTGCCGGTGGTTTCGTTCAATTCGCCGGCTTCCGCACCTTCGGCATCGCCCGCGCCCGATGCAGATTGCCGCCCAGCCCGACCCGTTCCGATGCCATCGCCCTTCATGGAGTTTCCGGGCCCGTCGGCTCTGCCTGCCTCGGCCGCGTCGAGCGACCTTGCGGCATCGGCCAAAACGGGAAATCCACCGGAGCGATATGACGCTGCCGGTCTATGCCCGATCGACTTGGTCGAACGCCCACCCTCGGAGGCGGACGCCTCGACGTCCAAAGCCCTGTTTGCGATCGGCTGTTGGTCCGCCGCACCGGAGCCTGCACCCCCGGTCGCAACGTTTGCATATGCATCTGCAAACTTGCCGTGGCCCTTGCTGTCGCCATCGGTCTGCGCCTTGTCTTTCCCTGCACCCGGCTTGGGGGCGACTTGGTTCAGTGCGCTGGTGTCGATAGTGGTCAACTGCCGTCTCCCTCCAGAAGTTTGTCGATCTCGTTCAATTTCTCACGACCCGTCGCGACGTAGTTATCGAACGCGGGATCGCTTGCCCCTTCCTGTTCGCTGGTCTTTTTCTCCGCCGACTCGATCGCTGCTGCCGGTTCCCCTGCTGCGACGGGAGAGCCTTGCGCCCCGTCCGCTTCCGTCACGACTTTCGGGCTCGTGCCGTCGAGGTCGCTAGCGTCTGCGGTCGGCGTATCGGTCGCGGCCGATGGCATCGCCCCTGGCAAGTCCGGCGATGCGGCCAAGTCCGGCATGTCTGTCATCATCGGCGGGCGCAGCACCTCCTCCGCCAGGACGCGCGCGGCCTCTTTGAGTGCACGATCCTTTGCCGAAAGATCTGAATCGGGAATGGCGATCAGCTTCTCTGCTGCCTGACTGACGTCGGCAGACGAGATCGAGGCAAGTCCGGAGTACAGGTCGGCAAGGGTCTTGGGTACCTGCTCGCCGTCGCCCGACAAGGCCTGCGCCCGGTCCGCGGCCATTGTCGCCAGCCGTTCCTTACCGGAGATCGCAGCGAGACGCGCCATGCGCAGATAGACCTCGCGCTGACGCGGTATATCCATGAAGGACAGAATTTCCTGGATGTTCTCCTCGCCGACGTTCTCGAAATTGTCCGTAGCCAGCTTGACGAAGAGGTCGGCGAACTGGCTGGCGTAGGGCGAATGCAGAAAGCGTCGGGCATAGCGGCTCGAATAGGCAACTCCCCTGTCGACCATGCCGTTCTGTTCGGCGACGTAGATCGACCGCCGCAGCGCCGCCTCCTCCACGATCGTGCCCGGCGCGGTCAACCGCGCCCAATCGAAATAGCCGAGCGCGAGCTTCGGATCCTTGCGCAAAACGGAGTTGGCGGAAACGAGCGCCAGGTACGGCCCGATCTGAAGGCCCTTGTATTCGGGAAATATCTCGGCCAACGTCCTCGTATTGGCGGAGCCGCGACCATCGAGATAGTTGCGCACCGCATCCGTGATGCGCGGATCGAAGTGACCGGCCACGTCCTGCTTGGTCAAAAGCTCGAGCGTCTCCGGGTTACCCCCACTCATGGCATAGATGAGCGCCGCGTCGACATTGCGCGGGTCCCTGAACAGAGAGGGATCGGCCGTGCGCAACCGCTCGTCGATCGTCGACAGCAGGAAGCGTTGCATCTCCATGGCGGAATGATCGCCCAGAACGACCGTGTCCTGCACGTATTGCAGGGAGCGGATCATCTTGTAGGGCGCAAGATTGTCCTGGCCCTGCGCGTGCGCAGAGGCTGCGAGCCCGAGGCCCGCAGCAAGCGCCATTCCCATCGATGCCACCCGCAGCCTTGCCGGCATAGTGCTAGCCCTCGGTCGCCTGGATCAGGATTTCGATGCGGCGATTGACGTCTGCCAGTGGATCTTCGGGCACCTTCGGCCGCCGATCGGCAAAGCCGCTGACCTGGTTGACGCGGTTCTCGTCCAATCCGCCGCGCACCAGCATATAGTAGGCACTTTGCGCGCGCGCCGTCGACAATTGCCAGTTGTCGCCGTTGCCCTTGAAGGGGCGCGCATCGGTGTGGCCACGAATGGTGATCGCTCCCTTCCGTTCGGCGAGGATCTTGCCGATCTTCTCCATGGCAACCACGAGATCCTTCTTCGGAAGAGCCGAACCGACATTGAACATCGCAGAATTCATCTGGTCCGTCAGGCTGACGAGCAGGCCGCCTTCGGCCGGAGTAACGGTCAGGCCGTCCGCGAGCTTACCAAGCGCGCCGATGTTCTCAGCAATCTCCTTCTGCAACTTCTCCGCCTCGCCGGCTGCCTTTTCCGCGGCATCCGCATCGTCCTTCGTCGCTCCGTCTTCGGGCTTTTCGGCGGCGATGTCGGCTTCCTTGTTCGGGCCGGGCCTGGAGACGTTCTCGGTGCCGGCACTGGTGGCCTGGCTGATTTCGACCTGCTGGGTCCAGAAATCGGGATCGAACGGATCGCGATAGGCCTCGCCGCCAGCGGCGCCCGTTGCCGGCCCCGAGTCGGCCGCGCCGCCGTCGCCCTTGGCGCTGACATTGGCCTGCTGGCCGACTTCCTGGGCGATCTCCGACAGCACGGAATAGGGGTTTTCGAAAAAGTCGGCCTGCGAGTACTGGGCTTCATCGCCGGCGGTCGTGCTCTGGTCCTTGCCCTTTTCGGCGCCGTTCGATTGCGACGGCTTATCGCCCTCGCTCCTCGATTTTTCCTGGGTATCCTCGCCCTCGGCCTGCTTTCCGGGCTTCTTCAGCGATTTGTCGGCCGGCTTGTCGTCGGTGAGCTTGATCGGATTGAAGTAGGACGCGACGGAAGCCTTCGTCTCCTCGTTGGCTGCGTTTACCAGCCACATGACGAGGAAGAACGCCATCATCGCCGTCATGAAGTCAGCATAGGCGATCTTCCACGCCGATCCGTGGTGCTCGCCCTCCTGGCCGGATTGACGCTTGATGATGATGACTTCGTTCTTGCCGTGATGATTGTTGTCGCCGTCGCTCATGCCAGCACCTTGCGGACCGTATCAGCCCAGGCCGTCATGCGGGTGACCAGGACCGTTTCCCCAAATTCCACCGCAAGATCGAGATCGTCGGCTTGCTGATGCCGGAACACCGGAATCTCGCCCTCGAAATGCGACTTCAACTGTTCAAACAGATGTGACGATCCCTTGACCGTCACGGTAATTCCCTCGCCGTCGGAAAGGCCGGCCCGGATCATAGAGGCCATGTCGGCGACCGCCTTGCGAGACAATGTTTCATCGAGCACCGGCGCCAGGACATTGGCCGCCTGGTCGGCGACGAGGTCGGCGACAGTTTCGGCCATTTGCGCAAAACGTTCGGCGACCATGGCCGCGGCCTGCTGCTCGTATTTGGCGCGCAACGCCTCAAGTTCTTCCGTATGTGCGCTGCGCAACGCCTCGACTTCGGCTTGGTGGCGGCGTCCAAGTTCAGCTGTCGCCTCGGTACGACCGGCGGAAAACGCCTGGGCGCGCTCTGCCTCGATGTCGACCTGCGGCTCCGGCGCGGGGATCTCGAAGACGACCTGCTCGATCGCGCTGCCTACCTGTTCGGACGCACCGTCACGCGGGAAAGCCGATGGCGATTGCCGCGGCGCGCTGAAATCCTTCAGGTATCTGGCAAGATGCACGCTCATGACGTTGCTCCAGTCGCATGGCCGGCCGCCTGCTCCCAGGCCGCGCAAACGCATCGCGAGTCACCCCGCCGTGGTTCGTGCATCGATACCTTCTTACACTTCGACACTGTTGCCCCGTCTCCTCGGACGTATCGCCTCGCCGGATCTGCCCGGCACGACGCCCAATCTGCTTGACCGCAGCTTGCAAGACTAGAAGTTCAAACTTGTGCGAAGATGAAGGTCTTGGGCCGCGCCAGGGCAAACCGCGCGGCCCAAGCATGCCGGTGTGGCGATGGCCACGACACACCGGTTTTCTTACGCACGCCCCGATCAGCCAAACCGTTCTTCTACAGGGGCGGCGCTCCGGACGGACTACTGCCGGAAGAGCTGCAGGATGTTTTCCGAGTTGGTGTTGGCGATGGACAGCGACTGGATCCCGAGCTGCTGCTGGGTCTGCAGGGCCTTGAGGCGTGTCGACTCCTCGTTCATGTCGGCATCGACGAGACGGCCGACGCCCTTGTCGATCACGTCGACCAGACTAGCGACAAAGCTCTCCTGCATCTGAATGCGGCTCTGGATCGATCCGAGGCCGGAGGCCGCGCTGGTCATGGCAAGCAGTTGCTGGTCGACAAACTGCGTCATGACGTCGAGCACGTCGACTTCCGTATAGCCGCCGCCGGTCATGCCGTTCATCGTGGTGGCGAGGTCGAGCAGCTTGTTGATGTCGAGTGTGGCGACGGAAAGGCCGAGATTGCGGGTGGCCATGTCGCTGGCGCCGGTGAGGACCACGTAATAGTCGTCGGTGCCGTCGTTGTAAGCCGGCGTCGTGGTGTCCGGGGCGGCCGGATCGGCTGTTACGACCTCCACCCAGCTCCCTTCGGCGACCTTCAGATAAAGGGTCGGGCCGGCGCCCACTTCATAGATCCGTGGATCGCTGCTTGCATTGGGGCCGAGCGCAGTCAGTTCGGCGTCGGTGTAGTTTCGGACGGCGTAGTTCGTTGTGATTTTGTCCACCCCATCGTCGACCTCGACGCTGACGGTGGTCTCGTTCTTCTTCAGAAAGTCGACTTCCCGGTCGAGGATGCCGAGCTTGCCGCCGCCCTGGTCGAAGAGCACGGAGGTGGAATCCATCGGGTAGTCCACCGTCGTCACCGCAACCTGGCCGGAGGAGCTGCGGATGAAGGAAGCGACAACCTGCTTGAGGATAGGCTTCTCGACGGCCGGCGTGCCGCCGTCGCTGATGACACCCTGCAGCCAGTTCTCGCCTGAGAAGGAGGCTGATTCGGCAATACTGCGCAGCTGCTCCTGCAACTGGGCGATTTCCTCCTGGATCTTGGCGCGGTCGGTGCCGACGGCATAGGCGGCAACCAGCTTCGCCTTGATCTCCTTGACCACCTCGATGGCGCTTTCCATGGCGGCGTAGGCGGTGTCGACCTTTGCCGCGCCAAGTCCAAGCGCATCCTGCACGGTGGAAAGCGCACGGTTGTCCGAGCGCATGGTGGTTGCAATCGACCAGTATGCCGCGTTGTCCGCAGCGGTCTCGACGCGCATACCGGAGGAAACACGCGCCTGCGTTGTTTCGAGATCCCGATCGATCGAGCGCAGGGTCTGTAGGGCCGCCATGGCGGCGGCGTTGGTCAGGATGCTGGCCATCGTTGTTGCCTTGTCTGAAAAAGCGATGCATGCCGGAGTGAACACCGGTAACGGCGGACCGCGTCATGCGCGCTGTCGCCAACCGTTTGCCCTGGGCGACAGTCCGTCATTCTTAACGAAAAGTTAATGAAAAATAGGTTAACAAATGGTTAACGCCAGCCGGAAGCCGTTAGGAATTATGAAGATTTCGTAAACATTCGACAATCCGGCAAGCCTGACGCAAGCTCTGCAGCGCCGCGCCGGAGGCGCGGTGGTACCGTTCGTAAGGGCCAAACACGCGAAAACCGCGGCTCCTTGCGGAGCCGCGGTTTTTCCTTCAGAGCGGGACGAAGTCGCCCCTAGCCGGGCGCCGCTTACTGACGGAAGAGTTGGAGAATATTCTCCGAACTGGTGTTGGCGATCGACAGCGACTGGATGGCCAGTTGCTGCTGCGTCTGCAGCGCCTTGAGACGCGTCGACTCTTCGTTCATGTCCGCATCAACGAGGCGGCCGATGCCGGAATCGATGGAGTCCGTGAGGCTTGCCACGAAGTTTTCCTGCATCTCGATGCGCATGGCGAGCGAGCCGAGATCGGCGCTGGCGCTGATGACCGCCTCGAGAGCCTTGTCGACGGCGCTGACCATGACGTCGAGTTCATCATTGGTCAGAACGGTGATGTCTACGTCATCAATCGACTTCGGCGCCGGAATGTTGGCGGCGGGGCCATTGGCCGTGTCAACGCCGTAGTAGATCGCCACGCCGTCGTAATGCAGCGCCTCCTGCCCCGTGCCGGTCACGTCGGACGCCAGGGCCCAGGTGTTGGCGCTCACCTGAACAAAGAAGTCGCCGTTCGCGATGACGGTGACCCCGCCCACGATCAGGTCTGCTGTCGCCTCGGCAAGTTGCGTCGTCGTCGTTCCAACCGAGTTGGTAGTGAAGGTTGCTCCCGCTGCGATCAGTTGGTCGATCGTATATGCCGCTACGGTGTGCTCTGCTCCGACACCGCTTGTATTTACGGTTAGCGTGACAGCATTCTGCGAAACATTGAAAACCCTGTCGAGGATGCCGTTTTTATTTCCGGACGTATCGAAAAGAACGGTGTCCCTACCGAGATTATAGTTGATCTTCTTGACCGAAACGCTGCCATCTTCGGCGCGCACGAAAGAACCGACGACGTTTTTCGTCACGACTGTCGCCGGCGTGGTTATGTCAGCCTGAAGCCAATTTTCCCCGGAGAAACTTGCCGCTGAGGCGACCGTCCGCAACTGTTCCTGCAACTGTTCTATTTCTTCCTGGATTTTGGAGCGATCGACGCCTTCTTCCGTCGCGGCAACCAATTTGGCTTTGATTTCCTTGACAACTTCGACAGCTGTTTCCATGGCGGCATAGGCGGTGTCGACCTTGGCGGCGCCCAGCCCGAGAGCGTCCTGAACGGCGGACAAGGCCATGTTGTCAGAGCGCATGGTGGTCGCGATCGACCAGTAGGCAGCGTTGTCGGAGGCGGTGCCGACCCGATGACCGGTGGAGACCCGCGACTGGGTTTCCTCCATTTTCGCGTCGAGGGAGCGGAGGGTCTGTAGTGCAGCCATCGCTGCGACGTTGGTGAGAATGCTGGTCATGATGATTTTGCCCCTGGATTGGCTAGATGAGGGACATCCCGGAAGCGCCGGGAACGATGGTGTGGCCTGATGCCGTTAACCGCTTCTTCGTCTTGGTTAACCCATCGTTACGATGAGCGCAGTTAAGCCGGCCATGGTTAACAAATCTTAAACAGAATTCACGAAGTTCACCCAAGCGAAAAGGCCGCCCCAGGGGACGGCCTTTAAGCTGCTGAAATGTCTCAGGATTAACGGAAGAGCGTCAGAATGCTTTCCGAAGCCGAGTTGGCGATCGACAGCGCCTGGATGCCGAGCTGCTGCTGCGTCTGCAGAGCCTTGAGGCGGGTCGACTCCTCGTTCATGTCGGCGTCGACCAGGCGGCCGATGCCGGAGTCGATGGATTCGCTCAGCTTCTTGACGAACTCTTCCTGCATGTCGATGCGCATGGCAATCGAACCGAGATCGGCGGCAGCACTCGTCATGTCGGTGAGGGCCGCGTCAACGCCGGAGATCAGGGCGTCAAGCTGTGCGTTCGGCATGCCAACGATGTTGATGGTGGCGATCGAGTTCGGAGCGGCAACGTTGGTGGCCGGGCCAGCGCCGGTGTCGACACCGTAGTAGACGCCGCCCTCGTCGTGGACCGCTTCCTGGCCGGTGCCGGTCACGTCCATGGCTTCGACCCAGTTGTTGTCGTCGATCTTGACGTAGAAGGTACCGCCGACGTCAGCGAGCTGGGTCGTCTTGCCCGCGACCGTGTTGGTCGTGAAGGTGGCGTTCTGCGCAATCAGTTCATCCACCGAGTATGCAGCAACGGTGTGCTCGGAGGCGACGCCGTCGGTGTTGACCGATACGGTGACGCTCTTCTGCGACACGTTGTAGGTCTTATCGAGGATGCCCAGGTTATTGCCCGCAGTGTCGAAGAGCACGTTGCCGCCGTTCAGGTTGTAGTCGACCTTCTTGACGGAGACATGGCCCTTGTCGTCGCGAACGAAGGAGGCGACGACGGACTTGGTGACGGAGCCGTTGGCATTTGCCTGCAGCCAGTTCTCTCCGGAGAACGAAGCGGCGGAAGCGATCGAGGTCAGCTGGTCCTTGAGCTGGTCGATTTCTTCCTGGATCTTGGACTTATCGACACCGTCTTCGGTGGCGGCAACGAGCTTGGCCTTGATTTCCTTGACGACTTCGATCGCCGATTCCATACCGGCATAGGCGGTGTCGACCTTGGCGGCGCCGAGGCCGAGGGCGTCCTGCACGGCGGAAAGCGCCATGTTGTCCGAACGCATGGTGGTCGCGATCGACCAGTAGGCGGCGTTGTCCGACGCCTCGCCGACGCGCAGACCGGACGATACGCGAGCCTGGGTCTCTTCCATGCCGGAGGCGATTCCGCGCAGGGTCGAGAGCGCAGCCATGGCTGCGACGTTAGTCAAGATGCTGGTCATATGATGGGTGCCCCTTGAATGGCTGATGTGTGAAGGGACATTCCGGACTACCGGGAGCCGGCGCACAGCGTCATGCTTGCTAACCCGTTAACAATTCAGGTTAACTCGCCGTCTCAATGAGGCTAGCTAACGCTTGTTTGGTTAACGAAGAGCTAAATGAAACAGGTAAAGCGATACAGCCGCAGATTTTATTTTGCAGCCCTGACGTGTGCGCGCGCGTAGCAGTGCATGCTTAAGAAAAGGTTGAAGCCGCACCCGTTTCCAGGTGCGGCCTCTTCGAACTATCGAGTTGTGGACGCGAGATCCGATTAACGGAACAGCGACAGAACGTTCTGCGAGTCGGAGTTGGCGATCGACAGAGCCTGGATGGCCAGCTGCTGCTGCGTCTGCAGAGCCTTCAAGCGGGTCGATTCCTCGTTCATGTCGGCGTCGACCAGGCGGCCGATACCCTTGTCGATCGATTCGCTGAGCTTCTTGACGAACTCTTCCTGCATGTCGATGCGCATGCCGATCGAACCGAGGTCGGCGGCAGCACTCGTCATGTCGGTGAGGGCCGCGTCAACGCCGGAGATCAGGGCGTCGAGGGCAGTGCTCGACATGCCAACGATGTTGATGTTGGCGATCGAGCTCGGAGCGGCAACGGCGGTGGCCGGGCCAGCGCCGGTGTCGACACCGTAGTAGACGCCGCCCTCGTCGTGGACCGCTTCCTGGCCGGTGCCGGTCACGTCCATCGCTTCGACCCAGTTGTTCTCGTCGATCTTGACGTAGAAGGTACCGCCGACGTCAGCGAGTTGGGTCGTCTTGCCTGCGACCGTGTTGGTCGTGAAGGTGGCGTTCTGCGCAATCAGGTCATCGACCGAGTAAGCAGCAACGGTGTGCTCGGAGGCAACGCCGTCGGTGTTGACCGATACGGTGACGCTCTTCTGCGACACGTTGTAGGTCTTGTCGAGGATACCCAGGTTGCCGCCCGACGTGTCGAACAGGACGTTGCCGCCGTTCAGGGCGTAGTCGACCTTCTTGACGGAGACATTGCCCTTGTCATCGCGAACGAAGGAGGCGACGACGGACTTGGTGACAGAACCGTTGGCATTTGCCTGCAGCCAGTTCTCGCCGGAGAACGAAGCGGCGGAAGCGATCGAGGTCAGCTGGTCCTTCAGCTGGTTGATCTCTTCCTGGATCTTACCCTTGTCGACACCGTCTTCGGTGGCGGCGACGAGCTTGGCCTTGATTTCCTTGACGACTTCGATCGCCGATTCCATACCGGCATAGGCGGTGTCGACCTTGGCGGCGCCGAGGCCCAGGGCGTCCTGCACGGCGGAAAGAGCCATGTTGTCCGAACGCATGGTGGTGGCGATCGACCAGTAGGCGGCGTTGTCCGAAGCAGAACCGACGCGCAGACCGGACGAAATCCGGTTCTGGGTGTCTTCCATGTTCGAGGAGATGGAGCGCAGCGTCGAAAGCGCTGCCATGGCGTTGCCATTGGTCAGAATGCTGGTCATAGGAGTTGTCCCTTTTTACTGAATACTACCGATTGGGACATACCGGACTTATGAATTATTACCGGTTACTACAGATAGGCATCATGCCACTTGGTTCACTTACCGTGAAAACCAAACCTGTCGTGTGCGGATGAAACTAGGCGCCGAGTCTTGCCAGGTTCTTAATTGCGGCGGTGGCTTTCGAGCGAAGCAGAGACCGTGGTTAACGAAACCAAACCTGCAACAAATTCCGAAACAGGCAAATTAACCACGGCAGCGAGAAGCGTCCCGGACATGCTCGAGCAGCGCGCCGCCAACTCGATCCGCAGGCGAACAAATCCCGCGAGGGCCGCGGGCGATCGGATAGCCGAAAAATCAGTGGAAGGATCTGACCAGACTGCCGACCAGCAAGTTCCAGCCGTCGATCAGCACGAAGAAGAGGATCTTGAATGGCAACGAGATCGAGGTCGGCGGCAGCATCATCATGCCCATCGCCATGGTGATGGTGGCGACGACCAGGTCGATGACAAGGAAGGGCAGCACGACGAGGAAGCCGATCTCGAAGCCGCGCCGGATTTCCGAGATCATGAAGGCGGGAACGACTGCGCGCAGATCGACCTTGCCGTCCTCGACCACGGTCTGCCCCCGCTCCTCGGCGAGCGAGATGAAAAGATTCATGTCCTTTTCACGGGTATTGGCGGTCATGAACTCGCGGAAGGGCTCGGCGACGCGTTTGGCCGCCTCCGTCTCGTCGATCTGTTTGGCGAGCAGCGGTTCGACGCCGTTCACCCAGGCACGGTCGAAAGTCGGTATCATGACGTAGAAGGTCATGAACAACGCCAGGCTGACCAGGATCATGTTCGACGGCGTCGTCGCAAGCCCCATTCCGGATCGCAGGATCGCGAACGCGATGACGAAGCGCGGAAAGCTCGTCACCATGATCAGGATGCCCGGCGCGACCGAAAGCACGGTCAAAAGGCCGAACGTCCGGATGATCCAGGACGCGACTGATCCGTCGATGGGCGTGTTGAGAATCTGCGCGGGCGTCTGCTGGGCAAACGCCATGGTGGTCATTGCCATCATGGCAATAAAGGTCGTCGTGAAAAATCGAATCATTCGATCACAAAGGTCCGGAACATGATGTTCGTTACGCGCCCTTCGGAGCGCAGGTCAACCCGCTCCTTCAGGTCGTCCCGCAGATATTGAAACCCGCGCGGCCCCTGGATCTGCTGCAGTGACACCGTGCGCATATAGGCCATGATGTCCTGGTGAATGGCCTCGGCGAGCACCGGGTCGGGCGTGTCCTTGAAAGCGAGCGCCACTTCCATCCGCACGAGATTGTCGGCAGGATAGGCCAGATTGCTGGTGAATGCCTCCAAGGCAACGATGCCGTTGGCTTCTGTTGCAAGACGCGCAAGTTCGCCGTCCTTGTCTTTCTTCGCGCCCTGTTCGCCGGCCGCCTCCGCCGCAACGGGCTCGGCAGGCGCCGCCGGC
The DNA here is from genome assembly GCF_031455855.1 of Mycoplana sp. BE70. Taxonomy (NCBI): domain Bacteria; kingdom Pseudomonadati; phylum Pseudomonadota; class Alphaproteobacteria; order Hyphomicrobiales; family Rhizobiaceae; genus Mycoplana; species Mycoplana sp. BE70. Next base: position 94,612 of record NZ_JAVDTM010000001.1, read on the forward strand.
GCCAGAAGATTCCCGACGAGCCAGCCGCCGCCACCGGCGAGGACGCTGAGGCCCGCGATGATCGCGATTGTCACGACAGGCGAAGGCTTCTTCTTGCCTTCGCCGCCCTGGTCTTCGTCCGACATGTCCATTTTCATCAGCTGCTTCCGTGCGCGTGCGATCAGATCGGCGACAAGAGATCGACGGCCTGCTGTCCCCATGGCGGCTGCTGCACTTCCATCAGACGGCCGCGACCGCCGTAGGAGATGCGTGCCTCGGCAATCTTCTCGTAGGAGATGCGGTTATCCGAATCGACATCCTGCGGTCGGACGATCCCGGCAACGTTGAGGATGCGCAGTTCCTGGTTCACGCGCACTTCCTGCGAGCCGCTGATCAGCAGGTTGCCGTTTTCAAGCACGCCGGTGACGACGGCGGCAACCAACAGGCTGAGCCGTTCCGAGCGCTCGGTCTTGCCGTTGCCCTTGGTGCTGGTCGACGAGCCGTAGTTGAGGTCAGCTTTCGTGTCGAGGCTGAAGTTTTCGCCCTCTCCACCGATGCCGAAGTTCATGCCGCTCTTGTTGACGCGGCTGCGGTCGGTCTTGTTGTCGAAGGTCGCCTCGTCGTTCAGGCGGATCTTCACCGTCAGCAGGTCGCCGACGTTGATCGCCCGCGAATCCTTGAACAGGTTCGACTGCTGATCGCTCCAGGTGGAATAGCCGGCCATCCTAGTCTGCGGCTGCTTGGGATAGAGCGCCATTTGCGGCGTCTGCGCATATTGCAGGCCGCTGCCGATCGGGCTCATCGACGGCGCCTGGCCGATCTCCCTGATCGCCTGGTTTGCGCAGCCTGACAAAAGCGCTGTGGCCATCATGGCGAGTGCGAGCTTCTTCATGACGGGTCCTTCGAGGTATTCGGGTCAGAGGCGCTGGCGATGATGCGGGCGAGCACGGCGGCCTTACCGGCCTCCATCTCGCTCATGATCAGGCTCGACATGCGCGGATTGAGCTTCATGACGATCGCCGAAGCGATCTCCGGATCGATCTCCTGAAGCTGCGCGGCGGCGGCGTCCGGCTTCATCTTCTTGTAGATCTCGATGAGGCCGGCTTCGGCCACCTGCAGGAATTCATTGCGCCGCCGCAGCCAGTCCTCGTATTCCGCCCGCCGCGCTTCCAGTGTGGCGATGCGGCTGTCGACGTCCTTCTGCAGGGCCTCGAGTTCCTGCTTCTGCAGCAGGTAGCGCTGGTCGCGCGCCTTGTCGGCGATGTTGGTGCAGAATTCCCGGATCTCGTCCGCCGTCGCCTTGCTGGTGACAATCACCGGACGCTCCTCGGCAAGCGCACCGGGTACCACCAGCATGAGCGCGCCGAGGGCGGGCAGCAGCAGGCCGCGAAGACCACCGAGAAGGGATGTGTCGTGTGGCCCGTCCGTCATTGCAGCACCAATTCTGCCTGAAGCGCGCCGGCGGACTTGATGCCCTGCAGGATCGATATGATCCCGTCGGGCTTCACGCCGATGCTGTTGAGCCCGGAGACGAGCGTGCGAAGGTTCGGACCGTGAAGGATGGCAACGGTGCCGCCATCCTGTTGGGCGACGATGTCGGTGTTCGGCTCGACCGCCGTAACACCTCTGGAAAAGGGCTCGGGCTGCACGACCTGCGGCATTTCGGTCACCTGCACCGTCAGCGTGCCGTAGCTCACGGCCACCTCCGAAATGCGCACGTCCTGGCCGATCACGATCGTGCCGGTGCGCTCGTTGATGACGACGCGGGCAGGCACGTCCGTCTCGATCACGAGATTTTCGACTTCGGCCATCAGGCGGGCGAGATCGGCGCGCTTCGGCTTGGCGACGTAAACGGACTGCGAATCACGCGCTTCGGCAATCTTGCCGCCGTACTGCGCCGTGGCGTAGCGGTTGATGGCATCGGCCATGCCGACCGCGGTCGAAAAGTCCGGGTTGCGGAGCTGCAGCACTAGGTCGGAGCTGTCCTTGAACCGGGCCGGAAGCTCCCGCTCGATGATCGCGCCGTTCGGCACGCGGCCCGCGGTCGTAACGCCCTGCTGGATCGAGGCTGCATCGCCTTGCGCGTTGAAGCCGGTGACGACGACGGAGCCCTGCGCGACGGCATAGATCAGACCGTCTGCGCCGGTGAGCGAGGTCATCACCAGCGAGCCGCCGCGCAGCGACGTGGCGTCGCCGAGCGAACCGACCGTCACGTCGATGCGGCTGCCGGGGCTTGCGAACGGCGGAAGCGTAGCCGTGACCAGCACCGCCGCGACGTTCTTTGCCCGCGAGCGCTCGCCCTGCGTGTTGATGCCGAGGTTCTGCAGCATCGACTGCAGCGCCTGCTCCGTGAACGGAGACGAGCGCAGGCTGTCGCCGGTGCCCTGCAGGCCGACGACAAGGCCGTAGCCGATCAACTGGTTGTCTCGTCCCGCCTGCAGCGACGCTACGTCCTTGACGCGCGCGGCCGAGTGGGCCGGCGCGACCGAAAGCGCAAGCCCCACAAGGAGACCCAAGAGGCGGGACAGGAACGGTCTGATCATTTTGCCACCACGTGCACTGAATGGTCGCCCATGACGGTCCCGGAGACGATGACGCCGGAATCCATGTTGCGGACCTTGATGAGGTCGCCGACCGAAGCGTCTTCCAACGGCGTGCCGGACGCCGAGATGATGAGCGGGCCGTTCTGGAAGACGAGCCGGACGGTCTTGCCCCGAGAGACCGCGAAGGGCTCGCGCAGCGAGGAGACGGGAATGATCCGGCCGGCAAGGAGCGTCTTCTTGGTGATCAACCCGTTGACGGCTGCGATCTCTTCGGCGTAACCGGGCGCGATGTTGGGATTGGTGACCTCGACCTCCTCGAGCTGCGCCGCGTCGAGCTGCTCGCCGGGATAGATGGTTCGCTTGGGAACAACCGCGAAACGCGCTTCGCCGGAGGCTTGCGCCGTGCCCAGCCCGCCCGTGAGGCCCGCGAGCGCCAGGACGAGGACAACGAACAGCCCCCTCGCCCGATCTGCTCGAGCCTTCTTTTGACGCGATTGTAACAGGCGAAACATCATGTTCCCCTCGTCTGTTGCGGTTACCGGAGGTTCTTGCTCACGACGGCCGCCATTTCGTCTGCCGCCTGGATGATCTTGGAGTTCATTTCATAGGCGCGCTGGGCCGAAATCAGGTCGGTGATTTCCTTGACCGGATCGACGTTCGACGCCTCGAGGTAGTTCTGCTGCATGTAGGCAAAGCCGTTCTCGTCCGGTGTGCCAACGATCGCATCGCCCGATGCATCGGTCTCGCGGAACAGGTTTTCCCCGAGCGGCTCGAGACCGGCCTCGTTGATGAAGTTCGCAAGGGTGATCTGACCGAGATCCTGCTCCTCGCCGTTGACGGTCGCAAAGACCTGGCCGGAGCGGTTGACCGTGACTGCGGTTGCCTCCTGCGGCACGGTGATGCCCGGCGCAACGGTGTAGCCGTCGAGCGTGACGAGCTGTCCGTCGGCGTTGGTGTTGAAGGCACCCGAGCGCGTGTAGAGCGTCGTTCCGTCCGGCGCTTCGATCTGGAACCAGCCACGGCCGACAAGCGCGATGTCGAAGGAGTTGCCGGTCTGAGTCAGACCACCCTGCAGATGCAGGTTGCGGACGGCCGCGGTCTTGACGCCGAGACCGATGATCGCACCTTCCGGGACGATGGCCGCATTGGCGCGGTTTGGTACGCCCTGGGCGCGCTCGGTCTGGTAGAGCAGGTCGGAGAACTCGGCGCGCGCCCGCTTGTAACCCGTCGTGTTGATGTTGGCGATGTTGTTCGCGATGACCTCGAGATTGGTCTGTTGCGCGTTCATGCCGGTTGCGGCGATGGCGAGAGCTTTCATGGCACTGTCCTTCAGATCTGCATGCGGGCGACTTCGAGGTAGGCGGTGACGACCTTGTCGCGGATCGAGATCGCCGTCTGCAGCGCCTGCTCGGCGTTCATCACGGCGTCAACGACCTCGCGGGTGCTCGCCTTGCCTTGAACCGCCTCGAAGGACTTCGTTTCGCTGAGCTTCAACGAGTTGACCGCGTCGGTTGCCATGTCGCCCAGCACCTGGGAGAAGCTCATCGGCTGCGGCACACTCGGGGCCAGCGGCGACTGGACCGCACTGCCGGCGACAGTGTTTTCCGTCGCCGTTCCGGTCAGGGTGGAGGTGGAGAACGACCGGACGCTCTGGATTGATTCGATCATTGCGATGCCCTCAGGAGGTCGATGGTCGCGCTGATGAGATCGCGCGACTGCTTGATGCTTTGCAGATTGGCTTCATAGGAGCGATTGGCCTCGCGCATGTCCGCCATTTCGACCAGCACATTGACGTTCGGGATCTTCACCATGCCCTTCTCGTCGGCGGCCGGATTGCCCGGATCGAATTCCGCCGCAAAGTCGCTTTCATCCTCCGCCAGACGGTCGACCTCGACGAGCGAAGCACCGCTTACGCGGTCGAGCTCGGACACGAAGGTGATGGTCTTGCGTCGGTACGGGTCCGCTCCGGGCGTGTCGCCGGTCGAGCGGGCGTTCGCCAGGTTTTCCGAAACGATGCGAATACGGGTGGACTGCGCTTCCAGACCGGAGGCGGCGACTTTCATTGAGGCGAGTAGGGGATCCATCATTATTTCCTGACAGTCATCAGCATCATGCGATGATACGCCTTGACGAGGCCGGCATTGAGCTCGAACTCACGCTTGACCTGGCCTTGCTTCATCAGTTCCTCGGCAAGACCGACGGTGTTGCCCGAAATCTGCTCGCCGACATCCTTGTTCGGCTCGATCTCGGTGATCTCGCTGCTCAGGCTCGCCTCGGCGAAATGCATCGGATTGGTGGCCGCCATGCGGATGCCGGTGTTTTCGAGCACCGACTGGAAGGCGCTCACATCCTTGGCCCGGTAACCGGGGGTATTGGCGTTGGCGATGTTGCCTGCGACCACGGACTGGCGAACGGAAAGCCACTCGGCCTGCCTGGAAGCCAGCTCGAAGAATTGAATTGGTTGCATGACGGCAAACTCCATCGTTGGTGCCACGGAACCTACGGCGTTAAACTTGCGTGGGACTTGCCGGGAGTTTGTGCTTCCGTTTGAGCCTGAAGCCGTGGAGGTGGGGCTCAAAAAGCAGCGACCGCCGGCGGGGCGGCCGGCGGTCGGTGTCAGGCTGTTCCTGTGGACCAGTGAATCAGTTGCGCTTGTAGATATCGCCGTTGGAGGTGACGATCACCCATTCTCCGTCACGCTGTTCCAGCGTCGCAAGCCGGCTGCTGTCGGGCAGAATCGATCCAACCCGCACGATGTACAGTCCCGAAGCATCCTCGATCAGGGCGCGGCCGTTTGCGACATGCATCAGCCGGAAGCCGGTCGGCGCGGGAAGCGGCTGATCCAGCGACTTCTCGGGCGTGGCACCCGTTTTCTTCTCAAGGCCGAGATTTGGCACCGTGGCGGTTTTGACCGGGTCGACGTCGCCCGCCTTATCCGCATCGTCGTCATCAACCATTGCGGCTGGCGAAACGCTCATCACTTCGCGAGCCGGCGTTTCCGGCAGATCGCGGGTGTTGCCTTGCCACAGCGGCGGAACGGAGAATTCCTGCGGGTTGAGGAAGACATACCAGGGGAAGAAGGCAGCCAGGGCAGCAAGCGTCACGCCCGCGGTGACGAGCAGCCGATCACCGAAGCTGCCGATTTTATCCGGTCGCTTCATCGGCAGGACAGTCTTGTCTGCTTCATAGTCCGTCAAGTTCACCCCCTTGCCCTCGCATTGCCGGCCCCGTTCGGCTGATTTGCCGGCGCGTTGCGCAACGCCGTCGCCAGATCGGCGAAGGAATCGACGGCCGGCTTGTCGCCTGGTGTCTGACGCAGCACGTCATAGATGATCGGAACCTGCCTGATCGCCATATCGAGGTCAGCATCGCTGCCGGGGCGATAGCCGCCGATCAGGCGCAGGTCACGCGTTTCCTCGTAGCGGTGGATCAACGCTTTCAGCCGCGCCACCAGCTTTTCCTGATCAGCGGTCCAGGCCTTGCGGGCCAGGCGCGAGATCGAGGAGAGCGGATTGATCGGCGGGTAGCGCCCCTCGTCGGCCAGGCTGCGTTCCAACACGATGTGACCATCGAGAATGCCGCGCGTCGAATCGGCGATCGGGTCGTTGTGGTTGTCGCCATCCACCAGGATCGAGATGATCGCGGTGATCGTCCCCGTCCCTTCCGCGCCGGGACCGGCCCGTTCCAGCAGCCGCGGCAGTTCGGTGAACACCGACGCCGGATAGCCACGCGCGATCGGAGGCTCGCCGGATGCGGTCGCCACTTCACGGATCGCATGCGCGAAGCGCGTGACGCTGTCGACGATCAGCAGCACGTTGTCGCCCTGGTCGCGAAAGTGTTCGGCGATCGTAACCGCCGTCAGCGGCGCCATCTTGCGCAGCATCGGGCTCTCGTCGCTGGTCGCAACCACCGCCACCGACTTCGACAGATTGTCGCCGAGCGTGTCCTCGATGAATTCGCGCACCTCGCGGCCGCGCTCGCCGACAAGGGCGATCACGACCTTGTCGAAAGCATCGGCGCGGGCCAGCATCGAAAGCAGCGTCGACTTGCCGACCCCTGATCCGGCGAAAATCCCCAGGCGCTGGCCCAGACAAAGCGGCGCGAAGATATCGACGGCACGAACACCCGTGGAAAAACCCTGCTCGACGCGGCGACGCGTCATCGAAGGTGGCGCCGTGTTGGCGATCGATCGGCGAACATCGCCCTGCGTCAACGGCCCGCGGCCATCGATCGGCTCTCCGAGCGCGTTGATGGTGCGGCCGCACCATGCCGCCGTTGGCGCTATGCGGAACGCGCCCTTGCGGATGACCGTGTCGTGGATACCGATCGGCTCGCCCGGCTCGATCGGGCAGACGACCACGCTATCCGGCTCGACCCGAACCACTTCGCCGAGATGGATGCCCGTGGGGCTGCGATGCGCCACGAACTCCCCCAGCCGCACATGCCGCGACAAGCCGCTGACCGTATAGTTTCCCGCCGCGATGGTCTGCACATGACCGCCGTGCGCGACGGAGAATTCCGGATTGGAATAGCGCCGCACGAGCCCTGCAAGCGCACTGAGTTTGCGGGCGCCACCACTCATTGCCGGATTGCCTGGTTGATTGTCCGTCACAATGCTCATCGGGTGTTACCGGCTGCCGCCGAGCGTCTTGATCGCATTGTCGATTGAAGACTCGCTCTGCTGCAGCAGCGAGTTGATGCTCTCGAATGCACGCGTGACGGTGATGAGCTGGGTCATTTCGGAGATCGGATTGACGTTCGATTCCTCGACGAAGCCCTGCGCCACGCCGACGTCGATGCGGTCGACGACCGGCTCGGGAGCCAGCGTCGGAATGATGCCGCTGTTGCCGGCGCGCGCGAAGCCGGCTGAAAGATCGGCCGCAAACAGGCCGAGCGCGGCGACGGGTTGCCCGTTCTGGTTCAGCTGGCCATCGGCACTCAGTTTGATCGGGCCGGCATTGGCGTCGATCTGGATCGGCGCGCCACCGGCATCGAGCACGGGATAACCGTTCAGCGTAACCAGATCGCCGTTTTCCGTCAGCGTAAAGCGCCCGTCGCGCGTCAGCGTCTGGCCGAGTGGCGTCTGGACGGCAAACCAGGCTTCACCCTTGATCGCGAAGTCCAGCGGGCCGTTGGTCTCTGTCATGCCGCCATTGCGGGTCGACAGGTACTCGTTGCCTTGGTCCACGAAGGCGATCCTGGCCTTGCCATTGTTGGCGACGACGTCGTTGAACTTGATCTCGGTTGCACGGAAGCCGACCGTGTTGGCGTTGGCGACGTTGTCGGCAAGCGTCGTCAGGCGACGATCGAGCGCGATCTGGGACGAAAGCGAGACATAAAGCCCGGTCTCCATTAGCGGCCTCCGAGTTTCAGGTTGTTGATGGAAATGAGAAGATCGGTGGAGATCCCGGTCAGGCTCGTCGGCTGGAACACCATCAGCGGGTCGTAGGAACCGGACGGATTGTCGAGCTCCCACATCGCCGTGAAGCGCTCGAGGAACTTGCCGACCTTCACCGGATCCTGGAAGTCGGTAAGATCGAGAACGTCTTCGTAGTAGGCGGCCTGGCGGTCGACGTCGGTACCGACGAACTCCATGGGGAGCTGAAGCGCGGTCCGAACGACCTGCGAGATCGCGTCATCGGCGATGATCGAATAGCCGCTGGAAATCGAGGAAGCCATCCGCTCGAAATACAGCGCAAGCCGGACACCGGTATTCTCGTTGCCGGCATCCACCTCGAGCGTCTGGCGGCTGTACTTGTCGACGACGCCCTTCTGGGCACGATCGAAACTGGTGGCTGCCTCGCCGTGCCGGGCAAAATTCAGCGATTCCGCCAATTCCTTGTAGCGGCTGTCCGAGAGCTTGTTGGCGAATGCGTCGTTGCTGTCGATACCCTCGGTCAGGACCTTGCGCATGAAGGCTTTGGCATAGGCCATGTCTTCCAGGCCGTGTGCCTTCATCGCATAGTTGTAAAGGCGGCTGTCGGCGAAGAACGCGTCGATGGATTTGATCGAGCCGATCTTGGCCAGATAGTATTCGCTCTCGCGTTTCACGTCCGGCTGCTCGGCGACCCGCTTGAGCGAGGTTGCGAGATCGGCGCTGATCAGTCTGTAGCTCGTGTAGGTGGTCGTCACGATGGCTTCCGCCCTTTTCCGTTCATCAGGGCACAGTGCCGCCCGCGGCGCCAACCTGACCTTCCTTGCTTGCGCGAACCTGTAACCGGTTCTTTCTTGAAATGGGGCCCGTAGGTACAGCCTCACACAAGGCTGGAATCCTATTCAGGTACGGTCGGAATTATGTCGGGGCTTGTGGGCTTACAATGAACATCATCATCGGTCTGATCGTCACCTTCGGTTGCGTCATTGGCGGCTACATGGCCATGGGCGGGCATCTCGAGGTGCTCAACCAGCCCTACGAACTTCTGATTATCGGCGGCGCGGGTCTCGGTGGCTTCATCATCGCCAACACGATGAAGGTGGTGAAGGACACAGGCAAGGCGCTGCTCGAGGCATTCAAACATACGGTTCCGAAGGAACGGCACTATCTCGACACACTCGGCGTGCTCTACAGCCTGATGCGGGACCTTCGCACGAAATCGCGCAACGAGATCGAGAGCCACATCGACAATCCGGAAGAATCATCGATCTTCCAGTCGTCCCCGACCGTCCTGCAGAACAAGGAACTGACCACGTTCATCTGCGACTACGTCCGCCTGATCATCATCGGCAATGCTCGCTCGCACGAGATCGAGGCGCTGATGGACGAGGAAATCCAGACCATCAGCAACGACAAGATGAAGCCCTACACGGCGATGAGCACCGTCGCCGACGCGTTGCCGGCGATCGGCATCGTCGCGGCCGTCCTGGGCGTGGTCAAGGCCATGGGCGCCATCAACGAATCTCCGGAAATCCTGGGCGGCAAGATCGCAGCCGCCCTGGTCGGAACCCTGCTTGGCGTGTTCCTTTCCTATTCGGTGGTCTCGCCGATCGCGACCAACATCAAGTCCGTCCGCGCCAAGCAGAACCGGCTCTACATCATCGTCAAGCAGACACTGCTTGCCTACATGAACGGGTCGGTTCCGCAAGTCGCGCTCGAGTACGGTCGCAAGACCATTTCCTCCTATGAGCGGCCATCCATCGATGCCGTCGAGCAGGAAATGATGAATCCGCGCGGCGACTCGAAGGCGGCCTAAATGAGCAGGAACGACATGACCGCGTCCCCAAAGCCCAAACATGATCCGATCGTGCTTGCCCGCCTTGTCGGGCAACTCGGAGATCGGGAAACCATCTCGAAGCGTTGCGCCGCCCTTGGCGACGTGTTCGCCGAGTTGCTGCCCGACGTGCTGGCCGGAGAATTCGGCTTCGAGATCGCCGTTTCCTACGCCGGCTATGAGGTCGGTCGCTACGGGCAGCTGATTTCCGGGCTCGGCGGCGCCATGGCGCTGGCCGATTGCGAACTTCGCGACTGGAGCGGCCAGTATGCCGTCGTTTGCGACAGCCCCTTCATCGTCACCCTGGTGGAGAACATGCTCGGCGCCGTCAGCGACTCGATCGAGGAGCCGGAACCCAGGCCACTGTCTCGCATCGAACTCGATGTCGCTGCGATGATCGTCGACCGGATCTCCGGTGTGCTTAAGATTGCCGTCGGCCGTACCAACAGCTACGAGCCGCTCGTCGGCCCCCCCTACAACGTCGAGGGCCGCAAGACGCCGGAGAATGGTTCGGAGGAAGCATTTGCCGCTATGGTGCAGATGTCCGTCGGTATCGGTCCTGTGTTGTCGAACTTCTATCTCGTCGTACCGCAACGCGCACTGTTGAAATCGGCGATCGCCGCCCCCAAGGCGGCCAATGAGATCAAGACGCCCAGGGAGTGGAGCGAGCAACTCAGCGAGCAGGTGCGCCGCTCGAAAGTAACGCTGCAGGCCCGGATCCGGCTGGAGAGCCAGACCCTGGACACGATCAGCCGCCTGCAAGCAGGCGATATCATCCCGTTCCACGATACGACCGACGTCCGCGTCGACGTCAGCGCCAACGGCAACAAGCTCTATGTTTGCGAGTTTGGTCGTTCCGGTGCGCGCTATACGGTCCGCGTAAAGGATACTTACGGCTCGGAAGACGAGCTGCTGCAACACATTATGGGATAGCACCAGTCCAGGCAGCACGCTTCGGGCAAGCTCAAGATGGAACAGTGATCACATGGCACCTAAAAAATCACCCCTTGCGGACGACCTTGCGTCAACCATCAGCGCCAACGACGCCGAACTCGAACAGGCGATCGATGATCTGCGCGGCGTCTTGAAACAGGATGCGACCGGTCCATCCACCACTGACTTCGGCATGGACTTCCCGCAAGCTGCGGAAAGCGATCCACTGGCCGCTTTTGGCGGCGATTTCGGCTCCGGTACGACCGACACCAGTTTTGGCGGCGACTTCGGTGCCGACACGGCTGCCACCGGCTTCGGCGACGGCTTCGGGGTCGCCGAAACAATGCCGTTCAGCGATTCGGGGCTCCCCGGCGATTTTGGCATTCCGGAACTAGGAGAGTCCCCGACCCAACCGCTGGGAAGCGCCATGGAGGCTAATCTCGGCCTCATCATGGACATCCCGATCGACCTGCAGATTGTCCTCGGCTCGTCGCAGATGCCGGTCTCCGGCCTTATGAACCTCACCGAAGGTGGCACGATCGCGCTGGACCGCCGCATCGGCGAACCCGTCGAGATCATGGTCAACGGCCGGACTATCGGTCGCGGCGAAATCACCGTCCTCGAAAACGATGACACCCGTTTTGGGGTGAAACTCATCGAGGTCAAGAGCACTTCAAAGATCTGATACCGGTGAAGGTTTCAGGAGGCATCCATGATGGATTTCGACAATTTCGGCAGCACCGCAGTCGGCGCACCGCTGACGCCGGTGGACAAGGCAGCAGCGGTGCTTCTGGCGATGGGCAAACCGGTCGCCGGCAAACTTCTGAAGTTCTTCACACAAGGTGAGCTCCAGGGCATCATCGCCGCGGCGCAGAACCTCCGCCCGATCCCGCCGCAGGAATTGCTCGAGCTGGTCAACGAGTTCGAGGATCTGTTCACCGAAGGCGCGGGTCTGATGGACAACGCCAAGATGATGGAAGGCATCCTCGAGGAAGGCCTGACACCGGACGAGGTCGACGGCCTGCTCGGTCGCCGCACCGCCTTCCAGGCCTACGAGACGACCATCTGGGATCGCCTGCAGGATGCGGACGCAGCCTTCATCAGCCGTTATCTGCTGAAGGAACATCCGCAAACCATCGCCTATATCCTCTCGATGATGCCGTCTGCCTTCGGCGCGAAGATTCTCCTCGAAGTCCCGGAGGAGAGCCGTGCCGACATCATCAATCGCGCCGTCAACCTCAAGGAGGCCAGCCCCAAGGCCGCCGCCATTATCGAGAACCGCGTTCTTGAAATGATGGATGCCTTCGAGGCCGAGCGCAACTCGCCCGGCTCGAACAAGGTTGCCGAGATGATGAACGAATTGGAGAAGAACCAGGTCGACGAACTGCTCGCCTCGCTGGGGACGATCAGCACCGCTTCCGTCAAGAAGGTCCGGCCGAAGATCTTCCTGTTCGAGGATCTGCTCTCCATGCCGCAGGCGAGCCGGGTGTCGCTCTTCAACGACGTTGCCGGCGATATCATCACGGCCGCGCTGCGGGGGACGTCGATGGATCTGCGCGAAGCCGTCCTGTCCTCGATCGGCGCGCGCCAGCGCCGCATGATCGAGTCCGACCTCGCTGCCGGCGACCAGGGCGTTCGCCCCCGCGACGTGGCGATCGCCCGCCGCTCGATCACCCAGGAGGCAATCCGACTGGCCGCAGCGGGTCAGATTCAGTTGAAAGAGCGGGACGAGACCCAGGCCGCGGCCTGATCCGACTTGACTCTCCTTGCTCCAGGCTTGACCGTTTCCCGGACCCGATCCTCGACGAGAATCGGGTCCTTTTTTGTGCGCCGGCGCCGGCGCAGCGCGGCCGGATCGAACCTGATCGGTCACGCGAACTGCGGGAGAGTTGTCCATGGCCGACGGCGAGGACAAGGATAGCAAAACAGAAGCCCCGTCAGAGAAGAAAATCCGCGACGCGGCGGAAAAGGGCAACACGCCGTTTGCACGCGAAATTCCCGTCTTCGCCTCCTCGATTGCGATCTATCTCTTCCTGGTCTTCTTCCTGCCGGGTGGCATATCGCGAATCACCGAAACGCTGCGCGACCTCTTCGAACAACCCGAGGCATGGGATCTGGAGACCAGCGGCGACATCATCGCGCTATTCCGCCACCTCGTTTGGGAGGCCGGCGCGCTGCTGCTGCCGGCACTCATCATGATGATGACATTCGGGCTCGCCGCTTCGATCCTGCAGAACCTGCCGAGCCCGGTGCTGGAGCGCGTGCGCCCGCAGTTGTCGCGGCTCTCGCCCATCAAGGGCTTTGGTCGGATGTTCGGCAAGCAGGGCCTCGTCGAATTCGGCAAATCCTTCATCAAGGTCGGGGTTGTTTCGGTCGTGGTCGTCTTCGTCCTCTGGGATGACTACTTTGCCGCCCTGAACGCCATGTTCGCCGATCCTTCGGCGGTGTTCGCCATCCTGGCGAAGGAAGCCCACAAGATCCTCGTGATCATCCTGTTTGCCACGGCCGCGATCGCCGCGCTCGACTTCGCCTGGACGCGCCACCATTGGTACTCCGAGCTGCGCATGACCAAGCAGGAGGTCAAGGAGGAGCACAAGCAGGCGCAGGGCGACCCGATCGTCAAGAGCCGCCTGCGCTCGATCCAGCGCGATCGCGCCCGCAAGCGGATGATCGCCGACGTGCCGCGCGCCACCCTCGTCATCGCCAACCCGACCCACTTTGCCGTGGCGCTGCGCTATGTGCGCGAAGAGCAGGAGGCCCCCATCGTGGTTGCCAAGGGCCAGGATCTGGTCGCCCTGAAGATCCGCGAGTTGGCCGAGCAAAATGGCATTCCGGTTTTTGAGGATCCGCCGCTCGCACGCTCCATGTTTGCGCAAGTCTCGGTCGATAGTGTCATTCCGCCGGTGTTTTACAAAGCCGTGGCGGAGCTGATTCACCGGGTCTACCAAGCTTCGCCCAAATAAGACGGTAAGCGAGATCCGATGAGAAAATGTTCCTATTCTGCCCAGCGCGAGAGGATTGTGGCCGAGGCGATCGGCCCGGTTGCTACGGAACTACGGCTGCTCGACGCAGCCGATCTCGTGTCCTTGTTGCGCTTCGAGTGCTACGGAAATCTGGCCGACCTGGTGGCGTCGGCTGCTGAGCTCTACTTCCTGCCCGGCACCGTCGTCTTCGGCGCCGGCGGGGACTACAAGCTCGAGTGGGGTGACGAACCCGAAGTCACGCTCGACCTCGAACTGCGCCCGCAGGGCGTCACCGTCTATGCCCGGCTACAGCTGGGCAACGAGCGCGCCGGCCTGGAAATCACCCACGTCGCCTTCGACAACCCCGCGGCCGATCCCGACGACAATACAGCACTGCTGGTCGCCAGCCTCAAGGACGCGCAGTTCAAGCGCATGGGGTCGCCTTCTCTGGACGCTATGGACGCTGCGGCATAAGTCTTCCGGCCGCGCCGCTTCGGCTCACCTGATGTAGCCGAAGCGGATCGCCTTTGCGATGGCCTGAATGCGATTGACGGCATCCAGCTTGCCCGTGGCCGTACCGAGGTAGGCGTTGACGGTGTGGACCGAGAGGCCCAACTTCTCCGCAATGGCTTCGCTGATGCAGCCGTCACCCGCCATCTGCAGGCAAACAATCTCACGGTCGTTCAGCGTTTCGACCGACTGCATCCGCTTCTCGTTTGCCCCCAGCAGATCGATCATGATCTGATTGGCGCGCATGTGCATGTCGAGCACGACCTCGCTGTCAAAGACGAGGTCCTTACCGGTGAAGACGACAAAACCGTTGCCGTTCGAGCCGAGGCGAACCGGCAAGGCGATCCCGGAGGACGCGAGGCGTCCCGACGTGAGGCGCTCGGTAAAGGGAGCGAGTTCCATCGCCGTGATCCGGTCGGCCTCCTCACCTTCCCAAACGACCGGCAAAGTGGAGACCTCAAGGTGGGCCATCAACTCTTCGCCATAGGCCTCCAGCAGCAGGCGCGTCCGGTGCTCAGCTTGATCGGCCCAGTTGCTGAGCGCGCAAGTCAAACGCCGGGCCGAAGGGAGTCCCTGGCCGAGGCTGCGCAAGACGGCGAAGTTCCTCGCACCGATCACCTTCTGCAGATGCTGAAGCGTGGCCACAGCGTCGCCGGTGCGTTGCGGCTTGGAAAGTTTACCGATCTGGATTTCCGCAGCGACCGGGGGAAGCTGAATGTCCATCGCACTTGCCTTCAGACGAGATTGCTTCGCACCGCCCAGGCGATCGCTTCGGAGCGCGTCTTGGTCGCGGTCTTTCGCATCACGCTGGCAATGTAGTTGTTGATCGTGTTGCGCGAGATACCGAGAATCACCGCAATCTCGTCGCTCGTCTTGCCCTCGGCAATCCAATAGAGGCACTCGATTTCGCGATCGGTAAGGTCGGATTCGCGCTCCAGCCTCATCGCCGGTCGGCAACAGACGCTGGCGAGATAGCCGGCTAGAAGTCCAACATCGCGAAGCTTGCTCTGCGACAGGATAATGTGTTCGGGGAAAAGAAGGAGAAACGCCATCCGCACCCGCCCGACATTGAAGGCGATGGCGCAATACTCGCGGCTGACGCCGTCAGGCACGGCGACATCGTCGGCAAGGTGCGAAAAGCTTGGCTGCATCACGTTGCAGCATCGCTCGAACTCGCTCATGCGAACATGGTTCGCTCCGATCGAGCTCGCAAGGCTGCGCACCATATCGAAAGGCCAGTCCGAAGCGACAACGAAATCGATGTCGGCGTTCAACGACAGGTCATGGCGGACGAGGAGATAATGGGAAGCGCTGACATACTGCGTGAGCACCCGCAATCCCGCCGAGAGGCTGGCGCGATCCGCACAGCGCCTCAGTTGATGAACCAGAAGTTCACGCGCACTCTTACGCTCACCGGCGATCGCAGGAAACCCACGGGGTTCCCGGAGCGCTACATCCGCTCTGATCGATTCCATAATAGCCCCCGTTGCCGAATTCGGCCGGATCATCCCGCCTTCCCCTCGTGTCGGCGCCAAGAGCCCCCGGCGCCGCCCGATCAAGCCGCATGGGGCGGGATTCACCAAACGAATCAGTGACTAAAGTGTACAGGGACGCGAATCAAAAGCCACAGCCCCAGATCGGGGTTTACTTTTGTGTCGCGCCGTGAATCGATTCGCGTCGACCGCGCGGGGCATGTTGCCGCAGGCCCCACTTCTGGATTTAAACTTTTGTTAACAATCAGACTTTTGGATCGGGCGTCATTCCAACCGCATTCTCGCGCCCGGTGCTACCAACCTTGCGGTGCTCAAATTCGGCCTGACGTTCGTCATGCCTGGGCGGAACATTTTTTCTTGAGCGCGAGAAAAATCGGGGACAGCCGGAACTGACGCAGGGGAAGTTCGGTCTCAGCTTCGGGAAATCGTTACTTTCGAGTCACACCCTGCGCAAAAAGCTCCGAACGCAGGCCGGGCTTCTCTGCACCGTTGCTCGTGGACGCAACCGGTGAATTTTGGACCCGGCCAGGCCTAATCCTTGATGGCGCGTGACATTGCCCGAAAAAAGAATCCCGCCTTGCGGCGGGACCTTCGTTGTTTCGTCTGTGCGGTGAATCAGGCGGCCTGGTTCTCGGCCCATTTGCGCAGGATCTTGGCCGCGCGTTCCTCGCTGATCTCGACCATGCGGGCCAGCCGCCGTTCCGGCCCTTCCTTGACGCGGCGGTTGAAGACGCCCTCGCCATCGTCTCCAGCGCTGAGGAGATCGTCGGTGCTGTCGAAGCCGAAGTCCGCACCGAAGCCGTCCATCAGCGCACCGCCGCCTGCTCCGACGCCGACGGCCGGAGAGAAGTCGGGCAGTTCCAGGCCGGCCGAATCGGCTTCCAGCGCCGTGGCACCGGCGCCGCCCGTGACTGAGCGCACGACCGGACGGAAGCCGAACCAGACGACGAGGAAGGCGACGGCGACGAAGGCAAGCGCGTTGATGATCGTCGACAGGTTCCGCGCCAGCGTTTCCATGACGCCCGGGCCGGGCACGGCCTCATCGAGAAGCTGGTTGTCCAGGAAGGTCATGGCGGTCAGCGTGACGACGTCGCCGCGATCGGCGTTCAGGCCGGCCGCCGACGAAACGATCTTTTGCATCTCCGCCAGGTAGGCATCCACCTTCGCCTGGTCGGCTGGCTCGCCGACGAGCGCGGCGATGCGACCCTGGTTGACGACGACGGCAACCGAGAGCCGCTCGATCTGGAAGCTGTTGCGAACGGTCGCAACGGTCTTGCTGTTGATTTCGTAGTTGGTCTGCTCTTCCTTCTTGTCGGCCTGATCGCTCGACTGCGGGCCAATGCCCTCGTCGGGGCCGCCCTGGGGAATGTTCTGCTCGACCGTCGCCGGCTTCTGCAACTGGCTCTGGTTGGATTTCTGGCTTTCCCGGGTGACGCGCACGGAACGCTCGACGCGGGATTCCGGATCATAGACCGTTTCTTGCGTCTGCTGGGAATCGGTATTGAGCGCCGCCATGACGCTAGCACGGAAATTGTCCATGCCGAGGAAGGGGGCGAGCGCCTTCTCGATGTTGCGCTCGACGTCTTCCTGCACCGACTGCACGATGTTGAGCGAGCGGTTGAGCGTGTTGCCCTCCGCGTCGTCGCCGGAGGCGAGCAACTGGCCGGCGGAGTCGAGGATCGTCACATGTTCGGCTTCCAGCCCCGGAACGGATGCAGCGACGAGATGGCGAATGGACGCGGCGGACTTGCGGCCGGCGGTGCCGCTGGCGCGGATCATGACCGAGGCCGTCGGCGCCTGCTCCGCCTTGCGGAAATTGCCGCGGTCCGGCATGACGATGTGAACGCGGGCGGCGGCGATCCCGTTGATCTGCTGGATCGTGCGGGCGATCTCGCCTTCAAGCGCACGAACGCGGGTGACTTCCTGCATGAACGAGGTCAGGCCCAGCGAGCCGACATTGTCGAAGAGTTCGTAGCCGGAGTTCGAGCTGTTCGGCAGGCCGCGCTCGGCGAGATAAAGCCGCGCCTTTCCGGTCTCGCCGACGGGGACCTGGAGGCTCCCGGCTTCGGTGCCTGCCTTGAAGTTGATGTTTGCTTCCGCCAGCGCGATGCTGATCTGGTTGATGTCCGAGTTTTCCAGCCCGACATACAAGGTCTCGAAGGCGGGTTTGTTGACGAAGAATGCGGCTGCAAGCACCAACCCTACGGTAACGACGCCTGCGCCGGCCAGAAGCGCCAGCTTCGTTTGCCCGAGTGACGCGAGATTCTTGCCAATACTCTTAAGCTGTTCCAACAGATTCATTCTGTTCCCGCACGAACTTTGCCAGGTTGCCATCGGCCATGAAGGCAGACCTGCTCAGTTGAATTGCCCACCCTCGGTAAGGCGCCTTAGCCAACGGCGCCTTCAGCCCCAAGAATTACGCAGATCCAAAGGGACCCGCTTCGCAACCTAGATGGCGAAACTTGCGCGAACGTTTCGCGGGAAGAGGCCGTTTTCGGCGTCCGGACAGGAACGTCGACATCTGCAAAAATCGAAATCGTTATTACAAATCAGAAGCTTCTGGGAATTTTGCATCAAAACGCAAAACACCGCACGTCATCATGGAACGTGCGGTGCCACAAGCCTGACGCGGAAGGGGCGAATCAGAAGGCCTCGAAATCTCCGGAGGCCTTGGCGAGTGGCTGCGCATGCCCAGGGCCCCCGGCACCGCTGCCCAGCGCCTTCTGCATGTCCGCAAGCTTGACGAGATTAAGCGCAGTCGTCACATCGACCACCCACCCGCCGGGCATGCCGGCGGTGACCTGGCTTATGAACTCGGCCAGGCCTCGCGTCTTCTGAACGGCCAGATCGATCCCCTGCAACACCATCATGCGTTCCGCGACGTCGTCCTGCCCCGCTTCCGGATGCAACTCGCCGATCAGCGGTTCAATTCTCTCGACCAGATCGGCAACTTCATTTAACTCGGATACGACGCGCATCAGTACCGCGGGAAGGGATTCCTCCATGACGGGTGCTTCACTCGGATACTGGCTCATGGCGTCTCCACTTTCCCGCAGCGGCAGCGCCCGTGGCGCGCATCTTGCGGCTGTACATTGCGTCGTAAGGTCGGCTTGCGGCCTCAGAAGAATTCGATCGAGCTCTCGACCGGTTTCGGCACCATTACCGGTCGCTGTTCCAGAGCGACGGCACGTTGTGTCTCGACGCCGGTGAGCGCGTGCTGGCGCGCGCGCCCGGTCGACGGCCAGAACTCGAGCTTTCGCCCATGCTCGCCACCGGTGCTTTCGCCAACGATCCTGATGCCTTCGTCCGTCAAGAACTGCCGGGCGAAGAGCGCGTTCTGCTCGCCGACGTTGGAGAAGCGAGCCATCGTCCTGGCCCCGCCAAAGATCTTCGCCTCCAGCCGGTCGCGCCGGGCGCCTTGCTTCAGAAGACCGTTGATCAGCAGTTCCATCAAGTGCACACCGTACCGGGTCGCATCGCCACCGGACGCCATCGCCTCCGCCGATCCGGGGAGGAGGAAATGGTTCATGCCACCGACACCGGTCACCGGGTCGCGCAGGCAGGCGGCGACGCAGGATCCCAAGATTGTCGTCAGCACGACGTCCGGCTCGCTCACCACCTTGTATTCGCCCTGTATCACGTGGACGCGGCGCGTCCCGGCATCGGTGCTCATTTTAGTGCCCCGAACACGGCTTCGATGGCCGCCTTCATCTTCTCGATCGTGAAGGGCTTGGCGAGCACGTTGTTGGCGCCAAGGGCCGCAGCTTTCTGCACCAGTGCGCGATCGCCCTGGGCCGTCAGGATGATGAACGCCGCCTTCTTCGTCGCCGGATTGGCGCGGACGTGCTGCAGGAACACCAGACCGTCCATCTTCGGCATGTTGAAGTCGGAGATCACCAGGTGATGCGGCTGCTGGGTCATGATCTTCAGGCCCTGCTCGCCATCCCCAGCCGCGGTGATCTGCTTGAAGCCGAGCTGCTGGAGCGCGTCTCCCAGAAGCAGGCGGCTCGTCACCTGATCGTCGACGATGAGGACCTTAATTTTTTCAGCGATAGACATTATTCGCTCCCTTCTCTACGGGCCGCAGTGATCTTCAGAATTTCCTCCCCGATGGACGTGAGCGGAAACTGGTGTTCGACTGCGCCCAGCTCGAATGCCACTCTGGGCATCCCGTATACGACGCATGTTCTTTCGTTCTGGCCAATGGTTCGAGCACCGGCATGACGCATTTTCAGTAGACCCGCCGCTCCGTCGCGCCCCATCCCGGTCAGGATGACGCCCACGGCATTGCGGCCGGCAAGCTCGGCGACCGAGTCAAACAGCACATCGACCGAAGGTCGGTGACCATTGACCGGGTCGCGATCCAGAAGACGGCAGCAGGGCGCCGTCGCATTCACGACTTGAAGATGACGCTCGCCACCCGGCGCCAGGTAGATCTTGCCGATTTCCAGCCGAGCACCGTCGGTCGCTTCCTCGACCCTTGGCGCGCACAGACGGTTGAGGCGCTCCGCAAAGCTCTTGGTGAAGGAGGGCGGCATGTGCTGGGTAATGACGGTTGGCGGGCAGTTCACGGGGAACTTCTGCAGGACGGCAATGAGTGCCTCGACGCCGCCGGTTGACGCGCCGATGGCAACGATCTTGCGGCCGTTTCGATAGGCGGCTGCGGCACTGGCGCTCGTGGCGGTCGATGGGGCGCTAGGCGCCTCCACCTTTATATCGCGACGCCGCGAGCGGGCGGCAGCCTTCACCTTTTCAGCAAGGTCTCCAAACGGACGGGCGTCCCCCGGCTGGGGCTTGCCGACGCAATCGAAGGCGCCGATTTCGAGCGCCGCCAGGCTTGCGTCTGCGCCGCGATGCGTCAGCGTCGACACCATGATTACCGGCATCGGGCGAAGCCGCATGATCTTGTCGAGAAACTCCAGCCCGTTCATGTTCGGCATCTCGATGTCGAGCGTGACCACGTCCGGATTGAGCTGCTTGATGGCGTTGCGCGCCTCCATCGCGTCGCCGGCCTGGCCGACGACGGTGATCGCCGGATCCGCGCTCAGGACGGCCGTGATGAGACCACGCATGGTGGGGGAATCGTCTACGACAAGCACGCGGGCTGAGGCGGTCATGCGCGTGCTCCCTTGCCGATGTATCGGTAGGTGGTGATGCCGATGTTGTCGTACAGGCCCTTGGCCTCACCAGACACGCGCTCGGAGTGGCCGATATAGAGATGGCCGCCCTCGGCCAGCATCCCGGAGAATCGCGCCCAGATCTTCATTTGCGTCGGCTCGTCGAAATAGATCACGACGTTGCGGCAGAAGATCACGTCGAACGGCCCCTTGAACGGCCATTGGGCCATCAGGTTGAGCTCGTTGTAGGTGATCAGCTTCTTGACCCGGTCGTCGATCTGCCACTTCTGGCGGCCGTCGATCTCGACCTCGCGGAAGTATTGCTTGCGCATCGCCGGGTTCACCGTCTCCAGCGCCGTCGCGTCGTAGGCGCCGATGCGCGCCTGGGCCAGGATCTTCGGGTCGATGTCGGTGGCGAGAATCCGGAAATCGTAGTCCGTGGCGTTCGGCAGCAGCGACAGCACGGTCAGGGCGACGGAATAAGGCTCCTGCCCGTCCGAACAGGCGGCCGACCAGATCCGCACGCGGCCACCAGCTTTGGCGCGAGCGATCAACTCCGGCAGGACCTCGCCCTTTAGATGCTCGAAATGGTGGTTCTCGCGGAAGAAGCGGGTAAAGTTCGTCGTCAGATGCGACAGCATCTCGCGCCGTACCGCGGCACCCGCTGGCGACGACACCAGGTCGCAATATTCCCGGAAACCCTTCAGCCCGAGATTGCGGATGTGCTTCGACAGCCGCGAATAGACGAGCGATGCCTTCGATTCATTCAGGTAGATGCCGGCGTCCGCGTAGATCATCGCGGCGATTTCGGACAGGTCTCGGCGCGTCAGCGGGTATTCGCCGCTGGCCAGGCATTCGTCCGGCGAGAGTCTGGGCTCGAACGCAGTCGACATTTTCATGCGGCTTCACTTTCAATCTGCGGAAACAGCGATTCCAGCTCGATCATGCAGATCATCCGGCCTTCGATCGCGAGAATGCCGCGGGCGTAGTTCTTCTCCAGCTCACTGGCGATGTCCGGCGTCGGCTGGACGTTCTCGTCCGTCACCGTGAGGATGTCGGAAACGGCGTCGACCAGCAGACCGACAATCTTTGCGCCGACCTGGGCGACGATGATGACGTGACGGACAGTGGGTTCCACCGGCTTCATGCCGAGCCGGAGCGACAGGTCGATGATCGGCAGCACTGCACCGCGCAGGTTTATGATGCCGAGCACGTAATGCGGCGCATGCGGCATCGGGGTCACGGGCGTCCAGCCGCGGATCTCCCGCACCGACATGATGTTCACGGAGAACTCCTGATCACCGATCCGGAAGGCGATGAGTTCCCGGCCCTGCGTCAATGCCTTGGCTGCATACGTCATTTCGTTACCCGGCTGCTGCAAGCGACATTTCCTGGCTCAGGGATTGCCCCCGCGATGCTGCAACGACGGCGTCCACGTCGAGGATGAGCGCCACGCGCCCGTCGCCGAGAATCGTCGCCGCGGCGATGCCCGGCACGTGCGAGTAGTTGGCCTCCAGGCTCTTGATGACGACCTGGCGCTGGCCCTGGATGGCATCGACCATGAGCGCCCGCTGCCCGCCCCCTTCCGACTCGACGAGAAGGGCAACACCTTCGACCGGGTTTGCGCGAGCGGAGCGGAAGTTCAGGATCCGGCCGACGTCCACCAGTGGGCAGAACGAGTTGCGGATCGAGATCAGCCGCTGGCTGGCACCGAACGAATGGATGGCGGAGGCCTCCGGTTGCAGCGTCTCGACGATCGCCGTCAGCGGCACGACCAGCGTCTGTCCGGCGACCGTGACGACCATCCCGTCGAGGACTGCCAGCGTCAGCGGTAGGCTCATCGTGAAGACGGAGCCTTGTCCCGGCTTGGACGAAATCGAGATGCGGCCGCCGAGCGCCTGGATCGAGCGCTTGACCACATCCATGCCGACACCGCGGCCGGAAATGTCGGAGATCTTGTCGGCCGTCGAAAAGCCGGCGTGGAAGATCAGGTTGTCGATCTCTTCGTCCGACAGGTTGGCGTCTGCCGCAATCAGGTCGTTGTCGATGGCCTTCTGGCGCACCCTCTCGCGGTTGATGCCGCCGCCGTCGTCGGCCAGCTCGATGACAATGCGCCCCGAACGATGCTTGGCGGTGAGACGTACCGTGCCTTCCGGGTTCTTGCCGGCGGCAATGCGCTTCTCGGGCGTTTCAAGCCCATGGTCGACGGCGTTGCGGATCATGTGCGTCAGCGGCTCGGCGAGCTTATCGATGACGGTCTTGTCCACTTCGGTGTTCTCGCCCTCGGTGATGAGGCGAACCGACTTGCCGGTAACGTCGGCGATTTCGCGGACGATTCGAGACATGCGCTGGAACACCGGCTTCACCGGCTGCGCCCGGATCGCCATCACCGAATCCTGGATCTCGCGCGTCAGTTGCTGCAGTTCCTCGAGCCCCATGTTGATCGAGGAAACGCCGGTATTGTCGTTCTCGATCACGCTCTGGGACAGCATCGCCTGGTTGATGACGAGCTCGCCGACTAGGTTGATAAGGCGATCGACGCGGTCGAGGTCGACGCGGATGGTGGGAGCGGCAGCGGCCGACGATGCGGAGGCCGCTGCTGCCTGGCTCGCATTCTGCTGCGTTGCCGCACGCGGCTCCTCCTTGGCGGCGTCGACGCGAGCGCTTACCAGTTGGAGAATATTGCTTGCCGTTTCAACAGCAGCAATATCCGATGTCGTGGACGGCTCCTCGTGCGCGCTCTCAGCGTCGTCGGTACCATCGTCAAGGATCGAGAGATCGAACGGAACAGGCTGCATCGGCAGCTCTTCGTCGTCTGCGGCTGCCTCCCCCTCGTCCTCGATGGTGCGGACTTCGAGATCGCAATCCCATTCGGCAAACTCGAAGACGGAACGAACGCCGTCCTCGCCCTTCTCCGTCGAGATCGAGATCGTCCACGAGAAATAGGCCTCTTCCGGGTTCATGTCCTGAAGCAGCGGCAGGCTCGCCATGTCGCAATGGATGCTCATCTCACCGAGGCGGGAGAGATCACGCAGAAGCAGCGCCGCCTCGTTGCCCTTGGCGTAGAGCTCACGCTTTGGCCGGAAACTGACCTCGCAGGTCGGAACGTACGGTTTGACCGGCTCCTCTTCATCGTCGAAGTCGTCGAAGGAGAACGGGATCGGCTGGAAACCTTCATCGTTGACGGGTGCGGCGGCGACCGGTGCGGGCGCAACCGTTGGGGTCGGCGCCGGCTTCGCTGCGGGGGCTTCGCTCGCCGCGGGCGTCTCGCCCTTTGCCAGCGCTTCCAGTTCGCCGATCAGTTGCTTGCTCCTGGCCGCATCGACGCCGCCACCATCGCGCGAAGCACTGACGAGGTCGGCCAGCACGTCGGCCGACTTCAGCATGACCTTCAGCACGTCCTGGTTCGGATCGAGCTTGTTGGATCGAACGCAATCGAGCGTGGTTTCGAACACGTGGGCGAACGACACGAGATCATCCAGGCCGAACGCACCGGCGCCGCCCTTGATCGAATGCACCGCGCGGAAAACGGCATTGACCGTCTCCGGATCGCGATCGCCGTCGTTCAGCTTCAAGAGACCGGATTCCAGTTCGGCGAGCTGCTCCTCGCACTCCTGGAAGAAAATCTCCTTGATTTCGTTCATATCCATCGGGAAGGACCTCGATTTAGGCGGTTACGCGCTCGATTGCGTCGATCAACTTGGTGGGGTCGAACGGCTTGACGATCCAGCCGGTGGCACCGGCCTGACGGGCACGGTTCTTCTTTTCGGCATCGCTTTCCGTTGTCAGGACGAGGATCGGAATGGCGCGGTATTTCTCGTTGCGGCGAACGCCCTCGATGAAGCCGAAACCGTCGAGACGCGGCATGTTGATGTCGGTGACGATCACATCGGGATTGGCCTGATCCAGAACTTCAAGCCCTTCGACGCCGTCCTCCGCCTGGATTGTCTCGAATCCGGCATTGTTGAGCGTCACCAGAAGCATGTTCCGGATCGTCCGTGAATCATCCACGGTCAGGACCTTCTTTTTCATTGCTGAGTCTCCTTGGCCAGCAGGTGTTCAATGTCGACGCCGATCAACTGCATCGTCTTCAGGAACGGCTCCGACGCCCTGGTGAAAGTGTAGGCACGGCTGTCGGCTTCCCAGGTCTTCGCCCCTGCCATCAGCACCTGGGCGCAAAGTGCGCCGATGCGTTCGACAGCGGATGCGTCGATCGCCAGGTCGCTACCCTTCAGCGCCATCAGCTTGTCGCAAAGCGCAGTCGCCTCGTTGAGATCCAGCACCGGTGCCAGGCTCAGGCTTTTCTGAGTGGCCTTCTTGCTCGCCATCACGTCGTTCCTTGTCTGCGGCTGACCGCATTGAGTGTTTGCTAGAGTGGCCGTTCTGGCCGGACACCGACCGACGCCGGCCATGCTCGGCGGACAATGGCGATCCCCACACATGCTCAGCCTCCACGCCCGGCAGCGCGGAAGGCCGGAACCGGTGGCACCGGCACGAGACGCGCTTCCTCCGCCGCATCGACGACCCGCGCAGTGCTGCCCGCTGCCGACTGTCGGCCGATGTGGAACTGTCGGATCGTCTGACCGAGTTCGAGAATGACGGCGTGCAAATCGGCGCCGTTCTGGCCGACACCGGTGGCAAACTCGGCATCGGCGCGCGCCTGCGCGCCAATCCTGCCAAGTTCACCGGCCACACCGTCGAGCGATGTGACATCCTCGCCGCTCTGCATGGCAATGCCTGTGACGGCGTCATTGATTTCGACGACCTGGTGCACGATGCCACCGATCGCGTTCTGGGTTCGGTTGACACGGTCGACGCCGGCCTCGACCTGCGCTTTCGTGCCCGTCACGAGTTGCTTGATTTCACGTGCGGCATCCGCCGAGCGCTGCGCCAGGGCGCGCACTTCCTGTGCGACCACGGCAAAGCCCCTGCCGCTGTCGCCGGCCCGCGCCGCTTCGATCCCGGCGTTGAGCGCCAGCAGGTTCGTCTGGAAGGCGATCTCGTCGATGACGCCGATGATCTGGCCGATCTTTTCGGCCGAGGCCTCGATATCGGCCATCGCCGACTTCGCTTCGCCGACGATGCGGCCGCTTTGCTCGGCCGCCACCCGCGTGGCCTGAACGGCCGTTTCGGCCTTGCGTGTTTCGGCAAGCGTTGCTTTCAGCCGATCGGTGATTGCTGCAAGTGAGCCGACCGTTTCGACAAGTTCGGCCGATTGCGATGCCGATCGCTCGGCGAGCCGCTCCGTCTGCGCGGAGAGGGTCTGAACCTGGGTGTCCGCAGCTTCGGCGCTGTCGGACGCCGCGCCAAGGTGCCGCTGTGCATCGTCAAGCGCGGCGTTCAGCATTCCGCCAAGCTCGCGCCAGGCGTCCGGCATCTGTTCGCCTGCCCTGTGCGTAAGGTCGAGATTGGCGAGGCTGCGGATGACATCGCCGAACGCGCCCTCGAGCGCGCCATGGTCAGCCTGCCGCTGTTCGCCCATCGCGCGGTGGTGATTGTGGCGCAGTTCGTTGAAGCGCAGCGACACGCCGATCTCCGCGTCGACCAGCGCGGTGCGGATAAAGGCCGTCAGTAGTTCGGTCAGTTCCTGCCGCCGGCTAGCCTTTGCGCCGGGCAGGATGGGCTTCGGCCAATATTCTGCGACCAGCCCGTCGATGACATGTTCGAGCACGACCGCGTGGCCGGACATTCGCCACCGCGGGTCCAGCCCCATCTGGCTTTCCACGTCGGCCAGGACCTTCACCCGCTCGGCATAGAGACTGTCGAACCGCGCGTCGGTGAGAACGCTCCAGTGGGAGGCGTGAAGGTCATGCAGGCGATCGATCGCACGCTCGCTCTGGAAATGGCGGGTGGCATCGGGAAAGGTCTGGAAACGCTGGAAGAGATCGCGGAGCGCCATCTCGACGTGACGTTCGAGCGTCTGGCGATGGGCGCGTAGGATCTCCCCCTGGGAGGGCTCCAGGCCAGCGAATCTCAGGCGGTCGCGAAGGCTTGCCGCCTGCGCCGTCTGAGCCTGTTCTGCTGGCATCTCCTGCACTTGTTGTCCCCATGCGCAATGCAGTTCGCCGGCCGGTTTCCCGAGCCGAGCCGATGAATTTCTCCCATGCGGGCCGGCAACGATTGTGCGACGCCGTAAGCCGCATTGCTCCAGCAAGCGAGCCTGATGACAGCCGTTCGCCGGTCCATGGTGAAATTCGGTGAAGCTTGATACCGGGTCGAAACCGGTACGGGCGGTACGGCATCATGCCTGAGTGGGAAATGGTCCAATTTCCCATTCCGACGCGTGGTTCATGTTTATGGTTAATTCCTTGCCTGAAGGTTAATGGACGGATCCATCGCTATGTTCTGTACCGTACAAAGCCGCAGAGAATGGCGGATTGGGCCGATTGGCGCCGATCGATGCGGCCAATCGGCCACGATATCGCGGAATTTCGCTTAGTCTGGCGGCACCAAACTCGAAAACGTCAAGGTATAAGCAACGTTCCATTGCTATAAGCGGATTCGAGACGATGACGTCCTCTGGGAACGAGCAATGATTGTTCTATTGTTGAGTGCAGTGTTTCTGACTATCGCAACCCTCGCAGCCGTGGCCGCGCTTATCGATATCGATGGCCGACAGCCCGCCCGGGCAGCCGCGATATTCTGATTTCCACGATCACCTGACGATCTGTGTACGGCTGCGGGCAGTCGGCACCGCGCCTGGCTGCGTCACGGACAGGAAATAGAACGACCGCTTCTTCAAGCCAAGGCACGCGGGTCGGTTCAGTGACCCTGCCCCTTCCGGAGAAACGAGTTCAGACCCTCACCGTCTGTTCGACGAAATCCTCCGTCCCGAAGAACTTCAGGTAGCGCTGCACCTCCGCCGGATCGCCGGTCGCCTTCTTCGGATTGTCG
Organism: Mycoplana sp. BE70; assembly: GCF_031455855.1. Taxonomy (NCBI): domain Bacteria; kingdom Pseudomonadati; phylum Pseudomonadota; class Alphaproteobacteria; order Hyphomicrobiales; family Rhizobiaceae; genus Mycoplana; species Mycoplana sp. BE70. The sequence continues at coordinate 122,252 of NZ_JAVDTM010000001.1, forward strand.
GACAGCTTCACCGCCGGCCGCCCGTTAGCGTCGCGAACCTTGCAAACGACGGAGATCGGATCGAGGCCGCGGAACGGCTGCGGCGCGCAGCCGACAAAGTCGTTGGTGAGATTGGTGCCCCAGCCAAAGCTCATGCGCACGCGGCCCTTGAAGTGCTCGTAGGTCCTGATGATCGTGTCGACATCCAGTCCATCGGAGAAGATCAGAAGCTTGTCGCGCGGATCACGCCCCTTCGCCTTCCACCAGGCGATGATCTTCTCGCCGCCCTCGATCGGCGGCGCACTGTCGGGCCGGAACCCCGTCCAGTCTGCGACCCAGTCCGGCGCGTTCTTCAGGAAGGCCGCCGTGCCGAAGGAATCCGGCAAGACAATCAGCAGATTGCCGCCATAGAGCCGGTTCCAGTCCTGCAACACCTTGTAGGGCGCCTCGGCCAGTTCGGCGTCGGTCTTCGTCAATGCCGCCGCCACCATCGGCAGTTCATGCGCATTCGTGCCGAGTGCCTCCAGATCAGTGTCCATTGCCAGGAGCACATTGCTGGTGCCGGAGAAGGACGAGCCGATCCCCTCCTTGAGCGATTCAACGCACCAGCGCTGCCACAGGAAAGAATGCCGCCGGCGGGTGCCGAAATCGGAGATGCGCAGATCCGGGTGGGCGCGAAGCTGCTCGACCTTCGACCACATCTTCGCCTTCGCCCGCGCATAGAGCACGTCGAGCGCAAACGGGCCCATACCCCTCATCGCAGTGCGCGAACGCAATTCGTTGATGATTGCGAGCGCCGGGATCTCCCACATCGTCGTATGCGACCAGCGCCCAGCGAAGGTCAGCTCATATTGGCCGTCCTTCCGCGACAGCTGGTATTCCGGCAGCTGGAAGTCGGCGAGCCAGGCGAGAAACTCCGGCGAAAAGATCTGCTTCTTGCCGTAGAAGGTGTTGCCGGCAAGCCAGATCATCTCCTTCTTGGTGAAGCGGATGGTTCGGGCGTAGTCGAGCTGATCGCGCAGCTCCTGCTCATCGATCTCGTCGGCAAGGCGTACGGTCTTGGTCCGGTTGATCAGCGAGAAGGTCGCGTCGACGTCCGGATAAAGTTTCCAGATCATCTGCAGCATCAGCAGCTTGTAGAAGTCCGTGTCCAGCAGGCTGCGCACGATCGGGTCGAGCTTCCAGGCATTGTCGTACACGCGACGGGCAATATCCGTCTTGGTCATGAAATCGAACCTCGCTGCACTCATTCCAGTCTCGATCTATCGCAGCTGATCGAGACTGCCGGCAGTTGCGCCTACCGCTGCAACGCACTCATGGCACGCCTTTTATGCCTCCCGCAAGACTGCTGCTGCGACCTGAGCAAGTATAACGCGGGCGGGACTGTAAAATGATACGCTCTTGTAATCACGCCAACCTCAATCAATGCTGGCGATGCTCAACAATCTCTCTCCGGAGGCGCATCCATGGGTATCGAAAGCATCATTGTCTTTCTCATCGTCGGCGCGATCGCAGGATGGCTGGCCGGCCTCGTCGTCTCCGGCTATGGCTTCGGCCTCGTCGGCAACATGGTCGTCGGCATCGTCGGTGCCTTCATTGCCGGCTACCTGTTCCCCAAGCTCGGGCTTGCGGTCGGCGGCGGCATCCTCTGGGCGATCGTCCACGCCACGATTGGCGCCGTGATTTTCCTCGTGCTGATCAGGATCTTGAAGCAGGCCTGAAAGGTCAGCACCGGCACAGCAACCCATCGACCGCAATGTATCGGCGGCAAGCGGGCTCGCGGCCGCTGACCCCCTCCTGCGGCGCTGAACAGCGGAGATATTTGACATCCGACAAAGAAAGCCTGCGGCAGATCGTCCAGACTATCGCAGTGCATGATCCGCACATTTGCTGACGGCATGAGGCCAGAGTTCCCGGAGTAATTCCTATGAGACTGGTCGATGTGTCCATCAGCAAGCGGCTTCTGGCTGCCGTGGTGCTGCCGCTGGCTGCCGCGGGTTATCTTGCCGCGGCTCAAGTTTCCGACAGGTGGAGCGCCTACCACGACATGCACCAGATCGTCGTGGTCAGCGAACAACTGACGCAGATGAGCGACCTCGTGCATGCCCTGCAGGTCGAGCGGGGGCTCACCGCCGGCTTCATTGGCTCCAAGGGCGCGAAAAACGCCTCCGAGCTTCGCAACGCCCGTATCGCAACCGATAGCGCGATCAAAACCTTCGGCGGTGCTGCCGCCAGCCAGGAAGCGTCGTCGGCGACCCGCGATGTAGGCGAGCGCCTGGCTCAGATCGCCGACCTGCGGCGCTCCGTCGACGGGTTCACGGCAAGCGGAAGCGTGGCCATAAAGACCTATAGCGGGGTGATCGAAACGACGATCGGGCTGACGAAAGCTGCGACGGACATCGGGGCGGACGGCGAGCTTTCGCGGCGCATGGCCGGTTATGTCCAGTTGATGCAAGCCAAGGAATACGCCGGTCAGGAACGCGCACTGGGCAACAGCTTCATCACCGCCCGGCGCGTCGATGCGGAGCGATTTGGCCAGTTTGCATCCATGCAGGGCCGCCAGGATGCGCTCATCGATGTGTTTTACTCCGCCATCGGCGAAAACGAGCGCACGCAATTCCAGGCCATGTTGTCTCCAGTCTTGAAAGACGTTGCCGAGATGCGTTCTCGCATCATTGCCAACGGCGAGAACGCCGAACTGGACGGTCTCGACAGCAGCCGTTGGTTCGCTACGGCAACCAAGCGCATCGATACGCTGAAACAGATCGAAAATGAAAGCCTGACGGAAACCCGCGCCCTTGCAGACCGAAACGCCGAAAGCGCGCTCCGGGACCTGATCATCATCGCCGGTGCCGGCATTGTCGGCGGTGCCGCGATGCTCGCATTTTCCGCGCTGATCGCCATGAGCGTCGTGCGCCCGATCGGCCGGCTGGTTGAGGCCATGACCCGGCTTGCGAGCGGCGAGATCGATGCTGTTCCGGCTGTTTCCGGGCGCAAGGACGAGGTCGGCGACATGGAGCGCGCTGTCGAGGTGTTCCGGCAAGCCGCCATCCGTAACCGTGAACTAGAAGCGGCCGAGGCATCGGCCCGGGCGCGGGCGGAAGGCGAAAGGGCGGAAATGCAGCGTGCCGCCGAGGCCGAGGCAGAGGCGCACCTGGTTCAAGCGACAAGCACCTTCGCGGCCAGCATGAAGCGTCTGGCGGCAGGCGATGTGCTTTGCGAGTTGCATGAGCCGCTGGCATCGCAATTCGAATCCCTGCGGATGGACTTCAACAGCGCGGTCAGGCAGTTGCGGGACGCGCTGCAAAGCGTCGGGGACTCGGTATCAGCGGTGACCGACGGGTCTCGGGAAGCATCCACTGCCGCCGACGACCTGTCGTACCGGACCGAGCAGCAGGCCGCATCCCTGGAAGAGACGGCGGCAGCACTCGAGCAGATCACGGCCAACGTCGCGGCGACCTCGAAACGGGCGACGGAAGCACGCGACGTCGTGCGCGATGCCCGGGCAAAGGCCGATCACTCGAGCGACATCGTGCGCACCGCGATCGTCGCCATGGAAAAGATCGAAGCGTCCTCCAAGCAGATCAGCCAGATCATCGGGGTGATCGACGAGATTGCCTTCCAGACCAACCTGCTGGCGTTGAACGCGGGGGTCGAGGCCGCCCGCGCCGGCGAAGCGGGCAAGGGCTTTGCCGTCGTCGCCCAGGAGGTGCGGGAACTCGCGCAACGCTCGGCAAATGCTGCAAAGGAAATCAAGCGGCTGATCGGCAATTCGGCGACGGCGGTCAGCGAGGGCGTCCGCCTGGTCAGCGACACGGGCGAAGGGCTCGACGCGATTGCGCAACTCGTGCAGGTCGTCAACGCGCATATGGACGGAATAGCGCTGGCCGCGCAGGAGCAATCTCTCGGGCTCGAGCAGGTCAATACGGCCGTCAACCAGATGGACCAGACGACACAGCAGAACGCCGCCATGGTCGAGGAGATGAGCGCAGCCGGCGTGGCGCTCGCCAAGGAAAGCGAAAATCTCTCGACACTCCTCGCCAACTTCCGCCTCGACGACCAGCCAACAAGGCGGGGGGACGGTGCGTATGCAAGCTCGAGCACACTTGCCTCCCCGCCACAGCCAGCGCCGAAGCGGCAAACAGCGGTTGCCTATGCCAGCCACGGCAATTTGGCCCTGGCACGCCAGGAAAGCTGGGAGCGGTTCTGAGCCCATCCCGGTGCTCGGCTCGCATCTCTGATCATGCAGGCGGCATTTCGGGGCGGCCTGCATGCGTCGTGACCTGAAGCCTGTTGCGCGAGACCGCACCCCAAGCCTTTAACTGGGCGGGGATGACCGGGAGCCTGAGTTGCGACCCGGCCGAGCTTGATAGAAACCTGGCCATCTTCCGGGATGATCGTTGCGATCGAGGCGGGCCTCCCGTCCTCCGGCATGCTCTTGACCGCTCCGGTGATCAGAACGGCCGGCGCTGTGAACGGTCGGCGTCGACAGCGAAGGTTCCGATGAAGCCGCGCAGCCAACCCGATGTCCATGCTTGACGCGGCGCCCTCCGAGCGCAGGAAGTCCGATGTCTCGGAGACGCAGTAGCTGGGGCGAATGCCTTGGAATAAAGCCGGAGAAATGCATCGACATAAATATTTTGAACGCTTTGCGAGAACGAAGACGTTGGCGTCCGTCTTTTGTCGTAATTGACCATTGCAGCATATACGACTGACACTCCCTGAGCGACTAGCGCACCCTCACGCTGACGGGAAAATTCATGCAAACCGCCCAAATTGTCAGGCCCTTGGGCTATCAGCCTGCGCTGGACGGCCTACGCGGATTAGCGGTCCTGCAGGTTTTGCTGTTTCATGGGCGAGTTGACGGCTTCCGGACAGGCATCGTGGGGGTGGGCGTCTTTTTTGTACTCAGCGGTTTCTTGATCACCACTTTGATCATGACGGAGATCGGGAATACGGGGCGCTTCTCGCTGAGGAATTTTTACATCCGGCGTGTGCGACGTCTGCTGCCAGCTTATGTGCTTGCGCTGGCCTTTTGCTCGATCGCACTTTTTTTTGTCCCGGGCTGGGGCACGCTACGCGGTGCGCTTGCCAGTGTGTTCTATTTTACGAACTGGATGCTGGTCCTGAACCCGGACAAGGGCCTTGGCATGCTGCATCATACCTGGACGCTGTCGATCGAAGAGCAATTCTACCTCTTCTGGCCAGCGCTACTGCTGTGGATTGCCAGCCGGCGGCCCGGTCTGGCCCCGCAACTTGCCGGCAGAGCGGCCGGTGCCCTCATCTTGATCTTGGTCTTTGGCATCGTGGTCACCCTTCGCCGCGAGCCGTCGCCGCAAGGCGAGAATCTGCTCGCAAGCCTCGGAGGGTTCGAAATGCTGATATGCGGAGCCTTGCTCGCCCTCATCCGCCTCAAGGGCACGCTGCAAATGCCTTCCGCCCCTCAACCCATGGCTGACATAGCAGCTCTTGTCGCCCTCAGTGCGCTGGCGATCGTCTCCGCCGCCGATCCAAAGTCTATCTCTCTCCAGGCTGCGTGGCTCACCATTATCGTGTCCACATCACTTCTGATCATTATTTCCATTCATTCCACCGGCTTGGTTCGATGGTGCTTGACGCGACCGGCCTTGGTCGGTGTTGGCATGATTTCCTACGGGCTCTACCTCTGGCATTTTCCCATTTTCTACTTGGTGGATGTGCATTTGGGCCTTGATCACTGGTGGAGCGTCGTGCTGGCGTCGATTCTGTCGTTTTGCGTCTCGATCGCATCCTATGTCTTTGTAGAGACCTCGTTTCGGCGCGGCAGCCATGGCAGACTGCCGGCTCCCCAAGCGGGCAGCCTACAGCGCTCGCCATGAGGCAGAGAAGACGGAATGTGCGTGTTTTGCGCGCGTCACCCGGACGTTTCGGGTCGCCTTCCGCGCAGTCTTAAGTCAAAACCGCGCGGTTCCCCGCATCGCGCCTTTGCGTCACTACAACGTCCCAGAGATGAGATCAGGACCGCGGCCATCGTGGCCTGACCGCATCCGCCGGCAGCGTCAGAGGACCGGGCAGAGCCCGGGATTCGCTGCAAGCCCTGTCGACCTAGAGGCCACCATTGTGCTGAAGCCCGAGGGCCGCCGCGCGGAGGCCGGCGCCGCTCGTCCTGGGCCATGCCATCCGGTCTTGGTGGAGCCGAGCGGGATCGAACCGCCGACCTCCGCAGTGCGATTGCGGCGCTCTCCCAGCTGAGCTACGGCCCCACGACATCTGCAGTAGAGCACCAGAACACGCCCGTGACAATGCGGAGGAAAGTCTAATGGCCACTGGAACTCGCAACGCAGAAGCGCGTTCATCATGTCGATCAAGCGTTGTCCGCAGCCGAGGTATCACGGATGTCACTGCAGGATGAACGTCATGGAAAAGCCGGGGCAACCGGTGCCCCGGCGATCCTTCAGGATGTCGCGCATCAGAGCGGCTCTAACAAGTTGAATTCTGTCGAGGAGAATTGAGGAGAATGGTGCTGCCGCAAGATCACGCTCAAGGTCTCCTCTGAGGGGCCTCGGAGGCCAAGAAGCGCAGGTACGTGGAGGCCGTGATGCTGCCGCTGCCGGTATCTAGCCGCGAAATAGTCGTTGCCCCATAGGCGACCTGTTTCTAGGCGACCTGTTTCGGAATTAGCCCTCATGGCCGGGGGCGGTCCCAAGCAACCTGTGCTGAGGTATCGATCTCGTCATTACCGTAGCGCCAAACAGCCAACCATTCGATGTAGTTAATGCCAGCGCCAATCACGAATGCCACCACTGCGGCCCACAGCGGAGTATCTGCGGTGGAGTACTTCTCATACAATCTGGCTATGAACACCAAGTTCGTTACGATCAGGTAGCCACTAAACAACCAAGCGAATGTCTTTGCCGTTTTCCTTGGCAATACATTCTTCTTAAAGGCGTATCCAAAAATTACATAGCATGACAACAACGCCATGCCGTTCCCAATAATCTTCTCGAACGTTACGGGTTCGTCATTCGTCAAGCTCACGCCGTAGAATGTCATCACGATGGTCAAAACAGAGAAAAATTTCCACATTCCATCACTCCGGCGGGTACAGCCACGTAATCTGTTAGTCCTGATTGGACTTTAGCTGTTCGGCTCGACGGTCAAAGAACCCTGACTTGAACCCGATATGAACAAGGCCAGCTCCCACACCGATGGCGAGGTAGGGGTTTGTGAAAAGTGTAACCAGCATCACAATGGCAGCACCGGCCCCAACAACCAAACCGAAACTCAGGGAGTACGGCTTACCTTTGCCGCCCCAACCGCAGGCAATCGACGTTGAAAGCCACAGGAGGAAGATGAAAACGTATGGCCCCCACTCGGATTGCCACAGCGGGCGGAACAGCACACCGGCGACAGCTAACATCGCTCCGATCAAGATTACGGCAACCCTCTCCAAATCAACCTCCGCCAAGGGACAGCACACCTTCATGCAAAAGCTACTGCAACCACTATTCGAGGTGGTTAGCGCGGCACAACTCGGTCCCGGAAATGTTTCCGTCGTGGTTAGCGATCAGGTAATGACTGGGCACTCTTTGGGCGCGCCTTGTCGTCCCCCGTTATGCGGCACTGGGGCGATAAAACGAGGGAACGCGCTGGATGAAGTAATAGACGTCGTCTTTGGACTTTGTGGGATTGACCAGAGGAAGCACCATGTACATGCCCGCTGTACATAACCGGAGGCATCTCAATAGCCTGAAAAACCGTAACTTTCTGAAATCATGGCAGAAAGAATGGTGCTGCTAGAGAGATTTGAACTCTCGGCCTCTCCCTTACCAAGGGAGTGCTCTACCCCTGAGCTATAGCAGCATCCGGCGAAGCAGTGTGGCTGCGTTCGCGTCAAGCGAGGCGCCTATTGCCACAGTCTCACCCCCTATGCAAGCCGCAAACGCGTGATCGGGACAACAAATTCTGGAAAACGCCATCGCGCTTTTGCGCGGGGCGGATTCGCGCTATCGATAGCCCATGCAAAGCGAAGACGACACAAACGGCGCCAGGGCCGACGGCGGACGCAGGGCAAAGCCGCAGGCGCCGGAAAGCGAAGCGGTGCGGGCACGTGCCGAGGAGCGCAAGGCGCGGCTGGCAAAGACATTGCGCGACAATCTCTCCCGCCGCAAACAGCAGGCCCGTGCCCGCCGCGAAGGGGCAGCCGACGAGACCGAAGGCCTGCCTGCCGCAAAAACGGACGAATCAGAGAACTAAAGCATGTCTCCCAAAAGTGGGAACCGGTTTCGGGACAAAGACATGCGAGAGAACAAGGCCCCAAGCGTGCCAAGCGAATCTGGAAGATCGCGACGCGCTTCAGGTTGAACAGCGCCAATCCTGGCGCCAGGGGACGTCATCGATATTCGAGCTGAATTGTTGCGTGCGGCATCGAGAAGGGCTGAAACGCAATCCCAGGGACAGGATCGGCCCAGCACCAATACTTCCACGCCCGCGCCAATGCGGTGGACTTCATTTTTTTGCGACGATGCTCTAAAGAGGCGCCTTCCTCCAAGAGCCGCTAGTTTGAGAAAGGCGGGCGCGGGCCCGTAGGGACACATGGATCGTATCAGGATTGTAGGCGGCAACGAGCTCAAGGGCGTGATCCCGATTTCGGGCGCCAAGAATGCAGCGCTCCCGCTGATGATCGCCTCGCTCCTGACGGACGATACGCTGACGCTGGAAAACGTGCCCCACCTGGCCGACGTCGAGCAGCTGATCCGCATTCTCGGCAATCACGGCGCCGACATTTCCGTCAATGGCCGCCGCGAGCGCCAGAGCGAAGGCTATTCGCGCACCATCCACTTCACCTCCCGGCAGATCGTCGACACGACCGCCCCCTACGAGCTGGTCTCACGGATGCGGGCGAGCTTCTGGGTTATCGGTCCGCTTCTGGCGCGGGAAGGCCACGCACGCGTTTCCCTGCCCGGCGGCTGTGCGATCGGCACGCGCCCGGTCGACCTCTTCATCGAAGCGCTGGCCGCGCTCGGCGCCAAGATCGAGATCGACGGCGGCTATGTCGACGCCACCGCGCCCGACGGCGGGCTGATCGGCGCGCATTACACCTTCCCCAAGGTTTCCGTCGGCGCGACGCACGTGATGCTGATGGCGGCAACCCTTGCCCGCGGCACGACCGTGATCGGCAACGCCGCGCGCGAACCCGAAGTGCAAGATCTTGCCAAGTGCCTGAATGCGATGGGTGCGAAGATCACCGGCGCCGGCACCAGCACGATCACCATCGAAGGGGTCACAGCCCTCTCCGGTGCACGCCATCGCGTGCTGCCCGACCGCATCGAAACCGGCACCTATGCCATGGCCGTCGCCATGACCGGCGGCGACGTTTTGCTGGAAGGCACCGAGGCAGGACTGCTTTCGACGGCACTGGAAGCAATCCGCCGCACCGGCGCCGAAATCACCTCGACCGAAAGCGGCATCCGCGTCGTGCGCAACGGCGGCGGCATCAAGCCGGTCGACATCGTCACCGATCCCTATCCGGGCTTCCCGACCGACCTGCAGGCCCAGTTCATGGGGCTGATGACGAAATCGACCGGCGTCTCGCACATTACCGAGACGATCTTCGAGAACCGCTTCATGCACGTGCAGGAACTGGCCCGCCTTGGCGCAAAGATTTCGCTTTCCGGCCAGACTGCGAAAATCGAGGGCGTCGAGCGCCTGCGCGGCGCTCCCGTCATGGCGACGGACCTGCGCGCCTCGGTCTCGCTGGTGATCGCGGGCCTCGCCGCCGAGGGCGAGACGATGGTTTCGCGCGTCTACCATCTCGACCGCGGCTTCGAGCGGCTGGAGGAAAAGCTCCGCCGCTGCGGCGCCTCCGTCGAGCGCGTCAGCGATTGATCATCACGTTTCGACGCCGACCCGAGCGTCATTCAGCGGGTCGGCGGTTGCGCTTGCCTGCCGCCCGTCCTATTTCCTGAACAGGAAAACAGGCGGCCCCCTCGCCTTTCCCTCAACCGTTGCCACTACTGAGGCCGGCTTCGGGAGCGAGGCGGAAGCCGCCCCGAAGCAGCGGTTATGCAACGCGGCCGCCTGGAAGGAACGCTATGGACAGTCTGAAGTTGCTGGCGCTGGATGCGGAGGATCTCGCCGTCGTTTCGGCGCACCTGCAGGATGCCGTATTCAAGACGGACGACATCAGCTGGGATGCCGGTCACGGCGTTTTCTCCGTCGCCGTCAACCGCTTCGTCTGGGAAAAGGCCGGCGAGCGGCGCAAGGGTTTTCAGCGCCGCCGCGCGCTGGTTGCGTTCAAGCGGGTGCGGGCGGTCCGATCGATCGGCATCGACCGCAACGATCGCGATGCGGTGCTGTCCCTGCTGGCGATCCGCTTTGCGCCGTCGGCAGACGGTCCCGAAGGCACGGTTGAATTCCTGATGTCCGGCGACGCCTCCATCGCACTCGAGGTGGAATGCATAGAAAGTCAGCTTGCGGATACCGGCGGGGCGTGGGAAACCAGCTTGAAACCGCGCCATCCAGCGGGCTAGAGCAAAAAAGGTTCGCGATGTTGCTCAACGACGATGCGACCCGCCCGCAAAGGCCGCGGGGCACGCTCAACGGGCTGAGCCCGCAAGGACAGGGAATTTAGAAAGTGGCGATCAGGCTTGATTATGGCGACGGTGACTTTGAAGCGCGGTTTGCCGCCTTTTTGACCACCAAGCGCGAAGTTTCGGAAGATGTGAACGCCACCGTCCGCGCCATCATCGAGGATGTGCGCGACAACGGCGATAAGGCGCTCGCCGCCTATTCGCTGCGCTTCGATGGCCTCGATTTCAACGTCACCCCGATGCGCGTCAGCGCTGATGAGATCGAAAAGGCGTATCGCGAGACGCCTGCCGAACTTGTGGCGGCGCTTGAGCTGGCGGCGGCTCGCATCGAGAAGCACCACGCCCGGCAACTTCCGAAGGACGACATCTACGAAGACGAGATCGGTGTCGGACTCGGCTCGCGCTGGACGGCGATCGATGCGGTGGGCCTGTACGTTCCGGGCGGCACGGCGAGCTATCCGAGCTCGGTGCTGATGAACGCGGTTCCGGCCAAGGTGGCCGGCGTGCCGCGCATCGTCATGGTCGTCCCGGCGAAGGAGGGCGCGATCAATCCGGTGGTGCTGGCGGCCGCCCGCATTGCCGGCATCGACGAGATCTATCGCATCGGCGGGGCGCAGGCCGTGGCGGCGCTCGCCTACGGCACCGAGACGATCGAACCGGTCGCCAAGATCACCGGCCCCGGCAACGCCTTCGTCGCCGCCGCCAAGCGTCAGGTGTTCGGCACGGTCGGCATCGACATGATTGCCGGCCCCTCGGAGGTCCTGGTGATTGCCGATGGCGAGAACGATCCCGACTGGCTGGCCGCGGACCTTCTGGCCCAGGCCGAACACGATCGCGGCGCCCAATCGATTCTGGTCACCGATAGCGCGGACCTCGCCGACGCGGTCGAGGCCGCGGTGGCGCGCCAATTGAAAACGCTCCCGCGCGCCGAGACCGCCGAGGCGAGCTGGCGCGACTTCGGCGCGATCATCCTTGTGCCCGATCTGGAAAAGGCCATACCGTTGGCCAACCGGATCGCCGCCGAACACCTGGAGATCGCCACCGGGGACGCCGAGGCCTTCGTGCCGAAAATCCGCAATGCGGGCGCAATCTTCGTCGGCCGCCATACCCCCGAAGTCATCGGCGACTATGTCGGCGGCTCGAACCACGTATTGCCGACCGCGCGCTCGGCGCGCTTCTCCTCCGGGCTTACGGTGCTCGACTACATGAAGCGCACCTCGATCCTCCGGCTCGGCCCGGACCAGCTCCGCACACTCGGCCCCGCCGCCATCACGCTGGCCGAGGCAGAAGGGCTTGGCGCGCATGCACGGTCCGTCGCCATCCGCCTCAATCCGGGAGGTTGACGACGGGGATGACGAAAATGCCCGTATTCCGCCTGTGCGACGTGGTGCTGGACGAGACGATCGGCCGTGCCACACCGGACGTCGAGCATGAGCGGGCGGTGGCGATCTTCGATCTGATCGAGGAGAATGCTTTCGAGCCCGTCGGCCACTCGGGCGGGCCGTACCGGCTGCAATTGTCGCTGATGGACTCGAAGCTTATCTTTGCCATCACCACCGAGGACGGCGGGAGGGTCGCGACGCACATCCTCTCCCTCACCCCCTTCCGGCGGATCGTCAAGGACTACTTCCTGATCTGCGAGAGTTACTACCAGGCGATCCGATCAGCCACCCCGAGCCAGATCGAGGCGATCGACATGGGCCGTCGCGGCATCCACAACGACGGATCGCAGACGCTGATGGATCGCCTTTCCGGCAAGATAAAACTGGATTTCGACACGGCGCGGCGGCTGTTTACGCTCGTCTGCGTGCTCTATTGGCGCGGGTAGGCGAGATGATCGGCGGCACCGCGCAGGGACAGGACGTGACGCGCAGCCCCAGGTCGCTCCTCTTCATGTGCCGCATGAACGCGGTGCGCTCGCCAATGGCCGAGGCGATTGCCCGCAGCGTCCTGCCGTTGGGCACCTACGTGGCATCGGCCGGCATCCGGCCGGGCGAGCGCGATCCGTTCGTCGATGCCGTCCTCGACGAGATCGGGCTTTCGATCGAGCGCCACGCGCCCCGCGCGCTCGAAGAACTTGAGGACGACTATTTCGATCTGATCGTCACGCTGGCACCAGAAGCCCATCACGCCGCGCTGGAACTGACCCGGTCCAATGCGGTAGAGGTGGTTTACTGGCCGACCCCTGATCCCACCGTGGTGACGGGTACGCGCGACCAGATCCTGACGGCCTATCGGGACGTTCGGAACCACCTAGCATCATTGATTGGACGTCATCTGGGCAACGGCATGGCCACACCTTCATAGGCAAAGATGGCCTGTTGCGCGCGCAATTGCAGAAAGCCGAATCATTGGTGTTCACAAAGGACCACCGATTGTGTAGTTTCCGGCAAAATTCCGAGGGGCTGCATTGTGCGGCCCATCAACGAAGGATCATCACCACAGTATGGCCAAAGAAGAAGTCCTAGAATTTCCCGGCGTCGTGACGGAACTGCTGCCGAACGCCACTTTCCGCGTCAAGCTCGAGAACGAGCACGAGATCATCGCGCACACGGCCGGCCGCATGCGCAAGAACCGCATCCGCGTGCTTGCCGGCGACAAGGTCCTTGTCGAAATGACCCCCTACGACCTCACCAAGGGCCGCATCACCTACCGTTTCAAATAAGCACATCGCTCCCGGCGCCACCGGCGTTGGGGTCAGGCTCCTTCGAGGTTTCATGGCATTGGACGAAAAGCTCATCCTGGCATCCGGTTCGCCGCGCCGCGTCGAGCTTCTGGCGCAAGTTGGTATCGAACCTGCGCGTCTGATGCCGATGGACCTCGACGAGACGCCGAAGAAATCCGAGCATCCGCGTTCCCTGGCACGGCGCCTGAGCACCGGCAAGGCCGAAGCGGCACTGGCCGCCATCAAGGGCGATCCGGGCGCGGAGGGCAGCTATATCCTGGCGGCCGATACGGTCGTGGCGGTCGGGCGGCGCATCCTGCCCAAGGCCGAGATGGTCGACGAGGCGTCGAGCGCGCTGCATCTGCTTTCCGGCCGAAGCCACCGCGTCTTCACCGGCATCTGCCTGGTCACGCCGGACAGGAAAGTCCGCCAGCGCATCGTCGATACGAAAGTCCGCTTCAAGCGCCTCTCGGGGCTCGATATCGAGAACTATCTCGCCTCCGGCCAGTGGCGTGGCAAGGCGGGCGGCTATGCCATCCAGGGGATCGCCGGCAGCTTCGTCGTCAAGCTGGTCGGCTCCTATACCAACGTTGTCGGCCTGCCGCTGCAAGAGACGCTGTCGCTTCTTTCGGGCGAGGGCTACGACATCCACAGGCGTTGGTCCGAGGCCTGAGAGAATGCCGGCAAACAAGGAAAAGCCGACCGCCAAGGTCGCCCCATTGCGCAAGAGCCGTCCCTGCCCCGAATGTGGCCGGTCGTCGACGCGGGAACATTATCCCTTTTGCTCGGACAGGTGCCGCAGCATCGACCTGAACCGCTGGCTGTCGGGCTCCTATGCCATTCCCGCCAGCGAAGACGAGAGAAAGCCTGACGAGGACGAGTAAGGGCTGCACATCGCGGCGGAAAATTCAATTATTTCCGCAGCTTGTCTTTATCCGTTTTTTCCAGCGAAAATCATCCGAGGGGGCTGGACACCGTCGAGCAAGATGCTATAACCCCGCTCGCTTCCGGGGCGAAACCAACCGCCCCACGGCTTCCAAAGGAAGCCAGCAAGGATGCCCGGATAGCTCAGTTGGTAGAGCAGCGGATTGAAAATCCGCGTGTCGGTGGTTCAAATCCGCCTCCGGGCACCATTTGCTTTCAAAGATCCCTGTTTTTCAGCCTCATAGCAAAAAGCGCGACCGTTGCACCCTCGCCGTCTACCATCAATCCGGTGGTAGGAAGCCACTGATCCGTTCGGCCTGGGTGAAATAGTCATCGTTCTCGCATTCGACGATGAACAGTGCCTGCAGCATCATCTCGGCCTTGAGATGCACGCCCTCGATCGTCGAGGGACGGAAGTGGCAGATCATCCCGTTGGGTCGCGAGTATACGATCGCACTGATCGTTCGGGAGTGGCTGGCGGGAACGGCCATCTGCCAATCCACGACGTGGGCGAGGATTGCGACACGGAGGGGAGGACGGAATACCCGCCATCTCCCGCGGAGGCGTGACCGCATTGCCAGAGCCATGTGTGACGCCCGTTGCCCCGCCACTGTGCGCCTTTCTACCGGGAATTGTTCAGGCTTCTGTCAGAAACTCATGGCATCCTTTCGCAAGTTTGAGCTTGCCGCTTTGCTCAAACTTAAATGCCTCAGAGTGACCGGCGGGTCCTCGACCGCCGGTCGCATTCTTCTACGACGGCACCCTGAGCCACCAAATCAGGGCATGCGCATTGCACTCCGATGCTCCTGATGTCATCTCCCGACGGGTTCACGTGATACCGCGCAATCAATCCTCCGGACCGCACCGCCCGGCAGATAGGCGGCCGATTTGTGCCTCGCCAGTTGCAGTTCGTCCCATAGGCCATCAGCGTCCATGCGGCGGCAGAAGAAGTCCGCCCACAGGAACTCGGCGAAGGGCGCCTCCTCCTTGGCATAGCCGCCAAGGCGCCTCACCTCGCCAGCGAGGCTGCGGAACGGGTCGTCGCTGAGCTTGTCGAGTCTCTCGGGAAGATCGCCATAAGGCCGTCGCCTGCCAGACGCGTCGAACGGATGCAGCCACGAGCGGAACCGCAGGAAGGAAATGGCCGCCCAGGAAAATTCCGGTTTTGCCGGTCGTCATCTTCTGCAGTTCTTTGCGCTTCAGCGCCACCTCGCGCATACCAACGGTCATCTGGGTGGGGCGCAGGGACTTCAAGGAAACGGCATGCAGGACGGGGAAGACGTTCATGGGCATGGGGTATCCCTTGTCACGGCGGCATCGCGACTTTCTGCAAATCGACGTATTCATGCATTTGGATGGGTAGTGAGTTCGAGCTGAGGCAGCCCAGGAATGCGGAACCGAAGCGAGCTTTGCCCAATGCTGCTCTGAAGGAGCACCTCCAACAACAGCAGTTCGAAATGCCTGCTGTTTCCGCTCCGGTCTGGCCGGTCGAGCACCGCTATCTTGCAGCAAAGACCACCGCTCCGGTCAGTGACGTTTATGCGACTGCTGGAAACCAGCTACGTCGTACTGAGATACGCTTTTCGGGTTCTTGGAATTCTGTGGCTGGGTGCCGGCGTAGTGTGCCCCAGCGTTTCCATCTGGGTTGAAGGCCGAACCCGGAGCAGAACTGGCATGGCCGGGCGTAGCACTGCCCGTCTGAGGGGTGCCAATCGTTTGGCTCGGTTGCCCCTTCATCCCGGTTACTGTGTGAACATTGAGGGCCCAGGCCGGGCCGGCTGAGATTGCGAGCAGAGTGACGCCAAACGTTATCAGTGATGCCCTCCCATCTGCTTTTAGGAGTCGGCGCGAACCGCTGCGGCGCGTCAGCAACCTGTCGGCGCGCAGCCATCGCGCTATGCCATTATCGCGCATCCGTGAATTGACTTGAGGAGCGAGGCAATGGCGGCGCGCGCCGCCTCCGCATCACCCATCACGGCGCACCTGCCCTTCAGCCACGCCCCCATATCCCTTGAAGCTTAGGAAAGCGCCCAGCAAATCCGGAAATCATCGCCACCACGACGATAGACGCTCGACCGCTATAGATCGTCGAACCTGCCGCAATTGCGACTTTCGGCAAAGCAATTCGGATAATGCCACCGACGGTCATCAGCCAGCCCAATATGGTGATGACCACCCGCCAGTCCATCTGCCATTTGTTGTGCAGGTTGACGATAGCAAGACCGGCGAGCATCGACAAAAGACCGGACAGATAGAGCAGGATGCCGAAGTGCAGCGCGTCCACGATCATCTTCTCGTACATACCGATGTTGACCAGCATGCCGAGCGCAACCACGATCAATGTCGGCCCGACCAGTCTGGCAAGAAAAATCGAACGATCCATGAGCCTCCTCCGCCTCACGTCTCGGGATCAATTCGAATTGCGCGGGCGTATTCTGCATGCCGGCAACGAATGCCAGCACACTGACACTTTGGAGCGAAAAGAAAAAATATCAAAATTAAATATAGGCAACTATAAATAATTTGAACACACAGCAGCTACCTAGTGATTCTCTGCAGGTCGACCCTTGCTATGCATTTGAAATTTGCGCCATTTTTGCGGTAAACAAATATTGATCGCCCGTGACCGCGACCGCTCAACCGAACAGAATCTTACTCAAACGTAACATGACCCGAAAAACTGGAAGGAATACACTCTGCATCTAGCCGGATACTGCCGGCGACTCGGTGAGCCGCGACGCGACGGTATCCGCAATTGTGGAGATTCAATCATGCGCTCGCTTCTCAAGACTACTGCGATTGCCACACTAATTCTGTATGCAGGCGCCGGCGGAGGCGGAGCATACGCAGCCAGTCACCATGACCACGATAGCGGCGATCAACATGTCGTGGCGTCATCGCAACCTCAATCCAACCAGGGCCAGGACCACTTTGTCGATGAAAATCCTGGTTATCCCGCGAACATGATGGTCGTCGTGGCGCCACACCGGGGCGTTGTCGAGCGGCCGCGCCTTACCCATGTTCTGGGTGAACTGCGTGCCGAAGATCATCGAATTGACCGCGACCGCACACACGGCAAGCTTTCCGCCACTGCATTCAACCGCCTCGAGCGCGAGGAATCGAACATTCGGGCTCAGGCAGTTAACACCGCCGACCGACATGGCGGCACTATTCCAAACCTGACCTATGCGCAGTTGCAGAATGAAATCCGTCAACTTGATCGCGACGTCGCGCGATCGAGTTGAGCCGCAAGCGGCCGAACGGCCGGCCCGGCGCCAATTCCGCGGCTTCCGGAGGCCTGGAACATACTGGCTATGGCTCCCCGGGACCGCGCCCGACCGCAGGCAAATACTGGAAACAGGTTGATCCAGGGTTCGAGGGAGAAACGACATGGCGACCACTCTTCATAGGCGCGAAGTCGCGGCACTTTTCGGGGTCGTGATAGCTGCCGCACCGATCGTAATGTTGACGTCAACCGCAGGGGCTGCTGACAATGTTGCAGCCGCGCCAAAAGGTGCTGCTCCGACTGGAGTTTCAGACTCCTTTGCTCCCATTGTTTCCGTCGACAGGCCTGCCGTCGTTACGATCGAGGCGACGGTGAAGGAGCAAGACTCCGCTTCTGCCGACGTGTCGCCTGGCACGCCCTTCGGCGAACAGTTCCACCAGTTCTTCGGTGACCAAGGTGATTCATCTTCGCCCTCGACACCTCTGCCCCAGACCGAGTCGCTTGGTTCGGGCTTCATCATCGCGTCCGACGGCTATATCGTGACCAACAACCACGTGATCGAAAATGCGACATCGATCAAGGTCACGCTCGACGATGGCACTGAACTCACGCCTAAGCTAGTCGGCGCCGACCCGAAGTCCGATCTCGCCGTGCTCAAGGTGCAGACGCCAAAGGTGCTCAGCGTTCTGCACTGGGGCGATTCCGATGTACTGAGTGCGGGCGACCAGATCATTGCGATCGGGAACCCCTTCGGGATAGGCACGACTGTGACGGCTGGGATCGTTTCCGCACGCGGCCGTGATCTTCACAGCGGGCCTTATGACGATTTCATTCAAATCGATGCGCCGATCAATCGCGGCAATTCGGGCGGGCCGCTGGTCGATCGCAACGGTGAAGTTGTCGGCATCAACACGGCGATCTACTCACCAAATGGCGGCAGCGTGGGCGTTGGCTTCGCTATTCCCTCTGATCAGGCGCGTAAGGTGGTGGCGGAACTCATCAAAGATGGAACGATCGCTCACGGCCTGATTGGTGTCATGATCCAGCCAGTCACCGACGACGTCGCGGAGGCGATTGGCCTGCCGAAAGCGGCTGGTGCCCTGGTCGCTGGTGTGAAGCCGGGCGAGCCGGCAGCTCTTGCCGGCGTCAAGGCGGGCGATGTGATAACCGCTTTCGGCAAAACTCCAATATCTTCGCCTCGCGATCTTTCGCGGGTTGTCGCAGATCTTGCCCCGGGCACACCGGAGACCGTTACCGTATGGCGCAGGGGCAAGAGCAACGAGCTCAGCATCACGATCGGGCAGGACCAAGCAGCGCAGCAGTCTGCAGTTGCTGATACGAGCGGAAAATCCGATGCGTCTGCCCAACGGCGGCCCACAATCGGCATACACCTCGGCGATATCACGCCCGGCATTCGACGCCAGCTTCATCTGCCGCGCGACGAATCGGGCGCCGTGATCACAAGCGTTGCTGAGGGCCAGCCGGCGGCGGACGCCGGCCTGCAGCCCGGGGACGTCATCATGTCGGTAAACCAGCAACCGGTCACCTCAGCCAAAGCGGCGAAGGCTGCCGTCGCTGATGCCGGTCGTAGCGGGCATAAGTCAGTCTTGCTCTTGGTCCGCGGGCAAGATGGTCAGAGCTTGGTAACGGTACCGTTCGCCGTCAACTGAGCCGCTTGCTGGCACGCTTGGTCAGTACTCCATTGCCGTCCGGTCTCTGACCGGTCGGCATTTCTCGTCGATATTTCGAGATCAGGGAGTTGGGTCATGTCCAAATCCAGAAATCACTTGCATCGAGAAACGCTCACGCAAGTCTGCGGTGTCTGCGGATTAACCAAACCCCTCACGGACATGACCGAATGCGACATTGTGCGCACCTCAGTCGCCGCGGAACTGGATAAAGCCATTCCAGACTGGCGGGATACCGGCTGGATCTGCCGGACCGATCTGCAGGACTATCGACGCAAATCCGTAGAAGCGATGATCAGGCGTGAGCACGGCGAACTGACTGAACTGGATAGAGAGGTTATCGAGAGTTTAGCAGCGCACGAAACGGTTACAGAGAACACCGATGAAAGCTACGAGGAAACCACGACGATCGGAGACCGCGTTGCCGACCGCACGTCGTCATTTGCCGGGTCATGGACCTTCATCGTGTCGTTCGTTGCCTTCATGTTGTTCTGGATGTTCATCAACATCTTGCCGGCCCTGTTTTCGATTTTCGATCCTTACCCTTTCATCCTGCTGAATTTATTCCTGTCCATGGTTGCGGCGCTTCAAGCTCCATTGATTATGATGAGCCAGCGGCGACAGGAAGAAAAAGACCGGTTGCGTTCTCAGAACGACTACCAGATCAATCTCAAGGCAGAGCTCGAGATCCGCCACTTGCACGAAAAACTCGATCACATTCTCATTGGTCAATGGGAGCGGTTATCGAAGATACAAGAAGCACAACTTGACATGTTCGAAGAACTTGCGCGCGGGCGCGGCGGCTCTGCATGAAGAGAAACGAAATGGCCGCAGCGGCTTCACTTTGTTTCAGGACCCAATACCCGACGCAGTCGACACGACTGGCCGGCATCAAGGCTCAGGCGCCGCCGTCACGCCAGTGGCAATGCGATAACCTTCAGCGAAGCCATCCAGTTCGGCGCGCTCCAGATCGGACACCGCCCAGTAGCTAAAGCCGCTGCCCGTCCACCTCACCATGTTGTAACCGTCGGCCTGTTTGCTTTGGGGACCGGAAGTCCCGGCCGCTGCCGGCTCCGCCACCACCGTGATGAGATGCTCGTTGTGGCGGTAGACGAGCGTCGGGACGGCGCGGCCGCCGATGACGTCGACGCGGCCACCGACAAGCGAAAAGCCTTTCGCAGCCAGATCGGGGGCCGGCGGCGAAATGCCGATCCGATTATCGAGCCAGGGCTTTACCGTGTGGCGATCGGACGAGGCGATGTCGACCGGGCTTGCGGCAAGCAGGCTGCGGCGGTGGGTGCTTGCCACGAGATCGCTGGTGGTTTCGCTTGGGCGGGTCGCACCCAGCCAGTAGCCACCGCCTCCGGCCATGACGAAGGCGACGACAACGGAGGCGGCCATCGCCCGCCAGTCCGCCAGTCCGCGTGGTTGCCGCTGGGGGGAAGCAGGAACGGAGATGCCGGCGCCGGACTCGATTCTGTCGAGCAGCCTCGTGCCAACCTCCTCGCGTTCGAGCCTGGCCAGTGCCGCGCGCGTGACGACGATGGCCTCATGGGCCTTCCCCATCTCCGGCTCATCCGCGATACGGCGTTCTATTGCCGCAGCGGTGGGTGCGTCGAGTTCGCCGTCGACAAGCGCGTTCAGCAGCACAAGATCGGCTTCCGGCGGCAATCTGGCTTCAGTCACGATGAGCCTCCGCGATCGAGATGGCGAGCAGGAGGCGCGCGCGTGACAGACGCGACATCACCGTACCGATCGGCACCGACAAAAGGTCAGCGATCTGGCGATAGCTCAGATCATTGAATTCGCGCAGCACCAGAACCTCACGCAGCGGCGCCGGCAGCGCATCGACGGCCCGCTGGACGGCGGCGGCCTCGGCCTTGCGGATCAGTTCGGCCTCCGGCGTCAGGATCGGGGTATCGGTGAAAGCTGCGTCTGCCGTCTCGGCCAGCCGATCGAGCTCCGCGTCATCGCCGAGCACGAGGACTGCTTTCGGGCGGTTCTTCGCCATCCAGGTGAACGCGGTATTACGCACGATGGCCAGCAGCCATGCACGCGGGTGCAGCACGGTGCCGCGGCCGGCCGCGGCATAGGCCCTGAGGCAAGCCTCCTGCACGACATCCTCCGCATCGTCGCGATTGCCCGTCAGCCCGCGCGCGAAGATCAGCGCGTCCTGAAGGTGCGGCACGACCAATTCCCGGAATCGGGTCGCCGGCTGATCCTCGTGCAAGCGCTCGTGTCCTTCGTTGCCGCGCCGGCCGAGCGGCCGCCGCGTCGGTCATTTGACGACAATGCTACCCTTCATGAAGGGGTGCAGACCACAGAAATAATCGATCGTGCCGGATTGGGCGAAGGTCCGGACGAAACTGTCGTCGGTATCGAGCGGCGCGGAGCGGAAGCTGCCGTCGCCCGCCACGATTATGTGGACCATGTCATCGGAATTGACGAAGCGCACCGTGTCGCCACGCTCGATCGTCAACGCCTGCGGCTTGAATGTGAAATTCGAGATTGTCACCAGCGCCTCCGTTGCGCCAGCCGGCGTTATCGGCTGGACAAGAAAGGCGACAAACGTGGCGGCAAACCCCATCTTGACAGTGTTAAGCAGAATGCCGGGCATGGTCATTGCTCCCTTCCTGCATGTTTATGTCAGGCCTCTCACGCGAGGGTGGTATCAGTGATCGCGAGCCTTTCCTTGCCGACCGTGAAGTCGACGGAGGTCAGGCCCAGCATCGACCGCAACTGGTCAGCCGGAACGATCACGGGGCCGGGCTTGTCGGCCGTGCCGGGTTGCGGTTGCGGAAAGGCCGTCGAGCGGGCGGTGTGGAAGACCATGTTGCCCTCCACCTTCTGCATGATCTGGTGGATGTGGCCGTTGAGAACAGTCACGGAACCGAAGCGCCGGAGCAACGCGAGTGCTTGCGCGGCGTCGTCGGTGCCCCAGCCCCATTGCGGATAGATCGACCACAGCGGGATATGGGCGAAGACGACAATCGGCGTCGAGGCCGAGCGCCCGTCGAGGTCGTTCTTCAGCCAGGCGAGTTGCTCGGCGCCGAGATTGCCGAGCCCCCCGGCCTTGAGATTGACGACGTTGACCAGCCCGATGAAATGGACCCCGTCGCGGTCGAATGCATGCCAGCCGGCGCCAAGCGTTCCCTTTCCATAGCGATCGAGATAGGCCTTTCCCTGTTCCGGATCGATCAGGTCGTGTTCGCCGGGAACATAGGAAACCTCCAGTCCAGTGCTGCCGATGATTCGGGCGGCATCGTCGAATTCACCGCTCTTGGACAAGTGGGTGATGTCGCCCGTATGGATCATAAAGGCGGGCTTGACCGGAAGCGCCTTGATCCTGTCGATCGCCTCGGTCAGCGTATCGACGGCGGTTACCTTGGCTTCCTTGTCGAAGCCGATATGGCTGTCCGATATCTGCAGGAAGGTCATCGCGCCTTGCGCGGCGTCGGCGGCCTGGGCTGTGTCGAGCAACCCGAGCGACCTAGGGATGCCGCCTGAGATGGTCCACAGCACGCCCGTTCCCGCCCATACCATGCATTCGAGCGCATGCCGGCGCGTCAGCACGAAGCCAGCATCGGTCTCTTGTTCGTCCTTGCGCATTGCCGTTCTCCTTTCAAACGTCCGTCGTCGGAGTAGGAGACCGAGGAAGCCGCGCGCTTATTCTGGGCAAGCGCACACGTTCTCGTGAGCCGGGGTGCGGCGACGAAATTGGCCGCCAGGGCGAGTCGCCCATCGGGGACGAAGGCAAAGCCCGACGGTGAGGGTCGCCACAGGAAGATGGACGATCGGCGACGCCTGCTCTAAACTCCCATCCCCAATGGTCTTGGCAGGAGCTAGCGAATGCCAATCTTTATAGACCGACACGTGCTTCCGGGTGTGTCCGCGGCGGACGTGGCTCAAGCTCACCTCAAGGATCTGAGCATACAGGATCGGTATGGCGTCAAATTTCTCACCTACTGGTTCGACCATCGCAATGGGAACACGTTCTGCCTGATTGACGCTCCTGATGCCGAGACCGCACAGTGCGTCCACCGCGAGGCTCACGGTTTTGTCGCCGCTGAGGTCCTGGAGGTGCCCCTGTCGGCGGTCGAGGCCTTCCTGGGGCGCATAGAAGATCTCACGCCCTCAAGCGCCAGCGACAATGATCCTGGTCATCGCGCCATCCTCTTTACGGACATCGTCGGATCGACGGAAATGACCTCGCGGCTGGGCGATCGCATAGCGACGGAACTCGTCAGGGCGCACGATGCCCTTGTCCGCCGCTGCCTAAACCGAACAAATGGCAGGGAAATCAAACATACCGGCGACGGCATAATGGCCGCCTTCTCCTCAATCGTATCGGCCGTGGAGTGTTCAATGGACATCCAGTGGGAGTTCCGACGCTTCAATTCCAGCAATTCCGAGCCGGTTCATGTCAGGATTGGGATCGATTGCGGCGAGCCCGTCGAGGACAGCAACGATCTTTTCGGTTCCACGGTCCAACTGGCGGCAAGGCTGTGCGCGGCGGCGAGCGGCGATCAGATCCTGGTTTCCGAGAACATCTACAGAGAGTATGGCGCGGCCGACATCTTCGCGCACGCCACTCACCGCCACCTCAAAGGATTTGCGCGCCCCGTCCTTGCCTACCAATGCAAGTGGATGAACTGATCCGGCGCTTCCCATATGGCGGAGTCGGAACAGCGAGCGGATCTGAAGACCGCGACAGCCTTCAACTTGCCCGGCCGCCGCCATAGGTCGCCGTACAGTCGCCTGCGCGGGCGGGGAAGGTGGCAACCGGCAGCCCCTTGATATCCTGCATATTGAAGGCGATCTGCTGACCATTGCAGCGGACGGCACGCAATTGTCCCCCAGTCGCGTGCAGGGGCAGGTGCACGAAGGCGTCTTCGGCCCCCCTTGCGACACGCTGACTGAAGTGCAGCACGCCGTCTCGCCAGCTCAGGTCGGCGAAACGGGAGCGGTTGCGACCATCGACCCAAGCCAGCAATTGTTCGGCTGAAATCAGCGGCACGTTGTGCCGCCTCGCTTCGTCGACCAGTATGTCGGCGTAGTCATCGGAATAGTCATAGTGGGTGACAAAGGCGCCGAAGAACTGATCGGCGCCGAGTGCCCGTTCGATCATCGTCCGGACACCGAATGGATGGGGGACCTGGTCTTCATTTACCAGTTGGGTCGCCGCCTGATAGATGTCGAGAACAGTTCCGTCCTCCGTCACGAACGGCATTGGCAAGGCCGACCCGGTCATGAAACCGGGGCGTCCTTCGAGCCAGGCGGGCGGCCAGTTGTAATAGTTCATGTCGAAGCGGATCCCGGCCTCGACCTCCAGCTCGGCCGACTCTGTCCAGCCGTTCCAGACGATGCAGTGAAAGCGCTCGACTTGCTGCCTTCCGAGGAAAGGATACCTGGCCCTGAATTCGCTCACCTGCCGGCGCAGCAGCTCTTCAAACTCCTCCGTGTCGGCGTTTTTGCACTTCGTATTCACATGCACCCCAAACTCGAAGCCCTGATCGTGGTAGGTCTTGACGAGCGCAGGCGCCATCTCAGTCTCCGGCGTCAACAGTGCGGTCGCGCGCAAGCACGCCCAACCCTTCAAGCTGCAGTTCAGGGGGCTAAGTTCGACAAGCTTTGCAAGCAGGGTCGCCGTTGCATCGCGGGTGGCGTGATCGTCGCCAACCATGACGATGGCAGCGCGGCGGTCTCCAGGCAGATACCAGAAGCGGGGAAGCGGCATCGCGGTCGTCGAGAGGACGATGTTGGCGAACAAACGCTGATGCTCGTCCGCCTGCGGCACGCCGATCAGTTCGCGATCGAGATAGTCCGGATAGAACAGGTCGTTTGGACGGCGCGGCGCCTGGCCGTCCCTGTCCTGGCCCGCCCAGTCGGGGTTTCCCTGACGGGTATAGACAATGGAGCGGGCGAGGTCATATGAGAACGCCGTCAAGGTGCCCCGGCCCATACGCAGCATGGCAATGGCCGGTGCCAGAGACGGCGAAGAAGCCCCCACAGACAGGGCGGCAATGGTGCGTGGTGCTTCCTCCGACACGCCGCCGCCCGCCGCAACCGGTTTAGCCTCGCATGATGTCCGTGGTTTCAACCGGTCAATCTCGCCATGGACCTGCAGCGGTCGGGTCGCGAACGCCTTGACCGCCTCGAGGTCCGGGGTCGCACGCAGGTAGGCGTCGTGAAGCAATGTCCCGTCTTTTTCCAGGCACATCAGGGCAAGGAGGTCATCGTCTGGCCGCATCATGACCAGGCTTCCTCCTGCCCTCACCCATTCGACCAGCGACGCAAGCTGCGCAGACGGGAGGGAAGAATTGGCCAGAACGACCGTCGAATAGTGCTTGAGCAAGCCGGTATCGAAACGCTCCCGCGGCACCGAATCAAAGAGGTTGAGCCCTTCAGCCTTCAAAATCTCCTCGTAGTAGGAGGCGTAGGTGTTGTCCGTTCCAACGACGATCAGGCCGGCTGCACCGTCCTGATGGTTTCCCGCCGCAACGGCACGCGTCGTGAACGAGGTGCAACTGGCGCTCGGCAACCAATCTTCGAGCATCTCTCGGAAGACGGACCTCTGCCATACACGCGACAGACAAAGAGTATATTCGCTCGCCCCTTCCAGGGGCGACAGAGGTTTGACCGTGACCAGCTTTTCGGCCCTGTCGATTTCAAGCGACAGCGCCAAGTCTTCGCCACCCTTCTTGCGCAACGATGCGCCGAAGTCCTCGTCCAGCACACTCAGGTCGGCAATACGGACCTTCAACGCCTGCGCGGAGTGAACATCAATCTGCCGGTCGATCGGCAGAATGAAGACAAGATCGGACGAGGATCGCGCCGCAATCAGGAGGGCAAGTCCGGCCGCAAACGCTGCACAGATGAGGAACGCACCCACGTCGAGGCCGCTCACACCAGACCTCGCGTTCTTGGGCATCGCTTCGACGTCTCCTTCCGCAGTGTTCAGCGGATCTACCAACCTTCGGGACGATTGGATGGCCCGGAAGATTGGAGTTCGGAAGCACGCTTAATTCGAGTTTCCATTCGTTCGAGCCGTGGGACGCAATGCGATCGACCGGGCGGATCCGATTGGGAAAGTTCATGAGCAAGGCGCTTGGGCGCCCCAGCACGCGCACAGAGTGCAATTGAAGGGTACCGCCAAAACAAAGGTTTTCAACGCATCATCGGTTGCTTGCACCAAGACACCTGACCATTCACGCGAGCATGACGCAGCGTCATGCACGCAAGCGTTCGCATGCCAAGTGCCTCGATACGGAAAGCACGCCGAAAAACGTCATCATTTCGGATGATGCCGGGAACAAATCGGGCCTTTCAACCGTCATTTACCTGGTGCTTGTCACTGCACCTGCTCGGAATGGAGACCGAGCAAAACTCCGGCGGGTTCGCCCGCCGGCTTTTTTCGAAGCCGGGTCAGCTCTGCTGGCGCAGCCAGTCCGCGAGCGAGGGCCGCTTGGTTCCGCCCCTTCCCCGAAAGGCTTCGGCCGCACACAACGAGTTCAGGATGGCCTCCTGCGTCGCCTCGGTGGCGGCGCGAAAGAGCATGTCGATCCGATCCTCGTTCAGCGCGGTGATCGGGTAAAAGTCCCCCGACTCGTCGTGGTCAACGCTAGCCCCGGTCGTGAAACCGATCGCGATATCGCCGCTGCCGTGCCCCCAGAAGGCCCCAAGCCGGGCGATACCGGCGCCACACCGCCGCGTCACGCGCTTCAATTGGCGGTGTTCCATCGGCACGTCCGTGGCGAGCACGATCATGATCGACCCCTTCTCCGCCTCCTGCTTCGCGCGCGGGTCGGGACGGCGGCCGTCCGGCAGCACGAGGTCGCCGACACGGCCGAAGTTGGACAGCACGAGCACGCCTAGGTGAAAGTCCCGATCGTCAAGCACCATCCGGCGCGAGGACGTACCGATCCCGCCCTTGAAGCCGAAGCAGGTCATGCCGGTGCCCGCACCGACGCTGCCTTCGGCGACCTCGCCTGAATGCGCCTCTGCCAGCGCCGAGCGAACGTGTTCCTCGGTCACGGCCAGCGCCTGGATGTCGTTCAGCGGACCGTCGTTGCATTCGCCCACGACGGCATTGACGGTCGAGGTGGTGCGGCCGATGTCCGGATTGGCCGCAATCGCCTCACGCACCAGCGCCGTGACGCAGGTGCCGACCGAGAGCGTGTTCGTCAGCAGGATCGGCGTTTCGATCGTGCCGAGCTCATCGACCTGCACGAGGCCCGCGGACTTGCCGAAGCCGTTGATCACCTCACTGGCCGCCAGCACCTTCTTGCGGAACAGATTGCCGCCATGCGGCAGGATCGCGGTCACGCCGGTGTTTACATCGCCGTCACGGATCGTGTGGTGGCCGACGCGGACGCCCGGCACGTCGGTAATGGCGTTCTTCTCGCCGGTCGGCAGGATGCCACAGACGATTCCGAGATTGCGTGCTGCCATCGACATGACGTCTTCCCTTCTGCTCTACTGTCTCGAATGGTGCCGGTTTCACCGACCGAGGCGAGGCGGCCGAGACCCGGGCCAAACCTTATCGGCCCGGCCGTTCGCCCGCTACCCAACGGATCAAAGCCGGCCCGCCTCGATGATCCGCTTCAGGAAAGCCTGCGTGCGCTCGCCCTGCGGCTGGCCGAAGATCTGCGACGGAGGACCTTCCTCATAGACGACGCCGCCCTGCAGGAAGCAGACCTTGTCGGCCACCTCACGGGCAAAGCCCATTTCGTGGGTGGCGAGCACCATCGTCATGCCCTTCTTGGCAAGATCGCGGACGATGTCCAGCACTTCGGAGACCAGTTCCGGGTCGAGCGCCGAGGTGATCTCGTCGAGCAGGAGCAAGGTCGGGTCCATCATCAGTGCGCGGACGATCGCCACGCGCTGCTGCTGGCCACCGGAGAGGCGATCGGGATACTCACTTGCCTTGTGATCGAGGCCGATACGGGCAAGCAGCTCCTTGCCCTTCTCGACAGCCTCTTTCTTGTCCATACCGAGCACCTTGAGCGGCGCCAGCGTGACGTTCTCCATCACTGTCATATGCGGAAAAAGATTGTAGCCCTGAAAGACGATGCCAATCTCGCGCCGGAGCATGTCAAGATCGACGCCGGGACCAGTGACCCGGTCGCCATGCAGGCGAATTTCCCCTTCCTGGATCGTCTCCAGGCGGTTGATGCAGCGAAGC
Organism: Mycoplana sp. BE70; assembly: GCF_031455855.1. Taxonomy (NCBI): domain Bacteria; kingdom Pseudomonadati; phylum Pseudomonadota; class Alphaproteobacteria; order Hyphomicrobiales; family Rhizobiaceae; genus Mycoplana; species Mycoplana sp. BE70. The sequence continues at coordinate 150,489 of NZ_JAVDTM010000001.1, forward strand.
AGCGTGGACTTGCCGCAGCCGGACGGGCCGATCAGGCAGACGACCTGATGTTCCTCGATATCCAGCGAGATGCCGGCCAGAACCTCGACGGGTCCGTAGCGCTTGTATGCCTTGTCGATTTCGACGAGTGCCATGTCTCTGAATTCCTTACCTGCCGGCTCACGAGCGCATCTTGCGGCGGTCGCGTTCGATCAGCTTGTCGACGAAACGGGCCTGCGGGATGGTGATAATGATGAAGATGATCGCGACGGTCGTGACGGCGGAGAGGTTGAAATAGTTGCTGGCGATGATCTTCGACTGGTTGAAGGCGTCGATCGTGCCGATGATGGCGACCAGTGCCGTATCCTTCTGCAAACTGATGCAGTTGTTCATCAGCGGCGGCACGATGCCACGCACGGCCTGCGGCACGACGACATAGCGCATCGTCCTGAAGTAGGAGAGGCCAAGGGAGCGGGCGGCGGCGATCTGGCTCGGGTGAATACTCTCGATGCCGGCGCGATAGACCTCGGACGTGTAGGCGCCGTAGGTCAGCGTCAGCGCGATGATCGCATAGGCGTTGGACGAAAGATCCTTCAGGATCGGCAGCCCGGTCAACGGCAGGCCGAAACCGATCAGGTAAATCGTGATGATCGCCGGCAGGCCACGGAACAGATCGCCATAGATGATGGCGATGGTGCGGATCGGCCTGCCCGCCTCGCCCGGCAAGGTGCGGGCGATCGCCACGACCAATGCCCAAACCAGGATCAGGATACAGGAAACGACGAAGATGAAGACGTTGGTACCGAAGGCCTTCAGCACGGCGCCAGCGGATTTCGCAATCAGCCCGACGTCGAAGAAGGTCCGGCTTACCGCCGCGTCATTGACGACAAGGAACCCGGCGGCGGCACAGATGATCAGCAACGAAGCCGCATAGGCGAGCGCTTTCCACGAGGTGTCGGACGCTTTCGCGCCAAGCTCGCGACCAAGATAGATGTCCGAGGAACGTGCCGACTGTCGCGACAATGACACGGCCCGCAGCGCCACACCGACCACGACGACAGGAAGGATGACCGCAAGGATCGAGATCAGATTGACCGGCATTGCCGACCAGCCCTGGGCCAGGACGTAGTCGCGGATGGTATAGACCGTGTAGACAACGGCCAGAAGCGTGAGGATCGAGCAGATCAGCACCACGAAGGCGCGCCTGCCATGGGTTTTCACCTGGTTGCGAGCGCGCCAGTTGTTGGCGCGCTCTCCCCCGGCTTCGACAGCCGATATGGTCATGGGGTCTCTCTATTCTCGATTACTGCTTCCAGGCCGGAACATCGTCCGGCGAAACGCCGCCGAAGGATTCCAGCAGATAGGCCTTTTCCAGCTGCTTCAGCGTGCCGTCGGCCTTCAGCTCTTCCATGACCTTGTCGATGACCGGGTTGTTGGACGAGCCCTTCTGGTAGATGCCGGCCGTCTGGCCGCCGGTGGAGTACTTGCCGAGCGTGACGAGCTTGCCGTTCGAATTGGCAACCTGCCCGAGGACGATGCCGAGGTCGGTCATGACCGCATCGACCTTGCCGGCTGCGGCGGCGGTGAACATCGAGCCGGTGTCGTCGAACACGTCGACCTGTGCGACCTTCAGCGTCTCCTGCAGGAACGGGATCATCGTCGTGCCGGCCTGGGTACCCATGTGGCTCGTCTTGATCGTCTCTTCGTTCAGCGTCGAGCCGGCCTTGGCGGCGATGCCGTAGTCGGAGGAGGCATAGGGCATGGAGAAATCGACGACCTTCTTGCGCGGCTCGGTGACCGAGATCAGCGCCAGCGCGATGTCGAATTCTCTGTTCTGGCCGGCAACGATCGAATCAAACGAGGCGTTGACCAGCTTGACCTTGTCGAGGCCGAGGCGGTGGGCGATGTTGACGGCCATGCAGAACTCGAAGCCGTCCTTGATCGTCTCGGGCGTGTCGCCGTTGAACTGGCCCACGGCCGGCAGGTTGATGATGACGGTGAACTGCCCCGGAACGGCCGGAGTGATCGAAGCGGTGCCCTTCTGGCCGGTCAGCGGGCAATCGCCGTAGCCTTCCGAAGCCATTGCCGTGCCGGCGGAAAGCGCCAGCGAGGCGGCGAGCAGTGCGCCGGTCGCAACGCGTTTCGTGATCTTGGAGATGGTCATGGTTCCCTTCCTTTATGGTCGTTTGCTTGAGAGGATTGGCGTCTAGAGGAGCGGCTCAGAGTTCTTCAGGGCGAGCTCGAGATAGACGGTCTGGAGGCGGCGCGTGATCGGACCGGGCTTGCCGTCCGCAATCGTGCGATCCGCTATTCTTATGACCGGGGTCACAAGGCTGGACGCGCTGGTGAGGAAGGCTTCCTTGGCCTGATAGGCTTCCTCGACCGTGAACCGGCGCTCCTCGATTAGAGCATCCAGGTCTTCCGCAATTTTCAGAATGGCCTGCCGCGTGCAGCCGGGCAGGACGGCATGGGAGTTCGGCCGGACGACGATCTTGCCGTCGGCGGTAACGATATAGGCGGTCGAGGAGGCCCCTTCGGTGACGAAGCCGTCCTCCACCAGCCAGGTCTCGTGGAAGCCCTTGGCCTTCGCTTGCTTCTTGGCCAACACCTGTGCGAGCAGCATCACGGTCTTGATGTCCCGGCGCGCCCAGCGCTGGTCTTCGATCACGTCCACAGCGACGCCATTTTGCACCGATGCGGCACCGCGCAGGTTCTTCGCCTGGGTGAAGGCAACGAAAGTCGGCTGCATGCCGTCGGCGAAGCCGAAGTCGCGGTCCGCCGCTCCACGCGTCACCTGCAGGTAGACGACGCCCTCGCGCAGTTCGTTGCGGCGGATCAGTTCAGCCTGGACCTTCATGATCTCGGCGACCGGCAGCGGCAGCGGAATCATGATTTCCCTGAGCGACCGTTCCAGGCGGGCAAGGTGCAGGTCGTTGTCGACGAGTCGGCCGTCGATGACTGCGCTCACCTCGTAAATGCCGTCGGCAAAAAGGAAACCGCGATCGAAAATTGAAATCTGTGCAGCGTGTTCGGGCAGGTACTGCCCGTTCACATAAACGGTCCTGGTCAAGGCGAAAACCTCGGTAAATTGAGATGAAAAGCTCGCGGGCCGAACGCTATGGAAAAGGCCTTTGCCTGGCCAATGCTTTGTTTTTCAAGATTTATGCATTTTTTGCATAGGCTCATTTGCGGCACTTTGATAGGAAGACACATCCGCACGAGGAGAGCGGCGCCCATGGAACTGAAATGGCTCGAGGATTTCACGACTCTCGCTCAGACACTCAGCTTTTCGCGAGCCGCGGAAGAGCGCAACGTCACGCAGTCGGCGTTCAGCCGACGGATAAAACAGCTTGAGGTGTGGCTCGGGGTGACGCTCGTCAGCCGCGCAACCTTTCCTGCCGAACTGACCCGCGAAGGAAGGGCGTTCCTGCCGGTCGCACAGGAAACGATCCGGAATTTCTACGCGACCCGCGACGCCCTCCGTCCGCACAAGAACGACCAGACGCTCACCTTTTCGGCGCTCCACACACTGACGGTGACGTTCTTCCCGGAGTGGCTCAACACCGTGGCCAAGAGGCTGAGCAGCATTCGCTCCCGCCTCAGCCCCGACAAGGGTGGGATCGAGGAGAATATCGGTACACTGGTGGATGGAGAGGCGGATTTCCTCCTCACCTACGCCCACCCCGCCGTGCCGTTTCTGCTGGATTCAAAACTCTTTCCCTACTGCGTACTTGGGACGGAACGGGTCATTCCAGTCTGCCGCCCTGACACCGGCGTTCAGACGCTTGACGCGACAATCAAAAGCGGAGAACCGATTCCCTATCTGAGCTACGGCGACTTCTCGTTCTTCGGGGTCGCATTGGCGAAGCTCTTTGCGGCACGGCCTGCGTTCACGCGACGGATCGTCCACGAGAACACGATCTCCATTGGCCTGAAGACGATGGCGCTGGCCGGCTGGGGGCTCGCCTGGCTGCCGGAGAGCCTCATCCGCCAGGAACTGGCGGAAGGAAGCCTAGTACGGGCGAGCGATGATCCCGCCTGGGACCTTGAAACGCAGATCCGCATCTACCGCCACGCCGCGGCGGGCCGACCGATCGTGGAAGCCTTCTGGCAGGCGATCCGCTCCGGATAGAGGCCGTGAGCGTCGGTGCGCTCAGTCGCGCTTCCCCTGTTGTCTACCCTCAAGAAGCTCGATCTGGATCTGCTGCAGTTCCGCCAGGCGCTCCCACTGATGCGCCATCTGGTGATCGATCATGTCGTGCAGCTGACGGATCTCGAGCTCGGCGCGCAGGTTGATCATGTAGTCGTTTTCCGAGCGCCGGCGATCCTTCGCCTCCTGGCGTTTCTGGCTCATCATGATGACTGGCGCCTGGAAGGCGGCCACACAGGAAAGAACAAGATTGAGCAGGATAAAGGGATAGGGGTCGAACCCGCCGACCAGCAACCCTGTCACGTTGATCGTCATCCAGCCGACCAGCACCAAGCAGAAGGCGATGATGAAGGTCCAGGAACCGCCAAACGCGGCAACGTTGTCCGCGGCCCGCTGTCCGAAGGTTTCCGCTTCGAGGTCCTTCCTCACCGCGCTTGCAGCAGTGGCGTGAACGGAGGAGGCGCCCTTCTCGAAGCTCTCCAGCACCTGACGGTCCAGATCGCTTAGTTCGCCGCGCTCCTGTTCGAGAAGGTCGGCCACGTAGCGACGGCGGTACGACGACAGGTCCGGACCGCAGATACGGCTGTCGGCATTCCAATCCTTCACGTCTCTGGCGATCAGCTCCGAAATGCCGGGTCGGATGGAGGAGGCGTGGTAGAGCCTGCCGGCGGCAAACAGTTCGCCGCAGACGGCACATCGCTCCGTCCTGGCGTGGAGGCCGTTTCCGTTCTTGCCCATCCCGCAACTCTCCCACCAATCGGTAAGCCTGCAGAAAGCCTGCCCGACCGGAAAGCTACAGTGGGCGAAGGCGAGCGGCAACTCGCGTCGCCGCTCGCCCGACGCGAATTCAGGCGGTCGCGCCTCTGGTTCGTGTCTGGTGGATCTCAATCAGGCTCGGGCCGTTGCGGCGTGCGGCCGCCTGCAATGCAGGACCAAATTCCGCGACATCCGAGAGCCGGACGGCCGGAACCCCGTAGGCCTTGGCGATGTCCAGGAAGTCGGGCGCCGAAGGCTTAACGCCTTCCGGCTCGATCCCGTTTTCGACCATGTAGTTCTCGATCTCCTGGTAGCCGTCGTTGTTCCAGACGAGGAAGATGACCTTTGCGCCGGCATCCGCCGCAGAGCCGATTTCTGCCAGCGAGAACTGGAAGCCGCCGTCGCCGGTGAGGCAGACGACTGGACGGTCGGGAGCGCCGATCGCCGCCCCCACCGCTGCCGGCGCGCCGTAGCCAAGCGCACCGAATCCGGTCGCGGCGTTGAACCAGCTCATCGGTCGCGCGACGTCGAGGTAGATGTTACCGGCATAGACGGCCTGGGTGGAATCGCCAACGACAACCGCATCTGGCAGCGCCTTGTAGATCATGCCGATCACACCGATCTCCGTCTGGATCTTCGGCGAAAGCTCGCTCCAGGCGCCCTCGCGCGCATTGCGAGCCAGCTGTGCGCCCTCGGCGCTGTGCGCAGACAGCAAGGGCAGCAATCCGTCGATGGCCGATTGCACCGTCGACAGAACCGGCAGGTCCGCCCGGGGCTCCCGCGCCAGTTGCTGGGCGTCGATATCGATCCGCACGAATTTCTTCAGCGCCGGGAAGGCATCGTTGGCATACATGTCGTAGTCCGTCTGCCCCATCTCCGTCCCGAGACCGATGACGAGGTCGGCATCCGCGATCAGCGCCCGGGGCGCCTTCAGACTTGGACTTGCGGGTACTCGCAACGGATGGCCGGACAGCATGCCACGGGCATTCGTCGTCAGGACGACCGGTGCATCCAGTTTTTCGGCCAGCGCTGTAACCGCCTTGTCCGCCGAGGCGGCGCCGCCACCGCACATCAGCACGATACGTCTTGCCTGGTTGCACAGGGCGGCCAGTTCCGCCAGCGTCGCGGTATCCGCACTGGGGCGCGCCGCTCGGGTTGCCTTCGGCGTGTAGTCGCCGGCCGGAAGCGGCATCACATCCGTTGGGATTTCGATGTGGACCGGACCCGGCCGTGCCGAACCCATGATCGAAAAGGCCTGCGCGATCACCGCGGGCAGGTCGGCGGGATCGACCAGGGTGTGCGAATAAAGGGCAAAGCTCTTCATCATCGCTGCCTGGTCCGGCAGTTCGTGCAGCAGACCGCGGCCATGGCCGAGCGAGTTGCGGCGGTTGACGCCGGAGATTACCAGCATCGGCACCGAATCCTGGCGTGCCTGCGCCATGGCCGTGATCGTGTTCGTCAGGCCCGGGCCGGTGATGACGAGCGCCACGCCGGGCTTGCCCGTCACGCGGGCGTAGCCATCGGCCATGAAGCCTGCGCCCTGCTCATGGCGCGGCGTGATATGGCGGATCTTGGAGGTGGCAAGGCCTCGATAAAGTTCGACCGTGTGCACGCCGGGAATGCCGAAGACCACCTCGACGCCGTTCGCCTCGAGGAGATCGACCATCGCCTCGCCGACTGTCTTTGGTCTCGTGATGGAACTCGTCATGCCCGCTTTTCCTTCCTGCAGTTCGATCGCATCGCCAGGGCGGAAATCCGCCGGCTGGCCTCTTCAATCTGGTCATCCGGCACCGTCAAGCTGATGCGGATGAAGTCGGCCGCCCTGTCTCCGAAGGAGGCTCCGGGCATGACTGCGACCTGCTCCTCATCCAGCAGGGCCCATGCAAATTCCTCACCGCTCATGCCCGTCCCGGAGACGTCGACGACGATGAACATGCCGGCCTCCGGCATCAGCGGAACCAGCCCGGGCGCCTCGGACAGAACCGTCACAATCCGCTCGGCCCGGCTCTTGTAGGATTTCCGCATGCGCGCAGAGGTGTCGATGGCATTATCCAGCGCAAAGGCGGTCATGTCGGCGATGAAGGGCTGCGTGCCGAAGAGCATCGTCTCGGAAACGGAGAGCAACCGGTTCGTGAATTCCTCCGGTCCGATCGCCCAGCCGCTGCGGAACCCGGGGGCGGCATGCGACTTCGAGATTGACGAGCAGACGATCGTGCGCTCGGCGAGGTCGGGACTGTCGAAGGGCGAGGCGAAGCCGCCGGAAAACACCAGTTCCTCGTAAACCTCGTCGCAAACGATCCAGAGATCGTGCTTGCGGCAGACTTCGCCGATCGCCACGATCTCGGCGGCGGTCAGCACCGCTCCAGTGGGATTGTGCGGCGTGTTGAGCAGCAGCACGCGGCATTGCGGCGTGATCGCCCGCTCGAGGTCCTCCGCCTGCATGTGAAAGCCCTTTTCCGCACTCAGCGGCACCGTCACCTGATCTGCGCCGGTGGCGCGGATCACCCCTTCGTAGGTAGCGTAGAGCGGGTCACCGACCAACACCCCGTCACCCTTCTCGACAAGCCCGAGCATGACGACGAAGAGAGCCGTCTGCGTGCCGGGAAAGCAGAGCACGTTTGCGCTCGTCACATCGGCGCGGCGCTTCTTGTACTTGCGAACCAGTGCCTCGACCACCGACGGCTCGCCCCGGCCATTGGAATAGCGGTAGCGACCGGCATGCATCGCCCGCGTCGCTTCGGCCAGGAGGCTCTCGTGCGGAGGCATATCGGGTTCGCCGATCGTCAATTCAATGATTGGCTCGCCCTTCTCCTTGCGGCGGCGTGCCTCCGAGTGCACTGCCCACTTCTCTGAGCCCAGGCTTGCCAGCCGATCCGTGATGGATGCATAGCGCATCGTCGTCCTCTCCATTTCTAGTCAATTGCCTTCGGCAACCCGATCGGCACTCCTACCAACGCCTCGACGGAGGCGAGTGCGATTTTCACCAGTTCGCTTTCCTCGAAAAGATCTCCCGCCAGGCAGCCTTCCAGCCAGAGACCGTCGAGCAGTCCGTTTATCGCGATGGCAAGCGCCCGGCAGCGCGCCGGGCTGGCATCCTGCCCCCTGTTCGCGAGGAAGTCGGCAAGCAACCCCTCCAGCGCATCGCGGAAACTGAGATAGCCCTCGCGGTGGATGGCCGAAAGCATCGGGTCGACGCTCACCTGGCTGATGAACGAGGCCCAGAGCGACAGGCTGCGGCTATTCGCAACCGGCTCCGTCAGGTTGATGACGATGAACGAGCGCAGCCGCTCCTCCGGGTCGCCGGTCACGCGCTCAGCTTTTTCCGTCAGCCGGGCGATCACCACCCGATAGGCCTCGTGGAGAATGTGCTCCTTGGAGGAAAAATAGTGCCGGATCAGCCCGGCCGTCACGCCGGCCTTGATGGCGATCTGGCGCACCGTCGCGCCCTGCAAGCCGGATTCGGCGATGCAGTCCAGCGTCGCCTCGATCAGATCGTGGCGGCGTTCGCTTTCGGGCGCGCGATGAAAGGGGCGTCTCGTCATGCAGCCCGCCTGAGGACAGGCCGCGTCAGGCAAGTCGGGCCGCCCTCGCAGGCGATACAGAGCGCGTCGGCCTCGAAGGTTTCGACCGTGCAGCCGGCAGCCTCCATCGCCGCCTTCGTCTTGGGAAAGCCGGCAACCATGATGACCTCGTTCGGCCGGGTCGGAAGGACGTTGAGGCTAAGCCCGTTGCTGGCATGGAACTCGTCGGCCGGTGCCTCGATCAGGCGAATGCCACGTTTTTTGAGAAGCAGATAGAATGCTGCCGGCAGGAGCGGCGCGAAGACGAGAGCGAGGTCGCCGGCAAGCGGGCTCATCACGCTCATCAAATGCAGGCACGCCTCCTCGCCCTGCCAGAGCGGCAGGTCATAGGCCAGCACCGAGATGCCATGCGGCGCAAGCATGCTCGTCAACTGGTCGATACCCTCCTGATTGGTGCGCACGCCCCGGCCGACGACGAGCGTCTTCGTATCGAGCCAGATGCAATCGCCGCCCTCGACCGTGCCCGGGGACTCGATCCGCCCAAGAATGGGGATCTGCCGTTCGGCATAGGCCTTCTCGTGCAGTTCGGTCTCGTTCGCCCGAAGCGGCTTGCCCATACGCAGGATGATCGCGCCGTGGTCGGACATCAGCGAGGGGTCGTGCGTGAACATCGCATCGGCGAGCCCGTCGGCGGAATCTTCGAGCCAGATGATCTCCGTCCCCGACTTTTCTACGAGCCGAGTGAATTCCGCATACTGGCGCACCGCCTTCTGTCCGTCGAAAGTCGGCCCGTAGTGCCATTTGACCGGATCGGCGGCGACCAGGCTCGGGCCGGGACGGCGCATCAGCACGCGCAAGAGCGGGGCCGACATTTCCTGGGATCCGAACGCGGACATGAGCTACTCCTTTGACCGAAAAGGCGTTTTGGCGGCGCCAAACAAAAAGTCGGCGACGCGGGTTATTATACGCTTGAACAATTACGCCACAAGTGCAACGATGGTGTCAATGGAAGGACGTGACGAGCCGAAGATGCCCGCACGACGAAGAGCCACCGGCTGCAACGGCACGGTGTGCGAAGAAAAACAGGGGAAGAAATGCGCATGAGTGATGCTGTGTTCTGCCGCGCGGAGAAATCTGTCCGATGACGGATCGCGCCGAGGCAATCGCAGTCGAAAACCTGCACAAGCGCTTCGGACCGCTCGAGGTCCTCAAGGGGGTTTCGCTCACGGCACGAGAAGGCGACGTGATCGCCATCATCGGCGGGTCTGGTTCGGGCAAGTCCACCTTGCTTCGCTGCATCAACATGCTGGAACTCCCCAGCGCCGGATCCGTGACGATCCACGGCGAAACGATCGCCATGAAGAAGGACGGCCACGGCGGCCTCATGCCGGCTGACCGGAAGCAGGTGCAGCGCATTCGCTCGCGCCTGGGAATGGTGTTCCAAAGCTTCAATCTCTGGCAACACATGACGATCCTCGAAAACGTGATCGAGGCGCCCGTCCATGTTCTGGGCGAGCAGAAGGCCAAGGCGGTGGAGCGCGCCGAGGCGATCCTTCGCCGCGTCGGCCTGTTCGAAAAGCGCGACGCCTATCCCGCGTTCCTCTCCGGCGGCCAACAGCAGCGCGCCGCCATCGCCCGGGCGCTCGCCGTCCAGCCGCATGTCATGCTCTTCGACGAGCCAACGTCGGCACTCGATCCGGAACTGGTGGGAGAGGTGCTGACCGTTATCGGCGACCTGGCGAAGGAAAAGCGCACGATGATCCTCGTGACGCACGAGATGAAGTTCGCCCGCAACGTGGCCAACCACATCGTCTTCCTCGCCAATGGCGTGATCGAGGAGCAGGGCCCGCCCGAAGAGATCTTCGGCGCACCGAAATCGGAACGATTGAAGAAGTTTATCAGCTCCATCCACTGAAAGTATAAATAACCAACAGAGGGGAAAAAGCATGAAGACTGCATTGAAAACGCTCGCGCTGGCCGCCGTCGTCGGCCTGGCCGGCATCACCGGCGCAGCCGCCGCTGCACTGAAGGTCGGCGTTGCGGCCGAGCCCTATCCGCCGTTCACCGCGCCTGATGCCGCCGGCAAGTGGGAAGGCTGGGAAGTCGACTTCATGAATGCGGTCTGCGCCGAGGCCAAGCTCGAGTGCGTGCTGACCCCGGTGGCCTGGGACGGGATCATCCCGGCGCTCACCTCCGGCAAGATCGACATGATCATGAGCTCGATGTCGATCACCGCCGAACGCCAGAAGACGATCGACTTCTCCGACAAATACTACAACACGCCCACCGGCGTGATCGGGCCGAAGGGCGTGGCCTTCGACGCCACTCCGGAAAGCCTGGCCGGCAAGACCATCGGCGTCCAGGTCGCGACCATTCACCAGGCCTACGCCAACCACTACTTCGGCGCGACGTCGACGCTGAAGGAATACCAGACCCAGGACGAAGCCAACAATGACCTGGCCGCCGGCCGTCTGGACGCCGTCCAGGCCGACTCCATCGCCCTCAGCGATTTCCTGAAGACTGATCAGGGCAAGGACTGCTGCGAGCTCAAGGGTCTCGTCAAGGATGACCCGGCGATCCTCGGTGCCGGTGTCGGCGTCGGTATGCGCAAGGGCGAAACCGAACTGAAGGACAAGCTGAACGCCGCGATCAAGGCGATCCGTGCAAGCGGCGCCTATGATACCATCACCAAGAAGTACTTCGACTTCGACGTGTACGGCGACTGATCACCGTCGGCTGGCGCGCATCGGGAGAAGCGCGCCAGCCCCGTGACCTTTGAATTGCTAAAAAAAACCAAGGGAACAGCATGAAAAAGACTGCGAAAATCCTGGCGATGGCTACCGCGCTCGGCATCATCGCCGCGGGCGCCGCCGCCGCGGAAACAATCAAGGTCGGCTTGGCGGCCGAACCGTATCCGCCGTTCACATCGCCCGACGCAACAGGCAATTGGCAAGGCTGGGAGATCGATTTTCAAAAGGCCCTCTGCGCCGAAGCCAAGCTCGACTGCGTACTGACCCCGGTTGCCTGGGACGGCATCATCCCGGCGCTTACGTCGAAAAAGATCGACGTCATCATCGGCTCGATGACGATCACCGAAGAACGCATGAAGACCATCGACTTCACCGACCGGTACTACAAGACACCGAGCGGTGTGATCGGCACGAAGGGCGTGGCGTTCGAACCCACGCCGGAAGGTCTCGCCGGCAAGACGATTGGCGTCCAGGTATCGACGACGCAGGAAGTCTACGCAAACACGTACTTCAGCGGCAATGGCTCGACCGTGAAGATCTACCAGACGCAGGACGAGGCGAACCAGGATCTGGTCGCCGGGCGCATCGACGCGATCCAGGCCGACCTGATCCCGCTCGAGGACTTCCTCAAGACGGAGGAAGGCCAGGCCTGTTGCGAGATGAAGGGCGTGGTCAAGGACGATCCGGCGATCCTGGGCGTCGGCACCGGCATCGGCCTCCGCAAGGGCGAGGATGAACTGAAGGCCAAGCTCAACGCGGCAATCAAGGCGATCCGAGACAACGGCACCTACGCAGAGTTCACGAAGAATTACTTCAGCTTCGACATCTACGGCGAATGATCCGTCTCGAGCCGTGCCGCGGGAAGCGCGGCACGGCTTCCTGGCTGGTACTGTCAACGACTTTTCCGCCGGGCGACCGGCCGGATTCAAACGGATACAAGGTTCATGGCGACCGATCCCGGTAGTTTGATCAATTGGAGCCTTCTGGCGCTCGACCCGCCCGGCTGGGGCGGCGTGCTTCTTGGAGGTCTCCTCAATTCGATCAAGATCGCGGTCGGTGGCTATGCACTCGGGCTCACGCTCGGAACCGGCGGCGCCTTCGGCAAGCTCTATGGCGGACCCGTGCTGAAGGATCTGCTCGAGGTCTACACGACCCTCGTGCGGGCCATTCCGGAACTCGTGCTGATCCTGCTTCTCTACTATGCGGGAACGGATCTTCTGAACCAGCTGATGTCGGCGATCGGCTACGGCCCCGTTGACATCAGCGGGCTTGCCGCCGGCATCTTCGTCATCGGCGTCGTGCAGGGCGCCTATTCGACCGAGGTGCTACGCGGGGCGATCAAGGCCGTGCCGGCCGGTCAGATCGAGGCTGCCCGCGCCTTCGGCATGTCGCCCGCCCAGATCATGCGGCGCGTGACGCTGCCCGCCATGCTGCCGCATGCCATCCCCGGCCTCTCCAATCTCTGGCTGATCGCCACGAAGGACACCGCGCTGCTCGCCGTCGTCGGTTTCAGCGAGCTGACGCTCGTGACGCGCCAGGCGGCCGGCAGCACCAAGGCCTACCTGCTGTTCTTCTGCGCCGCCGGCGCCCTCTATCTCACCCTTACGCTCGTTTCGAACGTGATCATCCGCATTATTGAAGCCCGCGCGCGGCGCGGCATGGTGGCGACAGCATGATGAGCGAGGGCAGCACGATCGACGCCATGGCGCTCACCGAACTGCCGAACCGGCAAAGCTTCTTCAAGCCGCACCGGATCGCGCTGATGGCAATCGCGGCGATCATGGTCTTCTGCGTCGTCTGGTTCATGCGCTGGGACTGGGTGCCGGAATATGGCGGACGGCTTCTGTCCGGCGTCGGCGTCACGCTGCTGATGCTTTTCAGCACCTGCATTCTCGGCTTTCTCTTCGCGCTCCCGATTGGCCTTGTTCAGGTCACCGGCCCGTGGCCGCTGAAGATGCTCGCCAAGGGCTTCTGTACGATCATCCGCGGCACGCCGCTGCTGCTCCAGCTCTGGCTGCTCTACTACGGCCTGGGCTCGCTGTTTCCCCAGTTTCCGGCCATCCGGGACTCGTTCCTCTGGCCCTATCTGCGCGAGGCATGGCCCTATGGCCTCGCCGCCCTGACGATCTCGTTCGCCGCCTACGAGGGCGAGGTGATGCGCGGCGCCTTCGCCGGCGTGCCCGCGGGCGAACTGGAGGCGGCCCGCGCCTACGGCATGAGCCGCTGGAAGGTCTTCCGCCGCATCTGGCTCCCGCGCGCAATCCACCGGGCATTGCCGACGTTGAACGGCGAGACGGTGCTGCAGCTGAAATCGACCCCGTTGGTCGCCACCATCACCGTCATCGACGTCTACGCCGTGATTTCCAAGATCCGGCAGATGACCTACCTGACCTACGAGCCCCTGCTCCTGCTTGCACTCATCTACCTTTGCTTGACAGCGATCCTCGTTGTGGGGTTCCGCTATCTCGAAAACAAGATTCCAACTCGTGGTGCCTGACATGAACATTCGCGCTTCCCTCACCAACGCCATCCCGGAACTGGTCGCCATCCGCCACGACCTGCACGCCCATCCAGAACTCGGGCTGGAGGAGGTGCGCACCTCGGACGTAATTGCGCGGCATCTGGAAAGCTACGGCTACAAGGTGACGCGCGGACTGGCGAAGACCGGCCTGGTGGCGACGCTCTCGAACGGCACCAGCCGCAAATCGATCGGCATTCGTGCCGACATCGATGCGCTGCCGATCTTCGAGGAAACCGGCCTGCCCTACGCCAGCAAGACGCCCGGCCTGATGCATGCCTGCGGCCACGATGGGCACACGGCTATGCTGCTTGGCGCGGCGCGCGCCATTGCGGAACGGAAGAACTTCGACGGCACTGTTCACCTGATCTTCCAGCCGGCGGAGGAGAATTTCGGCGGCGCGAAGATCATGGTCGAGGAAGGCCTGTTCGACCGCTTCCCGTGCGATGCCGTTTTTGCGCTTCACAACGAACCGGGTCTGCCCTTCGGCCAGTTCGCCCTGCGCGAAGGGCCGATCATGGCCGCCGTCGACGAGGCGCGCATCACGGTCAACGGTCGGGGCGGGCATGGCGCCGAGCCGCAGGAGACCGCCGATCCGATCGTCACCGGCGCTTCGATCATCATGGCGCTGCAGTCGATCGTATCGCGCAACATCCATCCGCTTGACCCGACCGTCGTCACCGTGGGCTCCTTCCACGGCGGCTCAGCCAGCAACATCATCCCCGAGCGGGCCGAAATCGTCGTCGGCATCCGCTCCTTCGATCCCGGCGTCCGTGACGAGCTGGAACGTCGCATCCGCCTGATCGCCGAGCGTCAGGCCGAAAGCTACGCGATGACCGCGACGGTCGACTACCGGCGCAGCTACGACGCCACCATCAACCACAAGGCCGAAACCGACCTGCTGCGTGATCTCGCCACCCGTTTCGCCGGTGCCGACAAGGTGGTCGATCTGCCGCGACCGTTCATGGGCAGCGAAGATTTCGCCTACATGCTGAAGGAGCGCCCCGGCAGCTACTTCTTCCTCGGCGCCAAGGCGTCGGACCAGGCAAAGCCGCTGCATCACCCCGGCTTCAACTTCAACGACGACCTGCTGCCGATCGGCGCGGCTTTCTGGACGGAGCTCACCGAGAGCTATCTCAGGCCCGTCTGAGGTCGGGTAAGGGCTATCCTTTTTAAGAGCGGCGCTAAAGAATGCGCCGCTTTTCTTTTGAGGTACGCGGAACCGGAATCCGCTCCATTTTCACGGCCCGCTCGGGCCACGACCCTCCAATTGTAGTAAGCGCGCGGCGCTCTTCGCCGCCCGGAATGGCCGGATCGGCCCGCTGTTTTTCAGCGATCACTAAAACGTGACGATTTTTCGTTTGACACCCCACTTAACACAACCCGCCTTTACCCCATATGATTCGTTTGCTGCA
The DNA here is from genome assembly GCF_031455855.1 of Mycoplana sp. BE70. Lineage (NCBI taxonomy): Bacteria > Pseudomonadati > Pseudomonadota > Alphaproteobacteria > Hyphomicrobiales > Rhizobiaceae > Mycoplana > Mycoplana sp. BE70. Next base: position 165,578 of record NZ_JAVDTM010000001.1, read on the forward strand.
CGAGGATGTCCGATGTTCCCCGCAATCAAAGGACCTCACCATGAAGACATTCGTTGTATCGATTGCTGTCGTGGCCGTTTCGGCCACTGGTGCATTTGCAGTTACCGCAAATTTTGATCGCGCAAGGTTCGGAGATCCGATCATCGCGTCCAATGAAAGCATGATAGACAATACCATGACCGGGTCGGTCGAACTGCAGACTTGCAAGTTTGGCGTCAAGACGGTGCGGCGCTGCGCCGACCCTTCAGCCAAGCCGGTTCAAGAGGGTTCCCAGAAGAACTGAACCCGCGATGACATCGGTCCCCGAATGACCGCCTTGCGGCTGGCGGTTGGTCGGGGACCCTTCCGTGCCAACCAATCGGCGTCGGCCCCGCAATCAGACACGGGTTTTCTTCCCCGCTCCATCGGGGCAGTGTGACCGTGCGTTCATCCTCCAAGCGGTGGATTGCTTCACTGCCAGGGGCAGACCACGCTTTGGTCAACGTTTCTTTTATATCAGATTTTATTAAAATACAGTGAACGGCCCATTTGCGGCACTGGGCCTTGTGACCGGGCAGAGCTCCGAGGATCTAAAAATGAAAAGCCTTGTCGTTGCCGCTGTGGTTCTGGCGCTGCCCGCAACCGCTGCCTCCGCCTTCCCGCAAAGCTTCGGCTTGCCCCATTTTGTCCAGGTCGACGAGTGGCTGGGCAATGGCGGCCTCGCCCGGAAGGAGACCGGACGGATCGGAGAAAGGCCTTGCAATGCAGCCAGCGGGCACTGCGCCGAACGAAAGCATAGCCACAACTGGCAAATGCCCTTGAAGTGACCGGAGTCCTCCGGAGTGCTTGCGGAATGCATCCCCGCCCCTGCTGTTTCCCGCGCGCGGTAGCGTCCGTTTGACAACCTGCCGTTCGCATCGGAATTGACGTTTCGCCGTTCCGCGCCACATTCATTATATGTCCGCGCCGACCCGCGGCTTGCTTTCGCCCGGCCCGACTGGCCGAGGAAGGATGCATGATGCTGGATACTGCTCTGCTGGCCCGGCTCCAATTCGCCTTCACGATGTCGTTCCACATCATCTTCCCCGCCTTCTCGATCGGCCTTGCCAGCTATCTGGCGGTACTGAACGGGCTTTGGCTGTGGGAGAAGGACGAGGTCTATCAGGAGCTATTCGACTTCTGGAAGACGATCTTCGCGCTTGTCTTTGGCATGGGGGTCGTGTCTGGCATCGTCATGACCTACCAGTTCGGCACGAACTGGGCCGTCTTCTCGGACAAGGCCGGGCCGGTCATCGGACCGTTGATGGGTTACGAGGTTCTGACGGCCTTCTTCCTTGAAGCCGGCTTTCTCGGCATCATGCTGTTTGGCTTGAACCGGGTCGGTGCCGGGTTGCACTTCTTCGCCACCTGCATGGTGGCACTTGGCACGCTGATCTCGGCCACCTGGATCCTCGCGGCGAACTCCTGGATGCAAACCCCTGCCGGGTTCGCCATGAATGCCGCCGGACAATTCGTCCCAACGGACTGGTGGGCGGTCATTTTCAGTCCGTCGTTCCCCTACCGGCTCGTGCACATGGTGCTCGCCGCCTACCTGACCACCGCCTTCGTGGTCGGCGGTGTCGGCGCGTGGCATCTCCTGAGGAACACGGCACACCGGCGCTCGTACACCATGTTCTCGATGGCCATGTGGATGGCGGCGATCGTCGCACCGATCCAGATCTTTGCCGGCGATCTACACGGGCTGAACACGCTGGAACACCAGCCGACGAAGGTCATGGCCATGGAGGGTCACTTCGACAGCCATCCGCAGGGCGCACCGCTCATCCTCGTCGGCATTCCCAACCAGACGGAAAAGAGAGTGGACTACGCGATCGAAATCCCGAAACTCTCCAGCCTCATCCTCAAGCACAGCCTCGACGCGCCGCTGGATGGGCTCGACACGGTGCCCGACGAACTGGAACCACCGGTCGCGATCGTCTTCTGGTCCTTCCGCATCATGGTCGCCATCGGCTTTGCGATGCTCGGCATCGGCGGGTGGTCGCTGTGGTGCCGCTGGCGGGGAACGCTCGCATCGAACCGCTGGCTCCATCGCGCCGCGGTACTGCTGGGACCGGCGGGCTTCGTGGCGGTCCTGTGCGGCTGGGTGACGACCGAGGTCGGGCGGCAACCCTATACGGTCTACGGGCACATGTTGACGGCGCAATCGCACTCACCGATCGACGCGCCCGCGGTTGCAACCTCACTGACCGCCTTCGTGATCGTCTACTTCCTCGTCTTCGGCGCCGGCACCTTCTACATCCTGCGCCTGATGTCGCGCCTGCCGCATGACGCTAGGCCGGATCTGGAGGAGGGTCCCCTTCGCTCCGCCGGCATCACGCCGGCACACAGTCACAAGGGGAGCACGCCATGACCATCGACCTTCCCTTCATCTGGGCCGCGATCATCGCTTTTGCGGTCCTGGCCTATGTCATCCTCGACGGATTCGACCTCGGTGTCGGCATCCTCTTCCCCTTCTTTCCCGAAAAGCACGACCGCGACGTGATGATGAACTCGGTCGCCCCCGTCTGGGATGGCAATGAAACCTGGCTGGTGCTGGGCGGCGGCGGGCTGATGGCTGTCTTTCCGCTCGCCTATGCAACGATCCTGCCGGCCCTCTACATGCCGCTCATCGCGATGCTGCTCGGGCTGATCTTTCGCGGCGTCGCGTTCGAGTATCGGTGGCGTACCCGGCGCGGCGAGTTCCTCTGGGACGGCGCCTTCACTGGCGGCTCCATGGTCGCCACCTTTGCCCAGGGGGTCGCACTCGGCGCCCTTGTCCAGGGCATCCCGGTTGAAAACCGGACCTATGCCGGCGGCTGGTGGGACTGGCTGACACCGTTCTCGATCGCCACCGGCGTGGCGCTTTTGATCGGTTACGCGCTGCTCGGCTCCACCTGGCTGGTGATGAAAACAAGCGGCGATCTTGCCGCACGCGCCCGCGTCCACGCACTTCGCGCTGCAATCGGAACGCTTGTCGCAATGGGTGTCTTCAGCCTTTGGACACCCTTCCTCGAACCCGCCTACCTCAATCGCTGGTTCGGCTGGCCGACCGCCATCTTCAGCATCGTCGTTCCTCTGCTCGTGCTGGGGTGTTTCCTGCTTCTGCTTCGGGGCTTGCGTAGCGAACACGATAGCCAGCCCTTCCTGGCGGCACTCGGCCTGTTCGTACTCGGCTTTGCCGGCATTGGGATCAGTTTCTACCCCTACATGGTCCCCACTTCGCTGACGATCTGGGAAGCCGCGGCGCCGGAGGAGAGCCTGGTCTTCCTGCTTGTCGGCACCATTGTGCTGGTGCCGATCATCCTGACCTATACGGCCTATGCCTACTGGGTCTTCCGCGGCAAGGTCGATCCGGAAGAGGGATATCACTGATGGCTGCGGGCGGAATCGGCCGAAAGCTGATGTGGTTTGCAGGCCTCTGGATCGCCGGCGTCGCAACCGTCGCCCTTGTTGGCCTTATCATCAGGTTCGCGCTGGGCGCCTGAGCGCCGCTGCCACAGAACCGCTCGGTTACGGCAAGTTTTTTGCTGCCGTTCCGGTATTGCATCCCTATCGCCTCACCTAAGGTAAGCCCGCCACCACCAACACAACCCTTTAGTGCCTGTTAATTTAAGGCTCGCTCAAGCTTCGTGTTCTAGGTTGTCCTTGGCCAGCATACGGGACCGCCGGAAACAGGAACAGGACCGCACCCTCCCTGTCTTTCGCGCGGTCCCTATGTGGCACGGCGCCGCCGCAGGCGCTTTCATCTTTCCTCTCTCCTCCTGCTTTGTTACAGCCAACCGCAATGACCGCGGGGCAAGCACACGCGAACAAGACCGGAGACAGAGAATGCCTGAGACAGCAGCCGAATGCCGGACCATGGCGGAAATCCGCGAGAACATCGACCGGATCGACCGCGCGCTGATGCAGCTGTTCGCCGAGCGCTGGACCTTCATCGGCCGCGCGGCCGAGATCAAGGCAGGCCTTGGACTGAAGGCCGACATTCCTGCGCGCGTCGAGGAAGTCCGCGCCAATGCACGCGAAAACGCGCGGCAGCATGGTCTCGACGAAGCGTTCTACGACGACCTGTGGAACAGCCTGATCCAGCACTCGATTGCCTATGAGGCAGAACGTCTCGGCGAATAAGTTGCCGCGCGAGCGCCGGAGCCGCGTCAGATCTGGTTGCGACGGGCGAGGTGATCTTCCCAGTCGAGCGCCGTGCGGACGATGAAGGCAAGATCGTCGTGCTTTGGCTGCCAGTTCAGCTCCCGCATCGCCACTGCGGGGTTGGCGACGATCGACACGGCATCGCCCGGGCGCCGGCGGGCGATCCGCACCGGAAAGTCCACGCCCGAAACCTCCTTGACGCGATTGAGCACCTCCAGCACGGAGAAACCGCGACCATAGCCGCAGTTGGCGACGATCGAGTCGCCGCCGGCGCGCATGCGTTCAAGTGCTTTCAGATGAGCGTTCGCAAGGTCGCTGACATGGATGTAGTCGCGAATGCAGGTTCCGTCCGGCGTGGGGTAATCCGTACCGAAGACGTCCATGCCCTGCCTCTTGCCGAGCACAGCCTCTGCGGCGACCTTGATCAGGTGCGTCGCCCCTTTCGTCGACTGGCCGGTGCGGCCGCGCGGATCAGCTCCGGCGACGTTGAAATAGCGCAGCGCCGTGTAGGCGAAATCATGCGCGAGCGCGGTGTCGCGCAACATGATCTCCGTCATCAGCTTCGACGCGCCGTAGGGAGATTCCGGTCGCAGCGGCGCCGTCTCCTCGACCGGGTCTGCCGTGTCCGGCGTGCCGTAGACCGCCGCGGTGGATGAAAAGACGAAGTGGGGGACTTTCGCTTCCACGGCCGCGGCGATCAACGCGCGCGACTTGACGGTGTTGTTTTCGTAGTAGCTCAGCGGATCGGCGACCGATTCAGGCACGATGATCGACCCGGCGAAATGGATGATGGCGTCGATCGGGTTCTCCGCGAAAATTCGCCGCAGCAATTCGCGATCGGCGATGTCGCCTTCGTAAAAGCGGGCCTCGGGTGCGACCGCCCAGCGGAAGCCGGTGGAGAGCCGGTCGATGACGACGACCTCTTCGCCGGCGTCACAGAGCGCCCATACCATGTGCGAGCCGATATAGCCTGCTCCTCCAGTTACTAGTACCGCCATCGGGGTCCCTTCCAACTCTCGTGTCTGAAACGACGCATAAAAGCGCCATGGCGGTGAAGAAGCAATGCGGCCGTTTTTAGCCTAAAGCGATGCGATGTAGCGCGACAGCCGCTCGGCGGCCTCGGCGACCTGAGCGGGATCACGCAGGAAGCAGGCCCGCATGAAGAGCGAACCGCCCTCACCAAAAGCCGTGCCCGGCGCAAGCCCGACGCCGGTCTTGTCGACGATGTCGAGAGCCGTCTTGCGGACGTCGTTTACGCCGTCGATTTTCAGGAAGGCGTAGATGGCGCCATCCGGCTTCAATGTCTCGACGCGGTTCGTGGCGATCAGCGCATCGCAGAGCAGATCGCGCGAACGGGTTGCTTTTTCGATGTTGGACAGGACGAAATCGTCACCCGCATCGAGGGCTGCGACCGCGCCCTTCTGCAGGAATTGCGCCACGCCGGAGGTCGAGTACTGGACGAGATTTTCGATGACCTGTCCTATCTCAGGCGGAGCGACGATCCAGCCGACACGCCAACCGGTCATCGACCAGTTCTTCGAGAACGAGTTGACGAAGACAATCCGGTCGCCTTCGTCCATCACGTCGAGGAAGGACGGCGCCCTGCCGCCGGCGTAGAAGTAGAGAGCGTAGATCTCGTCGGCCATGATCCAGAGACCGCGGCGGCGCGCGATTTCGAGAATTGCCCTGAGGTCGTCATGTGTCGCTGTCCAGCCGGTCGGATTCGAGGGCGTATTGATAAAGAGCGCCTTCGTCCTGGGCGTAATCGCCGCCTCCAGCCGCGCCAGATCCAGTTGCCAACGCCCACCCGTGAATGCCAGCGGGACGGCCAGTGGCCGGATCCCGGCGATCTCGGCGGCGGCGGCAAAATTCGGCCAGGCGGGGCTCAGATAGACCATCTCGTCCCCGGGAGAAGCAAGCGCCTGAAGCGCCAGTTGGATCGCCTGCATGCCGGAGCCGACCACGTAGAAATGCTCAGGCGACAGCGCGCGGCCGAACTGACGCTCGTAGTAGCGCGAGAGCGCCTGGCGCAGCTCCGGTATGCCGCGCTGCCAGGTATAAAAGGTCTCGCCGGCCGTCAAAGCCTCCATAGCCGCGTCGGAGATGAAGGACGGCGTGGGCAGGTCGCCTTCGCCGACCCAGAGCGGGATGAGCCCTTCCCGACCGCGCGCGTAGTTCACCACTTCGACGATGCCGCTTTCCGGCGCCTGCAGCGCCCGCGGGCTCAGGCTATTGACAATATTCATGACTTCTCCGCTGCGGGCGGCGCGCGTTCAATGCCGGCCGACCGTCTCCGATCGATCTCTAACGGAATTTCGGTGCCCGATCACGCGAGTTTGTCTGACACTCCGATCGATTTCGGTGATGAAGGCGCGACCCGGCTCGCATTTTTGGCGAGGATCACACCGAGGATCGCGTCTTCAGGAGGTCGCGGATTTCCGTCAGCAACTGGACGTCTTCCGGCGGCGGCGCCGCTTCTGCCACCTTTTGCTTCTCGACGCTGGTGCGGACACGGTTCACGCCCTTGATCATCAGGAAGATGATCCAGGCGAGGATCAGGAAGTTGATCAGGGCGGTGATGAAGCTGCCATAGGCAAAAACCGCCCCCTGCTCGCGCGCAGCGGCCAGCGTGCTCGCGGTGACAGTCGAGGACAGCGGCAGGAAATAGTTCGAGAAGTCGAAGCCGCCGCCCGTGAGCGCGCCGACGATCGGCATGACCAGGTCGTTGACGACCGATTCGACGATCTTGCTGAACGCCGCACCGATGATGACGCCGACGGCGAGATCCATCACATTGCCGCGGGCAATGAACGCCTTGAATTCGTTGAGCATGTGCATCTCCTGTTGCTGCCTGCATCTCCAACCTAATGCAGTTTTTCGTCGCATGGAACACCCATTGCGCGCCACTGGCGATCCTGCAACCTTTCCGGAATTTATCGGACTTAAGACTAAGCCGCATTCGATTTTCTTTGCCGTTTGAATGCCCTATTGTGCCGGGCGGCGGGTAAGGGTCCCGCCGATCTGGGAGGACGCATGCTGCCCGGCTGGACCATCTTCGCCGCGGCCTTCGCCTATCTGCTGCTGCTTTTCGCGGTGGCCACCTACGGCGACAGGAAGACGCGCGCACCGGACGCGGCCACCCGCGGTCGGCCGCTGGTCTACGCGCTGAGCCTCGCCATCTATTGCACCTCCTGGACCTATTTCGGCGGCGTCGGCCTTGCCAGCGTCCAGGGACCGGAATTCCTCGGGATCTACATCGGCCCGATCCTGATGTTCACGCTGGGACTGCCGCTGATCCGCCGGATCGTCGGACTGGCAAAGTCCGAGCGCCTGACCTCGATCGCCGATTTTGTCGGCGCACGCTACGGGAAAAGCCCGGGCGTGGCGGCAATCGTCGCGCTCATCGCGCTCATCGGAGCCATTCCCTACATCGCGCTCCAACTGAAGGCGGTGTCGAGTTCGGTCAAGGTCGTGGTCGATTTCTACGAATACGGCTTTGCGGAGAGCCATTCCATCATCGACCTGCCACTGATCGTCTCCCTGTTCCTTGCCTGCTTCGCCGCGATCTTTGGCACGCGACACACGGACGCGACGGAACATCAGGACGGCCTGATCCTGGCGATCTCGATGGAGTCGGTCGTCAAGCTTTTCGCTTTCGCGACCGTCGGCGTCTATGTCGTCTATTTCATGTTCGACGGACTTGGCGACCTTTGGCTGCGTGCCGCCGAGAGCCAGCGCGTCATGACGGCATTGTCGTACGAGACGCCGGTGGCGCGATGGCTGCTGTTGATCGTGCTGTCGGCCTTCGCCATCGTCATGCTGCCACGGCAATTCCATGTGACCGTCGTGGAAAACCGGACTGCCGGGGAACTGCGCACCGCCCGCTACCTGTTTCCGCTCTATCTTCTGGCGATCAACCTGTTCGTGCTGCCGGTGGCGATCGGCGGCCTGCTCACCTTCCAGGGTTTGGGCGACGCCGATCTCTACGTGCTGGCGCTGCCATTGGCGCAGGGCCAGCCGATCCTGACGCTCGTCTCCTTCATCGGCGGTTTTTCGGCCGCAACGGCCATGGTGATCGTCGAATGCGTGGCGCTGTCGATCATGATCTCCAACGATATCGTCATCCCCGTCGTTCTCCGGCGCAACCTGATCGGCAAGGCCGAGCCGCAAGAGGACCTGACGAGAACGCTGCTGCGTATTCGCAGGCTTGCGATCTTCTTCGTTCTGCTGCTCGGCTATGCCTACTATCGGTTTTCCACCTCGAACGCCGGTCTGGCCTCGATCGGGCTGCTCGCCTTTGCCGCAATCGCCCAGGTGGCGCCCGCCCTGCTCGGCGGCCTTCTGTGGCGCCAGGCAAACGCCCGGGGCGCGATTACCGGCATGGTTTCCGGCCTGCTGGTCTGGGCCTACCTGCTCTTCCTGCCGAGCCTCGGCCTGAGCGAGAACTCCGGCCTGGCGACGTCGATCCTCGGCTTTCTGCTGCCGGGGGTCGGCGTATTTTCCGGAGAGAAGGCCGATCCATTGGTCGCTGCCTCCGTGTTGGCGCTGCTTGTCAACACCGGCGCGTTCATCATCGGCTCACTGTCGCGCAACCCGACGAACAGCGAGCGCCTGCAAGCGAACATCTTCATCCACTCGCGCCCCCAGCTCGAGCGTGCCTTCCGTGGCAGCAAGACGAAGGTGACGGTCCGCGATCTGAAGAACACCGTCGCCACCTACCTTGGCGAGGAGCGGACCGAACGCTCGTTCCACACCTATGAGCAGCAAGCCGGCCGATGGCTCGAGGACAATAAGCCCGCCGACATCGCACTCATCCACTTCTCCGAGCAGGTGCTCGGCAGTGCGATCGGCTCCTCCTCGGCACGGCTCGTCCTGTCGCTCACGCTACAGCGGATCGACGATACCACCGCCGACACAAGCTGGCTTCTCGACCAGGCCAGCGAGGCCCTGCAGTACAATCAGGGCATACTCCAGACGGCCCTCGGCCGGATGAACCAGGGCATTGCCGTATTCGACAGCGCGAACAATCTTACGGTGTGGAACCGCCGGTTTCGCGAGTTGCTCGATCTGCCCGAACAGGTCGGCCAGGTCGGCTTCGCGCTCACCGACGTGATCGACATCCTGGTCGCCGAGGGTCATGTCGCCGCGGCGGAAAGGCGGGCGATCCTCAATGGCATCATGGAATTCGATCAGCCGCTCCAACTCGTTTTGTCGGGCGGTCGCCGCATCGTCGAAGTTGTCTCCAACGCCATCCCTGACAAGGGGTTCGTCGCGACCTTCACCGACATCACCGAACGGGTCGAAGCCGACCGGGCGCTGAAGCTCGCAAACGAGACGCTGGAACTTCGCGTCGATGAACGCACCGCCGAACTGACCCGGGTCAACACCGAGCTGGCCGAGGCGCGCGCCGCCGCCGAAGAGGCCAATCTCGGCAAGACACGGTTCTTCGCCGCCGCCGGACACGACATTCTGCAGCCGCTCAATGCCGCCCGGCTCTATTCCACGTCCCTGGTCGAACGGCTCGGCGATTCCGAGAACCGGCCGTTGGTCCAGAATATCGATTCCTCGCTGGAGTCGGTCGAAACCATTCTTGGCGCGGTTCTGGATATTTCCCGCCTCGATACCGGGGCAATGAAGCCGCGTCTGGAAATCGTGCGCCTCGACGACCTCTTGAAGCGGATCGAGACCGATTTTGCGCCGATGGCGCGGGCGAAGAACCTGACGCTGACGGTCGTGGCGAGCTCCCTTGCGGTGCGGAGCGATCCGAACCTGTTGCGGCGCCTCGTGCAGAACCTCGTCTCCAACGCGATCAAATACACCAATTCCGGCAAGGTGCTTGTCGGGGTGCGGCGTAAGGGCGGATATGCAAGCGTCCAGGTGCTCGACTCCGGCATCGGCATCCCGTCGTCGAAATTTCGCACCGTCTTCAAGGAGTTTATCCGGCTTGACGAAGGGGCCCGCACGGCACCAGGGCTCGGGCTCGGCCTTTCGATCGTCGACCGGATCTCGCGCGTGCTCGGCCATCCCGTCGATCTGCAGTCGACGCCGGGCAGGGGAACCAGCTTCAAGGTCCGCATTCCGATCGATACCATTGCCACCGGCCGCAAAGCCGCCGCAACCAAAGAGCCGCCAGCCGGCGAGCAGTTGCGTGGATTGCGAGTGCTCTGCATCGACAACGAACCGAAGATCCTCGACGGCATGGAGTTGCTATTGACCGGCTGGGGCTGCGAGGTCGTGACTGCGGATTCATTTAGTGCAATCGATGTGCTTCTGGCCGGTCACGGCGCGCCGCCGAACGCGATCATCGCCGACTACCATCTGGGCGACGGCACCGGTGTCACGGCGATAGCCCGCGTGCGCGCTGCGCACGGCTCCGATATTCCCGGCCTGCTCATCACGGCCGATCGCTCGGCCGAGGTGCGAATGCTGGCAGAAAACAGCGACATCTCGCTCCAGAACAAGCCGGTGCGTCCCGCTTCGATGCGCGCCTGGCTGACGCGACTCGCCAATTTGAAGGTCGCGGCGGAATAGCGCGGCCCGAACGCAGCCCGGAACGGCCTTCCCTCGAGCGTGTGCATTGCCAGTGCCGTCAGGCGACGGCGACCGTGGCTCCGATCTTGCCGAGCTGGATGACCGCCTGGGTACGGCTGTCGACGTTCAATTTCAGGAGGATCGCCGAGACATGCGCCTTGATCGTCGCCTCGGAAACGCCGAGCTCATAGGCGATCTGCTTGTTGAGCAACCCCTCCGCCAGCATCGACAGGACCCGCGACTGTTGCGGCGTCAGTGTACGCAGCCGGTTGATCAGATCGCCGATCTCGGCGTCCTGTTCGATACCGCGTTCATAGCCGTCGGGCGTGTAGATATTGCCCTCGAGGACGGTGGCAATCCCCTGGCGGATTTCATCGATCGAGGCGGACTTGGAAATGAACCCTGAGGCGCCGAGGTCCAGCGCGCGCCGGATCGTCGCGGCGTCGTCGCTGGCCGAAACGATCACGACCGGCAGGCTCGGCATTTCCGACCGCAGGATCATCAATCCCGAAAGCCCGCTGACGCCGGGCATTGCCAGATCGAGAAGCAGCAGATCAGCGTTCGGATGCAGTTCGGCCGTCGTGCGCGCCGTCTCGAAATCGCCCGCTTCCACGACTTCCGGCGCGTCCGCCATTCCCTGCAAGGCCTGCTTCAGCGCCCCCCGGAACAGCGGATGGTCATCGGCAATGATGATTGTCAGTCCTGTCGTCATGCGGGCTCCCTCCCAAGAGCACAGTCATGATCAGCCCCCCGCTACGCGACATTGAACTGCGGCCGCGCTCAGGTCTTGTCTGGCATCTGGTCCTTCTGGGGGCTGGTCTTGTCCTCCCCACCCTCCAGTGTCTTCACGATATCCATGAAGCGTCGCATCATTCTTTCCATGATGCCCATGGTCCGGTCAATCTCCTCGTCGGTCGGCAGGCGCGGTTTGTCCGCGAAAACGCCTGATCGTTGTGCCTTCTCAAGCGCTTCCACACGCTTCGCCAAACGATCGAGCTCCTTTTCGAAGGCGGCGCGCTCGTCCGCAGCCATGCGACAGGTCAATTGACCGGAGGCCTCCTTGCAGACCGACATCTCGCCGGTGACGGTGTCGAGTCGGACGAAGCCATCGGCGTTGCGCTCCATCTGGTAGCGCCCCTCGCCTTCGGCGTTCGATGCCCCCGCCATGATGAGCGGCAGGATGAACGCAAGGCCGGCAATCGTCTTCCGCATCCGATTTCCTCCTCAAAACGGCGCCGCCCGATGAATTTGTCCGTGGACATTCCCGCGGCGATGCTGCAAGCGCTACTGCGCAATCTGCGTACTTCCCTTCAGGCCGAGTTCGATCCGAAGGGCATGCGCTGGCCGAACAATACGCCCACTCCAACGAGCAGAGAAGCGCGCCATGTCCGACACGATATACAAGATTGTTCCGGCAGGTCTGTGGCAGTCCGCCCGGACCAAGGGAATGTTCGGGGGGGCACCCGTCGACCTGGCTGATGGTTTCATCCACTTCTCCACCGCAGCACAGGCAGCCGAGACGGCGGCGAAGCATTTCGCCGGCCAGACCGACCTGCTGCTGGTCGCAATCGACGGCGCGGCTCTGGGCAAGGCGCTCGTCTACGAGCCCTCCCGCGGCGGCCAGCTCTTCCCCCACCTCTACGGCGCGCTGCCGCTGGATGCGGTGCTGTGGGAAAAATCGCTGCCGCTCGGCGCTGATGGACGGCATGTGTTTCCGGAGATGGACTGACATGACGCTGGCCGGACTCGCCCGCAAGGGGCTGTTTCTTTTCGATCCCGAAGCCGCACACGGTCTCTCGATCACGGCGCTGAAGAGCGGCCTGGTTCCATCCTGCCGCCTTCGCCCCGACCCGCGGCTGCACCAGACTATCGCCGGTCTCGACTTCGCAAATCCGCTCGGGATGGCCGCTGGCTACGACAAGAATGCAGAGGTGCCCGAAGCGCTGCTCCGCCTCGGCTTTGGCTTTACGGAAATCGGCACGGTCACGCCGAAGCCGCAGCCCGGCAACCCGAAGCCGCGCATCTTCCGGCTCACTGCCGACGACGCGGTCATCAACCGGCTCGGGTTCAACAACGAGGGTCATGCTGCCGCGCTTGAACGGTTGAGAACCTGCTCGCGCCAGTCTCTGATCGGCGTGAACATCGGTGCCAACAAGGACAGCGACGACCGGATCGCAGACTACGTCGCCGGCATCCGTGCTTTCTACGATGTGGCACGCTACTTCACCGCCAACATCTCGTCCCCGAATACGCCCGGGCTGCGCGACCTGCAGGCGCGCGAAAGCCTCGCCGCGCTCCTGTCTGCCGTGCTTTCGGCGCGCTCCGACCAGGCCGGACGGACCGGACGGCATGTTCCCGTCTTTCTCAAGATCGCGCCGGACCTCACCGAAGAGGGGCTGGACGACATCGCCGACGTTGCGCTCGCCCATGACCTTGACGGCCTCATCGTGTCCAACACGACGCTGTCCCGCGACGGGCTGACTGACCGGACCCATGCCGCCGAGGCCGGGGGACTGTCGGGCAAGCCGCTGTTCGAGAAGTCCACCATTGCGCTTGCGAAAATGCGCAAGCGTGTCGGCGAAGCGCTACCGATCATTGGCGTCGGCGGCGTCAGCTCGGCAGAGACGGCGGCGGAAAAGATTCGCGCCGGCGCCGACCTCGTCCAGCTCTATTCGTGCATGGTCTATGCGGGGCCAGGGTTGCCCGCCTCGATCGTCCGGGGCCTGTCAGACCTTTGCGACCGCGAGCGCCTTGCCTCGATCCGCGACATTCGCGGCAGCCGCAACAGCTATTGGGCCGATCGGAAGATCTGACCGGCAAGCTTCGGCATGCGCGCGGCCAGAAACAGCCCGCGGAAGGCCAAAAACAGGTTCAGCGACAGCCAGAGCCCGTGATTGCCGAAGAGCGGCACGAAGATGGCAAGGGCGGCCAGATAGCCGACAAAAGCCGCCAGCATCATGTTGCGCATGGCGCGCGACCAGGTCGCACCGATGTAGACACCGTCCATCTGGAAGGCGAGAGCGCCGGTGATCGCCGTCACGGCCGCCCAGGGGAGATAGGTTGCGGCCTCCGCGCGGACGCTCTCGGTCGTCGTTAAAAGCGCGATGATATCCGTACCGAAGACGAGGAAGAGCAGCGCCGTCACAGCGCCCAGCCCGAACGACCAGACCATCGTCAGCCTGACCGCCCGATCGAAGGCGGGTCGATAGTCCGCGCCGATCGCCCGGCCGACGATCTGTTCGGCCGCGTTCGCCAGCCCGTCGAGATAATAGCCGGCGACCAGGAAGATGTTCATCAATACCGCGTTGGCGGCAAGCGACAGCGGGCCGAACGACGAGCCGATACGTGTCATCAACGTAAAAGCGGCCAGCAGCACGAAGGTCCGGATCATGATGTCCCGGTTGAGCGCGAACAGCGCTTTCATGCGCGCAGCCGCGAAGATCGACCCCTTCGCCGGGCGGTCCGCGCGCTGGAAGCGATAGAGAACCAGCGCAAGGCCAACCAGCATGCCGGTGGTCTCGCCGATCAGCGCGCCAACCGCGATGCCGGCCACGCCGTAGCCATAGCCAAGACCAAGCACGATCGAGAGCGTGATGTTCATGCCGTTGATGATCGCTTGCAGCAGCAAGCCGGTCGTCCCCTGGCCTCGCCCGAGCACGAAGCCCAATATGGCGTAGTTGGAAAGCGCCATGGGCCCGGCCAGCATGCGGATCGAGAAGTAGGTGATGGTCGCCTCCGCCACACCCGGTGGCGGCGCCATCAGCGCAAGCCCTGCCTGTAGAAGCAGGGGCGAGGCAAGCGCGATCAGGAGACCGCAGCCGATCGCGATCGCGAGTGCGCGCCAGAAGATGGCCTGCTCCTCGCTGCGGTCGCCGCGGCCGAAAGCCTGCGCGACGAGTCCTGTCGTCGAGGCGCGCAGGAAGTTGAAGCTGCCGAGAATCAGGTCGAAGAGAACCGCACCGACCGCAAGTCCCGCCAGTGCGTCCGCCGAACCGAGACGGCCGGCGACGGCGGTATCGGTCAGACCGAGCAGCGGCGTGGTGAGGAATCCGAGCGTCATCGGAATGGCGATCGACAACACCAGACGGTGCGTCACGACAAAAGGGCCTGCCCCCTCGTTTGGCCCGACCGATGCATCCATGCGTCTACCTGCCCTTTGGCGCGTTGCCGGCAAGCGCGCCGGAATCAGTTCAGCTCGACAGCACCATTGCCCAATAGGGCCGGTAGCCGGAAGAGGTATTTCTGGCTTCCGCTACGCCCAGGCCGCGATAGCCCGGTCCCAGCATGTTGGCGAGGTGCTTGGGCGAATCCACCCAGGCCTGGAACGCGCGCGCCGCGTCGGCTTGGCCGACGGCGATGTTCTCGGCCGCCGGCAACGGCACTTCCATGCCCTTCATCCGCTTGGCAAAATTCGCGCCGAGACCGATATTGTGCTCCATCTTGCCGGCCGAAGCCATGCGCCTTGCCTGGTCGACGGCGGCCCTTGCAGAGGCGGGGTGGCGCGACAGCGGCTCCAGCCCGCGCTCGCGGCGCAGCTTGTTGATCATCGCCAGCGTCGCATCGGTCTGGTCGCTGGCGTTCGCGCCGGTGTCGATCTTGTCCGTTGTCGTACAGCCGGCCACGGTGGCGGCAAACGCGCCGAGCGTGGCGCCGAGAACGGCCCTGCGGCCGAGCGGTTTCGTCGTCGTCGATGTCATGTCAGCGCCTGTAGCTCAGAACACGAATGACGAGAAACACCGGCACGACGATCACCGCGCCAAGCACGAGGTAGTCCCCGACCTGACCGAGGGCGGCAAAGCCCTTCTCCCACAGGTTGATGATGAAGTCGCGGACGGCGCGCAGGATGTCATCGGGATAGAGGCCGAAGACCGACATCAGGAACCCGAGTGCAATGGACAGGATCAAGAGTTTTACGGCGACCCGCAGCGGCGTATCGCCGAGGAATCTGTTCACGCCATCCGACATGCTGCTCGCTCCTGTTGTTCTCATCGTGCGTCTTAAGCCGACGCTGCAAGAACCGCAAGGAGAGCTTTTTTAGGGCCGGGCGCCGAAAATCGTGACGATTCCCCTTGCGTTTTGCCGTTTCTTGGAAGATTAGCGATGCCACCTCTTATCCAGTCGCGTCATCATGACAACCGCTACGCAGCATTCCTCCGGCGATATGCTCGCCGACCGCCGCGCCGACTATGCCCGCTTGCTCGCGGGCAGTGGCGATTTTGCGAGCGCGAGGGAACTGATGGAACAGGCGCTGGAACTCGCCCCGCGTTGGGCGGCGGGCTGGTTCCGACTGGCGGAGTATGCCGAGAAATCCGGACTGAAGGAGGCGGCTGCGGCTGGACTTGCCAAAGTGCTGGATCTGGCCCCGGCCGATCCATTCGGCGCGGGGCTGAAAATTGCGGTGCTTGGCGGGCGCGACGCCCCAAGTACCCCACCGAGCCGCTATGTCGAACAACTCTTCGACGACTATGCGGATCGGTTCGATAGCGCCCTTGTGGAACGCCTCGGCTACAGCGTTCCCGAGAAACTGGCCACGCTTATCTTCGAGCACATTGGGTCGGCGCGCTTTTCAAGCGTTGCCGACCTCGGTTGCGGCACCGGCCTCTTCGGCATCCGGATCCGCGAACGCACTGCCTTCCTCGAAGGCTTCGACCTCTCCGCCAACATGCTCGCCAAGGCGCGGGAGAAACAGGTTTACGATCGGCTTGCCCAGGCCGATCTATCGCTCTCGCCCGGCGCGAGCGGCGTCTTCGGTCCCGACCTGCCATTCGCAAGGGCCGAGCTTGTCAGCGCCGCTGACGTTTTGATGTATCTCGGCGAACTCGCCCCCCTCTTCTCCATCACCGCCAATCTGATCGCCCCAGGTGGCCACTTCGCCTTCTCCGTGGAGGACGCGTGCGCCAACGAGGGCTATGTGCTGCGCACGTCGCTGCGCTACGCCCATGGCGAAACCTATGTGCGCGAGCGCGCCGCGGCTGCGGGTTTTGATGTTCTCCTCAGCCAGGCGACCGTCATCCGCAAGGATGCCGGTGAGCCCGTGCACGGCCGGCTGTTCCTCGCCCGCCGGCGGAGCTGACCGCGTTCCCGCACACCAGCGCTTCAAATCAAAAGGGAAATGTTCATGAGCGGCGACAAGCGGCGCTACGGTTTCTGGAATCCTGCCCCCGCGCGTCACTCGCCGCTGGAAGATGCGCAAGGCATCTTCACGGGCAGCGTGATCGCGGCCCTCGGGCTTACGCTGATCGGCAGCGCCGGCCTCATCGCCAGCGGTGTCGCCGGCGTTGCCTTCATCCTGCATTACCTGACCGGCTACAGCTTCGGCCTCTACTACACCGCGCTGAACATGCCGTTCTACGCGCTCTCCCTGAGCCGCCTCGGCAAGGCGTTCACGATCAAGTCGTTCCTCGCGGTCGGCCTGACCTCGCTGATCACGGAAATCCAGCCGCGCTACCTGAAGATCGAAACCCTGGATCCGCTCTGGGCCGCGCTGCTTGCCGGACTGCTGCTCGGCTACGGTCTGCTCGCCCTCTACCGCCACCGCGCAAGCCTGGGCGGCATCGGCATCCTCGCCGTATATCTGCAGGATCGCTTCGGCTGGCGGGCCGGGCTGGTGCAACTCGCCGTCGACCTTGTGGTTCTGGCGGCGGCCTTTGCGGTGGCCGCCCCCTTTATCGTTCTCTGCTCGGTGATCGGCGCGGTGGCGCTGAACCTGTTCCTGACGATCAACCACCGCTCCGACCGCTACATCGCCATGTGACAATACCCGGGAAGCCTTGATGCCAAGGCTCGGGGCCTCCTTCGCCCGACGGGGCTGCTTCAGGCAGCCTTGACGGGCTTGTCGATCGGATGCGGCGAGCGGAAGCCGACGGCGAGCCGGTTCCAGACGTTGATCGTGCCGATCGCAACGGTGATCTTGGTCATCTCCTCCTCGGAGAAATGCGCCCTCAACGCTTCGTAGGCGTCATCCGGGGCGCCGGACTGGGCGATGTTGGTGACGGCATCCACCCAGCCCAGCAGCGCGCGTTCGCGGGCGTCATAGACGGGCGATTCCTTCCACACCGACATCATGTTGATCCATTGCTCCGACAGCCCGTCATGACGGGATTCCTTGACATGCATGTCGACGCAGTAGGCGCATCCATTGATGATCGACGCGCGCAGCTTGATCAGGTGAATGAAGCGGCGCTCCAGACCCGATTTCTGGACGAACTCCTCAAGGGCGACCACCGCCTTGTAGGCTTCAGGGGAGGCCTTGGCGAAATTGAAACGAGGCTGCATCGACTTTCTCCTTGGTTGGAATGTGGGAATGGCTCGTGTGGCAGTCGTCAGGAGCGCTGCCTGCGTTCGTGCACCTCCAGAAAGGCGCAGCTTCTGGATGCGATCGCGCCATCGTCCCTGGCGGCCACTTCGGCGCCGAGATCGGCGATCGACACTTTCTTCAGCTCCGCCCGATAGGCCTTCTCCGCCTTGAGCATCGCCGCGTTGATCTCGCAGGGCCGCGTCATGTAACGGGCCGGAAGCGGGTTCGGGCCACGCTGGCGGATTTCCTGGCAACGAAAGGCCGGCTCCGGCCCCTCCACCGCCAGAACGATGTCCAGCAACGATATCTCCGCCGGCGCGCGCGCCAGGCGGTATCCGCCGCGCGGACCAGAGACTGTCTGCAGGAGGCCGGCGCCCGAAAGCGCCTGCAGGTGCTTGAGGAGATAGCTGGTCGAGACGCCGTGATATTCCGCCAACGCAGCCGCCGACAACACGCCCTCCGGCGACAGGTTCGCCAACATGGCGACGCTGTGGATTGCCTGCTCGACGCCTTCGCTGAGCTTCATGCCGCACCCTCAATTCGTGGATATTTTTTATCCATGATTATTCGCTTTGTCAATTGCTATATTGGCACGTGTCGCGGCGCGTTCGTCTCGCAGTGTGGTCCTTCCTTTTCGCGTCCGTTCGGCTAATTTCACCGGCGTGAACGCAACCGATTCCGCCACCGCCCGGCCCGGCCCGCTGCCGAAGCCTTTTACCGACTGGTTTGCAGCCAGAGGCTGGGCACCGCGCGCACACCAGCTGGAACTGCTCGAGCGCGCACGCGCCGGAGAAAGCCTGCTGCTGATCGCGCCCACGGGCGCGGGCAAGACGCTGGCCGGTTTTCTGCCCTCCCTCACCGACCTCGTCGCGCGCGGCCGCGTCCCGCCGGGTTCGGCGTTTACCGGCATCCACACGCTGTACATCTCGCCGCTGAAGGCGCTGGCCGTCGACATCGAGCGCAACCTGGCAAAACCCATCGAGGAGATGCGCCTGCCGGTCACGATCGAAACGCGCACCGGCGATACGCCGCAATCCAAGCGCCAGCGGCAGCGGCTGAACCCGCCCGACATCCTGCTGACGACACCAGAGCAACTGGCGCTGCTGATCGCCAACGGTGAGGCACCGCGCTTCTTCAAGGACCTGAAATTCGTCGTCTTCGACGAGCTTCATTCGCTCGTCACTTCCAAACGCGGCCATCTCCTCGCGCTCGGCCTCGCCCGGCTGCGCAGGCTGGCGCCGGGGCTGCAAACCATTGGCCTTTCCGCCACCGTCGCAGAACCGATGGACCTGCGCCGCTGGCTCGCCGGTCAGGTGCCGGGCGAGGACAATCACGCCGGGCTGGTGCTGGGGCCTTCCGGCGCCAAGCCGATCATCACCATTCTCAAGAGCGAAGAGCACATCCCCTGGTCCGGTCATTCGGCCCGCTATGCGATGCCCGAGGTCTACCAGGCGATCCGCGAGCACCGCACCGCGCTGCTCTTCGTCAACACACGCAGCCAGGCGGAGATGCTGTTCCAGGAACTCTGGCGCATCAACGAAGAGACGCTGCCGATCGCGCTGCATCACGGTTCACTCGACGTGGCCCAGCGCCGCAAGGTCGAGGCGGCGATGGCAGAAAACCGCCTTCGCGCCGTCGTCGCCACCTCGACGCTCGACCTCGGCATCGACTGGGGCGACGTCGACCTCGTCATCCATGTCGGCGCGCCGAAGGGCGCCTCCCGTCTCGCTCAGCGGATCGGCCGCGCCAACCACCGGATGGACGAGCCGAGCCGAGCGATCCTGGTGCCGGCGAACCGCTTCGAGGTGATGGAATGCCAGGCGGCACTGGACGCCAACTATCTCGGCGCACAGGACACCCCGCCGATGACCGCCGGCGCGCTCGACGTGCTCGCCCAGCACGTGCTCGGCATGGCCTGCGCGGCCGCCTTCGACGAGGATGCGCTCTTTGCCGAGATCAGCTCGGCCGCCTCCTATGCGGTACTGCCGCGCGAGACATTTTCGCGCGTCGTGCAGTTCGTCGCAACCGGCGGCTATGCGCTGAAGACCTATGAACGCTACGCGAAAATTCGCAAGACCAAGGAGGGCCTCTGGCGCGTCTCCAACCTGCAGGTCGCCCAGCAATACCGCCTGAACCTCGGCACGATCGTCGAGATGCCGATGCTGAACCTCAGGCTAGTCAAGCGCAATGCGCGAGGCTCGCTCGGCCGCGGCGGCGCGGCCCTCGGCAAGGTGGAGGAGTATTTCCTGGAGACCATGGCGCCGGGCGATACGTTCCTCTTTTCCGGCAAGGTGCTGCGCTTCGAGGGCATCCGCGAGAACGAATGCCTCGTCAGCCAGGCCTTCTCGCAGGATCCGAAGGTGCCGGCCTATGCCGGCGGCAAGTTTCCGCTCTCCACCTACCTCGCCGAGCAGGTGCGCACCATGCTCGCCGACCCGGACCGCTGGCGCGCCCTGCCGGGCCAGGTCCGCGACTGGCTGTCGATCCAGAGCGACGTCTCGATGCTGCCGAGGCGCGACGAGCTTCTGATCGAGACCTTTCCGCGCGGCAGCCGGCACTACATGGTGATCTATGCCTTCGAGGGCCGCCTCGCCCACCAGACGCTAGGCATGCTGCTGACGCGCCGGCTCGAACGGGCGGGCCTGAAGCCGCTCGGCTTCGTCGCCACCGACTATTCGCTGGCGATCTGGGCGCTGGACGATCTGGGAGCAGCTTTCCGTGCTCGCCGCCCCTCCCTTGGCGGGCTCTTCGACGAGGACATGCTGGGCGACGACCTGGAGGCCTGGCTCGATGAAAGCTGGATGCTGAAGCGCACCTTCCGCAATTGTGCCGTGATTGCCGGTCTTATCGACCAGCGCCATCCCGGCAAGGAAAAAACCGGGCGGCAGGTAACGGTCTCGGCCGACCTCATCTACGACGTGCTGCGCTCACACGAACCGGACCATATCCTGCTCGAAGCGACACGGCACGATGCTGCGACCGGTCTTTTGGACATCGAGCGCCTGGGGTTTATGCTTGCCCGAATCAAGGGCCACATCACCCACCGCACGCTCGACCGCATCTCGCCGCTGGCGATCCCCGTCATGCTGGAGATCGGCAGGGAAACGGTATCGGGCGAAGCCCATGATGCCGTGCTGGCCGAGGCGGCCGAAGACCTGATCGCGGAAGCCTTGGGCGAGTTGGCGGCACCGGAAACGGAACGGTAATGGTTGGAAGAAGGCGGCCACAGGACGACGGAATGAACGGAATGCGCCAATGAACAGGCTGGCCCTCGCTAATGCCGACGTGCAGGACTTCGGCGCGCTGACGGCGCGCGCGGTCGTGGCCGGCGTCGAGGCGGTCTGTGATCCCTTCGGCGCGCTCTACCTGCCGGCCACGCGGCTGCTCGTCATTTCCGACCTGCATCTGGAAAAGGGCGCCGCCTTTGCGCGCCGCGGCATGCTGCTGCCGCCCTACGACACGCTGGCGACGCTCAGGATCCTGGAGGCCGTCATTGCCCGACACGACCCGGCGATCGTCGTTAGTCTGGGTGACAATTTTCACGATCGTGTCGGTTCAGTACACCTGCCGGAGATCTTTCGCCAAAGGATCGAGGCGATGGCGCGCGGGCGCGACTGGATCTGGATCAACGGCAACCATGACCCGGACGGTACGACCGGCCTGCCGGGCCAGTCGGCCGACGAATTGCACTATGCCGGCCTTATCTTTCGGCACGAGCCATCGCTTGCTGACGGCGCGGGCGAGATCGCTGGTCACCTGCATCCGTCCGCGACGGTGCGCCGCCGCGACAAATCGGTGCGCCGCCCGTGCTTCGCCACGGACGGCCGACGCCTGCTGATGCCGGCCTTCGGTGTCACCACCGGCGGGCTCGATCTGCGTCACCGGGCCATGGCGGGGCTGTTTGAGCGCGAGACGCTTGTCGCGCACCTGCTCGGGCGTGACCGCATCTATTCCGTACGCTTTGCAAATCTGCTGGCCTGACGTCCCGCGGCTACGTCGCCATCGGCGCGTAGCGCAGGATCACCGTTCCCGTCTTCAGCGGCCGTGCCTCGATCAGGTCAAACCGCTGCAGTGTGTCGCTGTCCTTGAAGAAGCGATTGCCCTTGCCGAGCAGGGTCGGCACGAGGCCGATCATGAGTTCGTCGACGAGGCCAGCCTCCAACAGCGTATCCGTCAGGTCGGCGCTGCCGAAGACGAAGATGTCCTTGCCGGGCTCACTCTTGAGCCGGGAGAGTTCGCCAACGATGTCGTCGGTCATGCGGGTGTTGTTCCAGTCGGAGCTTCGGAGCGTGCGCGAAGCGACGAGCTTCGGCAGGGCATTCATGTAGGACTTCGTCTCCAGTTCCTCCTCGGTCGTCGTCCAGAACGACTTCATGCCCTCGTACGTCACGCGACCGAAGACCAGAAGACGCGCCCGCTCTCCGAAATCGGCGCTCATGGCGGCAAGCTCATCGCCCCAGGCGTGGCCGTGGAAGGCCAGATCCCATTTCTCCTCGCCCTCGAAATAGCCGTCGAGCGTCATCAGGTTCCAGACGATGACCTTGCTCATCCTCTTCTTCCTCCATCTATTCCGGTTTTAATTTGCAAGCAGTTGAAGCCTATGCACACCGGTGGCAAAATGCAATCAGAATCGCCGGAGACTGCAATGAAGGACGAACATCGATCGGGCTGCCCGATCAATCTGACGCTCGAGATCCTCGGCGACCGCTGGAGCCTGATCGTGATCCGGGACATGATGTTCGGCAATCGCCGCCACTTCCGCGAGCTGCTGACGCGATCGGAGGAAGGCATTGCCTCCAACATCCTCGCCGACCGGCTGAAGCGGCTGACCGAGAAGGGGTTGATCACGAGGGCCGACGATCCGAGCCACAAGCAGAAGGCGCTCTACAGTCTGACGGACATGGCGATCGCCCTCGTGCCGCTCTTCGCTCACATGGGCGCATGGG
Source organism: Mycoplana sp. BE70 (assembly GCF_031455855.1). NCBI lineage: Bacteria > Pseudomonadati > Pseudomonadota > Alphaproteobacteria > Hyphomicrobiales > Rhizobiaceae > Mycoplana > Mycoplana sp. BE70. The sequence goes on from NZ_JAVDTM010000001.1 coordinate 188,516, forward strand.
GCCGCCGGCATCTGCCGGTAAGCGAAGAGCTGAGCATCCGCGCCGAACTCCTGGAGGCCGGCGGGCCGGAGATGTGGAGCGACTTCATGGACGAACTGCGCGCCATCCATTGCGGCGCGGCGCCTCCGGAGCGTTCCGTCTTTGCGGAGTTGCAGAGCGCCTATGAAGCCGTTCTCGCCAAGAAGGCTGCAATGCTTCTGGCGTGATCGTCAGTCCTTGCGGAACACCACGCTCGCGATCCAGCCGGTCAACAGGGCCAGCACGACGGCGAGGACGCCATAGGAGACCGGACGATTATAGGCGGCATTCGAGATCATCTGTTCCAGGCCGGTCTTGACGACTCTTAGCGGTAGCGCCTTCTCGCTGATGAAGACACCGTCGCGGAAAAGCTGGGCCCGCACGACATGGGTGCCATTCGGGACGTTGGCGGGCAGCTTCACGGTCGCCTTGAACAGGCTGGCACTGATGAACTGCACCCCGCCCGGATCGCGCTGGAAGTAGCCGCCGGTTTCCTTCAGATGCAGGAAGGCCTCGCGGAACGCGGCGACGCTGCTGCCGTCCCCGATGAAGCCGATCGGGTCGAGACGGATATGTTGCAGGCCCACGCCGATGCTGTTGAGCACCTGTTCGGATGCGATCTGATCGACATTGCGTGTGCTGGACAGGGAGTAGGATTCCGGCGCGAGCTCGAAGGTCATCGAATGACGGTTGACCCAGACGCCGAGCACGCGTTCCTTACGGCGGACCGTCATGTTGTCCTTCGGTCCTTCCAGCGCTACGACGATATCGTATTTGCTCTGCGCCAGAAGGTTCGGATCATAGCCCCCGATGGCGCCGAAGATGGTGAGGTCCGCCCCGCGAAAATCGGAGGAGATGGCGATCTCGTCGGTGGAGATGCCGATTTCCAACTGCTCGGTGTTTTCGGATTGTTTCTCCTGCGCGCGGACCGGACCGGCCAATGCCAGGACGGCTGCGGCAAGAAGGGCGTACGCCAGGCTTCTCATCGGCGCCCCCCTTCACTGACGACGGAGTAGATGTTTTCGGGCGCCAGCACGAGATCGACTGCAAGGCGCATGCCGACCGCGAGCACGAGAAGCGCAAGCAGGGCCCGCAATTGCTCGCCGCGCAAACGCTGGCCGACACGCACGCCGTACTGCGCGCCGACGACGCCTGCCACCATCAGGATGAAGGCGAGAACGATGTCGACCGAGTTGTTCGCCGTCGCCTGCATGATCGTGGTGAAGGCCGTTACGAAGATGATCTGGAACAGCGACGTACCGACGACCACGTTGGTCGGGATGCGCAAGAGGTAGATCATCGCCGGCACCATGATAAACCCGCCACCGACACCCATGATGGAGGTCAGCACGCCGATCGAAAAGCCGAGCAGGACGAGCGGAATGACGCTCAGGTAGATCTTGGATTTCTTGAACCGCATCTTCAGCGGCAAGCCGTGAATCCAGCTGTGATGGCCCGGCTTTCGCAGTGTCACCGGCTGGTTCTTGGCGGCACGGCGCAAGGCTCTGATGCTTTCAAACAACATCAGGATGCCGACTGTGCCGAGCAGCGCCACATAGAGCAGCGAAATGACGAGGTCGAGCTGACCGAGGCGCCTCAGCAGGGCGAACAGCCACACGCCCGCGGTCGCGCCGCAAAGGCCGCCGACCAGCAGCACGGTACCGAGCTTCATATCGAGCGTGCCGCGGCGGAAATGGGTGATGGCGCCGGAAACCGACGAGGCGACGACCTGGTTGGCGCCCGTCGCGACCGCCACGACCGGCGGGATGTTGTAGAAGATCAGGAGCGGGGTGATCAGGAAACCGCCGCCGACACCGAACATGCCGGAGAGAAAGCCAACCGCTGCGCCCATGCCGAGGATGATGAAGATATTCACCGAGAGCTCGGCGATGGGCAGATAGACTGTCACAGCATTACCCCGATGGGCCGGCGGCCCGGAACTTTCGGCGCCCCCTGACGCCACCCCTCACCAAGTCTGGACCGGCCGCCACGTGTTCTGGGTCAGAGAACACGCCCGGCATGCAGGTTTTCCGCGGGCGCGCATGATGCCTGCCCGTTCGCAAATTCCATCGCTCACGGTAGCGCCATGCATCCGCACGCAGATGGAAGCCGCCCCCGTATCATTCTGAAGCGGCTTGTGGTTTTTTCATGATCCGTCATGCCCGTGCTCAGGCGGCCCGTCAACTGCTCAACGGCCGACCATCAGGCTTTATGCGCCGCGGCGCATTGGCGGGCAATCAACCTTGCGGCTTGTTGCGCTTCAGCAACTCATTGACGAGCTTGTCGTCGATCTTGCCCGTCTCCGGCTGACCGACGGTTTTCTGGAAGGCCTTGATCGCCTGCACGGTCTTCGGCCCCATGCTGCCGTCCGGCGTGCCGGCATCGAAGCCATTGTTGTTGAGGATGGCCTGGATGTTGCGGACCGCCTTCTTCATATCGACGGACGCGGTCTTGGTGCCCTTACCGACCCATTCGTCGGGCAGGTCCACCGAGTTCGCCTTGTCATCGAGCGGCTGCTCCTTCCAAAGCTCCAGCTTGGCCTTCGCGCTCGAAAGCTGCTCGGGCTTCATGGCATTGGCAACCTCGTCGCGCTTCTCGGCGGCATCCCTGTCTCCGTCGCGAGCGGCGACCGCAAACCACTTGTAGGACTCTTCGAGATCGACCGGGACGCCATTGCCGCGCGCGTAGAGGATCGCCAGGTTGAACTGGCTGTCACGGACGCCAAGATCCGCCGCCTTCTTGAACCATTCGGAGGCGGCTGCGAAATCCGGCGCCTTGCCGCCGCCGGTCGCAAGCAGGACGGCGAGGTTGTGCATGGCGCTGGCGTTGCCCTGTCTGGCGGACAGCTCGTAGAGACTGCGAGCCTTGTCGAGATCGCGCTCGACGCCCTGCCCCTTTTCATAAAGGCTGCCGAGACGATACTGAGCCGGGGCAAAACCGCGCTCGGCCGACAATGCGTACCACTTCGCGGATTCCGCCATGTCAATCGAGACGCCGCGGCCGTCGGTGTAGCGCGCGCCGATCTCGAACAATGCCAGGCTGTCGCCGTCACCCGCCGATTTGGCCAGCGATGCCGGCTCGATGGCCGGCGGCACGGTGATGACGTCGGCGATCGTGCCGGACGGAGCGCCGGCGCTTGCAACTGCCTGCTCCCCGGGCGGAATGTCATTGACGGCCTTGGCCATCGTTGCGACCGGCTCGAAACCGCCGGTCTGGACGGCGATTGAATTGTCGGCCGGCCGTGTCAGCTGCTCGGCGCCGGTCACTGCCAAGGCAGGCGAGGCCGTGTCCATAGCGGTGTTTTCGACCATTGGCTTGGTGATGGCCTCACCCGCAGCAGCGGTGACCTGCGCCGGGGCAGCTTCCTCGAGAATTTCGACGGATGCCGTGTCAACGGGCACCGCGGCCACGTCGTCCTGGCTTGCAACTTCGACCGCGGCCGGCTTGGCGTCGGCGGTTTCGGGCGCGGCGATGTCCGCCTGCGCGACCGGCAAAGCCTTGGGCGCCTCGTCGCCACGCACCAGCGTATTGACGAGCGGATAGGACATGATCGCCAGCAGGATCGCGCCGACGGCCATCAGGATCGGACGACGATGGCGGCCGAAGGTCGCGGCAGCTGCGCCGGAGCCGGCCCCCTTCTTTTCCGGAGCGACCCGGGCGAGTGGATCGGTTTCCTCCGCCGCCATGCGAGCCGCGCGACGCGCCGCCGCGATGAAGTCCGCTTTGCCGGCATCGGCCGATTCAGCCTGGCCTTCCGCGGCCTGGTTGGCGCGGACACGCTCAAGGATCTTGCGCACGTCCGGCGCACCGGAACCGGGCTCCAGCAGCTGGTTTGCCACTTCGGGGGCGATTTCGTCGCCCGGGTCGATCGACGGAGCGGGATCGATCTGCTGTCGCTCCGCCACAAGCGGTGCTTCCTCCTTCGCCGGCGCGAAGCGGCGTGCGAGGCCGGCGATCAGGCTGGTCCGGCCGGCCTTCTCGGCGGCGGGCTTCGCGACCGCACTTGCGGCGCCATCGACCATCACGGAACCGGCGACATCAACGGCCATTTCGACCTCGCGGTCGGCAATTGGTTCATCCGTCGCCTGGTCGTCGCCAGACCCAGACGTCACGGTATCGTAGCCGTCGTCGACGAACGGATACTCGTCCTGCATGAGCATCGGCGCAGATACCGGCGGCATCGCCGGCGCGGCCTGCCGCTCCTGTCCGGGGTAGCGGTCATGCGGCGCTTCATAGCGCTCGCCCGGCGCATCCAGCTGCTCGAGCCGTCCGGCAATCTGGACCAGCGTGTCGTGCAGCGCCTCGAAGGTTCGGGCTGTGCGATCCTCGCTGGAACGCATCACGTCTTCCAGCGTGCGCAGGTCCTCGGCCAGCGCCGAGATTGCCGCCATGTCGGAGGGAGCGGCCCCCGCGTCACCATGGCGCTGATACGCCTGCATCACCGTCTCGGCGGCCTGACGGGCCGCCTCGATGATGTATTCGTCGTTCGTCGCCATGTAGTCTTCGATCGTCGCCATGCGGCTGTCGAAGTCCGACGGCAACGCGACTGCAGGCGACGGCTTGCTGATCAGGGTCGAGAGATTGGCGATCTGGGCTTCCAGGCTGCGCAATGCACCGCCATCATCCGCAGGTGCTGCGCCCGTGCGGTCGAGCCGCTCGGCGATCGCCTGCAGGCGGCTTTCGATCGAAGAGAAACGGTCATTGGCAAAAGGCGTCTCGGCCGGAACGTCCAATTCGTCGATGCGGCGGGCCAGATGGTCGAGCCGCTCCGCCAGCACATCATTGACCGCGCCCTGGTCGAGCGCGTCGATCTTGCGGGAAATATCAGTGAGATGGTGCGTCAGATCGGCGCCTATCGCCGGCGCGCGCTGGCCCTGCTCGATCATCGCCGACAGCTGATCCAGACGCTCTTCGAGACGGATGGCCGCTCTTTCGTGCGTCATTTCCTCGATCCGGTAGGCAAGGGTCTCCAGCCGCTGGCCGAGCCCCTGCTCGGCCGCCGGGCGGCGGGCCATCGCGTCAAGTTGGTCGGCAAGGTCGCCGATGCGGCCTTCGATGCGCTGGAACACCGCTGCCTCGGCGGCAGAATTCTGGGCGCGACCGCTTGCGGCGATCGCCCGACTGATCTCGTCGAGCCTTAGGTCCAACCCCTCGAACTGCGGGGAAAAGCGCCGGTCGTCCTGCTGGACGCTGCGGCCGAGTGCCTCCACCGCTTGCCCCATCGCATGCAGCTGCCGTTCCAGATCGCGCAGAGCCGGAGTGGCGCTGACCGTCTGGATCTGCGCCTTGAGCTCATCCAGCCGATAGGCGAGGGCCACCAGTTCGTCGTCGCGGCTTTGGTCGGAGGCGGTGAGCCTCTGCTCCACGTCGTTCCAGCGTCCCTCCATGCGGCGGACGGAATCCTCGCGGGCCAGGCCATCGAGAACAGAGCGCAGTTGATCGAATTCGACGCGCAGGCCGTCGGCTTCTGACCGGCCGGACTGCCGACCGAGCTGGTTGATGCCCTGGGCGAGCCGCTGCAAATCTTCGCGCACGTCATCGCCATGGTCTCGCGCCTCAGCGGCCTGACGAATGGCGCGCATCTCCGCACGCAGCGTGTCCATCTCGCGGCCGAGACCGTCGGAAATGTCGCGCTTCAGATCCTGCCGCAATCCGACAAGGGCGCGAGCGATCTCCGCCGTGGCGAAGTCGGGGGCAGCCTGCTGTGCGGTTTGCTGCTGCGAAGGATACCTGTCTGAGGGACGGGGGTCGGATCGGACGGCCTGCCGTTCGCGGCCCGCCTCCAGCGCGCGCTGGCGCTGCATGATTTCGCCAACCGGATCATCGCGAAGGGGGGTTGCCCGCGCGTTCTCCTGCCGCGGCGGCTCGCTGCGGCCATGACCGGCCTCTCGCCCGCGTTCGCGTCCGCCCATCAATCCTTCGATTCGCGCCTCCAGACCTTCTATTGTCCGGTTCAGCGCGTCGAATGAAGACCTGTCGCCGTAGCGGGGAGGATTTGCTCGCGATCCGTTCATGTTTTCGCCTCGCTTGGGAGCCCATCGGCTCGCCGGAGAACCTGCGTCGCGCCGCCGTCCTCGGTGCGCGCCGCCTTGCTGTTTTATGGGCCGGCAAGATTTTGGTGCCGGCGCTTCCATTCTGATGCACAGGCGGGAGACAACCTTTAGAAGGCACATCTTTCCCGGACCTGACGCTCCGATCGGCAGGCGAAATCTGAAACGATGAAACTATTTCGTGAGCTGCCCTCAAGCGCCACAATTCACGGAACATGGTAAATAAGCCGTTAACGCGGTCGAACTTTTTTAACGATTTGCTCATAGAAAAGGCCGACCGTACCGCGTTGGAACGCCGCAACTGCTGCGGGAGAGTGCTCGGGTCGCCGATCTGCCCTGCTCACTCGTAACTTCCGCGTGCGACCAATTTGACGTTTACGCAAACGTCAAATTTTCCTAGTATCTCTGTCAGTGCGTGGACAGAGGTCCGTCGAAGAGCCGAGGAACGCGAGACAATGCCAATCTACAAGGCCCCCGTGAACGAAACCATGTTCGTCCTCAACGACGTGCTTGCCATCGAGCGCTTCAATAACCTTCCGGGCTTTGCCGAAGCGTCGTCGGACATGATCGAGGCCATCGCCGGCGAAGCCGCCAAGCTCTCCGAAGAGGTCCTGCTACCGCTCAATCTTTCCGGCGACCAGGAAGGCTGCAAGCGCGGCGACGACGGTTCGGTCCGCGTGCCGAAGGGTTTCAAGGAGGGGTTCGACCTCTACCGGGATTGCGGCTGGCTGGGGCTCGCGGTTCCGGAGGAATTCGGAGGCCAGGGACTCCCCTATCTCCTGCACACCGCCGTCGCTGAGTACATGTCGTCGGCCAACATGTCGCTGATGATGTATCCGGGCCTGACCCAGGGCGCGATCGCGGCGATCCTCGTGCATGGCTCGGGAGCGCAGAAGCAGGCCTATCTGCCGAAGATGGTATCCGGCACCTGGACCGGCACGATGAACCTCACCGAACCGCACTGCGGCACCGATCTCGGCATGCTGCGCACCAAGGCGGTACCGAACGGCGACGGCTCCTACCGGATCTCCGGGCAGAAGATCTTCATCTCGGCCGGCGAACACGACATGTCGGAGAACATCGTCCATCTCGTTCTCGCCCGCGTCGAGGGCGCGCCGGAGGGTACCAAGGGCATTTCGCTTTTCATCGTGCCGAAGTTCCTGCTGAACGAGAACGGCGAACCGGGCAAGCGCAACGGCGTTTCCTGCGGCGCCGTCGAGCACAAAATGGGCATTCACGGCAATGCCACCTGCGTCATGAACTACGACGAGGCGACCGGCTACCTGATCGGCGCGGAGAACAAGGGCCTCAACGCCATGTTCGTGATGATGAACGAGGCGCGCCTGGGTGTTGGCCTGCAGGGGCTCGCCGTCGCCGAGGCCGCCTATCAGAACGCCGCCAATTATGCCCGCGAACGCATCCAGGGCCGGTCGCTCTCCGGGCCGAAGGCACCCGACAAGCGCGCCGATCCGATCATCGTTCATCCCGACGTCCGCCGCGCGCTGCTGACCATCAAGGCCTGGAACGAAGGCGGGCGCGCCTTCCTGCTCTGGACCGCGCTTCAATCCGACATTGCCCACCGGGCGGCGGGCGAGAACGAGCGGCAGACCGCCGACGATCTTCTCGGGTTGATGACGCCGATCCTGAAGGGTGTTCTGACCGATAAGGGCTTCGACCACGCGGTGATGGCCCAGCAGGTCTTCGGCGGCCATGGCTATATCGAAGAGCACGGCATGAGCCAGTACGTGCGCGACGCCCGCATCGCCATGATCTACGAAGGCGCCAACGGCATCCAGGCGCTCGACCTGGTCGGCCGCAAGCTCGGCATGAACGGCGGCCGTGCCGTCATGGCGCTGTTCAAGGAGATCGGCGACTTCTGCGAGGAGAACCGCGCCGACGAGAGCCTGTCCTTCTTCACCAAGCACCTGAAGAAGGGGCTGAACGACCTGCAGGCATCGACCATGTGGTTCATGCAGCACGCGATGGCCAAGCCCGACAATGCCGGCGCTGGCTCCACCGACTACATGCACCTCTTCGGCCTCGTCGTCGTCGGCTACATGTGGGCGAAGATGGCGAAGGCAGCACAGGCAGGACTGACGACCGGTGCCGGCGAGCGCGAGGCGTTCCTGCGCAACAAGCTGATCACCGCCCGCTTCTTCATGGAGCGCATCATGCCGGAAACGGCGCTGCGCAAGGCCCGCATCGAGACCGGCGCCGAGACGATGATGGCGCTTCCGGCCGAGGCATTCTAACAGTTTGCCCTCACCCCAACCCTCTCCCCGCTTGCGGAGAGAGGGAGTACAGTCGCCGCGGCATCGTCCCTTCGCCCCACTTGCGGGGAGAAGGTGTTGGCAGGCGGATGAGGGGCCGGCGGACGAAGAGAGAGATTGACGGCGCAGCCGCGCCGATAGGGAGAAGAGATTAATGACCGACGTCTTCATCTACGACCACGTGCGCACCCCGCGCGGGCGCGGCAAGAAGGACGGGGCGCTGCACGAGGTGCCCTCCGTCCGCCTCGCGGCGAAAGTGCTCGAGGCCATCCGCGACCGCAACGGGCTCGACACATCGAAGGTCGACGACATCATCATGGGTTGCGTCGATCCGGTGATGGACGCCGGCGCCGTCATCCCCAAGGCGGCCGCCTTCGAGGCCGGCTATTCCTCCAGGGCCCCTGGCATGCAGATCTCGCGCTTCTGCGCCTCCGGCCTGGACGCCGTCAACTTCGGCGCCGGCAAGATTGCGCAAGGCGCCGACGATCTCGTCATCGCCGGCGGTGTTGAGAGCATGTCGCGCGTCGGCATGGGCATGTCCGGCGGCTCCTGGTACATGGACCCCTCCGTCAATTTCCCGGCCTACTTCATGCCGCAGGGCGTCTCCGCCGACCTGATCGCCACCAAATACGGCTTCTCCCGCGACGACGTCGACGCCTATGCGGTCGAGAGCCAGAAGCGGGCGGCGAACGCCTGGGAGAAGGGCTACTTCAAGAATTCCGTGATTCCGGTGAAGGACATCAACGGCCTCACCATCCTCGATCGCGACGAGCACATGCGCCCGGGTACCGACATGCAGGCGCTCGCCCAGCTCAACCCCTCCTTCCAGATGCCTGGCGAGATGGGCGGCTTCGAGGCCGTCGCCATCCAGGCGCATCCGGAGATCGAGGCGATCAACTACGTCCACCACGCCGGCAACTCGTCCGGCATCGTCGACGGTTCCGCGGCCGTGCTCATCGGCTCGAAGGAAGGCGGCGCGATCCTCGGCAAGAAGCCGCGCGCCCGCATCAAGGCCTTCGCCAACATCGGTTCCGATCCGGCGCTGATGCTGACCGGCCCCGTCGACGTGACCGAGAAGCTCCTGAAGCGCGCCGGCATGCAGCTGTCCGATATCGACCTGTTCGAGCTGAACGAGGCCTTTGCGGCCGTCGTGCTGCGCTACTGCCAGGCTTTCGAGATCCCGCACGACAGGATCAACGTCAACGGCGGCGCCATTGCCATGGGCCACCCGCTCGGCGCCACCGGCGCAATGATCCTCGGCACCGTGCTGGACGAACTGGAACGGCGTGACCTCAACACCGCGCTGGTGACGCTCTGCATCGGCGCCGGCATGGGCACGGCGACGATCATCGAGCGCGTCTGACAGGTTTCGGGAGAGAGAAATGACCTACAAGAACTTCACCATCGAAACCGACGTCGACGGCATTGCGCTCGTCACCTGGGACATGCCCGGCAAGTCGATGAACGTGCTGACCGTCGAGGTGATGGACGAACTCGACACGATCATCGACCAGACGGTCGCCGACTCTGTGGTCAAAGGCGTCGTCATCACCTCCGGCAAGTCCTCCTTCTCCGGCGGCGCCGACCTGTCGATGATCAAGTCGATGTTCACGCTGCAGCAGGAGGAAAAGGCGAAGGATCCGGCCCAAGCCGTCGAAAAGCTCTTCGCGCTGACCGGCCAGATGAGCGGGCTGTTCCGCAAGCTTGAGACCTGTGGCAAGCCCTGGGTGTCCGCCATCAACGGCACCTGCATGGGCGGTGCCTTTGAACTGTCGCTCTCCTGCCATGGCCGCGTCGCCTCGAATGCCAAGTCGGTCAAAATCGCGCTACCCGAGGTCAAGGTCGGCATCTTCCCTGGCGCCGGTGGCACCCAGCGCGTGCCGCGGCTGGCGAACACCCAAGACGCGTTGCAGATGATGACCACCGGCTCGTCGCTTTCGGCCGCGCGCGCCAAGGCGATGAATCTCCTGCATCAGGTCGTTGCTCCCGAAGACCTGATTTCTGCCGCCAAGCAGATGATCAAGGACGGCCTGAAGCCGGTCGCCCCCTGGGACGAGAAGGGCTTCAAGGTTCCGGGCGGCGGCATCTGGACGCCGGCCTCGGCCCAGCTCTGGCCGGCCGCCCCCGCCATCCTCCGCCGCGAGACGGCCGGCAACTATCCGGCTGCCCTCGCGATCCTCAAGTGCGTCTACGAGGGCCTGCAACTGCCCTTCGACACGGCGCTGAAGGTCGAGCAGCGCTACTTCACCCACATCCTGCAGACCACCGAGGCCTTCTCGATGATCCGCTCGCTGTTCATCTCCATGCAGGAGCTGGGCAAGGGTGCGCGCCGTCCCGCCGGCGTGCCGAAGGCGGAGTTCAGGAAGATCGGCATCGTCGGTGCCGGCTTCATGGGCGCCTCGATCGGCTATGTCACTGCCGCCGCCGGCATCCCCGTCGTTCTGATCGACCGCGACCAGGAGGCGGCCGACAGGGGCAAGACCGTTTGCGAGAGTCTCGTTTCCGGGAGCGTCGCCAAGGGCCGGATCAGCAAGGAGGAAGGCGAAAAACTGCTGTCGCTGATCACGCCGACACCGGACTATGCCGCACTTGCCGACGCCGACCTCGTCATCGAGGCGGTGTTCGAAGACCGCGATGTGAAGAAGGCCGTCACCGAGAAGGTCGAGGCCGTGCTACCGGAGGGCGCAATCTACGCCTCCAACACCTCGACGCTGCCGATCACCGGCCTTGCGAAGAACTCGAGCCGCCCGGCCCAGTTCATCGGCATCCACTTCTTCTCGCCGGTCGAGAAGATGATGCTGACCGAGGTGATCCTCGGCAAGGACACCGGCGACAAGGCGCTCGCCGTCGCTCTCGACTACGTGGCCGCGATCAGGAAGACGCCGATCGTCGTCAACGACACGCGCGGCTTCTACGTCAACCGCTGCGTCTTCCGCTATATCGGCGAGGCCTACGACATGCTGATCGAGGGCGTGCCGGCGGCGATGATCGAGAACGCGGCGAAGATGGCCGGCATGCCGGTCGGGCCGCTGTCGCTCAACGACGAGGTCGCCGTCGATCTCTCCTACAAGATCTTCAACGCGGCGATCGCCGACCTCGGCCCGCAGTCCGTCGACCCGCGCCACATGGAACTGGTGACAAAACTCGTCGAGGACGGCCGTTTGGGGCGCAAGAGCGCCAAGGGCTTCTACGACTACCCGCCGAAGCCGGCCAAGAAGCGCCTGTGGCCGGGCCTGAAGGACCTCTATCCGCAACAGCGGCCGGAAGACGTCGACGTGAAGGTGCTGAAGGAGCGGCTGCTCGTGACGATCGCGCTGGAAGCGGCCCGCACGGTCGAGGAAGGCATCGTCACCGATCCGCGCGAGGCCGATGTCGGCTCCATCCTCGGCTTCGGCTTTGCCCCCTATACCGGCGGCACGCTCTCCTACATCGACGGCATGGGTGTGAAAACCTTCGTAGCGCTGTGCGAGACGCTCGCCCAGCGCTACGGCGATCATTACAGGCCGACGCCGCTGCTGCTCGACATGGCCGCCAAGGACGAGTCCTTCTACGGCCGGTTCGATCCATTTGGAAAGAAGGCGGCGGCATAGGCCGTCGTCCCTGACCCTAACGGATACATTTCACCAAAGGGCGGGGGCCGCGGCTCCCGCCCTTATTTCGTTTCCCGGATCACAGCGCGCGGCCGCCCACGGGGTCTCCCCGCTCAGTAGCAGGGCGGATAGGGGTAGTAGCCGCAGGCAGGCGCGTAGGGGCGATAATACGGGGCGGCCGCGTAACCGGCGCCGGCTGCTGCGCCGGCATACCAGGCACCACGATAGGCGGTCCGACGCGCGACACCGGCAAAGGACGCGGGCGTTCTCGGCAGCCCTATGATGTCGATGAAGATCGATGCCGGGCCATCGGCACCGTCGAGGCTCCCCTCGAGGACCTCCACGGCGAAGGCCAGCCGGTCACCCTCGCGCTTGGGCGATTTGAGCACGACGACGGCATCCCGGATCGTCTTGCCGTCCTTGCTGAAAGCCGAGACCGTCGCATTCGGCGGGTCCTTGGCGAAACTGTCGCTGCCTTCCGCCCACTCCTCCAGCAGGTGATCCGTCAGCGCGTGGCCCGCCGACCGTACCGGACGATCGGCGAATATGACGGCGTTCGTCGAAACACCGGTCAGCGTCAGCGTGTCGCCCGTAAGGCTGGCGCCGTCCGAATTAAGAACGATCAGCGAGGGCACGATATCGGGCTTCGCCTGGCCAATCGTCTTCTGCAAGGGAACATGGGCCGGCGCCGGCTGTGCGCTCTGGCTGAACGCCGCCGCCGGAATGAGGGTGAGCATGAGAACAGTCAGCATCTGCGTGGCACGAATCATCGACCCCTCCAAGGAAGTGTGCTTCGATCAACCCATTGCAGGGAAGAAAATTCCCGATCGCATACTGCTCGGCGCGCGATCAACTCGCGCACCGCAAACCTTTTTAAACGTGCAAGACCAATCCAGTCTAGGGCATACAACCGGGACCCGCAAGGATCCCCGATCGAGGCTATGCGGAGTCGAGCGCAACCAACTCAGTTGATCGGGATGCGAATGCCGCCGCCGGGTTCCGGCGGACGGGCGTAGTCCGTGTTGTTGGCAGCGCTCTTAGCGCATCCGGAAACGGTCAGCAGCAGAAGCGCGGTTGCGGCGAAGGTCTTGAAAGACATGGGATACTCCGATCCGGATTGCAAACCAAAGGCAAACTGACAGAAAATCAGCCGCGCATCTGGTCTTTCCATTGAAGCCAGAAACGAAGCCAGGGCAAGCCCGTTCAGAGCGAAAGCTTGTAGCCGACATGGCTGGCGACAAAGCCGAGGTCTTCGTAGAAGCGGTGCGCGTCGGGGCGGCTCTTGTCCGTCGTCAGTTGCACCAGCCGGCAGCCGCGGGCGCGACATTCCGCAATCGCCCATTCGAACATGCGGTGACCCAGCCCCTCCCCGCGCCGGCCGCTTGCGACGCGCACCGCCTCGATTTGACCTCGCCAGGCACCGCCGCGGGACAGGCCCGGGATGAAGGTGAGTTGCAGGGTGCCGACGACCTCCTCGCCATCGACGGCGACGGCGAGCAATTGGTTCGGATCGGCGTCGATCGCCGCGAAGGCCGCCTCATAGGCGGTGTCCGGCATCTCACTCTGGATCTCGCGTTGTGCGCCCAACGGATCGTCGGCAAGAAGCGCAACGATGGCGGCAAGATCGCGCGGCTCGGCCTTGCGGAAGTGGATGTTCCTCATGACGGCATCCCTATCCCGCTCGGCCCACCACCGCAAGGACGACGAAGGGGCGCAACACGGCTGCGCCCCTTCGCTCTCAAAGAATGTGCGTCGTGCTACGCCGCCTCGGTGCCCTGGATGGCGGACACCAGCCAGTCGGACCCCGGCTTGCGCACGAAGGTCCAGACCTCGACCGACTCGGTCAGATTGTCCGGATCGCCGCTGACGACCTTACCGGTCGCGCGGTCGCGCATCACGTCGATGCTCTCGTAGCGCATCGCGACCGTCGCGTAGTCGGCGCCGTCCTCATTCCATGCCTCGGCAACATCGCCCTGGACGAGATGAACGTCACGCACCTCGTTCTTCACGCCGCTGGTGGCGTTGTCGCTCAACTCCTCGGCGAGCCACGACATCGCCTCCGGCGTCGTCAGCTTGCGCAGCGCCGCATAGTCCTCGGCGCCATAAGCGGCCTGGACGCCCTTCAGCATCTGTTCGAACTGCTCTAGGTCCTCCTGGCGCACGCCAATCTCGTCTGGCTGTTGCGGGGCGGCCGCTGCGCCACCAACCAATGCGCCACCCGATGTGCTGCCCAAGCCGGCACCCAGCCCGCTGCCGATGCGGGGGATTGAGAAGGACGGCACGCCGGAACCGGTCGAACCCGAGGCCGCCGTCCGCGACATCGATGCCCCTGCCCCACCGAGCGCGGGCTGGCTGCCGCGGCCGAAGAAGCGCATGGCCAGCATGATTGCACCGATGACCAGGCCCGCCTGCAGCAGCAGGCCGAGGAAACCGGCGGCGCCGCCAAGGCCGTTGCCCATCAGCATGCCGATCAAGCCGCCCATCATCAGGCCGCCGAGCAATCCGCCGGCGAGACCGCCGAACATGCCCGGGCGCTGGGCCGCGGGCCGGTTAGCGCCCGGCGCCTGCTGGTTGGCACCAGGGGCCTGCTGGCCCGCCGGCTTCTGCGTCATGCTCCGGTCGATCGGCGCTGTCTGCGTCGGTGCCGTGCGGTTCGCAGGCGGCGGTGAGAACGTGCGCGTACCGCGGCTGCCGAAGCCGCCACCGCCCGCGCGGCGCGCCTCCGCCACGTCGACCGCAGTCACCATCACCATGACGGCGACGCCGATCATCGCGAAAATTCGTCCAAAACGCTGCATGCCAAGCCTTCCCATTGTCTGTTCCCACGCCATCGAGGCGCCTCGGCGCGATATAGGGTCTGGCGTTTCCGAGTGTAAGGTCGCGGCCGGCTTTTTCTCGCGCCCCGCGATCACGTAAATGTCAGGAGACCCGGCGGGGCTCCGGAGCGAACTTGCTGAGCCCGAGCCATTGCTGCATGGCATTGGCTATGCTTGGGTCGCCATCGAACTCGACGTTTCCGGCCTCGACCTCCCGGCGAACGACGGAAAGGCCCATCCAGATCGCCGTCATGCTGCGCAGCGAACTGGTCACCAGCAGGTCGATCTCGAAGCCGGGATCGAACCCGCACAGATCGACGGCCCCTTCATCCACCACCAGCCACCAATTCTGCCGGGCGAGCGGCAGTTCGGGGTACAGAAACTGAATCGTGCAGCGGCCTTTCGGCAGCGGTTGCGGGTTCAGATTGCGGCGCATGTCCCACATCAGGAGCGACGGATCGAGGTTCTTCAGCGAAAGCTGCGAATCCACCCAACGCTGTCCCCACTGCCCCATGCCCATGATGATCGGCTGCAGGTCCTCGCCAGACTGCGACAGGCGGTACTCCGTCACGCCTTTTTCGCCCGCCGCCGTGACGATAACACCGGCACGTTCCAGCTCCTTCAGGCGCTTGGACAGGAGCGCCGGCGACATGCGCGGCACGCCGCGACGCAGGTCGTTGAAGCGCGTCGTACCGCACAGGAACTCGCGCAGGATCAGCACCGTCCAGCGGGTGCAGAGTATTTCGGCGGCCATCGATACGGGGCAGAACTGGCCGTAGCTTCCATGTTCTTCCATGATCATCACCGGGCAGAGTTCGGCTGGATCATAGCCCAAAATGTCTGCGGCGGCCAACGGGTGGTACAGTTCGTGAACTGGACGTAAATCCTGGATGGGAGGAACCTGCGATGGTCTAGCGCATGACCGCGAAAATCGGACCGATTTTCGGAGGGGATTGTGCGCCGTCCAGAGCGTTGCTGCGTCCTTTGCGCATCCATCAGGACGCGCGGCGCAGCGAGAGGAGGAGCCCATGAGCACAATGGCAAATACGTCCCCGAAAGACACAGACAAGCGACTGGAAACGCCCGGCGATCCGGTCGAAATTGCGACGGCACTGGCGCCGGTCCTGGCCGAGCGTGCGGCTCGGTTCGACGAAGGTGACCTGTTCGTCGCGGAAAACTATGAACTGCTGAAGAAGTCCGGCCTCGTCGAAGCCGGCGTGCCGCGTGAACTGGGCGGTGGCGGCGCCGAGGTGCGCCAACTGGCCGACATGCTGCGGGTGATGGCGCAGACCTGCTCGTCGACGGCGCTGGCCTTTTCGATGCACACCCATCAGGTGGCTATCCCCGCCTGGCGCTGGCGACACCAGCAGGTTGCCGCCGTCGAGCCGCTGCTGCGGCGGGTCGCCGCCGAGAAGCTGATCCTGCTGTCCAGCGGCGGTTCCGACTGGATCGGCGGCTCGGGCAAGGCGACGAAGGTCGAGGGCGGATACCGGATCTCGGCGCGCAAGGTCTTTACCTCCGGCGCCCCCGCCGGCGATCTGCTGATGACCGGCGCGGTCGTCGAAACGGCCGAGGGACCGGATGCGGTCATCCATTTCGCTGCTCCCATGAAGGCTCCGGAAGTCAGCATCGTCGAGACCTGGCGCACGCTCGGCATGCGCGGAACGGGCTCGAACGACGTCGTCATCGACAACCTCTTCATTCCGGATGCAGGGATATCGTTGACGCGCCGCGCCGGCGAGTGGCATCCGGTGTTCCAGATCATTGCCACCACCGCCTTTCCGCTGATCTACGCGGTCTATCTCGGCGTTGCCGAGAGCGCGCGCGACATTGCGCTGGAGACGGCCCGCAAGCGGCACCCCAGTCCGACCACGCTTGATCTTGCCGGGCGGATGGAGACGTCGCTCAGGGCTGCGCAGATGGCGCATCGCTGGATGGTCGAGACCGTCGAGCGCAATACGCCGTCTGCAGACAGCGTCAACGAGATGATGATCGGCCGCTCGTTGGTGGCGAAGAACGCAATCGCGGCCGTCGAGCTCGCCATGGAACTGGCGGGCGGAGCCGGCTTCTACCGCAGCCTCGGCCTCGAGCGCCGATTCCGCGACATCCAGGGCGCCCGCTTCCACCCGCTGCAGCCGGGTCCGCAGGCCCAATATGCCGGCGCCATGGCGCTTGGCCACTCGGTCGCAAACATTTTCTGACCGATCGCCCTCTCTCCGTAGCCTCGGAGTGGGGGCCACGCATTCGTGGCTTTTCTCGCGGCCGGGATCGTACACGCGTTGCCAGCGCAACCGCCGGGCCATACCGATCTGCCGATTTTGGCGGGACGCAAGCTGGGCGGTGTGAACGCCTGTAATAGATCCTGATCGCGGTCGAGTTGCCATCACTTCGCGTCGATTGTAGGATGGCGGCGTCCACACCGAAGGCGTGGATCGAACCCCCGAGTTGCGGATGCCGTTTGGCCCGCGCTCATGAATTGCATTGTGCTGACGGCAACCTTTAGCTGGATGCATGCAATCGACAATCAGCCGCCAAGGGTCATCCAAGCTACGACTAATATCGGTATTCATTGCGGCCCGAATTGGCGATTCCGTGAGAAGCGAAGAGAAATACTTGGAGGGTAAGATGAAGAAACATACGGCCACCATTCTCGTTGGTGCCACATTCGCCCTGTCGGCTTGCGCATCGCAGCCGGTCTCTCAGAGCGTTATCGACCGCAATGCCGAGTTTGCCTGCGTCGCCGGAACGGTCGGCGGAGCGATCGTCGGCGGCCTCGCCGGCGCCACCATCGGCGCCGGAACCGGGCAGATCGCCGCCATCGGTGGCGGTATCGGTGTCGGCGGGGTTGTCGGCAATCTCCTGACCTGCAGATACAGGTGAGGCGCGCATGAGGCTAACAATTTTCGTGGTTGCCCTCGTGGCGTGCCCGGGCGTCGGTGCCGTTGCCCAGGCGCAAACGGCGCAGATGCACCAGGGTCAGAAGGATCAACTCGATACCAACAAGGATGGAGTGGTGCAGCGCTCGGAATACCAGGCCTTCATGAAAAGGGCCTTCGCCAACCTGGACAAGAACAAGGACGGGGTGCTGGTGGATTCGGAAGTCACGGGCGTCCTGACCGCCGACCAGTTCGCCGCCACCGACGCCAACTCCAATGGCAGCGTCACGCAGACCGAGTTCATGAACCGGGTGATGGCCGACTTCGCCGCGGCAGACAAAAGCGGCGACGGGAAACTGCAATGACCGACCTCTGACGCCGGCTGGTTCGCCGACACCGTTCGGCCACCAGCCGGCATCGGCCGGTCGAACAATGCTACGTCCGTGTTTCGGTTGGTTGACGCGCAAAGCGCTCCGCGGCGATGATGATCATGCCAGCGGAGAAAATCAGCACCGCGCCGATGAAGACATTGTGCGCCGGAACCTCGTTCCAGATCAGGAAGCCGAGGATAAAGCCCCATACCAGTGAGGAATACTCGAAGGGCGCCAGGAGCGACACCTCCGCCCGCCGCATGCCCTCGAACAAGGCAAATTGCGCGATACCGGCGAGAACGCCGGTTCCGATCATCAGCGCGAAGTCCGAAAGGGCGAATGGCAGCCAGACGAATGGGGCGACCAGTCCTGTGAACAGGATCAGAAAGCCGCTGGAGATCGTCATCTGCACCAGCGTGGTTTCCTGAAGCGCGGTCTTCCGCAGCAGGATGGTGCCGATCCCCCAGAAGACCGCCGCCTGCAGGGCAAGATAGACCGGAAGCGAGATGGTCATCCCCTTGCCGAACACGTCGCAGGCGATCAGTACGCCGAGGAACCCGGTCAGCACGGCCACCCAGCGGTTCAGCGGCACGGCCTCGCCAAGGATCGGGATGGCCAGCACGGTCACGATGATCGGCGAGGCGTAGTAGAGCGTCGTCAGTTCTGCCAGACCGAGATCGCGCGAGGCCGTGTAGTAGGAGAGCCAGGCTGCGAGCAGCAGCAGGTTGCGCACGAACATCGGCTTGAGAATTGGCGATACGGACGCGCGACGCAGAAGCGGTCCGCGTCCGTATACGGCGCAGATTGCAAAGATCGTTACGCTGCGCACGAACAGGACCTGCCAGATGGGAAGGGCCGCCACGAGCCACTTGACCGAGGCGTCCTGGACCGAAAACAGGAAATAGGAAAAGCTCGTCAGCAGGATGCCGGAAAGGATGCGCTTGTGCACGGGTGGGACTCCGGGCGCGAGACCGAATGCGCCCACGCCACTGATAGCGCCGGCGGCGGGCTTGCGAAAGAGGCCAGAAATAGCCCATCGCGATCTCCTGAGGCGCTTCCTGTGCTCGTCCGCCGGGGTGCCCCCGTTGCCCAGCCGCCGTGTCCGCTTTCCCTGAAAGAGCGGATTGCAGGTGCATTGCGGGCTGCCGCGGTATATGGCGGAGCCATGGATATGAAACGCAGCGGCTACATCTTCACCCTCCTGGCGATCGTCATCTTCGCCATACAGGACGGCATCTCCAAGCATCTCGGCGGTCTCTACCCGCCGGCCTTTATCGCGATGATCCGCTTCTGGGCCTTCGCCGCGTTCACCATCCTGATGGCTGCGCGCTCCAAGGGCGGGCTGCGGACTGCGGCGGCGACCAGGCGGCCGGTCCTTCAGATCCTGCGCGGCGTCATGCTGGCAGCACAGATCGTCATCGTCATCACGTCGCTGGCCAAGGTGGGGCTGGCACATTCGCAGGCGATCTTTTCCGCAACGCCGCTGTTCGTCGCCGTCCTCTCCGTGCCGCTGCTGAGCGAGAAGGTCGGCTGGCGCCGCTGGACGGCCATCCTTCTCGGGCTCATCGGCGTGCTCGTCATCCTCGATCCAGGTCGGGATGGCATCGAGCCGATGCTGCTGCTCCCGCTGGCCGCGGCCGCGGTCTTCTCGCTCTATGTCATCGCCACCCGGCTCGTCAGCCGCGACGATTCGGCCACCACGAGCTTTTTCTACATCGGTACCGTCGGCGCGATCACCCTCTCGTTCGTCGGCCCGTTCTACTGGACAGGACTTGCGCCGGTCGACTGGGGCTGGATGGCGTTGCTGTGCATCACCGGCATGGCAAGCCACTATTTTCTGATCCGCGCCTATGACCTGCTCGATGCGGCCGCCGTCCAGCCGCTGACCTATCTGCAACTGGTCTTTGCAGGTTTCATGGGCGTGACCCTTTTTGGCGAGCGGCTGACGCCCAACATGATCGTCGGTTCGGCCATCGTGGTCGGCGCTGGCATCTTCACAATCTGGCGCGAGAGCGTCGTCGCCCGGCGCAAAGTCGACCGCGAGCTATGAGGATTATTTTCCTTTTTTCTTTACTAAGAACCGCCGCTTCGCTATGCTCGACCCCAACCGGCGCAGGTTCACCCGCGCCGCTGAGCAGGACGAACGACGATGTTTTCCCACGAAAGGATCTGGGCGGCAATCGATGCCCTGGCCGAACGCCACCGGCTTTCGCCGTCCGGGCTCGCCCGGCGTGCCGGGCTTGATCCGACATCTTTCAACAAGTCGAAACGGCTGGGCACGGACGGACGGCTGCGCTGGCCCTCGACGGAATCGATCGCAAAGGTTCTGGACGCGACGGGGGCGACGATCGATGAATTCATCGGTCTCGAAACCTCAGGTTACAACCGCACCGCCATTCTTCCCCAGGGCACCTTTCCGCCCCAATCGGGCTCTATTCCGCTGCTCGGCTTCGCGCAGGCCGGCGCCGGCGGCTTCTTCGACGACGGCGGATTTCCCGCCGGCCAGGGCTGGGATGTCGTCGATTTCCCCGCGTCGCCGGAGCGCAAGCAGGGCGTCTACGCCCTCGAAGTCCAAGGCGACAGCATGATGCCGCTCTATCGTGACGGCGACGTGTTGATCGTCGAGCCGGCCGCGCAGGTGCGCCGGGGCGATCGGGTCGTCGTCAAGACCCGGGAGGGCGAGGTGATGGCAAAGGTCCTGCACCGGCAGAGCCCGCGCTCGATCGAACTGCTGTCGCTCAATCCGGAGCACCCCAACCGGTCTTTCGACATCCGGGACATCGAGTGGATCGCCCGGATCATCTGGGCCAGTCAGTGATGCGGAGGTTTCCTTGACGTCGTCTGCGGCAAAGTCCCAAGGCCAGACGTTTGCCGGGGGGCTTGCCTGTATCGGCGCGACGGTGCTCATTATTGCCCTTGGCGCCGGGCAGATCCGAGACCGTGAAGCTGCCGGCGGTCCGCAGTTCACGCTCGAGGTGCCGGACCCCAGCACCATCGGCCCGGCCGGCGAGGACGATATTCCCATGCCCTTGCCGGAGGCAGGCGCGGCAGCAATCGATAGCGCAGGAGCGGACAGCGTCGCGCAAACGGCCCCGGCCGCGGACCCGGCCGAGATGCAGCCCGATCATGCGGACACTTCTCCGGGCGGCTTGCCCCCACCGGTGGCCGAACCCGTGGCGCTGGCGCGCCCGATCGTGCTTGCCGCCGGCCGATTCAGCATCGGCGGCAAGATTCTGGAGCTCGACCGGATCGTTCCGGTCCCGGTCAATCGCCAATGCACGGACGCATCCGGAGAAGGATGGCCATGCGGGCGGATGGCGCGCACGGCGTTTGCCAATCTGGTGCGCGGCCGCACGATCGACTGCGAGGTGCCGTCGGCAGAATGGAGCGGCACGGCCATTGCCCGCTGCACGCTGGCGGGCAAGGACCTCTCGCAGTGGCTTGTGGAAAACGGCTGGGCCGAAGCCCATCCTGACTCGCCCCTCGCGGCCAACGCCGAAACCGCACGGCAGGCCGGCCTTGGGCTGTTTAGTCCTGATCCGCGCCGCCGCGGAACCAGGCCGCAAGACAGCACCAGCCATGGCGACCCCATGAGCGATACCCAACACCAGCAGCCTTGAAAGACCCCGATGAACGAACGTTACGACCTGCAGGAAGCCCTCGTCCAAGTGATGGTGATCATGTCGGCTGTGGACAATGCGATGACCGATGCGGAACTGGCCCTCATCGGCCGCCTGGCGCGCTCCTTGCCCGTCTTCGACGGGTTCGACGAAGCGCAAATCCTGCACGCTGCCCGCGAATGCACGGTCCTGCTCGCGGCTCCGGAGGGTCTCGATGTCACGCTCGAGGTCATTCGCGAGCGCATTCCCGCCCGCTTTGTCGACACGGCCTATGCACTCGCCGTCGAAATCGCAGCCGCCGACCAGCGCATCCGCAACGAGGAAATTCGCCTGCTGCAGATGCTGCGCGACCGACTCGGTCTCGACAAGCTCACCTGCGCGGCCATCGAGCGCGCCGCCATCGCCCGTTTGCGCCGGCACTGACGGCGAGCCGCCTTCAGGTTGCCACCGGCTCCCTCAGTAGATGCCAACCGGAAAATAGCGCAGGTAGATTTCCGCCAGCCGACCGCTGCGCGAAAGCGACAGAAGCGCATGGTCGATGGCCCCGCCGACCGCAGGTTCGTCCTTGCGCGTCATGATGGTCAGGCCTTCACCGAGAAAGGCATCGGAAAAATAGGGACCATCGAACAACCGGCAGCAATTCCCGGCACCCGGACCGCCGAGCCAGAAAGCCATCTGCAGGCCGTCGCCGAACGCCGCATCCACCTTGCCCGCGGCCAAGCCACCTTGCATGTCGGCGAGCGTACCGAACGGCACCGGGTTCAGCGTCGGGAAATAAGCTTTCAGCATCGCCTCGTGCACGCTGCCGGCAACGACCCCGACGGGGCGCCCCGTCAGTGCCGCCGCAGTTCCGGTCTCCGGAACCGCGGTGGCGCGCACTGCGAAGCGAGCCGGCAGCCGCAGATAGGGACGGGAAAAGGCAAAATCGCGCCGCAGCCCCGTCGTGACCGCCATGCCCGCGACGACCGCCTCGCCCGCGTCCGCCGTCAGGCTCTCGCGCAGTTCCGCAAACGGCAACGCCTGTATCTGGCATTTTGCGATGATATCCAGTTCCTTGCAGATCTCCCGCACGAGATCGATGTGAAAACCCGCAAGCTTGCCGGTCTGATCGATAAAGTTGAACGGCGGGAAATCGACCGTCGTCAGAAACCGCAGCCGTGCGACCGCGGACAGGTCCGGCTTCGGGATCCGCTCCCGACTGTCGAAGCTCGTCGGGAAGGTGGCCGGCCCGGTCGGGTCAGCGGCGGCCGTCCTGCCGCTGGCAAGGCCGATCAGCACGCATAGCGCGACGAGTACGCAAATTTTTCTTGAAGAAATTCCGCCTTGCCGCATTATTATCAACTTGGGGTTTAGAGGGGACGCCGCATCATGAGGATGCGACGCTGGCCGCATGCGACTGGCAGACTATCCCGATCAGACGTCCAATTCCACAGCAATCCCGTTTGCTGCGGACCGGACAGGCTCGCCCGCGCCGATCGGCGCGATCTCCCCGCATCTCCTCGCCGAGACCAGGATCCTTCAACGATTCGGCTTCGCCAAGCCGCTGATCTCCGGTCTGCTTTCGCGGGCAACACGCAATGGCACGTCGCTGGAGACGGAACTGCTGTCCTGCGGATCGGTGCGCGCCGAGGCCTACTACGAGGCGCTCGCCGAAATCCTCGGCCTGCCATTCTTGCACAGCATCGACCCGGCCCACATCGTCGACGTCGAAGGTATCGACACCCAACTCGTGCGGCCGCAGAACGTGCGCCTTGCGTTCAAGTCACAGCCGCCGCTGACCGCGATCGTGCCGATGGCCGGGCGGATCGAACTCCTACAGGACACGCTGGAGCGCTTTCCCCTGCTGCGCACCCGCCTGGCAGTCACGACTCCGCAGGCAATGCGCGATGCCGTCTGGAGTGCCGGCGCGGCACGGCGTTCGCGCGAGACGACCCGCCAGTTGTTCGAGAGAACTCCGGAACACAGTGCGCGGCTCACCGTCTGGGGTCGGCAGGGGTTCTACGCCGGAATGAGCCTGTCGGGGGCGCTGCTTGCCGCTGCGACCGTGCCGCTGATCGCGATCGCGGTGATGCACGTGATCCTGTCTCTCCTCTTCCTGTCCGCCCTGGTCATTCGCCTGTCTGCGCTTTTCGGACCGCGTCGCAGCGGCCCGCCACTAAAACTCGCCCCCCCCTCCGCGGCGCGACCCGTCTACTCGGTTTTCGTCGCGCTTTATCGCGAGGCCGACGTCGCGAGGCAGTTGGTCGGCATGCTTGAGCGTCTCGATTGGCCGCGCTCCCGCCTCGACATCAAGCTGATCTGCGAGGCCGACGACGCAGCAACGCTCGACGTCCTGCGAAGTCTGCCGCTCGGGCCGCAATTCGAGATCGTCACGGTGCCTCCCGGCCTGCCGCGGACGAAGCCGAAGGCCTTGTCCTATGCGCTGCCGGCCGCGCGCGGTGAATTCCTCGTCGTCTATGACGCGGAGGACCGCCCCCACCCCGGGCAACTCATGGAGGCCTGGACAATGTTCCGGTCGGGGCCGGCAGAGCTGGCCTGCCTGCAGGCGCCGCTGGTGATCTCGAACGCGGGGGCGTCGTGGATCAGCGCGCTGTTCGCCCTCGAATACGCGGCCCTCTTCCGCCGTCTGCTGCCGCTGCTCGCCGCCAAACGTCTCCCCATGCCGCTCGGCGGCACGTCCAACCACTTCCGCACCGAGGTCTTGAAGCGCTGCGGCGGTTGGGATCCGCACAATGTGACCGAAGACGCCGACCTGGGCTTGCGGCTGTACCGCATGGGCTACACGTGCGACACGGTGGACCTGCCGACGCTGGAGGATGCCCCGGAAGACATCCGCACCTGGCTCGGCCAACGCACCCGCTGGTTCAAGGGCTGGCTGCAGACCTGGCTTGTATTGATGCGCCAGCCTGTTCGCGTCGTGGGCGAAATGGGCGTCATGCCGTTTGCCGTGTTCCAGGTGCTGATCGGCGGCCTGCTGCTCTCTTCGCTCACCCATCCCCTGCTGATCGCCTATGTCGGCCATGTCGCCTGGCGGATGGCGGGCGAAGGCCCATACGCGCCGGGCGTCTTCCACCTGTCGCTCTTTGTCATCGACATTGCCAACATCTTCGGCAGCTACGCGGTCTTTATCGCGCTCGGCCGCGCTCCGATGGACCGGCGCGAACGGACCGCCGTCGGCTGGCGATGGGGGCTGGTCGCCCCCTACTGGATGCTGATCTCCGTCGCCGCCTGGCGCGCGGTGGCGGAATTGCGCAACAAGCCGTTTGTCTGGAACAAGACCGCACACCGACCGACCGCGGTCGCCAACGGCGAAGAAACCGATCCCGGCTCGGCGCCAGTTGTTGCATCGGCATGAAGCGCGCCTGGAGCGGGTAGCGGGAATCGAACCCGCGCGTTCAGCTTGGGAAGCTGACAGGCTACCATTACATCATACCCGCAAATGGCATGGCGCAGTCATCGGCGAGTTTGGCGGACCTGTCAAGGGTTGGGGGAGCATTCTGGAACGCATGCAGGTTGGTCGGGTTGATCTGAGCCAGATTGATCGGCCCGCTTTAACTGGAGCGTTCTGGTGCCGCAGGAATTGCATGAAATCGTGGAACGCCGCTTCGCTCGCTAGTGGGCCAACGACCACTGAAATCGATCTCGTTCATCGGCACCGCACACTTCACCAAGAAAGCTGGTCAGCTTCGCTACGAGAAGAAGGCGTCGGACACCTACGTCTACGGCGACACCGACGGCGATGGGAAGGCGAACTTCGTCCTGCATTTCGACGATGCGATCAAGCTGACGAAAGCGGATTTCCTGCTGTAGAAAAGCGTCCAGGTGGCTTCCAATCGCGTCCTCATCGAGGAACGGCCTGACCGACGCCTTTGAGATATGGGGTGGGTAAAGCTCGACCCAGCATTTGCGGATCAGTCGGGGAAGTTGGTTGTAGTCGGATGGGTCAACCGGTCGGAAAGTGCAGTCGAAGATCAGCTTGCGAACGAGGTCCGCAAGCGCAACGCGCAGGAGAAGCTCGACAGGTCGCGGCCGAAGACACCCACTTCCCTACGACATCTTGCGACACGTCCACAAGCTCATTGAGCCTTCGCCGATGACACTGCAGCAGCCTGGATCAGGCGCGTGAGTATCTCCACCATCTGTCGTCGCTCTCCCTGCGGCATGGCATCCAAAATCTGACGCACCGGATCTTCCGATCGTCTTCCACGGAAGAGATCCACGACTGCTCTCGCTGCGTCCAGCGCTGGCTCCCCTGACAGTGGGCGCTGATCGTCAGGGTCGACCACCATCAGGTCCCACGGCCACCCCGTTCCTCTGACGAAGTGGAGGCGGGCCATCTTCGCCACAGCCGTATGGCGGCCTTCGGTTACTTCCTAGACTTTGAACATGCTGAAACCTGTCTGGCGCATGACGTCGGGCGCACTGGTGTGCATGCCCCGGAGGCGCCTAGCCTCGTTTTCCGCTTCTGTCATTAAGCTTCACCCCTCGATCAGTCTCAGGGCCGCGACATACCTTGCGCACGTTTACCGGGAATTCAGGATCGGATGCCAGTAATTGGAAGGACGTGCCTGAGTAGTCCGCCGTTCCGGGGTTGTGATGAACGAAGTCGTGAAAGCACTGGACCTGATCTACGAGGCAGCCTTCGTTCCGGAGACCTGGGACAAAGTTCTCGACGTGATGGCCCAGGGAGCCGGCGCCCACGGCACGGCCCTGTTCAACACCAGCGCCACCAGCATGCGCGTCATCAGTTCCGCTTCCCTCGATGATCTCAGCCAGAAGATGCTGGAAGAAGGCTGGATCAACAGGAACACCAGGGCTGCAAAGCTGCTGACTATCGATCACCACGGCTTTATCGACGAGGCGGATTACTTCACCGAGGACGACTACAACACGCAGCCCATTTTTACGGAGGTGATGAAGCCGCTCGGCTACGGATTCGGCACATCGACATTCATCACGTCTCCGAGCGGCGACCGGATGATTTTCGCGGTGGAGAAGAAGAAGCGCACGGGGCCCGTCACACCTGCCGCGATCGGCTATCTCGATCAGCTTCGCCCCCACCTGGCACGGGCGGCAATGATGTCCAGCCGGCTTGAATTCGAGAGGATCAAGGCGGCGGTCGAGGCCCTGCAACTGAGCGGGTTGCCATCTGCAGTGCTCAACCGCGAGGGCCGCGTCCTGGGCACCAATCAACTCCTGCAGGAAATGGCCCCCCAGATCGCGATCGGAGGATACGACAGCCTCTACTTCCATCATGCCGCCGCTAACCGACTGCTGGCCGAGGGGCTGGCACAACGGCGGGTTCACGGCAGCCTGGCGAGCCGCTCTTTTCCATTGCCGCAAGTCGAACAGCACCCGCCAGCCGTCGTGCACATTGTCGCCGTCGAAGGCAACGCGCGAGATATCTTCACCAACGCGGCCGCCCTCCTCGTTGTTACGCCGATAGACCGGACGCGCGTACCGACGGCGGAAACCATCCAGGGACTGTATGACCTGACGCCCGCGGAGGCCAAAATTGCCCGTGCGCTGGCAGCCGGAAACAATGTCGTTTCTGCTGCACTCCAAATGTCCGTCAGCCCGGAAACGGTACGGACGCATGTGAAGGCTATCCTGTCCAAATCCGGAATGTCCCGGCAGGCGGATTTCATCGCCGCGATAGCAAGCATCCGGTCAATTTAAGGCGCAGGAAGTCCCCTTTGATGGAATACATCCAAGGGGGTCTCTTTAGACAAGGCACCGCAGACAAGGCACCGCGGCCTGCGCTCCCAACTTGATATCCGTTTGCCATTGGGCATCATGACTTCCCAAATCCGCCAGATGCGGTGACACGATCGATTGAGGGAGAAGAATGGCGAGCACAACGACTCCCTCGGGCACACGAAACCGCGCCACCAGGCAGGCTGCCGGTCGCATGAGCCGTGAGGCCTGGATCGAGGCGGGCATCGCGGCGCTCACCGACGAGGGTATCGCCAACGTGAAGATCCAGGTCATGGCCAAGACACTCGCGGTGTCGCGGTCTAGCTTCTATTGGTTCTTTGCCGATTTGCAGGAACTGCACAGGGAACTGCTTGACTATTGGCTTCGCAAGAACACCAGCCCGATCCTAAAGCACGCCCTTCGCGCCGCGCCGACCGTGACGAAGGCGGTGTGCCAGATTTTCGAATGCTGGGTGGACCCGACCCTGTTTGACCCGCGCCTCGACGCGGCGGTGCGATCCTGGGGACAGGTGGACGCGGCCGTGCGCGGTGTTGTCGACCAGGCCGATGACCAACGTGTCGACGCGCTCACACGCATGTTTCTGCGCTATGATTATCCGGAATCCGAGGCCTTCATCCGGGCCCGGGTTCTCTATTTCACGCAGATCGGTCACTTCACACTCGGCATGCGCGACGACCGGGAAATGCGGCTGCGTCTCTTGCGTCCCTACCTCCTCAGCTTCACCGGCCGCCAGGCATCGGATGATGAGGTCCAGGCCTTTGAAACCCTGATGCGGCGTGTTCAGCCGGACGGCTGAAGGGTGGGCATATCTGTACGCGGGTGCTCCCAAGGCGATAGCCGGCAGAAGATCAATCGGGCGTGTAGTCTGCTGCAAATCTCTAGACATTTGTGTCCAGAGTGATACGGATAGTGCAGATCAGTCGACTGGTTCCTTCATCTTCATCCATGGGGCAGCGCATGAAGCAGCACTCGGCCTTGCCATTCCACCGCTCGGCAGGAGCGCGTGCGGGTGTTTTGCGATGACCCGGCACTACTCTGCTTTTTCGCTCTTCAAGGAGGGCCTCCGGGGCCAGAAGGGATGGCAGCAGGCCTGGCGTTCACCGGCGCCGAAGCCGCGCTACGATATTCTCATCATCGGCGGCGGCGGGCACGGGCTGGCGACGGCCTATTACCTCGCCAAGACGCACAACATTCGCAACATTGCGGTTATCGAAAAGGGCTGGCTCGGCGGCGGCAATACCGGGCGCAACACCACCGTCGTCCGCTCTAACTATTTCTTCCCGGAAAGCACGGCGCTCTATGACCTGGCGCTCCGTCTCTATGAGACGCTTGGCCGGGACCTCAATTACAACATCATGCTCTCCCAGCGCGGCATCGTCACGCTCGCCCACTCAGAGGCGGAGATGGAAATGGCGGCGCGGACCGCCAACGCCATGCAGATCAACGGCACGGATGCCGAGTTGTTCAGCGTCGAGGATGTGCGCCGCGTCCTCCCGCTCCTCAATTTTTCGCCGGAGGCGCGTTACCCGGTGTTCGGCGGCGTCTGGCAGGCCAGGGCCGGCACGGCGCGACACGATGCGGTGGCCTGGGGCTACGCCCGCGCCGCCGACAGGCTCGGTGTCGACATCATCCAGTCCTGCGAGGTGGAGGAATTTCTGATCGAAGGCGGGCGGTGCCGCGGCGTGAAGACCAGCCGCGGCGAGATCCGTGCAGAGCGGACGGGCATGGTCGTCGCCGGCCATTCCTCGCATCTCGCGGCCAAGGCCGGCTTCCGCCTGCCGATCACGTCCTATGCCTTGCAGGCCTGCGTTTCCGAGCCGATCAAGCCGGTGCTCGACACCGTCGTGCTGTCTCCCGGCACGGGCACCTATGCCAGCCAGTCGGACAAGGGCGAACTCGTTCTCGGCGGGGCGCTTGACCGCGTTCCCTCCTATGGCCAGCGCGGCAACCTGCCGGTGCTGGAAGACGTCATCGCGGGGCTGCTCGAAATGTTCCCGTCATTCCGCCAGCTCCAGCTGATGCGGCAGTGGGCGGGCATCGTCGATGTGACGCCGGACTCCTCGCCGATCCTCGGCGAAAGCCCGCTGCCGGGCCTCTTTCTCAACTGCGGCTGGGGAACGGGTGGCTTCAAGGCCATCCCCGCCGGCGGCACGCTGCTCGCTCATCTGCTGGCGACAGGAAAACATCACGATGTCAGCCGCCCCTTCGACCTCGACCGTTTTTCACGCGGGCGATTGATCGACGAGGCCGCCGGCTCCGGAATCGCGCACTAGGAGGCCACCATGCAGCTTTTCCCCTGCCCCTTCTGCGGACCGAGGAGCGAGAGCGAATTCCGCTTCGGGGGCGATGCCGGCAACCATCGTCCGGAAGGGTTTCGCGATGTGACGGACGGTGAGTGGACCGCCTATCTTTACGAGCGCAACAACCCGCGCGGGACCGCAAACGAAATCTGGATGCACATGGCCTGCGGCGAAATCTTCCGCATGGAGCGTGACACCGTGCATCACCGCGTGGCGCAGTCCGCAGCACTTGGGGAAGGAGGCGACGATGACGGCATGGCGCACTGACGGCGGCACGGCGATCGACCGGTCGCGGCCGCTAGCCTTCACCTTCGACGGCCGAGTGGTAGAGGGTTTTGCAGGAGATACGGTCGCCTCGGCGCTTCTCGCCGGAGGCATTTGCGTGTTCGGCCGCAGCTTTAAATACCACCGTCCGCGCGGCCTCTGGGGGGCAGGCGTCGAAGAACCGAACGCCCTTGTCGACATAGCCGGCGGTATGCCGAACACGCGCGCCACGCAGGCGCTGGCCGCGGACGGTCTTAGGGTGCGGAGCGTGAATGCCGAGCCGAGCGCGGAAAACGATCGCCAGGCCTTCCTCGACGCCTTCTCGCGCTTCATCCCGGCCGCCTTCTACTACAAGACCTTCATGTTCCCCGACTGGCACCACTTCGAGCCGCGCATCCGGCAGATGGCAGGCCTCGGGACACTGGACGAGACAGCAACAGGGCCGGCCTTCGCTGAGCAGATCAACCATCACTGCGACGTGCTGGTGGTTGGTGCGGGGCCTTCTGGTCTGCTTGCCGCCCGCAACGCGGTGCGCGCCGGAAAGCGCGTCGTGCTGTGTGACGATGGCCGGGAGGTGGGTGGCAGCCTGCTTTTCCGCGCGGCAACCATCGAGGGCAAACCGGGTGCGGCATGGGCAGCGGAGGTCGCCGCCGAATTGGAGCGGGCCGGAGCTATGGTGCTGACCGTCACGACGGCTTTCGGCATCTACGACCACCATCTCGTCGGCCTCAACCAGAAGGGCTCGGATGGTGCGCCGGATCGACTGTGGCGGGTTCGGGCCGGGTCGATAGTGCTTGCCACCGGCGCGATCGAACGACCACTGCCCTTTGGCAACAACGATCTGCCGGGCATCATGTCGGCCGAGGCCGCGCTGGTCTACCTCCGCCGCTTCGGCGTCGCTGCCGGCCGCAAGGTCGTCGTTGCGACGAACAACGGGCTTGCCCATGAGACCGCCGAGGCGCTGGCGGCGGCCGGTGCCGATGTTACGGTCGTCGACTACCGCACGGACGCCCCGTCACCCGCCGGCGTGCGGGTGCTGAAGGGCCTGACCGTTACGACCGCGATCGGCCGCGCTGCCGTCAACGCCGTCAAGCTTTCCGACGGCACGGTGCTGGAAGCGAACACCGTGCTCGTCTCGGGCGGCTTCACACCGACCGTGCATCTCTATTGCCAGGCGCAGGGTAAACTCGACTGGCGCGACGATATTCTCGCCTTCGTTCCCGGCCGGGTGGTCGAGGGTGTCGAGGTGGTTGGCGCTGCCGCAGGGCATTTCCACCTGCCGGCGGCGCTTGCCGACGGTTCGGACCGGAACCTCGGCATCGTCGCGGCCTGGCCGAAGCCGGGCGCGAAGGAACGGGTCTGGATCGACCTGCAGAACGACGTCACGGCCAAGGATGTGGAACTGGCCGTGCGGGAGAATTTCGTCTCCGTCGAGCACTTGAAGCGCTATACCACGCTCGGGATGGCGACCGACCAGGGCAAGACCTCCAATGTCAACGGTCTGGCGCTCATGGCCGAACTGACCGGCCGGCGCATCCCCGAGGTGGGGACGACGACCTATCGTCCGCCGTTCACGCCGGTGCCGCTGGCCTCCTTCGCCGGTGCCCGCTCCAGCACGCGCATGGCCCCGCTCCGCCGGCTACCGCTCGAAAAGATGCATCGGGCCGATGGGGCGGTGTTCCGCGACTATGGCGGCTGGCTGCGGCCGGCCTTCTATGGCACGGAGGCACCGGAAGAATGCATCCAGGCCGAAGCCAAGGCCGCGCGCGAGGGCGTCGCGATTTTCGACGGCTCGCCGCTCGGCAAGATCGAGGTCATCGGCCCCGATGCCGCGCCCTTCCTCGATTTCATCTACTACAACACCATGTCGACGCTGGCGCCCGGCCGCTGCCGCTACGGTTTCATCCTGACGGAAGGCGGCAACATCTACGACGATGGCGTTCTGGTGCGGCTCGATGAAAACCGCTTCATCGTCTCCTGTTCCTCCTCGCATGTGGCGGGCGTGCATGCCCTGCTGGAAGAATGGCGGCAGGACCGTTTCGATCGCCGGCGCGTTTTCATTCACAACGCGACGGCCGCGATGGCAACGCTGACGGTCACCGGCCCACGGGCGCGGGCACTGTTGGAGACCGTTGATCTCGGCCTCACGCTCGACGATGCGGCCCTGCCGCACATGGCCGTCGTGTCCGGCGCTTTCGAAGGCGTTGCGGTGCGGATCGCCCGCATCAGCTTCACCGGCGAGCGCTCCTACGAAATCTCGGTGCCGGCCGACCACGCCGCCGCACTGTGGGCGCGGCTAAGGCTGGCCGGCGAGGCTTTTGGCGCGACCTTGCTCGGCCTCGAAGCGCTCATGATCCTGCGCGCGGAAAAGGGCTATGTGGTCATCGGCAAGGACACCGACGGCACCAGCCGGCCGATGGATTTCGGCCTCACCGCGCCGCTGGAACGAAAGAAGGTGGAATTCATCGGTCGCCGCTCGCTGATCACCGAGGATGCCGCCCGCTCGGATCGTCGCCAGTTCGTCGGGCTGGAAGCGATCGACGGCAAGGGTGTGCTACCGACCGGCGCGCATGGCATCGAGCGCGATGGCCACAGTCTTCGCAGCACCGGTTATGTCACGTCGAGCTACTTCAGCCCAGCCCTGCACAGGCCGATCGCGCTCGGACTGATCGAGCGCGGCCTGTCCCGCATGGGCGACGTCATCGAACTGCAGCACCTCCGAAACGTCAGGCGGGCGCGCATCGTCCCCGCTTGCGCATTTGATGAGGAAGGGAGCCGCCTCCATGCTTGATGTCGCCGCAAAATGGCAGCCCGAGCCGGATTGGGCGCATGCCCGCCTTGCAGGCCGAACGATAGCGGTCGGCGCCGTCAACGGTGTTCCGCAGCGCCTGGTCAGCGGTGACATCGACCGCTTCCTTGCCCGCCATGATCTCGGTCAGGAGGTCGGCGCGCTTGGGCTTGCCTTCGGTGATCGTTATGCGGTGCGTGTCGCGCGCGACCGGTTGCTCGTTATCGGATTGTCAGCTTCTGATTTGCGTGATGGATGGCATGATGAGGGCTATGCGGTCTCGACCGTCAGTTCCGCCTTGCGCCTGTTCGAGGCGAAGGGGAACGGCGTGCGTCATCTCCTGGCGCAAGCAACGACGATCGATCCTGACAATCCCGGGCCTTGCGCTGCCATGCCGTTCGCCGGCGTGATGGGCACCGTATACCGGCACGGCGATGCCGAGACCCTGCGCATTCATGTGGATCGGGGGCTTGCCGCCTACCTCTGGGAGTGGTTCCAATGGCAACCACTCTTTTTGCAAGAGTAGGTTCATTTCTGGAGGAGAGACCCGCACCGATGCGGGCACAAAAGGGAGTAGAGACAATGAGAAGAATTCTGATCCTCGGCACCGCGCTTGGCCTGCTCATGGGCACCGCGGCGCGGGCGGAAGACCTGACCTTTGCCGTGGCCGGCCCGCTGACCGGGCCGCTCGCCACGATCGGCGACCAGTTCAGGCAGGGTGCGCAGGCCGCCGCCGATGCCATCAACGCCAAGGGCGGCGTGATGGGCCGGCAGATCAAGCTGCAATTCGAGGACGACCAGTGCGACCCGAAGCAGGCCGTCTCGGTCGCCAACCGCATTACCGCAGCCGGAATCCAGTTCGTCGACGGCCATGCCTGCTCGGGCTCGAGCATCCCGGCCTCGGCAGTCTATGCCGAAAACGGCACGCTGATGATGAGCCCGGCTTCCTCCAACCCCGTCATGACGGATGATGCGGCCGCCAAGGGCTGGACCAACATCATGCGCCTCTATACCCGCGACGATGCCCAGGGCGCCTTCATCGGTCCGTGGATCGCCGAGAAATATGCCGGCAAGAACGTCGCCGTCCTGCACGACAAGACGGCCTACGGTCAGGGTGTTGCCGATGCGGTTCGCGCCACCATGAACGACAGCGGCCTCACGGAAGTGCTCTACGACGGCATCAATGCCGGCGAGAAGGACTACAATGCCCTCGTGACGAAGCTGAAGGATGCCAAGGTCGACGTCGTCTATTTCGGCGGCTACCACCCGGAAGCCGGCCTGATCCTGCGCCAGGCCGCCGAGCAGAACTACAAGTTCCAACTGATCATGCCCGACTCGATCGCTTCGCCGGAATTCTGGCAGGTCGCAGGTCCGGCCGGCGAAGGAACGATGTTCGTCTTCCCGTCGGACCCGCAGGCCAAGCCCGAGGCGAAGGAAGCCGTCGAGAAGATCCAGGCCGGCGGCTTCAAGCCGGAAGGTTTCACGCTCTTCTCCTACGCGGTGATCCAGGCCTTTGCCCAGGGCATCGAGCGTGCCGGCTCGGATGATCCGACCAAGGTCGCCGAGGCACTGAAGAACGGCCAGCCGATCGACACCGTCGTCGGAACCGTTACCTTCGACGAAAAGGGCGACCTGAAGAACGCCAGCTACGACATCAACCGCTGGACCAACGGCAACTACGCCCCGATCGCACAGTAGGACGTGCACGAAGCAACGAAGAAAAGGGCCCGGCCAATGGCCGGGTCCGAGCTCTGCAACCCGCCGATCTTTCGGCGGGTTCTGTTTTGCACGCCCTCCCCTGCAGTCCGGTTCGGCGGGACCCGTGGCCAATGTCACGGCGAAGACGTGCCGATGCCTCGACCTCAGGATGTTCATCCCGAAAGAGGTCTCAACGTTGGGTGCCGTCAGGGGTGACAACCGGCGACGGGCCGCCAGTGCCGGATTGGTACGTCGGATCACGGTCAGTGGGAGCGGTGTTTTCCGGGGTCGTCTTGTCTTCGGAAGTCGTCCCGGCGTCGGGCTTTGGACTGTTCGCTGGCTGGCTCACGGCTGGTGCCGTCGAACCCGTTACGGACGAATCCAGTGTTTCGCCCCAATACTCCACGGCGCCCCAGGCAATCAGGGCCAGCAAAAGCCCGCCGGCAAGGACCACAGCAACGGGTCGGCCCAGCCGCCCCTGGCGGGCTTGGACAGCATCCACGTTCAGAGCCGGTTTTGGTTGGGTGGCATCTGGGTGTCGGTTTGAACTAGTCAAAACGTGTCTCCTCTCGAGATCTTTCTCCGTGTTCGAGTGGCTAACCTCCGGACCCTCGGGCAGGTTCCAAAATGACTGGCAAATCTTGTCGGCGGCCACAGCCGGATTGATCAACGTTCTGAGGCAACCGTCAGGACAGACGCGCACAAGCATTCCTAACTCGACGGGAGAACCTGTATATTCGGGGAGTGTACGTTGTTGCCGCGAGACCTTCGCCTGACGGCGCGCTTTGTATGCGGGCCGCTGCGCGCTCGGTCTATTTCATGATCGCGGAGAAGCGCGGATCGAAAGCACGCCCGATAGGCTCGGCAGCGGCTCCAAGGGCCACCGACCAGGGGTCGGTCATGCCAAGCGTAAGGCGCGGGAGGTTTCTTCCGGGCCGGTCGGCGATCGACGGCAGCAATGGCTCCATCGCGGCGAGCAACCGGCGGGCCAGCGCTTCGGGCGCCCCCCCGCAGACGATCACAGTCTGGGGATCGAAGATCGTCTCGACCAGGTGTACCGCCCAACGCAGGTTGCTGGCTGCGTGCGACACCCATTCGAGGATACGCGGATCGTCCCCGGCCGCGAGCCGGCCGATGTCGCCATGGACGCCATGCGCGGCCGCATCGATGCCGAGGTGGAGGTAGAGCGAGGCAAGTGAAGCTCGATGCTCGAGCGCCGTCCGCTTCGGATCGCCCGCTGAAAGCAGGGCCATGCCGATCTCGCCGGCATTGCCGTTCGCGCCGCGATAGAGTTCCGAATTCAGGATCAACCCGGCGCCGATGCCGTAGCCGAGATAGAGGCACACGGCATTGTCGAGCCCATGGGCCGCGCCGACCATCCGCTCCGCGGTGGCGCAGGCGGCGGCATCGTTCTGCAGGCTGACATTCAATCCGGTGCGTGCGGCCAGTGTTTCGAGCAGCGGAAACTTCTGCCAGGCCTCCATCATCCATTGATCGTTGTCGGCCCCATCCACGCCGAAGGGGCCAGGCATGGCGACGCCG
The DNA here is from genome assembly GCF_031455855.1 of Mycoplana sp. BE70. Taxonomy (NCBI): domain Bacteria; kingdom Pseudomonadati; phylum Pseudomonadota; class Alphaproteobacteria; order Hyphomicrobiales; family Rhizobiaceae; genus Mycoplana; species Mycoplana sp. BE70. Next base: position 224,437 of record NZ_JAVDTM010000001.1, read on the forward strand.
AGCCCGACCAGACGCTTCTCCGATTCCGCGACGACCTTTGCCAGTTCCCCCCTCACCCCGGCGATCAGGTCGAGCACGACCTTGGTCCCGTTCGCCGGTCCACCGGCCGGCAAGTCGGCCTCCGCGCGCGCCAATTGCGTGCCCACGAGATCGACCGCAACGGCCCGCGTCACATACCGGTCGATCTGCAGGCCGATCGCAAATGCACCGGTGGAGACAAGAGCGTAGGGTGTGGAAGGTTGCCCGCGACCGTTGCGAACCGCCTCCTGCGGCACGACCAGCCCGTCGCGCTCCAGTTCCTCGATGATGTTCGACACCGTCTGCTTCGTCAGGCGCGTGGCCCGGGCAAGATCGGCGCGGGAAAGCGCGCCGTTCACCCGCAGCGCATCGATCGTCACACGACGGTTGTGGGCACTCGTGCCTTCGTGGTTCGTGCCGCTCTTGGCACGGATCTGCCGTGGGTCGGTCATCCCGCAATTCCTCTTGACAGGAACTAAAAGACTGGGAAAGATTTAAGTCAAGTTATTTGACTTAATGAGGGGCCGTAAGAGCTCCAGGGAACCGATGCCGGCCGATCCGGCAGGATGACTGCATGTTTCGGCATTCCGTTCGCGGGGTGTCGTCGCCGCTTTTCGTGGCACCGCTGTTTGTCGCTTGAAAACTAGGAGGTAGAGATGTCGAATTCGATCACCAAAGCCCTTATCGGGGCAGCGCTGTTGAGCGCGTCCTTCGCTCACCACGCTTTTGCCGAAACCACTCTGAACGCGCTGTTCATGGCCCAGGCCGCCTACAGCGAGGCGGATGTGCGTGCCATGACCGAGGCCTTCACCAAGGCCAACCCCGACATTAAGGTCAATCTCGAGTTCGTCCCCTATGAGGGCCTGCACGACAAGACCGTGCTGGCCCAGGGCTCCGGCGGCGGCTACGACGTGGTGCTGTTCGACGTGATCTGGCCGGCCGAATACGCGGCCAACAACGTGCTGGTCGACGTTTCCTCGCGCGTCACTGACGAGATGAAGAAGGGCGTCCTTCCGGGTGCCTGGACGACCGTGCAGTATGACGGCAAGTCCTACGGCATGCCGTGGATCCTCGACACCAAGTACCTGTTCTACAACAAGGAAATCCTGGAGAAAGCCGGCATCACGGCACCGCCGAAGACCTGGGACGAACTGGCCGAGCAGGCAAAGACCATCAAGGACAAGGGCATCCTGCAAACGCCGATCGCTTGGAGCTGGTCGCAGGCGGAAGCCGCGATCTGCGACTACACCACCCTCGTCAGCGCCTATGGCGGCGAGTTCCTGAAGGACGGCAAGCCGGCGTTCCAGAGCGGCGGCGGGCTGGATGCACTGAACTACATGGTCACCAGCTACAATTCCGGCCTCACCAACCCGAACTCCAAGGAGTTCCTGGAAGAGGACGTCCGCAAGGTCTTCGAGAACGGCGAAGCCGCCTTCGCGCTGAACTGGACCTACATGTACAACCTCGCCAATAGCGGCACAGACAGCAAGGTCACCGGCAAGGTCGGCGTCGTTCCCGCCCCCGGCGTGGCTGGCAAGAGCGAAGTGTCGGCCGTCAACGGCTCGATGGGTCTCGGCGTCACCTCGGTGAGCAAGCATCCGGACGAAGCCTGGAAATACATCGTCCACATGACCTCGCAGGACACGCAGAACCAGTATGCCAAGCTCAGCCTGCCGATCTGGGCCTCCTCCTACGAGGATCCGGCCGTGACGCAGGGCCAGGAAGAGCTGATCGGCGCGGCCAAGCTCGGCCTCGCCGCCATGTATCCGCGCCCGACGACGCCGAAGTACCAGGAACTCTCGACCGCCCTGCAGCAGGCGATCCAGGAGGCACTGCTTGGCCAGGCTTCCGCTGAGGATGCGCTGAAATCGGCTGCGGAAAACAGCGGCCTCTGAGCCAAAACGCAAGGAATGCGGGTGGCGCTCGCCGCCGCCCGCAGGCGCCGCCCAGTGAGTGGGGTGCGTATTTGACAGGACTGCGCCGGACGTGATCCGCTTTGGGACCAGATCGGCCCGATAGACCGCGACTGGTCGCATTGATGGAAAGGCTGCCCGATGTCCGGCACCTGGATGACGACGCGCGCATGGCTGCTCATGGCGCCTCTGCTCGCGGTCATGATCGCCGTGATCGGCTGGCCGCTGGTAGACACCGTCGGGCTGTCCTTTACCGATGCCAAGCTCGTCGGAACGGGTGGCAATTTCGTCGGGCTCGACAACTACACGAAGATGCTGTCGAGCACGAACTTCCAGCGCACGCTGGTGACGACGGCATGGTTCGCGATCATCTCGGTCGCCGCGGAGATGGTGCTCGGCGTTCTCGCAGCCCTGCTTCTGAACCAGGATTTCCGCGGCCGCACCGTCCTGCGCGCGCTGATGATCCTGCCGTGGGCTCTGCCGACCGTCGTCAACGCCACGCTGTGGCGGCTGATCTACAATCCGGAGTACGGCGCCCTCAACGCTGCCTTAACGCAGATCGGCCTGTTGGACAGCTATCGCTCATGGCTCGGTGAGCCCAGCTCGGCTCTGACTGCGCTGATCGTTGCCGACTGCTGGAAGAACTTTCCGCTGGTGGCGCTGATCGCGCTGGCCGCCCTGCAGGCAGTGCCGCGCGACATCATTGCCGCTTCGCTCGTCGACGGCGCCGGCCCGTTTTCCCGATTCCGTTTCGTCATTCTACCGTATCTCGCCGGTCCCCTGATGGTGGCGCTGGTGTTGCGAACGATCGAGGCCTTCAAGGTCTTCGACATCATCTGGGTGATGACGCGCGGCGGCCCGGCAAACAGCACGCGTACGTTGTCGATCCTCGTCTACCAGGAGGCGTTCTCGTTCCAGCGGGCCGGTTCTGGCGCCTCGCTCGCGCTGATCGTCACCCTGATCGTGACGGTTCTGGCGCTGGCCTATGCGGCGCTGGTGCGCAGGACCGCTGGGAGTGCCGCCTGATGGAACGAAAGAGTTTTGCCTTTTCCGTTTTCATCCACCTTGCGGCGTTGCTGCTGGCCGCGGTCATCCTGGCGCCGCTCGTCTGGCTGTTCGTCATGAGCATTTCGCCGGCGGCTGATCTTTCCGCCAAGCCCTTGCGTTGGTGGCCGCAATCGGCCGATTTTTCGCGCTACCAGATGCTGTTGTCGACCGTGGCGAACAGCGCCGGCGCAGCTTTCACGGCGTCGCTGCGCAACAGCCTGGTGGTGTCCGGCATGGCGACGGTCGCCGCAATCGCGCTTGCCATTCCCGCCGGCTGGGCCGTGTCGCGCGCGCCCGCGCTCAACTGGTCGCTGTCGCTGGTGATCGCCACCTACATGCTGCCGCCGGTGGCGCTGGCCGTCCCGCTTTATATGGGCCTCTCCTATCTGGGGCTGCTGAACAACGTGTTCGGGCTGGCGCTGGTCTACCTGACGATTCTTGCACCCTTCACCACCTGGCTGATGAAGTCCGGCTTCGACACGATCCCGCGCGAAATCGAAGCCGCCGCGATGATCGACGGCGCCAGCCTCTGGCAAACGCTGCGGATCTTGACGTTGCCGCTCGCCGCACCGGTCGTGGCGACGTCGGCATTGTTCGCGTTCCTGCTCGCCTGGGACGAGTTCTTCTACGCGCTGTTGTTCACATCCGACCAGCGCGCCAAGACCTTGACGGTCGCCATTGCCGATCTCGCCGGCGGCCGCGTTTCTGATTACGGCCTGATCGCGACCGCCGGTGTGCTTGCCGCCCTGCCACCGGTGCTGATCGGGTTCCTCATGCAACGCGCCCTGATTTCCGGGCTGACCAGTGGCGGCGTCAAGGGATGACCGGGGGATGATCATGACGGTACAAAGAACACGCCCGGCGGGGCTTGTCGCGATCGATCGCGAAATGGCGCGGCAGCGCGCCGATGCCATCGCCTCCTTCGACAATGCGCGCGACATGGCAATGACGATCGCCGCCTCGCTTCGGCGGACCGGCCGGCTGCTGCTGCTCGGCATGGGCGGTTCGCATGCGGTCGGCCGTGCCGTCGAGCCGCTCTACCGTGCGCTCGGCATCGATGCCATTGCCTTGCCGCTGTCTGAGCAACTCGGCCAGCCGCTGCGCGTCGATGGCAATACCATCCTGCTGACGTCGCAATCGGGCGAGAGCGCCGAGGTTTTGCGTTGGTTTGCCGAGACCGGGGGAACGCCGGAAACCTTCGGGCTGACGCTGGAAGCGAATTCCTTTCTTGCAAGAAGCGCGCCCTGCCTCGTCGGCGCCGGCGGCACTGAACTCGCGTTTGCCGCCACCCGGAGCCTGACGATCAGCTTCGCCCTGCACCTCGCCGTCCTTGCCGCCCTGGGAGACGATCCGGCGGCCGCTCTTGCCGCTCTGCAGGTTGCGCAGGAGCCGGACATTTCCGAGACTGTGGCAGCGCTGGCCGAGGTTGACGTCGTCGTCACGTCCGGACGTCGGCTTCAGGGCGCCGCAGAGGCGCTGGCGCTGGGCCTTACCGAACTCTCTCGCCGTCCCTGCTTCTCGCTGGAAGGTGGCCAACTGCGCCACGGCCCGATGGAGATGCTGGGACCGGGCGTCGGCGTCGTCCTCTTCCGCGGCAATGATCCGACCGCCGGTCTCGTCACGGCGATGGCCGCTTCTGCGGTCGCTACCGGAGCACCGGTCGTGGTCTTCGACGCGTCCGGCGAGGCGGCGGTTCCCGGAACAGTGACGCTCGCCTTCAAGCCCGCGACCGGCCTGGCGGCGACGCTTGCCATGCTGCCGGTCGCGCAGCGCCTGATGATCGCCTTTGCCTGGCAACGGGTAGAGGATGTCGGCACCCTGGTGCGCACCACCAAGATCACGCGGAGCGAATAATGCGACCGCTTGCTGTCGTCGGCAACGTCAATGTCGACCTGATCCTTGGGCCCGCTGCGCCCTGGCCCAAGGCAGGGACGGAGATCATCGTCGACCATGACGAACTTCGCGTCGGAGGCGCGGCCGGCAATACCGCGCTCGCCTGGGACGGGCTCGGCGTCGATTTCGCAATCGCCGCCAATGTCGGCTCGGATCAGTTCGGCCGCTGGCTGAAAGAGGGTTTTGACGCGCGCGCGGAAAAGTGGCCTGTGCGGCCGGAAGGGACGACGCTGTCGGTCGGCATCACCCACCCCGACGGCGAACGCACCTTCTTCACCACTCGCGGGCATCTGGCGCGCCTCAGCCTTGCCGACGTGCTCTCTGTGCTGGACGGCCCCGCTCTCGGCGGCGGCTACGCGCTGCTCTGTGGCTCGTTCCTCACCGACGACCTGACGGCCGACTATCCCTCCTTCTTCGACTGGTCGGACCGGCACGACATTGCCGTTGCACTCGACACAGGCTGGCCGATCGAAGGCTGGACGGAGGCGAACAAGTCAGCCGCACGAGGCTGGCTGTCGCGCTGCCGCATCGCGATCATGAACGAGGTGGAATCAACGACGCTCACGGATACGAACGACCCGGCGGCGGCGGCAAAAGCGATCCGCACGCTGATGCCGGGCGGTGCGACCGTCGTCATCAAGCGCGGTCCGGACGGTGCGATTGCGCTCGGTTCCGACGGCGTGCTCCTGTCGCAGACGGCACCGGCGGTGACGGTCGTCGACACGATCGGCGCGGGCGACGTCTTCAATGCCGGCTTCCTCGCCGCGCTTGCCAGAGACGAGCCGCTCGCAGCCTGCCTGAAAGCCGGAACCGATCTCGCCTCGCACGCCATTTCCACCCTTCCGCGCAGCTATGGCGGGTCCATTCACTTCGGGGAGACGACGCCTTGAGCGCGCTGGAAATCGTAAATGTCCGCAAGGCCTATGGCGACGTCGAGACGCTGAAGGGCATCGACATCACGCTGGAGAATGGCGAGTTCCTGGTGCTGCTCGGCTCGTCCGGCTGCGGCAAGTCGACCCTCCTCAACATCATCGCGGGCCTTGCGGAGGCGACCGGCGGAGACGTGCGCATCGGCGGGCGGTCGGTGCGCGGCGTGCATCCGAAGGATCGCGACATTGCCATGGTCTTCCAGTCCTATGCGCTCTATCCGAACCTGTCGGTTCACCGCAATATCGGCTTCGGGCTGGAGATGCGGAAGGTGCCGACCGCCGAGCGTGACCGGGCGGTGCGTGATGTGGCGAAGCTCCTGCAGATCGAAAACCTCCTCGACCGCAAGCCCTCCCAGCTTTCGGGCGGCCAGCGCCAGCGCGTGGCGATCGGCCGGGCGCTCGTTCGCAAGCCGGAGGTGTTCCTGTTCGACGAGCCGCTCTCGAACCTCGACGCGAAGCTGCGCATGGAGATGCGCACCGAGCTGAAGCGCCTGCACCAGATGCTGCAGACGACGATGGTTTATGTCACGCACGACCAGATCGAGGCGATGACGCTGGCGACCCGGATCGCCGTGATGCGCGACGGGCGGATCGAGCAACTCGGCACGCCGGAGGAAATCTACAACCGGCCGGCGACGCTCTATGTGGCGACCTTCGTCGGCGCGCCGCCGATGAACCTCCTGGAGGTCACCGCGGCGGGCGGTTCGCTGATGTTCGGCGACCTCGCCCTGCCCTTGCCCGCCGAACGTTACGCCCTCCTCAAGGAAGGCCGACACCTTGTTCTCGGAATTCGGCCGGAGGCACTGCAGCCAGGCCGTGGCCCCGGCATCACCATCGATGCCCGCGCCGAGGTGGTGGAACTCACCGGGCCGGAGCTCGTCGTCTCGGCAAATGCGGGCGGTCAGCAGATCGTCGCCTGCCTGCCGTCGCGGTCGCGGGTGGAACCGGGAGAGGTACTGAGCCTTTCCTTCGAAGCAGACATGATGCACCTGTTCGATGCAGACACCGGGCAAAGGGTCGGAGGGTGAGCCCAACTGCAGCGGCCAAGAAACGGGCTGCAACGAGAAAGCGACAAGGCGGCGAGCACCCGCGAAAGGCCGACCGCAGGAGCTGTCGCCACTCCGCAAACCGAGCATTGCTGGATGGATCTGTCACGCGGAGACTCTGCCGTGGCCGACTTCTACTGTACGAGGACCGGTTCAGCCTTCATGATCTGAGCCGTCGGATCATATCGGAGGGATTACCTTATGATGGATCGATGGCCCTCAATCACGTACTCGGAATGGCGTGAAACCTGCACCGCACTCCACCTGTGGTGCCAGATCGTGGGCAAGTACCGCCTCGCCCACACGCCATGGGTCAACCATTCCTGGCACGCGACGCTTTACGTCACGCCCCGCGGACTGACGACTGGACCGGTTCCTGATGAGGCCGTGCTGGCGACGCTGAGCCTGGATTTCTGCGATGATGTCCTGGTGGCCGAGGCGGAAGGCGGTGCGCGGGCGTCGTTTCGGCTGGAGCCCATGAGCGTCGCCGAGTTCCTCGACCGGACCAGGAAAGCGATCCTGGCGGTTGGCGGACAGCCGACAATTCACGGGACCCCGAACGAGGTCGCCGATCCCGTGCCGTTCGCCGAGGACCATGCCGAGCGCCCTTACGACGCGGACGCCGTTCGCCGCTTCCACCGGGCGCTGGTCAGCGCCTCGCGCGTGTTCGAACAGTTCCGGACGAGCTTCCTGGGGAAGGTTTCACCGGTGCATCTCTTCTGGGGATCTTTCGATCTGGCAATTATACGTTTTTCGGGTCGGCAAGCTCCGCGTCATCCTGGCGGCGTGCCCAACCTCCCCGACACCGTTTCCCAGGAAGCCTATAGCCACGAAGTGTCTTCAGCCGGGTTCTGGCCGGGAGGTGCGGGAGCTGACGACGCGACGTTCTACTCCTATGCCTACCCCGCGCCGGAAGGATTCTCCGATCGCAAGGTCGCTCCGGCCGACGCCTGGTTCGATCAGACGCTCGGAGAGTTCCTGCTTCCGTACGAGGCAGTGCGCCGGAGCGGTGATCCCGGCCGGACGCTGCTGCTGTTCCTCGAGTCAACCTATCGAGCAGCCGCCGACACGGGAAACTGGCCCCGTGTCGACCTGGAATGCGAGCAGGGTCGCCTATGTGTCCCCCGCAAAATTTAACCGTCTCTAGTTTGAATGGCGGTCAGACATGTAGCTGACAGAGGCAAACTGAGCACCTCCTCTGTCAGCTATAAGAACCACGATCACGCGTGGTCTAGATGCTGCCGTCCGCGAGGCTTTCCACCTCACCGTCGACGACGTCCATCGTCTCCGGATCGATCTTCACCTTGAAGACGTTACCGCTCTCGTCCGTCACCCGCAGATTATAGCAGCCATCATCAATCTTCAGCGTGTCGATCGTCCAACCGAATTCGGTTGTAAGCTGCGTCAGCGCTTCGCGAGACTGCTCCTGGCCTACAGGGACACGGCATTCATCAGCAGCCAGGGCAGCGGTTGCCGGCAGAACAGCAAGGAAAGCGAGCGTCGTCAGTGCCTTGTTCATGGATCCAAACTCCTCGGTTGCGATTGTCCACGCAACAACAATCACCCCCGAAACTGACGAGCCTCTGAAGAAAGTCGGCGATCGTCGTCAGCTTGCCGTCAGGAAGGAAAGGCTCCGCAGGGAGATGGCAGGGGGCGTTCAGACGAAAAAAAGGCACCGGCCATCCAGTCGATGGCCGGTGCCTGAGTTAGGTCCTCTTTACCCCTGTCGATTGGGGCGGATCAGAACTCCTCCCAGCGTTCGCGCGGCGCGACTGCCGCGTTTCCGCTGCGGCCCGCAAAACTTGCGACTCGCTGGATCAATGCGCGCGCCGGCGACCGAGCGGCCGGAGCGGGCTCTTCCTGCACCGTCTGCCTAGCCTCGCCGAAGCGGAACCTGGCGAGCAGCTCGTTGAGCGCGCCCGCCTCCGAGGCGAGGCTGTGGCTGGCGGCGGATGACTGCTCCACCATTGCCGCGTTCTGCTGCGCGCCCTGGTCCATCAGGTTGACGGCCGTGTTGATTTCACCCAGCCCGACGGACTGCTCGCGGGCGGCCTCGACGATCGCGGTGACATGGTGGCTTATTTCCTGCACCTCAGCGGCGATTGTCCGAAGGGCATTGCCGGTCTCGTCGACGAGCGCTACGCCGGTGTTGACCTGCTCGGCCGAACTCGTGATGAGCGCCTTGATTTCCTGCGCTGCTTTCGCTGATCGCTGTGCCAGCTCACGCACCTCCTGCGCGACCACGGCAAAGCCCTTTCCGGCATCTCCGGCCCGCGCTGCTTCCACCCCGGCGTTCAGCGCGAGGAGATTCGTCTGGAAGGCGATGTTGTCGATCACGACGATGATGTTGTTGATCTCGCGGGAGGACGTCTCGATCGCTCCCATCGCGGTGACCGTCTTTTCGACGATGACACTGGAGCGTTCGGCCTGTTCGCGCGCCCGCGCCACCAGGCCGCCGGCCTCGCCGGCCCTCTGGCTGGTGTCCCGCACGGCCGTCGTGATCTGCTCGATGGCAGCGGCAGTCTCCTCGACCGAGGCGGCCTGCATTTCCGTGCGCTTGGAGAGATCATCGGCCGCCGCCCGGATTTGCTCCGAACCGGAATGGATAGCGGCGGCGTTTTGGCCGACGGAACGCAGCGCCTCTTCCAGTTTGCTCGCCGACTGGTTGAAGTCGGTCCGCAAGCGGTCGAGCGATTCCGCAAACACCGTTTCGATCCGATGACCGACATTGCCTTCGGCCAGTTGACCAAGCGCAGTGCCGAGCGCGTCGACCGCTTCCTGCATCTTTTGCGCCTCGACGGCTCTCTGCGCTTCGCGCTCGCGCCGCTCGCGTTCAGTCAATTCGCGGCCTTCGTGAGCTTCTGCTTCCAGCCGGCGATTGTTCCGACCGGCTTCGCGGAACACTTCCACCGCGCGCGCCATCTCGCCGATCTCATCCCTGCTCTCGACCGACGGTATCGACGTCTCCAGGTCGCCGTTGGCCAGTCGGGACATGGTTTCCGTCAGCGACTGGATGGGCCGCGTAACCCGGGTCGTGACGATCCAGAAGGCAAACGGCCCCAGAACCACGGCGGCAATCAGCACCGCCGTGCTGGCGATGAAGCCGTTGCGTCCACTGTCCTCGATCTGCTGCGTATAGGAGCCTGCAGATTGGCCGATGACGTTCGACAGCGCCAACAGGCCGTCGATGGCCTTTGTCGCCGAGGCCATCCATTCGTCACCGGTCAGCGGGTATTCGCGGCCTTGCGCACTGGCGGCGTAGATGTTTTTGCGAACATCCTCAAACGTGCCGAAGTACTCCGAGCGCACCGCAGCGATCGCAGACAGCACCGACGGGTCGGCGAAGTCGCGGCCCTCATAGCTTTCGATCGACACCCAGGACTGCTCGAGCCGTCCACGATATTCGGAAAGCGTTGCGAGCGTACCGTCGTCCAGTCGGGCGCCGCGCGCGATCGCACCACCGATTGCGGCACGCTCGCGTCCGGCATATTCGCTGACCACCCAGATGGCCTGCCTCAGGTCGAGGACGATTTGCGTCCGGGCAAGCGCCGACGATGGCGTTACCTGCGCGTCGATGCGCAGATGCTGCGACGACATGATGAGCGCGGTCGCCGTCGGCACCCACTGGCCTTGGATCTCCGGATTTCGCGCAGCTCCGTCCACAGCCAGTTGACCGTCGATGTCGCGGCGCAGAGCCTTCAGGGCGTCGTGGTCCTGCCGGACCTTCGAGATCATCTCGTCCTTTTCCTTGAAGTCAGGCGAGTTCTTCAGCCGTTCGAGAGCCGCTTCGAGCGCCTCGTCCGCGCGCCGGCGATGCTCGGCTATCTTCGCGACCGTTTCCGGTGCCGCGCTGGCCGATTTGCCAAAGGCGGTGTTGATCATTCCCCGTTCGCTCGCGAGCGAGCCGGCGCTTGCCAGGAAGAGATCGCCGATCTCATTGTTCGTCCGCATGGCCTGCGCGCTGCGCATGCTATCCCATGTCGAGAACATATTCATGCTGGCCAGGACCAGCAGCGTCGCGCCGAAGGCCGACAGGATCAGAAGCAATGTGGCGCGGATCGTGATTGCGATCCGGCTGGAAGCTTTCGCCGCAAGAGGACTTGGCGCTGCCGCCATGCCTCCGGAAATAAGCGCGTTCGTCATAGGTAGACCCTTCCCCACCTATCGTGGTTCCTCATGGGTTTAGTCAGTGTCGGGGAGGCGGCATCCTGCCACCTGGAGGTCGGGCCGCCGTCATGCGGCCTGCACGTTCGCCAGACGTCTCTGGCACTGTTGCTTGCGGTTCAAACCCGCGCGCTCTGCCTGTCGCACAACCGCTGCACCGCACTCCCCCTTGCGCCGCAGCCCTCGTCCGATCCGTGATCGATCATTCGGCAGACGCGACGAAGTGGCGGTGACGGCCGGAATAATGAACGGTACCGTACGATTGCAGACGTCAGTTAACAATCACTTACGGCAGTACTAAAAAAGCCCGCCTTGAATTTGCAAAAAGCCAACTCTCCGGCAGGGCGGATTATCATGGCAAATCAAGATGAAGTGGGCCCATTTGTCGCGCGTCCGCGCCTATTCTCCGTGGCGGGACGGGACGAGGAAACACTGCGTCCGCGGACCGGCCGTATGTCGCGCTCCCGCGTTGCCGGCTCCTCGGTTTCCAGCAACCAGACACCGCTTCCCAGCGTGAACAGAAAAAGGACGTAGGTGGCATTCCAAAAATGAACCGTCCAGCCGACACAGAAGAGACTGGCCATCGCCGCAAGATAGGCCAGGCGATAGGCCATCAGCTTCGGATCCGCAGACGCAGGCCGCGTCGAAACGCTGAGAAAAATAGCGAGAAACGCCGCAAGCATCGCAAGCGCGGCGGGGATGCCATAAACGATTGCGTGGTAGAGCCAGAACATGTCGATGCTTGGCGGCATCCACTCCGGTCGCTCCCAATCCTCCATGCCAGTGCCGAAGATCGGATGGTTCAGTGCGGACGAGGAGCCGAAGTGCCAAATCAGCACACGGAAATAGGCGTTCGCCGGGCTGAAGGAGAAGTATGTAAACGCAAATTGAAAGACGCTCTGGTTGGAGGCAATTGCGACGGCTGCGTAGCCGGCTAACATTACAGCCCAAAACAGTTTCCAGCGTTCCTTTACGTGCGCCAGCAGACCATTCCAGGTGAGCAGCAGGATCTGCACGGACAGGGCGGTCAGCGGTCCTGAAGACAAGGACAGGAACGCCGTCACGGCGACCACCGACGTCCGAAAATAGCGCCTGATCACGCTCTGCCCGTAACCGAGGACCAGATGCACTGGCGCTAGGGCACTGCCGACGACCACGCCGAACAGGATTGGATGTTCCAGGACGCTCTGAACGCGCGTCAGTCCCCAGCGCGTGTCGGGGACAGCATAGTGCGTCGTGAACAGCGCCCGTGTCGTTTCAAGCAGGACGTTGTTTCCTGTGAGGGTTTCGAAGACGGCAAATGGCATCAACAACAGAATGCAGCGGAAGAACAGGAGCGCCACGCTGTAGTAGTCGCGGGCACTTCGAACGAAACACCGGGCCAGGAGATAGGACCCCATCGTTTCGACGAACAGGATGCCGCCACCCTCCAGTGCAGCTCCGAATCCATCGCGGACAACCATGCTGATCGCCGCCCACAGACAGTAGAACAGCAGGCAGAAGTCGGCGACGCGGAACCGGCCGGCAGCGCCGCTAAGCCATCGGAACAGGCATGGAAGCACCATGGCAAGGAGAACGAGTCTATACGGGCTTATGATCAGCCCACTCAGATCGAACAGCCAGGGGACAAAGAGGGAAACGACAAAGAACCTTATCGGCCATGCCGGCCAAGAACCTGACTTTTCGCCCTTCGAATCGGCGACGGCTGTTTCTGAACGGCGTGATTGGGCAAAGCGATCCTGCCGTGTTGAACGCGGTTCGCGCGCGGTATGCCTAAGACTTCCAAGTTCGTGTGCCCGCACCTTGCGTCCGCCTTCACTGTCCGCGGCATGCTCCGCTCCAGCCCGACGCGGTCTCAATTCAGATCCGCGCACGATCCGAGGGCCGTCGGCCTGGCACCCCCTCGCTCCGGGCGACCCTCGCCTGAAACATTCGACACCCATTCTAAGGGCCTCGATCCGGAACAGTATCTGCCATTCCGTCGGAGTTCGAACTTCCGCGTACGTCATAGGGGGTAACGTTCTGTCGATCGTGACGATGCATCGACACGATCGCAAAAGTTTACGAGACACCCACCTCCTCCACCATCGGATGCGCCTGTCGTCTTCGGTGCCTCGGCCTTTGGAACATCAACTGCGGAAAGCGATCTTCAGCGCGGCGCGCTCGTCATGACACATACGCTAATGGGGGTGCGACACCCGCCGCGCACGGATTCGATCGTCAAATGGGAGGAGGGCTCCCCTGGGCGAGCTACTACCGATTGATGTAGTACGCCGGCACCGGATTGTTGGCAGAATGAGCCATTGAGGAGACGATCCATTCATTCCAACCGGCACCCATGTCCGCGCAGCTCGATGCGGATCGGAGGCGAAACATGTTCAGGCTTCACATCAGAAACCACGACCTGTTGAGCATGTCCGGTGGCAACAGCTATGGGGCAGCGCGACATCATCTGGCTAGCAAGGGTTCGTGCCTGTCGGTAGCAACGGGGACCAGCCAGCCCGACCTCCCGGGCGCATCCGACATGCGGGCGGCATGGTCGCAAGCCGTATCCTCTGTGGATCTGCCGGCGTTGCCGGGATGGATATCGGCCTTCCAATCGCCCGGTGGTTACGCCTTGTCCTGGAGTTTCGCCTCGCCGTTCAGCGCGGTCAAGGGTCTGTCCGCAGACGCGGGCGGCCCGTCGATGTCCGCCGATGGCCCGGACCAGGCGCCGGAAAGCACGCCGTCCGGAAACGGCTTCGCTTCGGTGGTGCATTACCGGTCTTCAGACAGCATCGCACCGGAGGCATCGGCCCCTGCATCGGTCTCGTTCCGACCCGATACGGCCGCCGCGTCCAGCGCTGTCACCAGCCCGGCGCTCGACCGGGCCAGCGATGCCTCGCCCGCTGGCGGAGTGTCCTTTGCACCGAGCGTGACTTTGGTTGCGCCTGCGATCAGCGGCGTGTCTGGGACTGCCGTACGCCTAGATGATGCGGCCCCAGCGGTCGAAGGGGCCGGCTCCGAAACGCCGACCGGGTCGTCGGTCATGCCTGCATCTTCAGCCGCAGCGACCGAAGCCGAGCCTGCGACCGATACGCTGGCCGTCCCAATGGCGGCGCTGGCGGCGGAACCGGCAGCGGCGGCGACGCCGAACAAGATCGCCCTCGAAAACATGAAGCAGGGCAACCCGCGCAGCGAATGGGGCGTCGACGGCGACGGCGATGCCAACATCCAGGGCTTTGCCACCGAGATCAGCACCAATATCGGCCAGACGGTGGACTTCAAGATCGCCACCGATTCGACCAACTACCGGATCGACATCTACCGGCTCGGCTATTACGGCGGTGACGGCGCCCGCAAGGTTGGCACGATCAACCAGTCGCTCACCTCCGCGCAAATCCAGCCGCATCCGATCGTCGACATGTCGAAGGGCCTGATCGACTGCGGCAACTGGTCGGTGTCGGCAAGCTGGGCAATCCCCTCCGACGCGGTCTCCGGTGTCTACATCGCCAAGCTGGTTCGCCAGGACGGCACCGCGGGGCAGAGCCTGATCCCCTTCGTCGTGCGGGACGACAGCTCCACGAGCAACATCGTCTTCCAGACCTCGGACACCACCTGGCAGGCCTACAATGCCTGGGGCGGGGCCAGTCTCTATTACGGCGAGGTACCGGTCGACCCGGCCGAACTGATCGGCTACCGGCCGCCCAACTGCAGTTGCGGTCTCAATGCGATCGGCCGCGCCTCGGCGGTCAGCTACAACCGCCCCTTCATCACCAACACCAGCCCGTTCGGCGGCACGCATGATTTCATCTTCGGTGCCGAGCATTCCGCCATCCGCTGGCTGGAGCAGAACGGCTATGACGTCTCCTACATCTCCGGCGTCGATTCGGCCCGCAACGGCAGCCAATTGTTGAACCACGATGCCTTCCTCTCTGTAGGACACGACGAGTACTGGTCGGCCGAGCAACGCAGCAACGTCGAGGCCGCGCGCGACGCCGGCGTCAACCTGGCTTTCTGGGGCGGCAACGACTGCTACTGGAAGGTTCGCTGGGAAAGCAGCATCGACGGCAACGGCACCCCCTACCGCACCATGGTCTGCTACAAGGAGACCTGGGGCACCAGCACCGATCCGAGCAATGTCGGCACCGGCACTTGGCGCGATCCGCGCTATGCCGATCCCGGCCAGCAGCCGGAAAATTCCCTGATCGGCACCATGTTCACGGTCGACAGCAATCGCCAGGACACGATGACCGTTCCTTACGATTTCTCAAAGCTTCGCTTCTGGCGCAACACCGACGTCGCCAACCTGCAGCCCGGCCAGACTTACAGCCTGCCGCAGAACATCCTCGGCTACGAATGGAACTCCGACGTCGAGAACGGCTTCCGGCCGGCCGGGCTCGTCAATCTGTCGCTCTCCAATGTCTCGGTGAACACCTATCTGCGCGACTACGGCACGACCATCGGCAATGCCGACGCCACGCACAGCCTGACAATGTACCGCGACGAGAGCGGCGCCCTCGTCTTCAGCGCCGGCACCGTCTTCTGGTCCTGGGCGCTCGATGCCCAGCACGAAGGGGCGACGACGCCGACCGATCGGAACGTCCAGCAGGCGATGGTCAACATGTTCGCCGACATGGGCATCCAGCCCTCGACGCTCGTCTCCAGTCTTGCCCTGGCGACGCAATCGACCGACACCATCCGGCCAACCTCGACGATCACCTCGCCGACGATCGGCGCCAGCTTCGTCGAGGGCCAGCACGTGACGATCACCGGCACCGCCCAGGATCTCGGCGGCGGCGTCATCGCCGGCGTCGAGGTGTCCACCGACGGCGGCAACAGCTGGTTCAAGGCGACCGGCCGGGAGAGCTGGAGCTACAACTGGGTCGTCCAGGCCAGCGGCACCTACACGATCATGTCGCGGGCCGTCGACGACAGCGTCAACCTCGAGACGCCCGCGGCGGGCAAGCAGGTGAGCGTGACGCTGCCCTCGACCGCCAGCCTGTGGACGCTGGCCGCGAAGCCGGCTGTCGAGACCAACCTCGAGCCCGACGGGGTCGAACTGGGGGTTCGCTTCCAGGCCAATACCAACGGCACCATCTCCGGAATCCGCTTCTACAAGGGCTTCTACAATATCGGCGAGCACAAGGTCAGCCTCTGGACCGCCAACGGGACGCTGCTCGGGACGGCGACATCGACCGGCGAGTCGCTCTCCGGGTGGCAGACTGTGACTTTTTCCAGCCCGATCAACATTGCCGCGGGGACGACCTATGTCGCCTCCTACCACACCAACGGCTACTATTCGAGCAGCACCGGATACTTCGACTCTGCCTATACGCGGGGGCCGTTGAGCGTCAGCCAGAACGGCGGCGTATACGCCTATGGCAACAACGCGGGCATATTCCCGAACAGTTCGTACCGGGGCGAAAACTACTGGGTCGACGTGGTGTTCAACGCCTCGACCGTCAACGGCGTGCCGGTTGCCGTCAGCGACACGGGCTACTGGGCTACCCAGAACACGGTCCTGACCATCCAGGCCGCTTCGTTGCTGGCCAACGATACCGATCCGAACGGCGATGCGCTCTCCATCACCGGGGCGGACAACGGGGTGAACGGCACCGTTACCTTCAACAGCCAGACGAATGCGATCACATTCACGCCGACGACCGGCTACACCGGCCCGGCGAGCTTCCGCTACACCATTTCCGACGGCCGCGGCGGCACGGCATCGGCGACCGTCAGCCTGACGGTCAACCCGCCTTCGACGGCGACGAGCCTGTTCTCGCTCACCGATACGCCGAGCGTCGCTTCCAACAACGACGCCACCCCGGTCGAGCTCGGGATGAAGTTCGTCGCCTCGGCGAGCGGCCAGATCACCGGGCTGCGCTACTACAAGAGCGCCCAGGACACCGGCACCCATGTCGGCTCGCTGTGGACCAGTTCCGGCACGCTGCTGACGAGCGCCACCTTCGTCAACGAAAGCGCCAGCGGCTGGCAGACGGTGATGTTCTCGCAGCCGGTGAACATCACCGCCGGCACGACCTATGTCGCCAGCTACCAATCCAACGGCCGCTATGCCGCGACGCCGAACTACTTCACCACGACGCGGACGAACGGCGTGCTCAGCGCCCCTTCCAGTTCCACCAGCGGCGGCAACGGCGTCTACGCCTACGGCTCCGGCAACGAGTTTCCGACCTCGAGCTGGAGTTCGACGAACTACTGGGTGGATGTCCTGTTCGAGCGCTCCACCGCCAACGCGGTTCCGGTGGCCGCCAACGACAGCGGCTTCACCACCACGCCCGGCACGGCTGCGACGATCCAGGCCTCAGCGCTGCTCGCCAACGACAACGATCCCGACGGCGACCCGCTGACGATCACCGGGGCTGACAACGGGGTGAACGGCACCGTCACTTTCAACAGCCAGACAAATGCGATCACCTTCACGCCGACGGCCGGCTACACTGGCCCGGCGAGCTTCCGCTACACCATTTCCGACGGCCGCGGCGGCACGGCATCGGCGACCGTCAGCCTGACGGTCAACCCGCCCTCGACGGCGACGAGCCTGTTCTCGCTCACCGATACGCCGAGCATCACCTCGAACAACGACGCCAGCCCGGTCGAACTCGGGGTGAAGTTCGTGGCCTCGGCGAGCGGCCAGATCACCGGGCTGCGCTACTACAAGAGTGCCCAGGACACCGGCACCCATGTCGGCTCGCTGTGGACCAGCTCCGGCACGCTGCTGACGAGCGCCACCTTCGTCAACGAAAGCGCCAGCGGCTGGCAGACGGTGATGTTCTCGCAGCCGGTGAACATCACCGCCGGCACGACCTATGTCGCCAGCTACCAATCCAACGGCCACTATGCCGCGACGCCGAACTACTTCACCACGACGCGGACGAACGGCGTGCTCAGCGCCCCTTCAAGTTCTACCAGCGGCGGCAACGGCGTCTTTGCCTACGGCTCCGGCAACGAGTTTCCGACCTCGAGCTGGAGTTCGTCGAACTACTGGGTGGATGTCCTGTTCGAGCGCTCCACCGCCAACGCGGTTCCGGTGGCCGCCAACGACAGCAGCTTCACCACCACGCCCGGTACGGCTGCGACGATCCAGGCCTCAGCGCTGCTCGCCAACGACAACGATCCCGACGGCGACCCGCTGACGATCACCGGGGTGGACAACGCAGTGAATGGCACCGTTGCATTCAACGGCCAGACGAATGCCGTCACCTTCACGCCGACGGCGGGCTACAGCGGACCGGCAAGTTTCCGCTACAGCATCTCCGACGGCCGCGGCGGAACGGCATCGGCCACCGTCAGCCTGACGGTGGTCCCGCCCTCGACGGGCACGCAGAGCGTCTTTGCCGCCACCAGCACGCCGACGACGCTCTCGGTCAACGACAACAACCGCGTCAACCTCGGCATGAAGTTCCAGGCGGACGTGGCCGGTTCCATCACCGGCTTCCGTTTCTACAAGGGCGCCAACAATACCGGTCCGCACACCGGCTATCTGTGGAGCGCGACCGGCACGCTGCTGGCAAGCGCGACCTTTACGAACGAGACCGCCAGCGGCTGGCAGACCGTCAATCTCTCGAACGACGTCTCGATCCAGGCGAACACGACCTACGTCGTGTCCTACAGCAGCAACGGAAATTACTCGGCAACCAGCAACTTCTTCAATTCGGGCGTCGACAACAACAATCTTCATGCCCTGTCATCGGCCTTGAGCGGCGGCAATGGCGTGTACGCATACGGAGCGGCAGGGGTGTTCCCCACGAGCAGCTACAACAACACGAACTACTACGTGGACGTACTCTTCAGGCCGCAGCTGGCGGCATAAGGTTGGGCACAAGGGGCAGGCATGGTCGACGACAATCGACTCCCGGTAACCGTGCTGGCAGGGTTTCTGGGGGCTGGCAAGACGACGATTCTCAATCACGTTCTTCGCAATCGCGAGGACCTGCGGGTGGCGGTCATCGTCAACGACATGAGCGAGATCAGCATCGATGCGGATCTCATTCGTGATGGCGGAGCAGACCTTTCGCGGACGGACGAGACGCTGGTCGAGCTGACCAACGGCTGCATCTGCTGCACGCTGCGCGACGACCTGCTCGGCGAGGTTCGCCGGCTCGCAGACGAGCGGCGCTTCGACTATCTCCTGATCGAAGGCACCGGAATCGCCGAGCCCCTGCCGATCGCCGCAACGTTCTCCTTCCGCGACGCGGCTGGGGCGGCGCTCGCCGACATTGCGCGGCTGGACACCATGGTATCGGTCGTGGACGCCGCCAATCTGCTGGCGGACTATGCCAGCACCGATTTTCTGAGCGACCGCGGTGCGACGCGCGACGAAAACGACCATCGCAGCCTCGTCGATCTCCTGGTCGAGCAGATTGAATTTGCCGACGTCGTCGTCGTCAACAAGGTCTCCGAGGTGCCGGCCGAAACCAGGCAGGCGGTTCGCCGGGTCATTGCCGCGCTCAACCCGGATGCACGCGTGCTGGAGACGGACTTCGGCGTGCTGCCGTTGCGGGCCATCCTCAACACCGGCCTGTTCTCCGAGGCAAAGTCGGCAAGGCATCCCTTGTGGCACAAGGAATTGTTCGGCTGGGGCGACCACGTTCCGGAGACGGAGGAATACGGCATATCCAGCTTCGTGTACCGGGCGCGCCGCCCCTTCGATCCCGCGAGGTTCCATGCATTTCTTTCCATGGATTGGCCCGGCCTGATCCGGGCGAAGGGTCATTTCTGGTTGGCGACGCGGCCGGACTGGATCGGACTGCTGTCGATTGCCGGCGTGCAGCGGCGCACCGAGGCGAAAGGCCTCTGGTGGGCGACGGTGCCGCGCGGCCACTGGCCGCGCCAGCCACAGTTCCATGCGCTTCTCGACCGTCACTGGAGCCCGATCTGGGGCGACCGACGGCAGGAGCTCGTCTTCATCGGCACCCGGCTGGCCGAAGCCTCGATCCGCTCAGCGCTCGATGAGTGCCTGGTCGGTGGCGAGGCCGGCTTCGATTCCAGCAGCGCGCGCGATCTGGATGATCCCTTCCCGCCCTGGCAACACGATTCCCCTCCTCCTTCACCTGCGAGCAACATCATACGGAGACCACAATGACCCAGGAACTCTATTCCGATGGCATCGGCGAGATCACCGTCACGGGCACGATCGTCCGCATCGACCTGATGTCCCTGTCGGCGACCGAACGCGACGCGAACAACAATCCCAAGCCGGTGTTCCGCCAGCGGGTCGTCATGCCGGTGGATGCCTTCGCCAATGCGGTCGACCTCATGCAGAAGGCGCTCAACGGTCTTGTCGAAGCCGGCGCCGTTCGCCGCATCGGCGACATTGCGGCACATCCGGCGGGCGATGCGGGGCAGCAGACACGGGGATCTACAAACGAGTCGCCGAATTTCAACTGAGCACGCGCGGCACTTATTGGGAGCGGTGATGGGCGCGTCTCAGCACACCAACCTGCAATGCCTGACGCTGGTCGCGCGTCATCATGGGATCGACCTGGCGCCCGAACGGCTGATGCATGACTATGCCATTGGCGAGCAGCCGGTTCCTACGCGAAAGCTCCTCAGGATGGCGAAGGATGCGGGCCTGAAGGCCCGGCATGTCCGCCTGAGCTGGGATGGCCTGTTCACGTTGGGCCAGGCCTATCCCGTGCTCGCCGAACTCGACAACGGCAACTGGATCGTGATCGCCGCCGCCGCCGGCAGCGGCGAGGACCGGATGATCCGCGTGCTCGATCCGCTCGCGAAGCGTCCGGAGTTCATTCTTCTCGACGAGGAGAAGTTCTCCCGAAGCTGGCATGGCTCCATCGTCCTCCTGAAGCGCAACTATCGCCTCTTCGATGACGATCAGCCCTTTGGCCTGCGCTGGTTCATTCCGGAGATCGTGCGCCAGCGCAGCCTCTTTCGCGACGTGGCGCTGGCGGCCTTCGTTCTCTACGGGCTTGGCCTAACCACGCCGATCTTCTTCCAGCTGGTGATCGACAAGGTGCTGGTGCACCAGAGCTATGCGACGCTCACCGTCCTCACGGTCGGCATTGCGATTGCGCTGATCTTCGACGCGGCCTTCACCTTTCTGCGGCGTTATCTGCTGCTCTACGCAACCAACAAGATCGATATCCGGATCGCCACGCGAACGTTCGGCCACTTGCTTGATCTGCCGATAGCCCTGTTCGAACAATCCTCCGCCGGCGTGATCGTCAAGCACATGCAGCAGACCGGGCGCATTCGCGAATTCCTGACCGGCCGTATGTTCCTGACGCTTCTGGACAGCCTGTCGCTGCTGGTGTTCGTGCCGATCCTGCTTCTCTACAGCGTCAAGCTGACCTTCGTCGTGCTCGGCTTTGCCTTGCTCGTCGGCCTCGTCGTCATGATGCTCGTTGGGCCGTTCCAACGACGGCTGCAGGCGCTCTACCGGGTCGAGGGGGAGCGGCAGGCGCTGCTGGTCGAAACCGTGCACGGCATGCGCACGGTCAAGTCGCTTGCCCTGGAGCCGCGGCAGCGGCAGGTGTGGGACGATCGTTCGGCCGAAACCATTTCCGTGCGCTTTCGCGTCGACAAGATCTCATCAATCGCCCAGGCCATCACCGGGCTGCTGGAAAAGCTGATGAGCGTCGCCATCATCGGGCTCGGCGCGCTCGACGTCTTCAGCGGCGCGATGACAATCGGCGCGCTGGTCGCCTTCAACATGCTGGCCGGGCGCGTTTCCGGGCCGCTCGTCCAGATCGTCACCATGGTGCACGAGTATCAGGAGGTGGCACTCTCGGTGCGGATGCTCGGCGAGATCATGAACCAGCGCCGCGAACAGGCCGGCCGCGGCCGCGGAATCCGGCCGGAGTTCAGCGGAAAGATCGAGTTCGACAGGGTCACCTTCCGTTACGTGCCGGAAAACGCCCCGGCGCTCGACGACGTGTCGTTCACCGTTCCCGCCGGCTCGGTTTTCGGCATCGTCGGCAAGAGCGGCTCCGGCAAGACGACCGTGACGCGACTGATCCAGGGGCTGTACCAGAACCAGCAGGGGCTGGTCCGGATCGACGGCTACGACAACCGGGAAATCGATCTCGTTCATCTGCGCTCGAGCATCGGCGTGGTGTTGCAGGATAATTTCCTGTTCCGCGGCTCGGTGCGCGAGAACATCGCAGCGGCCAAGCCGGACGCGAGCATCGAGGAGATCGTCGACGTCGCCCGCATTGCCGGCGCAGAGGAGTTCATCGAGCGGCTGCCGCGCGGCTTCGAGACCATGCTGGAAGAGAACGCCGCCAACCTTTCGGGCGGACAGAAGCAGCGTCTCGCGATCGCCCGCGCGCTGCTGACCAACCCGAAACTGCTTATTCTCGACGAGGCCACGAGCGCGCTCGATCCCGACAGTGAAGCGATCATCCGCGAGAACCTGAGCAAGATCGCGAAGGGGCGCACCGTCATCATCGTTTCGCACCGGCTGTCGACGCTGGTCGATGCCGATGCGATCCTCGTCGTGGAGCGCGGCAAGGTTGCCGATATCGGCCGCCACGACCAGTTGGTTTCGCGCTGCATGACCTATCGCCACCTATGGTCCCAGCAAACAAGGCAGGTGGCATGAGCGACGACAGCGCGCGAGGACACGAGAATCTTCCCGTTCCGGCCGGCAAGCCCGGAACCGAACTCGTCGTGCAATACGCCCGCCCGCCGGTGATCGCGGAATTCCAGTCGGACGCCGTGGAACTCGAAGAGCGCGCGCCGCCCAGGGTAGCGCGGATGACCCTCTACGGCATCACCGCGCTGATCGGCTCGGCCATCCTTTGGGCATCGCTATCGAAGATCGACGAGGTCGTCATCGCCCCCGGCAAACTCGTCACCACGCAGCCGACCATCGTCGTCCAGCCGCTCGAGACGTCGATCATCCGATCCATCGAGGTCTCGGCGGGAGACGTGGTCCACGCCGGCCAGACGCTGGCCAGAATGGACGCAACCTTCAGCCAATCGGACGCCGACCAGCAGCGCACGAAATTTTCCGCCCTCGACGCGCAGGTGAAGCGCATCGACGCCGAACTCGCAGGGGTCGACTACACGGCAAACCCAGGCAGTTCACCGGATGAACTACTGCAAGCGCAGCTTTTCGCCCAGCGGCGTGCTTACTACCTCGCGCAGGTGCAGAATTTCGACCAGCAGATCGCCGGCCAGCTTGCGGCGATCTCCTCCAGCAAGGATCAGCAGACGGTGCTGACGAACCGGCGCGACAATCTCAATCGCATCGAAGGGGCGCGCGAGTCGCTCTACCGGAAGGACAGCGGATCGCTGATCAACTTCCTTGGCGCGCGTGACGCGCGGCTTGATGTCGAGACGAGCCTGTCGGCGTTGCGCGGCAAGGCGGCGGAAGCCGATCACACGCTGGCGAAACTGCGAGCCGACCGGCAGGCTTTTGTCGAGGACTTTCGCAGGGCGTCGATGGAACAACTGGTCGAGCTACGCAACCAGCGCGACACCGCCGCCGACGAATTGAAGAAAATGGAACTGAGGCGCGAGATGATCACGCTGACGGCGCCGGCCGACGCCGTCGTCCTCGACCTGGCCCAGCGCTCGGTCGGCTCGGTGGTCCGCGAGGCCGAGCCGATCGTGACGCTCGTCCCCCTCAACGTCCCGCTCGAAGCGGAGGTCTCGGTCAACTCCCGCGACATCGCGCGCGTCGCAGTCGACAGCGAAGCCCGGATCAAGCTCGACGCCTATCCGTTCCAGAAGTACGGAACAGCTTCCGGGACGATCCGCACGATTAGCCGCGACGCCTTCAACCCGACCCAGCAGGAAGCGACCACGGGACAATCGCCTGCTCCCTACTTCAAGGCCCGGGTGCCGCTGACCGACATGCAACTCCACTCCGACGGTGAGCCGATCCGACTCCTGCCGGGCATGACGGTCTCGGCCGAGATCAAGGTCGGTCGCCGAACCGTGATCTCCTATTTCCTCTATCCGCTGCTGCGCGGGCTCGACGGCGCCATCCGGGAGCCTTGATAGCCTTGCCGAGGCACTGCAGTGATCCCTACGCTAAATGACGAAGAAGTCGCTATAAGCGATGCCCGCACTTTTCAGACCCGCTGACAGGTCGGCGAACTGCACGGCCTTGTAGGCGGATCCGGAACCATCGCGATCGAAGAACAGCGCCCCGGTCGCATCGTTGTAGATGATGCGGTCGCTGGCATCGGCAGCGGCAGTTCCGATCCGGAAGGCATCGGCTGACAAAGCACCGGCCTTCAAGCCGCGGAAGATCGCGTCGTCCAGATGGATGATGTCGGACTTCGTGTCGAAGTCGCTGATTTTGTCGATATTCTTGCTGCTCAGGGCGGAGTTGAAGACGAAAGTGTCACTGCCACGCCCCCCGGTCAGAGTGTCGGCACCCGCGCCTCCGTTCAGAACGTTCTTTCCGGCGTTGCCGACCAGAACGTTGTCGAGCGCGTTGCCGGTGCCGCCAATGTTTTTGGTACCGGTCAGCGTCAGGTTTTCGAGGTTTGCACCGAGCGTGAGCGTGACGGAACTCTTGACGAGGTCGACGCCTCCATTCGCATCCTCCTTGATCGTGTCGCCGCCATCGGTGATGTAGGTGTCGTTGCCGGCACCGCCAACCAGCGTGTCCTTGCCGGTACCGCCGTTCAGGACGTTCTTGCCGGCATTGCCGGTCAGTGTGTTGGCGAGGGCGTTGCCGGTGCCGTTCAGCGCGCCGGTTCCGCCAAGGATCAGGTTTTCGACGTTCGCCGAAAGCACCAAGCTGACGGTGGATTTGACGGTGTCCCTGCCCGCACCCGCTCTTTCGATAACGACATCTCCCGCGTTGTCGACGATATAGGTGTCGTTGCCGGCACCGCCGTCGAGCCGGTCGGCCCCCTTTCCGCCATCGAGCACGTCGTCGCCCTCGTAGCCGAACAGCCGGTTGGAGGCGATGTTGCCGGTCAATGCATTGGCAAGCTCATTGCCGTGCCCCTCGACGCTCGCGTTGCCGGCGAGCACGAGGTTTTCGAAGTTGTCGTCCAAATACCAGGTGGTGCGGGTTTCGACGGTATCGACGCCTTGATCCGCTGTTTCAGTCAAAACGGCGTCTGCGTTGCGGATGACGTAGTAGTCATTTCCCTGACCGCCCGACACGGTGCCGGTGATCGATCCGCCGATCAGGTTGATGCGGTCGTTGCCCTCTCCCATGTCCACATTGCCGTCGATGACGCCGCCGTTATTGAGCGTCAGCGCATCGTCGCCAGCCTGGAAGGAAATGTTGCCCTGAACGAAACCGGAGTTGGAGAAGGTGTCCGCCCCTCCACCGAGGTCCAGGTCCCCTCTTATCGTACCGGTGTTGACCACCTGTTCGGCGGCAAGGCCACCGATTACCGCGTTCTGACTACCGCCCAGCTTGTCGTGCGCGGCAATCGTGCCGGAATTGAAGATCGTGTTGACCTGTGCCGCATTCGTGAGCACCTCGAGCCGACCATTGATAGTACCTGTGTTGTTGATCGCAGCCTTGCCCACTCCGTCCCCATAAGCGGCGACGACACCATTTATGACCCCACTGTTGGCGATATAGGTGACGTCCGATCTGGCAACGACTGCAGTATAGCCTCCCCCGATTGTCCCGTTGTTGGTGAGGTCGAATTGCGTCAAGACGACATAGATACCGTCGGTGGAGCCGTAAATCTCGCCATCGTTCTGCATTCTCACCGTGGCCTCCAACTTTGGTGCCCAGGCGATGATCGCCGTCGTCGAACTCGTGATCGATCCTGTGTCCCCGACCCCGATCTTGCTGTCGATCCCCTCACCCAGATAGATGCCAGGCCCCCAGTCCGCGAAAACGTTTCCTTCGACATTGAATACGCGGCTGTTCGCCTTGGCGCTGGCGTCGATCGCGCCGCGGTAGGCCGAGCCGTCGGGCGCGGTTGCAAGCGTGACACCCTCCCGTACCAGCCAGACACCACTGGCAACCGAGGCTGTCACGGGTGTGGTCGAGTCTTCCTTGATAAGGTGAACCGCCATTTGAGTTTCCTCCATCACGGCTCGGTCCGATGCCGCAACGGCGGCCTGGCTTCGGTTGCTAGCGCTAAGCGAGACAACTGGTTGTCACCAAGGAAACAGCTAACGTGAAATTGAGAGAGGATGCCGAACGAGCGGCGGCGGCGAAGCTGCGGCCGGCGCGCGTCGGGATTCATTCGATCGGGTCGCAGTGAGCGCCCGGCTCAGCTGGTGCGGAAATGCTTCGACAGCTTCAGGCCCTGCGCCTGGTAGTTGGAGCCCAGTCCGGTGCCGTAGAGGCTTTCGGGAAGCTCGAGCATGCGCTCGTAGACGAGACGCCCGACGATCTGCCCGTGTTCGAGGATGAAGGGCACCTCATGGCTGCGCACTTCCAGCACCGCCCGGCTGCCCGAGCCGCCGGCGGCGGCGTGTCCAAAGCCGGGATCGAAGAAGCCGGCATAGTGGACGCGGAACTCGCCGACGAGCGGATCGAACGGTGTCATTTCGGCGGCATAGAGCGGCGGCACGTGCACCGCCTCGCGCGAGACAAGGATGTAGAATTCATCCGGATCGAGGATCAGTTCGTTGCGGCCGCGGCTGAACAGCGGCTCCCAGAAATCGAACACGTCGTGCTGGTTCTTCTTGTCGACGTCGACGACGGCCGTGTGGTGCTTGCCGCGATAGCCGACGAGGCCCTCCGGCCCGGTGCCCACCAGGTCGATTGATAGCGCAATACCGCCGCCCGAGACGTTCGGCGTGTCGCTCGCCACCAGCGTGTCGGATGCGTGCAGGGCCAGTAGCTCGGCGTCTGTCAGCAGCGCATTGCCGCTGCGAAAGCGGATCTGAGAGAGGCGCGAACCGCGCCGCACGACGATCGGGAAGGTCCGGGGCGAGATCTCGAGATAGAGCGGCCCCTTGTATCCGGCCGGGATCTTGTCGAATTCCTGCGCCCGATCGGTGATGACGCGGGTGAAAATGTCGAGCCGACCGGTCGAACTTTTCGGGTTGGTGGAAGCGGACAGTTCCTCCGGCAGGTCGAGGCTTTCCATCAGCGGCACGATATAGACGCAGCCCGTCTCCAGTACGGCGCCGTCGGTAAGGTCGATCACATGCAGCTTCAGCCGGTCGAGCTTGTCGGCGACCAGATGGGCGGGCCCGGGCAGGAAACTGGCGCGGACGCGGAAGGCCTTCGAGCCCAGGCGCAGATCGAGGCTCGCCGGCTGAATCTGGTCGCGGTCCAGCGCGGCCTCGCTTACCAGCCTGTTGTTGTCGAACAGCCCCTTGATGGCGCGATCCGCCAGAATTCCCGTTGCACGTACCATAGACCGTTCCTTTAAACTGGCCGACAAAACCAAATGCCGGCAATTGACGCAAGCACCGCCTCGCAGTATGGAGCGGATATCCCGTGGTGATTTGGCCGGTCGGCTTGCAGCCACGTTAAACAAGTAGCTAAAAAGGCCGGGTGTCCAACCGGCCTGCTTTTCGCGGCCGGTTTTTTTGTTTTGGAAGGCAATCATCATGAGCAAGTCCTGGCGCCCGGCAACCCAACTCGTCCATGGCGGCACCACCCGTTCGCAGCACGCCGAAACCTCCGAAGCCATCTTCCTGACCCAGGGTTTCGTCTACGAGACCGCGGAAGCCGCCGAGGCTCGCTTCAAGGGTGAGACAGAGGGCTTCATCTACGCCCGCTACGGCAGCCCGACGAACGACATGTTCGAGCGGCGCATATGCCTGCTCGAAGGCGCCGAGGAAGGCCGCGCCATGGCATCCGGCATGGCGGCGGTTGCTGCCGCGATCCTCTGCCAGGTGAAGGCCGGCGACCATATCGTCGCCGCCCGCGCCCTGTTCGGCTCCTGCCGTTGGGTGGTCGAGACGCTGGCGCCGAAATACGGCGTCGAGTGTACGCTCGTCGACGGGCGCGATCTCGCCAACTGGGAAAAGGCGGTCAGGAAGAACACGAAGGTCTTCTTCCTCGAAAGCCCGACGAACCCGACCCTCGAAGTGGTCGACATCGCCGGCGTGGCCAAGCTCGCAAACCAGATCGGCGCCAAGGTCGTCGTCGACAACGTCTTCGCCACCCCGCTGTTCCAGAAGCCGCTTGAGCTCGGCGCCCATGTGGTCGTCTACTCGGCCACCAAGCACATTGACGGCCAGGGCCGCTGCCTCGGCGGCATCGTGCTGTCCGACAAGGAGTGGATCGAGGAAAGCCTGCAGGACTACTTCCGCCACACCGGTCCCGCCATGTCGCCGTTCAACGCCTGGACGCTGCTGAAGGGGATCGAAACGCTGCCGCTGCGCGTCAAGCAGCAGACCGAAAACGCTTCGCGCATTGCCGACCTTCTCGCCGATCACCCGAAGGTTGCCCGCGTCATCTACCCCGGTCGCAAGGATCACCCGCAGGCCGACATCATCGCCAGGCAGATGTCCGGCGGCTCCACGCTGATCTGCATCGAGCTCAAGGGTGGCAAGGAAGCCGCCTTCGCGCTGCAGAACGCGCTCGAGATCGTCGAGATCTCCAACAATCTCGGCGACGCAAAGAGCCTGATCACACATCCGGGAACGACGACGCACAAGAACCTGACCGACGAGGCCCGCGCCGAACTCGGCATTTCGCCCGGCACCGTCCGCTTCTCCGCGGGCATCGAGGACAGCGAGGACCTGCTCGCCGACTTCGCCCAGGCGCTGGAGAAGGTGAAATCCTGAACCCGACAAAGCAGCGCATGCCGGCCGTGCGCTGCTTTTTTTTTGCGCCCAGGGGCAGCCAACGCCGCTTGACGATCGACAATTGTCTTGATCGGATCGTCGAGAACGTGCCAACCAATGGATAGCGGTGAGCGTGCTGCCGCAAATGCCAAAGCGCAGATGCGATGCACCTGCGTGCATGGTTCGCCGCAACCCGTTCGAGAGCAATCAGCCTAAGGCCTTGGAATGTACAGAGCGCTTACCCGCGATATCGAGGTCACTGTCGAGCCCTACTTCCTGGAGGAGCAATCCGACCCGGACGACAGCCGCTATGTCTGGGGATACCGCATCGTCATCGCCAACCATTCCGATGCGACGGTCAGGCTGATGACGCGCTATTGGCACATCACCGACCAGAACGGGCTCGTTGACGAGGTCAGCGGTCCCGGCGTGGTTGGCGAACAACCGGTGCTGGGACCGGGGGATACGTACGAGTACTCCTCCGGCTGCCCGCTCGACACGCCATCCGGTGTCATGTTCGGCCATTACCAGATGGA
This sequence comes from Mycoplana sp. BE70, assembly GCF_031455855.1. Taxonomy (NCBI): domain Bacteria; kingdom Pseudomonadati; phylum Pseudomonadota; class Alphaproteobacteria; order Hyphomicrobiales; family Rhizobiaceae; genus Mycoplana; species Mycoplana sp. BE70. The sequence goes on from NZ_JAVDTM010000001.1 coordinate 253,632, forward strand.
AACGACGAGCGGCGAAGCGTTCGAGGTCACCATCCCCGCCTTCTCGCTTGATGCGCCGGGCCAGAGCCGCACCCTGAACTGAAAGCCCCGGCGCCTAGAGCCTTTCCGGGTTAGATTGAAGCATTCTGTTGGCTCAAACGGAGTCGGATGGTCGACCGGTCGGCGCGTGTCGTAGCCATGTGCTACGGCCAAGCCGACCGGTCGATCAGGCGGCCCGTTTCAGCCAACAGAATGCTTCAATCTAACCCGGAAAGGCTCTAGATCGCGCCGTCGCTGTTGAAGATGTCGGCCATCACCTTCCAGTCGTCGCCGGCCTTCTTCCAGACGACCACGTACTTTCCCTTTTCGTCAACGGGCTTGTCGGTCGAGTATCCGAGTTCGTACGTTCCGATCTCATAGGCGATGTCGCCCGACTGGGCGACCTCAACAAGGGAGGGCGAAAAGGTGAGGGAAGTCCTTCATGCCGACCAGGCCCTTCCAGGCGGCCTCGACTGCGTCTCGTCCCTTGGCAATCGGCATGCCCGGCGCCAGGATCGATCCGTCTTCGGCATAGAACGCAGCGATGGCCTTCGGGTCCTTTGTCGCGACGGCGTTCAGCCAGGCCTCGTCATTCTTCAGAATCTGCTGCTTGTCGGCGTCCGAGTTCGCCACCGGCATATCGGCCGCCATCATTGTCATCGGCACGAGAAAGGCAAATGCGCGGATCATGGCCTGCTCCTCAACGAGCGTGGCGGCCGGACGAAGCGGTCACCGCGATCGTACTGTCCAGCGTGCGCGCAATTCTAACACAAAAGCGGACGCCTGGGCCGGCGTCCGCCTTTGCAACAGGATCGTATGCGTCAGGCGGCGGTGACTTCGCCAACCTCGAAGCGGTACGTCGTCGAACAGAATTCGCATGTTGCCGCGATATGGCCGTCGGTCGCCGTATGCTCGACCTCGTCCGGCGACAGGCCCGACAGAACCGCCTTGAGCTTGTCGCGCGAACAGGAACAGCGGTCGAACACCGCCTGTGGCGGGTAGACCCGCACGCCGCGCTCATGGAAAAGCCGGAACAACAGCCGCTCGGTTCCGACATTCGGATCCGTCAGCTCGTCGGCATCGATCGTCTCGACGAGCGATCGGGCTTCGGACCACTTGTCGTCCTCAGCGACACTGTGGCCGACTTCCTCGCCGTCTCCGCCCGGCAGATCCGCCTGGCGCATGCGCTCCGGCGACTCCGGCAGAAACTGCGCAACCATGCCGCCCGCACGCCAGCGGTGACGGGCTTTGCCGTTCTCATCGCGATCGAACAGTTCGGCCACGCCGAGGCGGACCCGCGTCGGAATCTGTTCCGACTGGCGGAAATAGACCCCGGCGATCTCCTCGAGCGTGTGGCCATCGAGCGCGACGATGCCCTGGTACCGCTGCATGTGGGCGCCCTGGTCGATGGTGAAGGCAAGGATACCCTTGCCGAGCAACTCGTGCGGGGCGACCTTGCCGGACTGTACCGCTTCCTCCAGCGCGTCGGCGTCGAACCGGGCATAGGCGCGCACGTTCTCGGGGCTGGAAAAGTCCGCGACGAGCAGATCGACCGGGCCGTCGCTCTTCGTTTGCAGGATCAACTTGCCCTCGAACTTCAGCGACGTGCCGAGCAGGACCGTCAGCACGATCGCCTCGGCCAGAAGGCGCGCGACGGGTTGCGGGTAGTCGTGCCGCTCGAGGATCGCGTCGAGCAACGGCCCAAGCTGGACCGCGCGGCCGCGCACGTCCAGGCCTTCCACCTGGAACGGCACGACGTGGTCGTCGCCGGCAAAATCGAGTTCGCCAAGTATCGGGGCTGGCTGGGCCATATTTCGCTCCTTCAACGCCATCGGCCGTCCGGCGGGATGCTGGCCACATCTGCCTGCGACGGCTGCGTTCTTCAGTGATTCTGCGCTTTCGCCGTCGGAATGATCTCACATCCGGCGGATGCGACGCCAGCGGCGCCGCTGCAACATCGGGGTTCGCGCCATAGATCGTGGCGCGAAAAGCCGATTTCAATAGGGCGTGAACGGCCGGTCAAATGGCGTTCAGGCACCAGGCAAGGATGGACTTCTGCGCATGCAGGCGGTTCTCCGCCTCGTCGAAGACGACCGACCGCGGTCCGTCGATCACCTCGTCGGTGACTTCCTCGCCGCGGTGCGCAGGCAGGCAGTGCATGAAGAGCGCGTCCTTGTCGGCCTTCTGCATCAGCGCCTCGTTCACCTGGAAGGGCTGGAAGATGTTGTGGCCACGGGCGCGGTGCTCCTGGTTCATGGAAACCCAGCAGTCGGTAACGACGCAGTCAACGCCGGCGACGGCCCGATCGGCGTCGTGGCAGAGCATGATCTCGCCGCCATTGTTGCGCGCCCAGTTGAGGATCTTGTCCTCCGGCTCGGAGCCAAGCGGCACGGCCATGTTCATGCGGTAGCCGAAGCGGGCCGCACCCTCGACGAAGGAATGCAGCACGTTGTTGCCGTCCCCGGTCCAGGCGATCGTCCGTCCCTTGACCGGTCCGCGATGCTCCTCGAAGGTCATGATGTCGGCCATGATCTGGCAGGGGTGCGTCAGGTCCGTCAGCGCGTTAATCACCGGCACGGTCGCATGCTCGGCCATCTCCAGCAGGCGCGCATGATCGGTCGTGCGGATCATGATCGCGTCGACATAGCGCGACAACACCTTCGCCGTATCGCCGATCGTCTCGGCGCGGCCGAGCTGCATCTCGGTGCCGGACAGAAACAGCGTCTCGCCGCCGAGCTGGCGCATGCCGACGTCGAACGAGACCCGGGTGCGAGTGGAGGGCTTCTCGAAGATCATCGCCAGCATCTTGCCGGCGAGCGGCCTGTCGGCCGTGCCCTCCTTGGTCGCCGCCTTTCGCACCTTGGCGTCGTCGATGATCGTGCGAAGATTCTCGGCCGTCATGGCGGAGAGGTCGAGGAAGTGTCTGGCCATGCTGTCAGTCCTGCTGTTTGAGCCTCGGCATCGCCTCAGGCCTGCTTCTTCTCGGCGCTCAGTTTCTCCGCCGCCCGTTCGATCCGTGCCAGCCCCTCGCGCGCCTCTTCGGCCGTCGTGACCAGCGGCGGCAGCAGCCGCAGCACGTTGTCACCGGCCGGGACGAGCAGCATGTGTTCCGCGCGAACCGCCTTGAGCAGGTCGGCCGAGGGAACCCTGGCCTTGATGCCGAGCATCAGGCCCTCGCCGCGGACATCCTCGATGATATCCGGAAAGCGGTCCGCCAGCGAGGCCAGGCCCTGACGCAGCACCAGCGCCACGTCGCGAACATGTTCCAGGAACCCCTTTTCCAGCACGACGTCCAGGACCGCATTGCCGACGGCCATGGCCAGCGGATTGCCGCCATAGGTCGAGCCGTGCGTGCCCGCGACCATTCCGGCCGCAGCCTCCGCCGTCGCCAGGCAGGCGCCGAGGGGAAAGCCGCCGCCGATGCCTTTCGCGACCGCCATGATGTCCGGCGTGACGCCGGCCCATTCATGGGCAAACAGCTTGCCGGTCCGGCCGACGCCGGACTGCACCTCGTCAAGCACGAGCAGCAGCCCGTATTCGTCGCAGAGCGCGCGCAGTTCCCGCAGGAACTCGTTCGACACGACGCGGATGCCGCCTTCGCCCTGTACCGGCTCGATCAGGATTGCCGCCGTCTCTTCCGTTATCGCGGCCTTTACGGCCGCGATGTCGCCGAAGGGCACCTGATAGAAACCGGGCGCCTTGGGTCCGAAGCCTTCGAGGTACTTCTCCTGGCCGCCGGCGGCGATCGTCGCCAGCGTCCGGCCATGGAAGGCCCCCTCGAAGGTGATGACGTGAAACTTGCCAGGATGGCCCTTGGCGAAATGATAGCGCCGCGCCGTCTTGATTGCGCACTCCAGCGCCTCTGCGCCGGAATTGGTGAAGAACACCTTGTCGGCGAACGTCGCGTCGATCAGCCGCTTACCAAGCGTTTCCTGTCCCGGCACCTCGTAGAGGTTCGAAACGTGCCAGACCTTGTCGGCCTGGCTCTTGAGGCTGTCGACCAGTTGTGGATGGGCATGGCCAAGCGAATTGACCGCAACGCCGGCGGCAAAGTCGAGATAGCGCGAGCCGTCTTCCGCGATCAGCCAGACGCCTTCGCCGCGCTCGAAGCGCAGCGGCGCACGCAGATAGGTCTCGTAAAGCGGCGTGGCATCAGCCATGGCGCGTATCTCCTTCGCAGCGGATGCGGAAATCCATTCCCGTCTTGAGCTTTCCGTGTGGAAAAATGAAAAATGCCGCCCTACGGCGGCCGCGGCACTATCAGCATTTCGGCGGTCGATGTCAATAAAAGTAGCTTCCATCCGTTCCACCTCAATTGGTCGCGGAGACGGACCCGACTTGCGCGCGGAAAGTGTCGCCGGGCAGTCACACCAAACTAGCAAGTTGGGGAAAACTGGAAAATCGATTCGGCCTGAATCGGGCGAGTCTTGTCACAGAGTCCCCCTGTCAGTAGGTTAAAAGTCAATTGCTAGACTGCATGCGGCGGAACTAGTCACCCACAGTATCAAGGCGTTCCGTGCTCCGGAGCCATCCGGGGCATTGGCGACGGATTCCCGGTAGCGAACGCTGGAATGGAGGCGATAGGATGAACTGGACAGACGAGAGGGTCGAGAAGCTTAAGAAGCTCTGGTCCGAAGGACTGAGCGCCAGCCAGATCGCAGCACAACTCGGCGGCGTCAGCCGCAACGCGGTCATCGGCAAGGTGCACCGCCTCGCCCTTCCCGGTCGCGCTAAAGCCGGCGGCACGCCGACGGCGACACGGGCCAAGCGGCCGGCCGCCGCGCCGCGCCCCTCGAACTTCGCCCCGCGCGTCGTGACCCGCACCGTCGCCCGCCCGGCAGGCGCGACCGTCGTCAAGGAAGAAGTCGCGTTTGAGTACGACGACGCGCCGCTCGCGCGGATCGACACGAACGTCGTCTTGCCGATGTCGCGCCGGCTGGAACTGACGGAACTCACCGAGCGCACTTGCAAGTGGCCGAACGGCGACCCGCTGACCGACGATTTTCACTTCTGCGGCAACGAGTCCCCGGACAACTCGCCCTACTGCCTCTTCCATCAGCGCCTGGCTTACCAGCCGTCGGCCGAACGTCGGCGCATGCGGTAACCGGCGACACGCTGGAAAAAGACAGAATTGCAAACGGGCCCCGCGGGGCCCGTTTTTCGTTTCCGATTGTTTCCAGCCGATCAGGCCTCCAGCGAATAGCCGGCCCCGCGCACAGTGCGGATGACGTCCTGCATGTTGGAGAAGTTCAGCGCCTTGCGCAGCCGGCCGACATGCACATCGACCGTGCGCTCGTCGACATAGATGTCATGTCCCCAGACGCCGTCGAGCAGCTGCGAGCGCGAAAAGACGCGCCCGGGAGAGGTCATGAAGAACTCGAGCAGGCGGAATTCCGTCGGACCGAGGCGCACCTCGCGCGTCCGGCGATGGACGCGGTGCGTCTCGCGGTCGAGTTCGATATCGCCGCACTTCAGCAGCGTCGAGACCACTTCCGGCCGGGCGCGCCGCAGCATCGCCTTCACCCGCGCCATCAGCTCCGGCGTCGAGAAGGGCTTCACCACATAGTCGTCGGCACCGGTGGCAAGACCCCGCACCCTTTCACTCTCCTCGCCGCGGGCCGTCAGCATGATGATCGGCAGGCGTTCGGTCTCGGAGCGCTGGCGCAGGCGCCGGCATAGCTCGATGCCGGAAACGCCGGGCAGCATCCAGTCGAGGATCAGGAGATCCGGTTGGCGCTCCTGCAGGCGGATCTCCGCCTCGTCGCCGCGCAGGATCGTATCGACCTCGAAGCCTTCGGCCTCGAGGTTGTAGCGCAGGAGGACGCTCAGCGCCTCCTCGTCTTCTACCACGGTAATCTTGGGAACCATGCCTTGCGAACTCCGGCGTTCTAGAATTCAAACAGTGCGACGCAGATCATTCCTTCTCCGCGCCGACCGAGGTGGTGTGATCGTCCTTCGGGCGCTCGCCTTCCGGCGGCGCACCCGTCGCCATGTAGAAGATCGTCTCGGCGATGTTGGTGGCATGGTCGCCGATGCGTTCGATGTTCTTGGCGCAGAACAGAAGATGGGTGCAGGGCGTGATGTTGCGCGGGTCTTCCATCATGTAGGTCAGAAGCTCCCGGAACAGCGAGGTGTAGACCGCGTCGATCTCGTCGTCGCGCTCGCGGATCTCCTTGGCCTTCTCGACGTTGCGCGACGCATACACGTCGAGCACTTCCTTCAACTGCATCAGTGCCAGTTCCGCGAGATGCTCCAGACCGCGGGCAAGCTTGCGCGGCATGCCGGAACTCTGCACGGCGATGACGCGCTTGGCGTTGTTCTTGCCAAGGTCGCCGACGCGCTCGAGTTCCGCAGCGATGCGGATCGCGCCCATGATCTCGCGCAGGTCCGCCGCCATTGGCTGGCGCTTGGCGATCGTCAGGATCGCCTTCTCGTTGATCTGCCGCTCGGCAGTGTCGAGGATGACATCTTCCGAGATGACCTTCTGCGCCAGCGCGGCGTCGGTGTTGACCAGGGCGCGCACGCTGTCGCCCACCATCTGCTCGGCGGTGCCGCCCATCTCCGAGATGCGGCGCGCAAGGTACTTCAATTCTTCGTCGTAGACGGAAGCGATGTGGGGCGATGACATGGTGTGATCCTCAACTGGCGCCATAGCGCCGGGTATTCATTTGCGACGTTGCACCGGGTTCAGCCGAACCGGCCCATGATGTAGTCCTGCGTGCGCTGGTCGTCGGGGTTGGTGAACATCTTGTCGGTGTCGTTCTCCTCGACCAGGTTGCCCAGATGGAACATGGCGGTGCGCTGCGAAACGCGTGCGGCCTGTTGCATCGAATGGGTGACGATGACGATCGTGAAGTTTTCGCGCAGCTCGTGGATCAGTTCCTCGACCTTGGCGGTGGCGATCGGATCGAGCGCCGAGCAGGGCTCGTCCATCAGGATCACCTCCGGGCTGACGGCTACGGCGCGGGCGATGCAGAGACGCTGCTGCTGGCCGCCGGAGAGGCCCGTGCCGCCTTCATGCAGGCGGTCCTTCACCTCGTTCCAGAGACCGGCCTTTTGCAGACTGTGCTCGACGACCTGGTCCAGATCCGCCTTGTTCTTGGCGAGACCGTGGATCCGTGGCCCGTAGGCGACGTTCTCATAGATCGACTTCGGAAAAGGGTTCGGCTTCTGGAACACCATGCCGACACGGGCGCGAAGCTCGACCACATCGATCGCGGGGTCGTAAATGTCGTCGCCATCGAGCGTGATCGCACCGGTGACGCGGCAATTGTCGATCGTGTCGTTCATGCGGTTGAGCGTGCGCAGGAACGTCGACTTGCCGCAGCCGGACGGACCGATCAGCGCCGTCACCGTATTCTCGCGGATGTTGAGGTTCACGTCGTAGAGGGCGCGTTTGTCGCCGTAGTAAACGGAGACATCCCTGCCGATCATCTTGTAAGGCACAGAGTTCATCTTCTTTTCCAGCGCTTCTTCAGCCACGGCTTCGGTCATGATGTTCATCTGCTTCTATCTCACTACCAGCGGCGCTCAAACCGGCGCCGCAACAGGATTGCGCCAAAGTTCATAATGATGAGGAAGACGAGCAGGACGATGATCGCCCCCGAAGTCCGCTCGACAAAGGCGCGCTCGGCCTCGTTCGCCCACATGTAGATCTGCACCGGCAGGGCCGTCGACGGATCGAGCGGCGTGGCGGGAACGTTGGCGACGAAGGCGACCATGCCGATCAGGAGGAGCGGCGCGGTCTCGCCGAGCGCGTGCGCCAGGCCGATGATCGTGCCGGTCAGGATGCCGGGCATGGCAAGCGGCAGGACGTGGTGGAAGATCGTCTGCATCTTCGAGGCGCCGAGACCGAGGGCGGCCGCACGGATCGACGGCGGAACGGCCCGCAAAGCCGCGCGTGTGGCAATGATGATTGTCGGCAAGGTCATCAGCGTCAGCACCAGACCGCCGACGAGCGGCGCCGAGCGCGGCAGGCCGGCAAAGTTGATGAAGACGGCGAGCCCGAGAAGGCCGTAGACGATCGAAGGCACGGCGGCGAGATTGTTGATGTTGACTTCGATCAGATCGGTCAGCCGGTTCTTCGGCGCGAACTCCTCCAGGTAGATGGACGCGGCGACGCCGATCGGCAGAGATAGCACCAGCACGATGCCCATCAGATAGAGCGAGCCCACGAGCGCCACGCCGAGGCCGGCGGCTTCCGGCCGGCTGGAATTGCCATTGACGAACAGCCCGGTATTGAAACCCTTGGCGAGCACACCTTCCTCCGCAAGCTGCTTCATCCAGCCGACCTGCTTGTCGGAAACCTTGCGGTTCTTCTCGTCGACAGTCAGGTCGAACTGCCCCTTGAAGGCGGAATCGATGGTGGCGCTGGCGAGAACGGTGACGGGCACGGTCTTGCCGATGATCGAGGGATCGTCGGCCACCATATCGCGCAGCGTCACACGCGCGCTATCCGACACCATCGCCGAAACCTGCTTCAGCGCCGCCCGATCGGTCGACTTGACGCCGAGCTTCTCGGCCAGCGCATTGCGCACCAGCAACGGATAGTTAGCGGTAACCAGCACCTTCGGATCGGTGGCGCGCTTGTTGGAGGGGTCGATGACCTTTTCGGAGAATTCGACCGGCAGCGTCATCTCCGTCTGCTGGAAGGCGGTGTAGCCCTTGCCGGCGACCGACCACAGCAGCACGAACAGGAACACGAGGCCGAAGACGATCGCGGCGAGACCATAGAAGCGGAAACGGCGTTCGGCGGCATAGCGGCGGCGAATGCCGATGTCGCGGCGCGGCGGCGCCTTGGAGACCGTATCGCCGGAAACCGGTGAGAGGAGATCGGTCATTCGTACTGCTCCCGGTATTTGCGGACGATATAGAGCGCGTAGATGTTGAGTGCGAGCGTGATGCAGAACAGGGTGATGCCCAGCGCGAAGGCCACCAGCGTCTGCGGCGAGGTGAACTCCAGGTCGCCGGTCAACTGGTTGACGATCTTTACCGTCACCGTCGTCATCGGCTCGAACGGATTGAACTGCATGCGCGCGGCGACGCCGGCGGCCAGCACCACGATCATCGTTTCACCGATCGCGCGGGAGGCGGTCATCAGAAGCGCACCGACGATGCCCGGAAGGGCAGCCGGCAGGATCACCCGCTTGATCGTCTCCGACCGAGTGGCGCCGAGGCCGAGCGAGCCGTCCCGCAGCGCCCGCGGCACCGCGGTGATGATGTCGTCAGACAGCGAGGAGACATAGGGGATCAGCATGATGCCCATGACAATCCCGGCGGTGAGAACGCTCTGCGCCTGGATGAAGCTGGCATAGTTGCCGGTGACCAGACCGTTGAGGTTTGCGGAAAGGTCGCGCAGGAACGGGCCGACGGTGACGAGCGCGAAGAAGCCGTAGACGATCGTCGGTATGCCGGCCAGCACCTCAAGCAGGGGCTTTGCCAGCGAGCGCATGCGAGGGGACGCATATTCGGCCATGTAGATGGCGGCGAACAGGCCGACCGGAACCGCCACGAGCATGGCGACGAAGCCGATATAGAGCGTGCCGGCCAGCAGCGGGATCAGGCCGAACTGCCCCTCCGAACTGGACCCAGCGCCGGCGAAACGCGGATCCCAAACGGTTCCGAAGAAGAAATCCCACGCCGGGACCGCGTTGAAGAAGCGGATCGACTCGGCCAGCATCGAGGCAACGATGCCGATCGTCGTCAGGATGGCGATCGAGGACGCCAGCACCAGGGCCCACAGCATGACCCGCTCGACCCTGTTGCGCGCGCGAAACTGCGGCGCGACGGTGCGCAAGGCGACGAAGGCGCCCGCAAGTGACAGCGCGATCGAGACGCCGGCGAGCGCCAATTGGCTCGACTGCGCCATCGCGTTCAGCGTCGCCGCGGACTCCAGCATGTAGGGCTGCGCCTCGGCGGCGACGGCGACACCCTTTGCGGCGAAGACCGACTGCAGCGTCGAGGGATCCTGCTTGACGGAAAGAACTTCGTCCTCCGAGAGCAGCGGAAGACCGCGGGCGATCGTGGTGACCATGCCGAAGGCAAGGCTCTGCTGCGCCGACGACTGCGCCTTGACCGCGTCCGGGAAGCTGTCACGGACGGAAGAATTGACGACGAGCGGGCTGATCGTCAGCCAGAGGGCGACGAGGATCAGCGGCGGCAGGAACGCCGCGAGCGCCACATAGGCGCCGTAGTAATTCGGCCGGGAATGCAGTGCGGAAGGCTTGCCCCCGGACACCGCGTTTGCCCGCATGCGGCCGAGAACAAAGGCGACCGCGGCAATGGCCGGCAGGATGGCGAGTAGTAGCGTCGTGCTCATGCGGATATCCTGGCCGCCTCATGCGGGAAAGTGCAAATGAGCGGAACCGGCGCAGCAGGCTGCGCCGGTTCCCTCGGTGTTACATGGTCTTGCCGGCTTCGACCGCCGTGCGGATCTCTTCGCGCTCGGCGTCCGGAGCGGAAACGAGACCGTACTCGGCGAGCGGGCCGTCGGGGCCGATCATCTGGTCGGATACGAAGAACTCGACATATTCCTTCAGACCCGGAACGACACCGACATGCGCCTTCTTGACGTAGAAGAACAGCGGACGGGACACCGGATATTCGCCGGAGGCGATCGTCTCGACCGACGGCGTCACGCCGTTGACGGTGGCGACCTTCAGCTTGTCGGCATTGTTTTCATAGAAGGACAGGCCGAACACGCCAACGCCGGTCTTGTTGGCGGCGATGCGGGCGAGCGTTTCGGAGTAGTCGCCGTCGATGTCAACCGCAAGGCCATCCTTGCGAACGGCGATGCACTTCTTGCCCGCTTCCTTCTCATCGGCAACGACGGCCTTGATCGCGTCGACAGCACCGCTATCCTTGCAGCCGACAGCCAGAACCTTCTCTTCGAAGACTTCGCGGGTGCCGTGCTTTTCGCCCGGAATGTAGGCGGCGATTTCGGCGTCCGGCAGCGCCGGGTTCACTTCCGACCACTTCTTGTAGGGATTGGCGACGAGCTTGCCATCGACCACGACTTCGGCGGCGAGCGCCTTGTAGATGTCGGCTGGCGCAAAGGCGAGGTCCGGATTGCCGGCGTCGGTCGCAAAGACGATGCCGTCGTAGCCGATCTTGACTTCCTGGACGTCGGTAACGCCGGCTGCCTTGCAGGCCTCCAGTTCCGAGTCCTTGATCTTGCGCGAGGAATTGGCGATGTCGATCGTGTCCTGACCGACGCCCTTGCAGAATTCCTTCAGGCCGGCGCCGCTGCCGCCGGATTCGACGACGGGCGTCTTGAAGTCGCCAAAGGTCTCACCGAAGGTTTCGGCGACGATCTTGGCATAGGGCAGCACGGTCGAGGAGCCGGCGATCTGGACCTGGTCGCGGGCGGCGGCAACGCCGGCGAAGGCGACCGAGGCGACCAGTGCGGCTACGGTGAGCTTAAGAGAATTCATCTGTGTCTCCCATGATGGGCTTGTGTGGGTTCGCCGGCGGTCGGCCTTTGCCTGCCGTCGATCGGCCGCCCTATCTAGCGCTCCGTCGCAATCGCTTTTATGTCACTTTGACGAAACATTTATGACACATTAAGCCTTTGATATTTTATGGCTATTCCGGACGACGCCCATTTTTCGCCGGTCTTTGTGTCAGAATTTGACGGTGAAGACCGTCCCCTTGCCGACTTCGGACTTCACCACCAGCCGGGCGCGATGGCGCGTCAGGATGTGCTTGACGATCGCAAGCCCGAGGCCGGTACCCTTCTTCGAGCGGCTCGCCTCCACGTTTACGCGGTAGAAGCGCTCGGTGAGGCGCGGAACGTGCTCGGGCGGGATGCCGGAGCCGAAATCCATGACGGTCACTTCCGGATGCTCGGCATCCGACGCGGAAAGCCGCACTTCGACGCGCTTTCCCTCCTGACCATACTTGCACGCGTTCTCGAGCAGGTTCTCGAACACCTCGGTCAGTTCGTCCCGGTCACCGGCGACCTCGACCGCCTGCTCCGGCAGTTCCAGATGGATCTCAACGCCCAGCTCGGCCGCAAACGGCTGGAGACTGTCGCGCACATGACCGAGCAGCGGCTTGAGATCCACCATCTCGTCGGGGACAATATTCGACTTCAACTCCAGTCGAGAGAGGGACAGCAGATCATCGACAAGGCGGCTCATTCGCGTCGCCTGCTCATGCATGATGCCCAGGAACCGCTCCTGTGCCTTCTCGTCGGCCTTCGCCGGCCCCTGCAGGGTTTCGATGAAGCCGCGCAAGGAGGCAAGCGGGGTGCGGAGCTCGTGACTGGCATTGGCGACGAAATCTGATCGCATCTGCTCGATCCGCCGCGCCTGCGAGACGTCGCGGAACGAAATCAGGAAGTAGCGTCCACCGCCGAGACGTTGGCCGAGCGACGGCATCGGCGCCGCACGCACGATGTAGACCGTCTCCGCCGGCAGCCGCTCGGAATGCTCGATCTCCTTCGTCTGGCCGATCGCTATCACCTCGCGTGCCATGTCGAGGATTCCCGGCGCGCGGATCCGCCCGGCCAGATCGGCATTGCGCGGGATCGGCCCGAAGAGAGCGGTGGCGGCCCGGTTCTGGAGCTTGACCGTTTCGTCGGCGGTCACCACCAGCACAGGCATGTCGAGCGCATCGATCAGCACAGCGATCGACGCAAGTCCATCACCGGCGTTCGCATCCGATCGCGCCATGGCGACGGGCACGGCGTCAGCTTTGCCCTCGAGGCGATCCGCGCGGGCAAAGCCGGCGAGAACCAGCAACACGGCCGCAAAGACAACCCAGCCTGCCGGCACCCCACCCATCCACATCAGGAAGGCGGTAAAGACAACAGCGGCGAGAAGCACGCGCTCATCCCACAACTGCGTCAGGAGCCACCGAATTGTCGACCCGCGCGTCTCCACCAGAACTCCCTTCGTCACCTTCATCGGCTTGCTCCGCGATTGCCTTTGCAACAGGCAGCAATAGCGCGATTTGATGACATGTTTTTCACGGTGCGCTTGAAATCGCAACGCGGATATGTCCTCCTCGCCGGACATCGAGCGGAGGACTCGCGGCATGGTGATCTTTCCCGACATCAAACCTGTGGAGATAGAGATCGGCGGCAAGAAGCGCTCGATCGACATCGACGATCCGAAGCTTCCGGACTGGGTCGATGACAATGCCCTCTCCTCGGGCGGCTTTCCCTATGAGAAGAAAATCGACAGGGACGAGTACGACGAACAGTTGAAAAAGCTGCAGGTCGAGCTTGTAAAGGTGCAGTACTGGCTGCAGGCGACCGGCCGGCGCGTGATCGCCGTCTACGAAGGGCGCGACGCCGCCGGAAAGGGCGGCACGATCTTCGTCACGCGTGCCTATCTGAACCCCCGATCTGCACGGGTCGTCGCGCTCGCCAAGCCGACCGAGACCGAGCAGGGGCAATGGTATTACCAGCGCTACGTGGCGCAGTTCCCGACCGCGGGCGAGTTCGTCCTGTTCGACCGGTCTTGGTACAACCGCGCCGTCGTCGAACCGGTCATGGGGTTCTGCACCCCGGAGCAGTATGAAACCTTCCTCGAAGAGACACCGCACTTCGAGCGGATGGTGCTCAACGATCACATCTTCTTCTTCAAGTTCTGGCTGGACATCGGTCGCGAGATGCAGATCAAGCGCTTCCATGATCGCCGGCATGATCCGCTGAAGACGTGGAAGCTGTCGCCGATGGACGTCGCCGCCCTCAACAAATGGGACGACTACACCGAGAAGCGCAACCGCATGCTGCACAAGACGCACACCGAGCGTGCGCCCTGGACCGTGGTGCGCGCCAACGACAAGCGGCGCGCCCGTCTCAACGCCATCCGCCACATCCTCGAACGGATCGACTACGACGGCAGGGATCGCAGCGCGATCGGCGAGGTCGACGACAAGATCCTCGGCTCAGGCCCGAAGTTCCTGAAATAGCGAACCGGACGTTCTTCCCCGCGGCTGCGGATTTGTCATTCGCCCGGCAGGACGCGGATGGCAAAGAGGTTGACCCCGGCCCCTCCGCCGCTCACGTCGCTGTTGATGAACAGACGCCCCGTCCCGTTCGGCGAAAGCGTGCGGTCGAAGGTCACCTGGAACAGCAGATCCGTGCGATCGGAGACGGCGAAGCGATGCCGATCGCAGTCGCCGAGCGTGGCGAAGTCGCATTCGACCGTGACCTGAACCGGCTTGCCGCTTTCGGGCTCGACGGTCAGGGCAATGGTCGACGTCTTGCCCGCCATGGCCTGCAACACACCAGGCTCCACCGAAACCGCGACGGCGCCGGAGCGATCGGGAACCTGCGAGACAAGCCGGACCGCCGGCCCCTCGTCCGTGCTGACAGGCTCGAAACGCCCCTTGGCGCCGGCCGTCAGCGCACTGGTCAGTGTCGGATCGAAGATTTCCCGCCAGTCGGCTGAAAAGGTGTTCTGCGTGTCGAGCGCCTCCTTGATGGGATCGGTTCCGGAGAAATCCTCTCCCCGCACCGTCTGCGGCGGGTTGGCGACGCTGCCGTCGCGTGCGCCGGGAGGCAGCAGCAAGCCGCTGCTTTGGACCCACCAGGCCGCCGTGCCGACTGCGGCAGCAAGCGTCGTCACGACGAGCAGGAAGGAGAACAGCCGCCCGCGTCGCCTGGGCGCCTTGGCCATTCGGGGGGAGGCTGCAACGGTCGCATCCATCTGCCCTGCAGGCTCGCTGGCGGCAACCCGCGCACCTTTGGCGGCCGCCCCAAATCCATCACCACGATCAGGACGGATCTCGTCAAGCGTCGGCACCGCTCCGACTGCGGCGGGTGGTTTTTCCCGCGCCATCGGCTGCTCGGGCCGCACCTGAGCATCCGCCGCCGGTGTAGCGCGCTCGTTCGCCACGCTTGGCGGCGCAACAGGTGCACGCTCCGCAGGCGGCCGCTCCGCCTTGAGGGCGGCCCGCTGTTCGCTCTCGATCTGGCGGATGGTCATTTCGAGGCGATGGCGTTGTGCGGCGATCGCCTCCGGATTGTTGATCTCTTGCTTGCGCAGGCCCGCTTCGAGCGCGTTGCGTGCCGACTGGTAGATCCGCGCACGGGTCTCGGGGTCGTTGCTTTCGGCGCGCGCGAGCGCATTCCTGATGGCCTGTTCCAGTCCGCTCACATTGCCTCCTCGGGCGGCTTCGCGCAGATCCATCCGCGCGGGTCAAACGCGATCAAGGCGTCTTCGTTTTCCTTTGTTTAAGGATTCGGTAAACGTTGCGGCAGCGTTCTGCAAGCCTTGCGACGATCCATGCGGCCGCAATGGGGCGAAAACAACCCGCGGAACCGCAGCCTTGGGCCGCCTGTAGCCGCTCCGGTCGAAGGGAGCGGCTACGAGCGAACTATGCGAGGCCTTTTCAAGGCGCAGGAAGATTGTTACGCTTTTTACGTTTTCGTAAGCGTCAATTTGTGGACCGATCATGCCCCTGCCCGCCATCCTGCGCGACAATCTGCGGCTACCCGCGATCGCAGCGCCGCTGTTCATCATTTCGCATCCAGCGCTGACCCTGGCCCAATGCAAGGCGGGGGTGATCGGCGCGTTCCCCGCGCTCAATGCGCGGCCGGAATCGCAGCTCGACGAGTGGCTTGCCGAAATCACCGAAGGCTTGCGCGACCATGACATGAAGCACCCCGAGCGCCGCGCCGCCCCCTTTGCCGTCAACCAGATCGTCCACAAGTCCAACAGGCGGCTCGAGCACGACCTGATGCTGTGCGTGAAGCACAAGGTGCCGATCGTCATTTCGTCCCTGGGCGCCGTGCCCGAGGTCAACGACGCGATCCATTCCTATGGCGGCTTGGTGCTGCATGACGTCATCAACAACCGCCACGCCAGTTCCGCGATCCGCAAGGGGGCCGACGGCCTCATCGCGGTGGCCGCCGGCGCCGGCGGGCACGCCGGCACGCTGTCGCCGTTCGCGCTCGTCCAGGAAATCCGCCAGTGGTTCGACGGGCCGCTGCTTCTGTCGGGGGCGATAGCGACCGGCGGCGCCATCCTCGCCGCCCAGGCGATGGGCGCGGACATGGCCTATATCGGCTCCCCCTTCATCGCCACGACCGAGGCCCGCGCCAGCGATGCCTACAAGCAGGCCGTCGTCGAGGGCAATGCAGCCGATATCGTCTACTCCAACCATTTCACCGGCATCCACGGCAACTACCTGCGGTCGTCGATCCGCGCCGCCGGGCTCGATCCGGACAATCTCCCCGAAGCCGACCCCTCCAAGATGGACTTCGAGAAGTCGGAAAGCGGCGCGAGGGCCTGGAAAGACATCTGGGGCTGCGGCCAGGGGATCGGTGCCGTCACCGAAGTCACCTCTACCGAGGCGCTCGTCGCCCGCCTGGAAGGCGAGTACCGGGCCGCTCGCACCCGCCTTGCAGCCCTTTGAGGTCGGACGCGTCCACAAGCCATGAAAAAGCACCAAAGCGCAAACAGATGACTTGAAATCTCCGCGCAATGCGGTTATCAGCCCCACACATTCCGGCCCACGAAACTTCGTGGGCCGATACGGGCCGCTTTAGCTCAGTCGGTAGAGCACATCATTCGTAATGATGGGGTCAGGTGTTCGAGTCACCTAAGCGGCACCATTTTTCCCTCAATTTCAAATAGTTGGACAGTTGCCCTGTGACCGTCCATTGGCTGGGTCGCCACGAGGCGCCACGTGCTTAGCTCGCACCTTCCTTAGAGGCGGCTTTTTAAGTGTTGCATGAATATTCCAAACATCTTAGCTGTTCCAACCAGGGATTGAGAACCTGGAGGACTTCAATCATGGCTTTGAGGGGAATCGGTGCAAATCTGATCGGCAGCGGCGTTCAAGTTAACCTTGGCACTACCGACAGCGCCTACGTCGCCGCAAATGTGCTCGTTTCATCGAGCGATTCAACGGCCATCCAAGGATTCGGTAGCTGGCGGACTGTTTACGTCGATGGCACACTTGCCGCCGCAGTGGATGCAATTTCTCTCGGCGGCTCCCCCGCCACGGACCACGACCAGCACGTCGTCATCGGGCAAACAGGCAACATCAAAAGTTTTGGGACTACCGGCATATGGATCTACGGCTTCAATAGCATCGTCGAGAACTACGGGAAAATCTGGTCGGACTACGACGGCGTCTACATGAACGGCGACTCGACCACGACGACCTCAAGGCTTGTCAATTCCGGAACGATAGAGGCCGCCAACTGGGCGATCTGGCACGGTTCGGACGCCACCGAAACACTTGTCATCACCAATTCTGGCATGATCAAAGGTGGACAATATGCGATCTATAGCAGCAGTGACGCGACGCCCTCCATCGAGAAGATAACGAACACCGGCAAGATCATTGGCAACATGGCCCTGAAGACCGGCAACGACGTGTATGACGGCACGGGTGGGCGGCTGACGGGAACGATCTTCGCCGGCGCAGGCCACGACACGCTACGCGGCGGCATCGACAACGACAGGTTCAACGGCGATGCCGGCAACGACAAGCTCTATGGCGGAAAAGGCAACGACACGCTGAAAGGCGATGCTGGTAACGACCTTCTCCAAGGGGATGACGGCAACGACGTTCTCGTCGGGGGTGACGGCAACGACACGCTTTACGGCGGCCTTGGAAAGGACACGCTTACAGGCGGCGCCGGCAAGGACATGTTTGTTTTCAAAAGCCTCAGGGACAGCACGATCAACTCGCTGGGCCGTGACGTCATCAAGGATTTCTCCCGTGCGGAAGGCGACAAGATCGACCTGAAAGGGATCGATGCCAACGCCAAGGCAAGCGGCGATCAGGCGTTCATCTTCATCGACAAGCAGGCGTTTCACAAGACGGCTGGCGAACTGCGCTACGAGATCAAGTCGGGCGACACCTACATCCACGGCGATACGAACGGCGACGGCAAGGCAGACTTCTCGATCCTGCTCGATCTCTCCCTCGCCATGAAGGCGTCCGACTTCATCCTGTGACGGCCGCCAGGGGCTTAGGGGGCGTGCGACATTCCGCGCGCCCCGCCCCTGCTCGCAAATGGTTTCTTCGAGCCGCCCTTTGAGGCTGGACGCCCCCGGCGATGCCTGAAAACCCCCCGCGCTGGCAACGGACCTTCCTTGCCGGCATGCCCAGGTGCTTCGCGCGACTATTCCGCCGCCCGCTTCTCGATGACCGGGCCGGCCTCGCTGGTCAGTTCCACCTCGCGCACCCATTCGCGCCAGACCGCGACCAGGAGCGCCATCAGCACGGGGCCGATGAAGAGCCCGAGGAAGCCCATCGTCTTGACGCCGCCGATCAGGCCGAAGAAGGTCGGCAGGAACGGCAGCTTGATCGGGCCGCCGACCAGCCGCGGGCGCAGCGTCTTGTCGACGATGAAGAGCTCGATCGAGCCCCACAGGAACAGCGCGATGCCGGCAAAGGGCGAGCCGCTGGAGATCAGGTAGACCGAGACGAGCGTGAACGACAGCGGCGCGCCGCCGGGAAAGAGCGCCATCAGGCCGGTCAGGACGCCGAGCGTGACGGCCGAGGGAACGCCGGCGATCCAGTAGGCGACGCCGAGCACGATGCCCTCGCCGATCGCAATCAGCGTCATGCCGGTGACGGTCGAGCTGATCGTCGCCGGGACGATGCGCGAGATGCGCCCCCAGCGCATCGGCAGGATGCGTTCGCCGATGCTGTCGACCTGCGCCATGAAGGTCTCGCCGTCGCGGTAGATGAAG
The DNA here is from genome assembly GCF_031455855.1 of Mycoplana sp. BE70. Lineage (NCBI taxonomy): Bacteria > Pseudomonadati > Pseudomonadota > Alphaproteobacteria > Hyphomicrobiales > Rhizobiaceae > Mycoplana > Mycoplana sp. BE70. The sequence continues at coordinate 272,318 of NZ_JAVDTM010000001.1, forward strand.
AACAGGGCGATCAGCATGAACAGCATCGTCAGGAGCAGGTGAAACGCCGCCCCGCCGGCGGCCAGCGCCACCCGATAGATGTTGCCGATGTTCGCGCCGCTGATGATCTGGGTCAGCTCGCCAATGGCGCCGGGATGATCCAGGAGATCCGTCCACTGCTTCGCCGTCCACTCGCCGATAACCGGCAGAGCACGGATCCAGTCGGGCACCGGCGCGCCGGTCTTGTTGGTCGCCACCGCCCAGCCGATCCACTCGCGCACCTCCTGGAAGGCGTAGGTGATCGCATACATCAGCGGCACGACGATGAAGCCGAGGATCAAGAGGATGGCGATTGCCGCGGCCAGCGTGCGGCTGCCGCCGATCGCCTGGCGGAGGCGGCAGAAAAGCGGCCAGCTTGCAGAGGCGATCACCAGAGCGGCGAGCACCGGCACGACGAAGCCGTGGAAGAAATAGATACCGGCGACGATAATGAGGAAAAGGAGCCAGCGCGCGGCGGAAATCGGCGAGATCAACGCCACGCTGGAAGGCCGGGCGGCTCCGAGCAGGCGCGGTTCGGATCGGATGTTGCGCACTTCGGGCTGATGCACCGTCTTTCTCCTTGTCGGCGTCGCCCCTCGTACCAGTGTTCTCGGGCCGATCACCTGCCTATCGTGATATCAGCGTCTTATGTCACGGCAAAGAAAACCTTGCGTGTACGACGATCTTTTTTGCCGCAGCCGCCGGTACACATCGGGTTCCTTGCAGGCGCGCAACGATGGAACCCCCGATTGCGACGACCACTGCCGCACTTGGAAGGGATGATGCTGGCGCTGTTCGGCACAATGGCCCTAATTTAGGTCCTCGTCGGGAGAGCACGATGCACGACAAGGAAAGCAGCAGTGACGATCCGGCATCGGCCGGTGCCGGCGCCCTGACCAGGCTGGCGACGCCCCTCCCGCCGGAAGGCGTTGCCGGATGGCGGAAACAGGAACGGGAGCGGCTGATCACGCAGCGGCTCGCCCATTCTGCCGAGAGCCGGACGCAGGCGGCGGCGAACATCCTTGATCGGCTGCGTGCTGCGGTGGGGGACGTGCGCGGCCGACGCATCAGCCTGTACTGGCCCTTCCGTGGCGAGCCGGACCTGCGGCCCTGGATCGAGGAAATCTGGGCGGGCGGCGGCATGGCGCTGCTGCCGATCGTCGTAGAGAAGAAGCATCCGCTGCTGTTTCGCAGTTGGCGCCACGGCGAGCGCCTCGAACGCGGCGTCTGGAACATCCCCATGCCGGTGGACGGTATTGCCGCGGACCCGGATATCGTGATCGCGCCGGTGGTCGGCTACGATCCTGCGCACTATCGGTTGGGCTATGGCGGCGGTTTCTTCGACCGCACGCTCGCAGCACTGCAGGAAAAGCCGATGGCCATCGGCGTCGGCTACCGCTCGCAGGCGATCGCGACGATCCATCCCCAACCGCACGACATCCCCATGGACCAGATCATCGCGGCCGATATCGGCTGAGCCGGTTTGCGTCACGGCCGGCCGGGTGCTGGCCCTAGATAGATCAAGAGGGCCGGGCTCGCGGCTTTCCGAACTGGGGGCGGCCAGACTACTCGTTGGGAGTTTAGGCAGCTTTCAAAGATCCGCGACCGGAACATGCTCGTCGATGATGTCGACAAATCTCCTCTCGCGCGCAACGCCCTCGCGCCATTGATCATTGAATTCCCGGACCAGCGCTTCAAGTTCGCTCCTGATCGTCTCGGATTCGAATTGTTCCATGTCATCAAAGTAATAGATGGCGATGTGCCGACAGGGAGTGGACCGATCGACCAGACGGAGCGCTTTCCTCGCCCTCAGCCGCTTCACGGCCTCCGGCATATGGATGTCGCTGTACCATCGGTTGAAATCCGCCCAAAGTTCGGGCTTTACCTCTGCCAGCACAAGCATGCATCCGGGCGTGGCCATATCTCTCTCCACTCGGTCATCTCGGAACGCCACGCGTGCGGCGGCCCGCCCAACGCGGACCTATTGGGCCGGGGCTGTTTCTTCGACGCGCTCGCTGCCGCCGAGGACCCAGCGGGTCAGCGGGCGGGCGAGAAGGATGAGCACCAGCCCGAAGGCGGCGCTGGTCATGAAAATGCGCAGGAAGGCGTCCTCCAGGCCGGTCGCGTGTTCCGTGTCCATGCCGGCGGCGAGCAGCCCCGCCATCAGGTTGCCGAGCGAGGAGGCGACGAACCAGAAGCCCATCATCTGGCTGGTAAACCGTTCCGGCGCCAGGCGGGAGAAGGTCGACAGGCCGACCGGGCTCAGCATCAGTTCGCCGACGGTGTGGAGGAGATAGGTGGCGATCAAGAACAGCGCCGAGACCCTCACGCCGGTTGCCGCGGTCTGCGCCGCGGGCACCAGGACCAGATAGCCCAACCCCATGGCGATGAGCCCCGCGCCGAATTTCACGAAGACCGGGATGGTCCAGCGCTGCTCGGCATAGATCCAGAACGCGGCGAATGCCGGGGTCAACAGGATGATGAAGAGCGAGTTGAGGTTCTGGAACCATGAGGCCGGCACGGTGAAGCCGCCGAGTTCGCGCCGGGTGAGGTCGTTGGCGAACAGGTTGAGCGAGGACCCCGCCTGCTCGAAGCCGGACCAGAACAGGGCTGCCGCCACAAAGAGGATGGCAAGCGCGATCATCCGTCTTTTCTCGGGCCCGGTCAGGTCGCCGGCAAAGAAGATGTTGAGGAAGAAGCCGACGGCCACGGTGACGATGATCAGGCCCATGGCCTTGGCGAGGCCGGCGGCGCTGGCGAGGTCGATCTGGCCGGTGACGGCGGCGGCGGCGACCAGCACGACGACGATGCCGCCGATCATGCCGGTGAAGAGGTGGTCGCGTCGGCCGGTGGCCGCGTCGGGGTGGTGGTGGACGGCGGGCACGTTGCCCTTGTCGCGCAGCGACCCGCGGCTGGCGTAGAGGAAGTTGACGAGGCCGATCAGCATGGCGACGGCGGCGGCGCCGAAACCCCAGTGCCAGCCCCAGTTCTCGCCGAGATAACCGGCGATCAGCCCGCCTAGGATCGCGCCGACATTGATGCCCATGTAGAAGAACGAGAAGCCGGCGTCGCGGCCGCCGATGTCGTTCTTGTCATAGAGCTGGCCGACGAGGGTCGAGATGTTGGGTTTGAGCAGCCCAGTGCCGGCGGCGATCGAGACGAGGCCGAGGAAGAAGATCGTGGCCGCGGTCCCGGATACTGCGAGCAGGGCGTGACCGAGCATGATGGCGATGCCGCCGACGATGATCGCCCGCTTGCACCCCCAGAACCGGTCGGCGATCCATCCGCCGGGCAAGGCCAGTATGTAGGCCGAAGCCGTGTAGAGACCGTAGATTGCCGCCGCGTCGGCCGTCGTCAGGCCGAGGCCGCCGGTCTGCACCTGGTCGACAAGAAAGAGGATCAGGATCGCCCGCATGCCGTAGTAGCTGAAGCGTTCCCACATTTCGACGAAGAAGAGGGCAATGAGGCCCGACGGATACTTCACGGACGTCGCCATTGACGCCTCCCCGATCGTTACTCGAGGCGACTATAGCGCAGATCGACGGCCTCGACACGCGCGAAGACGTCTTGTCGTGAGCATTGTGCGCGCGACCTTTGGGTCGTCGGTGCGATCAAAGTCTGCCGCGCGCCAGAAGCAGACATTGCACTTACTCTCCCCCCCCAAAAACCGCGCTGCATCATCGCAAACAAAGAGCAGCGCGGTTTCCTAGATCCGATCAACCCTCTACGGTGTCGGTCTCCCGATCCCGCTCTTCTCCAGGGTCTGCTTCAGCAATTCCTGTGCTTTTGGCAGCACATCGTAGACGGGCGGATTGTTGCTCAGGAAGCCGATCTTGAACTGCGGCGGATATTTTATCAGTTCCTGCAGGTACCAACCCGCCGCTCCCATGACGGGGACCATCATCGGAATGTGACGGACACCAATGTTCACGTCCTCCTGGGGGTCGGTATAGAGGTTGAAGGCGATCGCGCCGCCGCTATCCGTGAAGACTGATCCAGAGAACCCGCCCCAATCGCCTTTCTGCACGACGGCATTCTCAATTTCCGCAGTCCAGGTGTATTTGAACTCATCCACCCGCATCGACGCGAAGTATTGGTTCAAGGTGTAGGGCCGACTGCGACGCGCCGACAGGCCGTCATTAGCAACCAGGAACGACGCCTGATCGACACCATCGATGTAGGTAGTCTTGGGGAACAGGTCGGCAAGCTGCGCGCCATGAACACCCGCGAGCGAAAGTGCCGTGGGCAAAACGTCCGCAAAGTCGAACAGGCCATCAGACCTGCGCGGTTGGATCATCCCCTTCCAGTAGGCAAAGGTGGGCACCCGCACGCCGCCCTCCCAACTTGAGCCTTTGCAGCCACGGAATGGCGTGCGGCCATGCGGCGGGACTTCGCACTCAGGGCCGTTGTCGGAGGAAAGGATAATCAGCGTGTTCTCGAGCTCGCCGACTTCCTGCAATTTAGCGACGAGCTTTGCGAGGACATCGTCCATTTCCACCATGCAGTCGCTGAACACGGTGCGGGCCTCGGATTTTCCAGCCCACTCATCCGAAGGATAGTTGTCGAAATGGCAGCCCCGCGTTGCGTGGTAGAGTAAGAAGGGCTGTCTGTTACCCTTCATCTTATCCAGGAAGGCGAGGCTGACTTCCAGCCAGTGCTTGTCGAGGTCTTTGATGTAGGTCAGGTCGATGAGCCTGCCGTCCTCGCAACTGGTCTTGTTGGCGGCCGTGCAGTGCACCTCGGTATGATTGAACTTGTCCTGCTCCATCATTTTGAAGCGAGCCGGCGACAGCGCCACTTCGGGGTTGAAGTAAACGTCACGCCACTCGGTGTACATGTCTGAGACGCCGAGGAAGCCGACGTAATCGTCAAAGCCGACGTTCTGGGGGAGAGACCCCTGGTTCTCGCCCATGTGCCACTTGCCTACGCCCTGCGTAACGTAGCCTTGCGGCTTGAGCAGCATGGGCATGGTGATTGCGCCATCAAGGCCGCCCGCCTCGCCATACATCGGTGGACGCAGTATGCCGTGGTGGAGCGGATTCTGGCCGGTCAGCAACGTGGCGCGGCTCGGTGAGCATGATGGCGTCGAATAGGCGGAGGTGAGGATCAAGCCCTCGTTTGCGAGCTTGTCCATGTTTGGCGTGGCGTTGCCGACCGCGACGCCGCCTCCGTTGAAACCTGGGTCCATCCAGCCAACGTCATCCAACAAAAAGAACAGGATGTTGGGCTTCTTGCCGGTCCTCTGCTGCAAGGCGGCGAGCTTTGCCTGAGCGGCCTCGTCCTGGTCTGCATGTTGGATCACCGGGTACATGTTGTCGGCGGGCTTGACGTCCTGCAGATGGATGTACTGACCGGGATGGTCGTAGCCGGGAGCAGATGTCGGCCCGGTGGCGCTGCCGCGGACATTCTGCGCAAGCGCAACACCCGGCGCTGAGAGCGCCACGATGATTGCGCTCGCCGCGACGGCGCTCACCAGACGCAGTTGCCGTTTGGTCGCAGGAATCGGGACTTTGCTCATGGATTCCTCCCAGATCAAAAGCCCCAGCCCGGGCCAGTATATCCCACTCGCGCCTCGGCACAATCAGGCTGCGCGCACCGACGATGCGACGACAACGTGCTCGTGCATCCCGCAGTACGAGAGGCTCAAGACCCAATGGCGACCAGGCCGAGGTCCGCAACGAGCCCCGACGAAACAAGGACCCCGCCGTCCGATTTTTTCTGAACGCGACGCCCGAAACATTCGGCGGCCTTATCCCGCTGCGCGGCTCGGCTTCAGGTTCCGGTTCATGCGGAAAGGATTCTCAGGATCGTTCTGATTTGAGCATCGCCAGCCGTGCATCGTTGCCACCGCAGATCTGGCCACATTCCTGCACGCAGGGGGCTGGCAGGATCTACTGCGGCACGCACGGGACGCGGGGGCCGCCGGTCCTCGGCAGGTAGGTGTTGTCCGCGAGCCGGTAGCTCCGGTAGCGATTGGCGCACCATTGCTCGGTCGTCATGCCGTAGATCGGCGCGCCCGGCCCCACCGTCACGTCACCGAGCAATTCGCCGGTCGTGAACGCAGACCGCGGATACCAGTAACCATCCCTGTAGCGAAAGTACCCATCCCGATAGAACCGGCTGCCGAGAAAGCCGCGATAGTAGCGCCCGCCGCCGCGCAACGTGTCGACGGGATCCCCGCCGCGCCCGAGCGCATCCACCGGATCACCGCCTCCCAGCAGGGTGGCGTCGTTGGATGAGCGCAACGCATCGATCGCCCAGGCCGGCGCTGGCGCGGCGAAGGCAAGACACCCCTCGAGGACGGCTGCGAACAGGATGGCGAACAGTTTTTTCATTGCTCTCTCCCTTCCGCTCTATCTGTCATTCTTTCACCCTCGCGGACACATTTCCAGTCTGCTTGCATCGAAACAAAGTCCCGAGTGCGCGCCTCATTGACGCGCACGTCAATGATATCCGGCGATTGTGCTTGAAGCCATGGATCAAAGGCATCATGCTCGTTGCATCGTAAGGTTGGGGATGCGATTCCAGGCCGTGGATGCAGTCGAGACGAGGGAGGAAGCGCGCTCATGTCAGCAACCGTCAAGGATCAGGCCGCCCCTACCCCGAACAAGGTCTGGCTCGCCTCCTACCCTCCGGGAACTCCGGCCGAGATCCCGCCGCTGGCGTATGAATCGATCGGCGCGGCCCTTGTGCACCATTGCGGAGAGTATGCCGACCGCGCCGCCTTCACCAGCATGGGCAAGGCGATGAGCTTTCGCGAGCTTGAGGCGCTGTCGGCCGGGATCGGGGCGTGGCTGCAGTCACGCGGCTTGGCCAAGGGTGATCGCGTCGCCGTCATGATGCCGAACATCCTGCAGAACCCGGTCGTGGTCTACGGCATTCTGCGCGCCGGCTACACGGTGGTGAACGTCAACCCGCTCTACACGCCGCGCGAACTGGAACATCAGCTGAACGACGCCGGCGCCAAGATCCTGTTCGCGCTGGAGAACTTTGCCTATACGGTTCAGCAGGTGGTCGCGCGCACCCAGGTCAGGGATGTCGTGGTCTGCAGCATCGGCGACATGCTGGGTGTGAAGGGCCTCATCGTCAATCTCGTCGTGCGCAAGGTGAAGAAGCTCGTCCCGGCCTGGTCGCTGCCCGGCCACCATGCCTTCAGGGCAGTCCTTGCCCGCGGCATGGGTCTGAAGCTTACCGATCCGAAGGTGCAACGCGGCGATATCGCCTTCCTGCAGTACACCGGCGGAACCACGGGCGTTTCCAAGGGGGCCATGCTCACCCATGCGAACCTGCTGTCGAACATGGAGCAGATGGGTATCTGGCTGGAGACGGCGTTTCTCGGCAAGCAGCGGCCGGAGCGACTGGTGTTCCTTTGCGCGCTGCCGCTCTATCACATCTTCGCGCTGACGGTGAATTCGCTGGCCGGGCTGCTGACGGGGGCGAACAACATCCTGATCGCCAACCCCCGTGACATCCCTTCCCTGGTAAAGGACATGGGCACCTACAAACCCAATGTCTTTCCGGGCCTCAACACCTTGTTCAACGCGCTGATGAACAATGCGGAGTTTCGCAAGCTCGACTTTTCCAACCTGGCGCTCACTTTCGGCGGCGGCATGGCCGTACAGCGGCCGGTCGCCGAGCGTTGGCACAAGATGACCGGCTGCCCGATCGCCGAGGGCTATGGCCTTTCCGAGACCTCCCCGGTCGCGACGGCCAACCGTCTCGACTCCGCCGAGTTCACCGGCACGATCGGCATGCCGATCCCCTCGACCGAGGTCGCCATTCGCGACGACGCGGGCAACTCGCTGCCGCTCGGTGAGCTCGGCGAAATCTGCATCCGCGGCCCGCAGGTGATGGCGGGGTACTGGAACCGGCCGGAGGAGACCGCCAAGGTCATGACGGCGGACGGCTATTTCCGCACCGGCGATATCGGCTTCATGAACGAAAAGGGCCTCATCAAGATCGTCGACCGTAAGAAGGACATGATCCTCGTTTCCGGTTTCAACGTCTTTCCCAACGAAGTGGAAGAGGTGGCGATGACGCATCCCGGCATCGCCGAATGCGCGGCGATCGGCGTGCCGGACGAGCACTCCGGCGAGGCGGTCAAGCTCTTCGTCGTCAAGAAGGATCCGGAGCTGACGGAAGCGGACGTCAAGGCCTACTGCAGGGAGAACCTCACCAACTACAAGCGGCCGCGCTATGTCGAATTCCGCAACGAACTGCCGAAATCGAACGTCGGCAAGATCCTGCGAAAGGATCTTCGGCCGCGGTAGCCGCCTCAGGATAAATCGATTTAAATTTTCACGAATTTTGGCGCAGCGCCCTTGATTCGCCTCGTTTAAAACGACTAGCTAGCGCCCATCAGCCATGTAGCGATTCAAGGAGCCCGCCATGACCGCGCTTGTCGAGACGCTGAAAACCACTGCTGCGGAGACCAAAGCCACGGACATCCGTGCCGCCTTCGCCGCCGATCCACAGCGCTTCGCCCGCTTCAGCGTTGCGCTCGACGACTTCCTCTTCGACTATTCCAAATGCGCGGTGAACGATCGCGTTCTGGACGGTCTCGAGGCGCTGGCAAGACAGGCGGGCGTCGAGAAGAAGCGCGACGCGATGTTTGCCGGCGAAAAGATCAACATCACAGAGGACCGCGCCGTCCTGCACACCGCCCTCCGCAACCGCTCCAACAGCCCGATCCTGGTCGATGGCCGGGATGTCATGCCGGATGTCAACGCGGTGCTCGACGCGATGGGCGCCTTTTCCGACGGCATCCGCTCCGGCGCGCTCACCGGCGCGACGGGCAGGAAGATCAGCGACGTCGTCAACATCGGCATCGGCGGCTCTGATCTCGGCCCGGCCATGGCGACGCTGGCGCTCGCCCCCTACCATGACGGGCCGCGCCTGCATTTCGTCTCGAACGTCGACGGCGCCCACATCGCCGATACGCTGAAGCCCCTCGACGCCGAGACGACCCTCTTCATCGTTGCCTCGAAGACCTTCACCACGATCGAGACGATGACCAACGCCGAAACGGCGCGCCGGTTCATCGCCGGCAAGCTCGGTGAAGCCGCCGTCGGCCACCATTTCTGCGCGGTCTCGACGGCGCTCGACAAGGTCGCCGCCTTCGGCATTGCCGAAGATCGTGTGTTCGGCTTCTGGGACTGGGTCGGCGGACGCTATTCGATCTGGTCGGCCATCGGCCTGCCGCTGATGATCGCCATCGGCAAGGACGACTTCGCCGATTTCCTCGCGGGCGGCCATGCCCTCGACAATCATTTTCGCACCGCGCCTATCCGCCGGAACATTCCGATGCTGCTTGGCCTGATCGGCTTCTATCATCGCGATGTGCTGGGCTACCCGTCGCGCGCGATCCTGCCCTACGACCAGCGGCTGTCGCGCTTTCCGGCCTACCTGCAGCAACTCGACATGGAATCGAACGGCAAATCGGTGACGATGGAGAGCAAGCCGGTGGAGGGGGCGACCGGACCCGTCGTCTGGGGCGAGCCGGGCACCAATGGCCAGCACGCCTTCTACCAGCTCATCCACCAGGGCACCGACATCATCCCGGCGGAATTCATGATTGCCGCCAAGGGCCATGAAAAGGAACTTCGTCACCAGCACCAGTTGCTGATGGCAAACTGCCTGGCACAGTCCGAAGCCCTGATGAAGGGCCGCACCCTTGCCGAAGCAAAGGCGCAGCTGACCGCCAAGGGGATGGACGAGACGAAGGCGGACAAGATCGCCCCGCATCGCGTCTTCTCCGGCAACCGGCCGTCGATCACCATGGTCTACGACGCGCTGACGCCGCTTGCGCTTGGCCGCCTGATCGCGCTCTACGAGCACCGCGTCTTCGTCGAGGGCGCGCTGTTTAACATCAACTCGTTCGACCAGTGGGGTGTGGAGCTCGGCAAGGAACTGGCAACCGGGCTGCTGCCGGTGATCGAGGGCAAGGAGAGCGCCGCCGGCCATGATTCGTCTACGGCCGGGCTGGTCGCAGCGCTACTGAAAGCGGCCAACGCGTAGAGCACTCGCCCCTCATCCGCCTGCCGGCACCTTCTCCCCGCAAGCGGGGCGAAGGACGATTGCATCGCCCGCCCCGACTACCTCCGGCATGGCGATCGCGACCTCATTCCCTCTCCCGCTCGCGGGGAGAGGGTCAGGGGACGGGCAATGCCAAACAAACGTTAGAGCCCGATCTCTTTCGCCCAGGGCGGATTGGCGCCGGCGCGCGACACCGTCACCGCCGCTGCCTTCGCGGCAAGTGCCAGGGCGTCGCGTAGCGCCGCCTCCGGGAGCGAAGCCACCTGCTGCTTGGTCAGGAGGCCGTTGCGCTTCAGCGATGCCAGCACGCCCGCGTCGAACGTGTCGCCGGCCCCGATCGTATCGACGACCGCCACCTTCTCGCCGGGCACCGACACCTTGAAGTCCTTCGTGTAGCCATCGGCGCCCTCGGCACCCTTGGTGATGACCACGACTTTCGGCCCGCGCTTCAGCCATTCGGCGGCAAGGTCGTCGTGGCTGCCGTGCATGCCGAACCAGTCGAGGTCCTCGTCCGAAAACTTGATGATGTCGGACTGCGCGGCCATCCGGTTGATGCGTGCCATATGGGCCTGGCTGTCCTTGATGAAGCCGGGGCGGATGTTCGGGTCGAGCGAGATCACGCGCCGGTCGTGCTCGCGCGCCAGCAGCGCCTCATAGGTGGTCCCGCACGGCTCGTGGATCAGGCTGATGGCGCCGAAATGCAGCGCCTCGCAATCGTCGTCGAGCACCGGCAGATTCTCGAGCGTGATCATGCGGCCGGCAGTATTCTCGTCATAGAAGGCATAGGTCGCCTGGCCGTTGACGAGCTTGACGAAGGCGACGGTCGTCGGCCGGGAAAGGACCGCGCAAGGGCTGTAGTCTACATTGCTGGCCGCCAGCGTCTTGCGCAGCACGTCACCCAACATATCGTCTGAAAGGCCCGTGAAGAAGGCAGTCGGTACGCCGAGCCGCCCGAGCGCGATCGCCGTGTTGAAGATCGCCCCGCCCGCATAGGGCGCATAGGCGTCCTCGCCGAGCGTCGATGTCCGCGGCAGCATGTCGATCAGCGCCTCGCCACAGCACAGGATCATGAGAGCCCTCCTCCGTTATTCAATCGATTTAATCGAGTGCCGCGGAAATTGCCAGTGGTTTTGCTCAGGTCGTCGGAAGCGCGTTGACGCCGCCGTGATCGGCCGACCAGAGGAGCGGTGCGTTGAGAAAGGCTTCGACCGAGGCGAGCGTTGCTTCGTCGAAGAGCTTTTCCGACCGGGCGGCGGCAAGCACATGGCGCCAGGTGGCGATGTGGTGCAGCTTCACCTTTCCGTTGGCGAACCGCGTCTCGGCCTCCGAGAAGATGCCGTAGTAGAACAGCGCCATACCGTGATCGACGACGCCACCGGCTTGCCGGATTGCATCGATGAAGGTGAACATCGAGCCGCCGGCCGTCGTCAGGTCCTCGATCACCAGCACACGCGCGCCTTCCGGCATGTGCCCCTCGATCTGCGCGTTGCGGCCGTGCCCCTTGGGCTTCTTGCGCACGTAGATCATCGGCAGGCCGAGGCGATCGGCAAGCAGCGCGGCAAAGGGAATGCCGGCCGTCTCGCCGCCGGCCACCACGTCGAACTGCTCGAAACCCGCGCCGCGCAGCACGGTGGCGGCGGCAAAGTCCATGACAGCCGAGCGGATGCGCGGATAGGAGATCAGCTTGCGGCAGTCGATATAGACCGGGCTCGCCATGCCCGACGCGAGCTTGTAGGGCTCCTCGGGCCGAAAGTGGACGGCCTTGATCTCCCACAGCATGCGGGCGAGCAGCTCCGCCATCGTGTCGCGATCCGGAAACGAATTGGAAAACATGACAACCCTCCTGCTGGTGATTGCGAGCGAATACCAGCAAGACGCGGCATTTGCCATACGGACCGGCGATCACAGCAGGCTGCAGAAGCAAAAAAGCCTCCCCGGTGCGCCGGGGAGGCTTGTGTCATTCGCGAAAAGACAAGCGTCTTAGGCGACGGCCGGGGCGGAACCGCGGCGGGCGTCGACGGAGAGCGCGCCGGGACCGAAGGCGGCCAGCACGAGGAAGCCGCCGGCAATCGTCAGGTTCTTCATCATCATCAGGCTGTTGAACATGCTGAGCATCATGTTGGCGCCGTCCGGGAAGTCCGGAACGTTGATCGGGCTGCCATGGAAGACGAGCGCGGTGAAGGCACAGAAGGCGGCGAGCAGGTAGGCGGTGATCTTCGTCTGGAAGCCAACAAGAATGAACAGACCGGCGACGAGTTCAAACAGGCCGGCGAGATAGGCAAGCGCAGTGGCAGCCGGCAAGCCAGCGCCGGCGATCATGCCAGCGGTGCCGGAGGGATCGAGCAGCTTGGGGTAGCCGGCGAGGATGAACATGGCCGAAAGCAGGATGCGTCCGACGAGGATGACGACGTTTTGGGGCATGGAATGGCTCCTGAAAGAGTTGCAGCGGATCTTTGCAACCATTTTTACCAGAACGCCACGTCTACACTAGCCTGCCATCAAGCTACACATCGTTCAACATTTGTGCACAATGTCGAGGGCGGTCCACGTATTTGCGGCCGCGGCCTCGCAATTTCACCCCCCGACTTTTCTGTTGCAAGCGACCTCGGAGTGCGGGAAGAATTCCTGGAAGATGGGGCACGGGGAGCGTCAAGGCATGAACGAGATCAGCAGGAGCACCGCTTTCTGGCGGTCGTTTCCGATCTTCGAGGGCTTCAGCAAGGAAACGATCGCCGATGTCGCCGGGATCGCAAGTTACCGCAAATGGAACGCGGGCAACGTACTGTTCCAGCGCGGCGACGAAGGCAGCTATCTCATCGTCGTCGTCTCCGGCCGTATCAAGATCTCGCTGATCACCCCGCAAGGCAAGGAACTGACGCTGCGCCATCTGGAGGCCGGTTCGATTTTCGGCGAGATGGCGATCCTCGACGGCCAGCCGCGCTCGGCCGACGCCACGGCCATGACCGTCGCCGAAGGCTACATCATCAGCAAGCGCGATTTCCTCGAGGTGCTAGAGCGCAACCCCAAGGCCTATCAGGCCATCATCCACTATCTCTGCACCAAGCTGCGCGAAACGACGGAGCAGCTCGAAACGATCGCCCTCTACGACCTCGACGCCCGCGTCGCCCGCTTCTTTCTGGCAACGCTTCGCCAGATCCACGGCAACGAGCTGCCGGAAAGCGCAAACCTGCAGCTTTGGCTGAGCCAGACGGAGATCGCCAGCATCGTCGGCGCAAGCCGGCCCAAGATCAACCGCTCGATCCTGACGCTCGAGGAGGCCGGGGCGATCCGCCGCACGGACGGCATCATCTTCTGCCATATCGGCAAGCTGCGCGGCATTGCCGAGCCTGAAGACGAGTAGCGGCCGTGGCCCCCGAATTCCGACAGTTGCGCTCCAAGCCGCTTCTTGTCGGGGTTCTGGCAAGCCTCCTCGGCGCCCTCCTGATCTACACCCTTCCCCGCGGCGCGCTCGAAACGCCGCGCGAGCTGTTCTTCGACACGCTGACCCAGTCTGTTCCGGCGCCGGAGAGGGACGGGTTGCTCGTGGTCGATATCGACCACCGCTCCTTCCAGTCGGTGGCCGGCGGCGAGTGGCAACGCGCGCAAACGGCGGAACTGATAACCGCACTCGCGGCGGCAAAGCCCGTCGGCTTGGCGCTCGATCTCGTCTTCAGCGGCAATTGCGACGCCACCGATCCGGCGAACCGGGCATTGGCGGATGCCATCGGCGGCGTCCCGGCCGTGCTGGGCTTCCTGATCGGCGATCGCCCGCTTCCGACGCCCCGACCCGTGCCCGGTCTGGCCGTGCAACGGCCGGTGGACGTCCCGGCTTCCTGGTTCGTCGACGGGACGGAGACGTCCTGCCCGATGTTCCAGGATCGCGCCGCCGCGGCGGCTTCGGCCTTTCTCGTCGGCGACGCGGACGCACTGGTGCGCCGCGTCCAGGCCTATTCGATCGTCGATAATGCCGCCTATCCGGCCCTGGGCGTCGAGGTGGCGCGCCGCGCTGCCGGCGCGGGGACGCCGGTGCTCGGCGGCACGCCCGCCTGGATCCGGCAAGACACACGCATTCTTCATCCGGACGAGAGCGGCAGCCTGCGCTTCGTCGCTGCGGACGCCGCCCGCATCGCGCGCCGGACGGCATCCGCCGTCGACGTGCTGCGCGGCGTCATAGCACCGGAACGCATCGCCGGCAGGATGGTGTTGATCGGCAGCAGCATGCCGGCGCTCGGGGGCCTGAGGGCCAGCGCCTCGATGCCGCTCGAGCCTTCCGTGCAGATCCACGCCGACCTCGCCACCGCGATCCTGACGGGTTTCGTCCCGACACGGGACCAGCGCCTGATTGTCTGGGAGGCAGCGTTTGCGCTGCTTGCGGGGATCGGCATTGCATTTTCCATCACACGGCTGCGGCCCATGCCTGCCGCCGCGCTCGGGCTTGTCCTCCTGGTCGCGACCATCGCTGCGGCGGCACTGATCTACCGGCAGACGGCCCTCCTGGTCGATGCCGTCAGCATCGTTCTGGCGCTGACTTCCGTCCTGCTGGTGACCGGCATCTTGCAGTTCTCGCAGGTTCGCCGCGCCGAGCAGACCGCCCGCCAGCGCTTTGCGCAGTACCTGCCGGAATCCGTCGTCTCACGCTACCTCGACAATCCGGGCCTGGACCGCGTCGCCGGCGAGGAACGGCAGGTCACTGCCCTCTTCACCGATATCGAAGGCTTCTCCGCGCTCTCCCACCGCATCGGTCCGCAGCGCCTCGTCCCCTTGCTCGACATCTACTTTCGCGAGGTCAACGCGCTGGTCGAGCGGCAGGGCGGAATGGTCAACAAGATCGTCGGCGATGCGGTGACCGCTCTCTTCAACGCGCCGGACGACCTCGACCGCCACGTCGACAAGGCGATCGGGTGCGCCGTCGCGATCCACGACCTGACCGAAGAGATGCGCCGGCGCCCGCCATTTGCCGCCGCCGCCTTCGGCCGGACGCGGATCGGCATTGAAACGGGCCTGGTGGTGCTCGGCGAGGTCGGAACCGGCGGACGGCTCGACTACACCGCCCATGGCGAGGCGATGAATGTTGCCGCGCGGCTGCAGGAAGAAAACAAGATGCTTGGAACCGACATCTGCATCGGCCCCGCCGCCGCCGCGCAAACCTCGCGCCTTTTGCGCTCACTCGGCCGTCGCGAGATCCGCGGGATTGGCTCGATGGAACTCTTCACCCCGGACGCGCCGCAATAGCGGCGATTTCTACGGCCGGCGACTGCCTTCAGCGTACGCCGACGCTGGCATAGGCCTCGCTGATGCGGGCCTGCCCCCAACGCCGCACTGGCCCAGGCGCCGCGCCCGGGGCCGCAATGTCGACGCCCTCTCCCGCGCCGACCCGGCGCGTCACGCCGCCGCCGGTGACGTCGACGGACCCGTGCTCGACGAAGACGGCGAAGGCTCCGCGGTTCGGCCCGGCAAAGAACTTGGTGCCGCGCACGCCGATCATGCCGAAGGCGGTGCGCAGGGCGAGGTCCAGCTTTGGCGCGCCCTGCGGCCGATCGAAGATCAGCCGGCCCGTGCCCAGCTCGATCGTGCCGCCCTGGCCGGCGATGAAACTATCGACCAGCAGTTGGGTCTGGCTGCCGAGCAGAAGCTTGGTGTCGCTGCCGAGCGTCAGCGCTGCGAAGCTCTCCTCGCCGGTGATGATGAAATCGCGGTCCATGATGTCGGCGCCGGCATGGATCGGAGCGTTCTTGCCGCCGATCTTGCGGCTGACCGTGCCGCGCACCTCATCAGCGGCACCGATGATGGCATTGGCCGCGGCGGCCCTGGAGGCGATCGACGCGATCGCGAGCAGGCTTCCTGCGACGAATTCACGGCGGCCCACCGGCAGCCTGCCCAAAAAGTCTCGTACCTGCATCACCAACCTCTTCCGTTGGGAGATAACCCGCCCGATGAGAGCGGCCATCACCTCGGAAACGGTTTGGCTGGTCCGTTTCTTCATATCGGCCGCAACCTTTCGAACGAAAGGCGGCGGCCGATCATGTTCACTTCCCGAGAATGGCTCTCAGGTAACGCCGTCAGACGATCTCGCCGGCCTGCGGACCCCAGGTGTCGGTCATGGCAAAGCCGTTCGCCAGCGGATCGGTCGGGTCGAGCGCGACCTGGTGCAGGCCGAAGGTCCAGCCGCGACCGGTGATGGTCGGGATGATCGCCTTGCGGCCGGCGACTTCCGTCTCCGCCTGCAGGCCGACCTCGAATTCGGAGCCGATGATCGAGCGCGACTTGAAGGTATCGCCGACCTTGACCTTGCCGCGGGCGTGCAGCGTGGCAAGATTGGCCGAATTACCCGTGCCGCAGGGCGAGCGGTCGACGCGGCCCGGCCACATGGTGGTGGCGGTGCGGATCGTGCCGTCTTCCTCGCGGTCGCGGAACATCACATAGGCGATGCCGTTGATCTCCGGGATTTCCGGATGGACGACGGGCATCGCCTTGTTGATCAAGTCCTTCAGCGCCATGCCGGCGTCGACCAGCTTGCGGGCATTGGCCTTTTCGATCTTCGTGCCGATCTGGTCGACATCGACCAGCGCATAGAAGATGCCGCCATAGCTGATGTCGAAGCGCACGCGACCCCAGTCGGGCGTATCGATCTCGGCATCGAGCTCATGGGCGAAGGACGGCACCATCGTCAGCTTCACCTTCTCGCAGCGGCCGTCGCGGCAGGTCGCCGTCGCCCTGACGAGACCGGCAGCCGTATCGAGCGTGACGATCGTTTCCGGTTCCTTCATCTCGATGATGCCGCTTTCCAGCAGCGCCGTCGTGATGCAGATCGAGTTGGAGCCGGAGGACGCGTGCGCCTGGTCGGCCTGCAGAATGATGAAGCCGGCATCGGCTTCCGGGCGCTTGGCCGGCAGCAGCAGGTTGACCGAACCGGTCGCCGCCGCGCGCGGCTCCAGGCAAAGCCACCGCCGCAGGCTGTCATCGACCGTGTTGATGTAGTTCAGCTGCTCGGCGATCGTGTTGCCGGGGATTTTTGGCACGCCGCCGATCGCGACTTTGCCGATCTCACCCTCGCAATGAACGTCCAGCAGTTGGATCGTACGTTTCCATCTCATCGTATCATACTCCACTCATGTGATTGGATGTGTGGCGCCGCACGCTCTGCTCGTCCTTGCGGGCAAGCGATGCGAGCGCCGCAATGTCGTCGAGCGCCCGGCGCTGGCGAACGATTGCCGCGACCGCTTCCTCCCTGTCGATCAACGCGAACCTCAGCGTTGCGCCGACCGGCGCCTGCGCCAACCGCCACAGGTCGGCCTCGATGACATTGGCGATCTTCGGATAGCCGCCGCAGGTGTTGGCCTCGGCAAGCTGGATGATCGGCTGCCCCGACGGCGGCACTTGCACGGTGCCCGGCATGATGCCGTGCGAAAAGAGTTCGAGTTTCCGCGTCAATGCCAGTTCGGGTCCGCTCAGGCGGTAGCCCATGCGGTTGGCCTCGTTGCTGACACTCCACTCGGTCGAAAAGAAGGCTTCCAGCGCGGCCTCGGTGAAGGCCAGGTGCTCCGCCGACGGCAGGACGCGCAGGACGACCGGGCTCTCGGTGGGCGCCCCGCCGTCGCGCAAGTTCGTCGGATCAATGCCGATGCCGCCTTCGAGAAGCGCGCCACGTTCCACGAGCGGCAGCTGGTCGCCGCGATTGAGTCCCCGCCCCTGCCATCCGCCGAAGCCACTCTTCAAGTCGGTGGCGCGCGAACCGAGCACCTTCGGCACGTCGACACCGCCACCAAGCGCCAGATAGGCGCGAGCGCCGGCGCGCGGCAGGCCGAGCTTCAGCGTCTCGCCGGCCCGGGCCGTCTCCGCCCACCAGGACGGCAGCGACCGGTCGCCGAGGGTGATCGGGCAGTCCGCACCGGTGACGGCGAAGACGGTGTCGCGCAGAAACCGCAGCCGGAAGGGAAAGAGCGAGACTTCGATGCCGGCCGCATTGGGCGCGTTGCCGAGCAGAAGATTGGCGGCCGCGAGCGCCGGGGCATCCATGGCGCCCGACCAGCCGACGCCGACGTCGAGGAAGCCGGGCCGGCCCAAATCCTGCACGCTGTTGACCGCGCCGGTCGAAAGAATCTCGATCACAGCTCGATCCTTTCTGCGCGGAAGCGGATCCGGTCGCCCGGGCGGAAGGCGGCTGGCGGCTCGCGTGACGGGTCGAACAGCGTCATCTCCGTCCGCCCGATGATGTGCCAGCCGGACGGCGCCGTCACCGGCATGATGCCGGCCTGCGCACCGCCGATGATCACCGAACCGATCTCCACCTTCATGCGCGGCACGGCCCGGCGCGGCATGGCAAGGCTCGGATCGAGCCCCGACAGATACACAAAGCCCGGCATGGCGCCGACGGCGGCGACGGAATAGTGAGCCTCCGAGTGCCGCCGCACGACTTCTTCCGGCGTCAGGCCGCAATGCTGCGCAAGGGCGGCAAGGTCCTCGCCCGTGGCGCCGCCATAGGCAACCGGCACCTCGATCTCGCGGCCGGCGATGGCGTCTGGGACGATGTCGTGCCAGGCCGCGTCGAGTTTTCGCTCCAGCTTATCCGGCGCGATCGCGACCGGATCGAAGACGACCATCAGGTTGTTCATGCCCGGCACGGTCTCGCGAACGCCGTCCACCGCGCGCATCGCCTTGGCCACCGCCCAGATCCGCTCCTGTGTCGCAGGCGAGAAAACCGCATCCGCCGCGTCGAGCAGCACCGAGCCCGCACCCTCCATGCTGATTACCGGATTTTCGCTTCTGTTGGTCAAACGGGGGATCCAATCCGGACGGCGTTACAGGATTGACGATGACGGCCCTGATATATCAGAGCGGACCGCAATCCAACTGCTTTCATCATGCGTCGGCGACCGCATCGCATCAACTGCGCTTTGGGCGGGACAGATGGAGAAAATCATCCTAGAACCAAGAGGGAAGCGGGAGGAGACGAAAATGACCGACAAGCCCCTGAGCGTCGATCTCAACTCGGACATGGCGGAAGGTTTTGGCGCCTATCGCATGGGAGATGATGACGCGATCCTGCGCGTCGTGACCTCCGCCAACATCGCCTGCGGTTTCCACGGCGGCGACCCGGAAATCATGGCGACGACCTTCGCATTGGCGCGCGAGCGAGGCGTCGCCGTCGGCGCACATCCCGGCTTTCCTGACCTGTGGGGCTTCGGCCGACGCAATATTCCCTTCTCCGCCGGCGAGATCGAGCGGCTGGTCGCCTACCAGATCGGCGCCGCCCAGGCGCTCTCCACCTATGCCGGCCATCCGATCACCCATGTAAAAGCCCATGGCGCGCTCGGCAATCTCACCCAGCAGGATGCCGAGGTCGCGATGGCGGTCAACCGGGCGATCAAGGCCGTCGATCCGAAACTCGTCTGCCTCGTCATCGCCCTCGGCCATCAGCAGCGCCAGGCAAACGAGATGGGGCTCGCCACCGCCTCGGAAATCTTCGCCGACCGGGCCTATACCGAGGAAGGCCATCTCGTTCACCGCAGCCAGGCCGGCGCTGTCATCCATGACGCGGTCGAAGCCGCCGCACGCGTCGTGCGCATGGTGCGCGCCGGCGCGATCGAGACCGTGACCGGCAAGTGGATCGAGACGCCGATCGATTCGATCTGCGTCCACAGCGACACACCGGCCGCCGTGACGATCGCCCGAACCGTTCGCGATGCCCTTGAGGCGGACGGCATCACCGTGCGCAATTTTCTGAAATAGGCGGGAGACGGGGATGGATCTCGAAGTCATCGAACGGCTGATGCAGATGCTGTCGAATTCGGATGTCGAGGAACTGGATGTGACGGAGGGCAACCTGCGCATCCGGCTTGCGAAGGGTGCGGCTGCGCATAGAAACGCCAGCGCCGCTGCCTCGAAGGGTCACCGTCAGCAGTCGCCGACCCTGCCGGACGACCCTTCCGTCGCCGTCGACAGCAACGTGCACACGATCGTGGCCGGCCTTCCGGGCACCTTCTATCGCGCCCCGGCACCGGGCGCTTCGCCATTCGTCAATGCGAAAGACGAGATCCGCGATGGCCAGCAGATCGCGATCGTCGAGGCCATGAAGATGATGAACCCGGTGGAGGCGGATTGCGACGGCACCGTGCTGGAGATCCTGCTCGAGGATGCCGCAGCGGTGCAGGCCGGAACCCCGCTGTTTCGCATCCGCAAGGTGGCCGGCTGACCATGTCCCGCCAATCCACTCGCCCTGTTCTCGATTGGATCGCGTCATGACCCGGCGTTTCGGCACCGTGCTCATCGCCAATCGCGGCGAGATCGCGCTTCGCATCCTGCGCGCCTGCCGGGAACTCGGCCTTGGCACCGTCGCCGTGCATTCGGAGGCCGACCGGACCCTGCGGCATGTCGAGCTTGCCGACCGCTCGATCTGCATCGGCCCCGCACCATCGAGCGCAAGCTATCTCGACATGCACGCGCTTCTGCTCGCCGCCCGCCATTCGGGCGCCGATGCCATCCATCCCGGCTACGGCTTTCTCTCGGAGAATGCGACCTTTGCGAAGATGGTGGAGAATGCCGGCCTCGTCTTCATCGGCCCGCCGTCGCAGGCGATTGCGCTGATGGGCGACAAGGTTTCGGCGAAGGCGGCGATGCGCGCCGCCGGCGTGCCCTGCGTGCCCGGTTCCGACGGCGCCCTGCCCGACGACCCGGCCGAGATCCGGGCAATCGCTGAGGCCACCGGCTATCCGCTGATCGTCAAGGCCGCGGGCGGTGGCGGCGGTCGCGGCATGCGCGTCGTGCGCCGCCCCGAAGATCTTGCGAACGCCGTCGCCGTGACCCGCGAGGAAGCCGGCCGCGCCTTCGGCAACCCGGCGCTCTATGTCGAGCGCTTCCTGGAGCAGCCGCGCCACGTCGAGATCCAGGTGCTGGCCGATGCGCACGGCAACGCCGTCTATCTCGGCGAGCGCGACTGCTCGGCGCAACGCCGCCATCAGAAGGTCGTGGAGGAAGCGCCGGCGCCGGGCATCGAGCGAAGCCTGATCAAGACGATCGGCCGGCGCTGCGCCGAGGCCTGCCTTGCCATCGGCTATCGCGGCGCCGGCACCTTCGAGTTTCTCTACCAGGACGGCGAATTCTTCTTCATCGAGATGAACACCCGCGTCCAGGTGGAACACCCGGTCACGGAAATGATCACGGGCATCGATATCGTTCAGGCACAGTTGCGCATTGCGCAGGGCGAGCCGCTCGACTTCCGTCAGCAGGATATTCGCCTGGAAGGACACGCGATCGAATGCCGCGTCAATGCAGAGGACCCGTTCCGCTTCACGCCGTCGCCGGGGTGGATCGAACGCTTCGTTGCGCCGGGCGGCTTCGGCATCCGCGTCGACAGCCACCTCTACACCGGCTACGAGGTGCCGCCCAACTACGATTCCCTGATCGCCAAGATCATCGCCCATGGCGCGACCCGCGAGGAGGCGCTTGTCCGCATGCGGCGCGCGCTCGCGGAAACAACGATCGATGGCATCCGCACCAACATCCCGCTGCACCTGAAGCTGCTCGACGAGCTGGGCTTCGTTGAGGGAGGCTTCGATATCCACCATCTGGAACGGCTGCTCGAAGGTGGCCCCCTCGGAGGCGCGGCGCGATGACGGACGAACTCGCCAGCCGGCTGGACGAGCTGATGATGCGCTACGGCATCGCCGAACTCGACATCGAGGAAGGCGGCCTGCGGCTAAGCCTGCGCCATCGCGCATCCCATCCCCAGGCGCCAAGTGATATTGCGGGCAGGGGCACAGGCGCCGCCTCGATCTTTCGCTCGACCAGCTTCGGCACGCTGCATCTGTCGCATCCGGCAAGCGCCGTTGCACCACCGGTCCTGCCCCGCAGGGTCCGGCGCGGCGAGATCATCGCCTATGTCTCGATCGGCCCGCTCCTGCGTCCCATCCTTGCCGAGCGCGATGCCGTGCTCGCCGCGCAGTTGCCGGCGGACGGGGCTGAGATCGGCTATGGCGACCCGCTGTTCGAGGTGGTTGAGACTGGCGTTCTGCCATCCCCATGAAACGCCCCGGCTTCACTACAAGACTTTCGCAATCCGGCTCTTGACCGGCGCATCGCCGCCGGAGAGATTTCACCCGCCATTTTCTCGTTTGGATGCTTTTTCCATGACCAAGCTCATCGTCTTCACCGACCTGCACATGACGCCCGAGGGCACCACCATCATCGGCCTTGACCCCTACGAGCGCCTGCGCAAGGGCATCGAGCACGTCAACCTTCACCATCCGGATGCCGACCGCGTCATCTTCACCGGCGATCTGACGCACCGCGCCGACCATGCCTCCTACCTGCGGCTGAAGGGTCTCCTCGCCACCCTGGTGCCGCCGGCGGCGATCACCATCGGCAACCACGACAACCGCGAACGCTTCCTCGACGTCTTCGACCATGTCGCACCGGACGAGGGCGGCTTCGTCCAGCAGGCAATCGACTTTCCCGACTGCCGGGTGCTGTTGCTCGATACGCTGTTCGCCCCGCCATACGACTATCCCGCCAGCCATTCCGGCCTTCTCTGCGACCAACGCCTCGCCTGGCTCGACCGGAAGCTGGCGAAGGCGGAAAGGCCCGTGCTGCTCTTCATGCACCACCCGCCGCATCCCACCGGGTTCACCGGAATGGACTCGATCCGCCTGACCAACGAAGCCACCTTCTACGACCTGGTGCTGCGCCACGGAAACGTGCGCCACATTTTTGCAGGCCACGTTCACCGCACGATCGGCGGCTCGCACCACGGCATTCCCTTTTCGATCTTCAAGAGCCCGGTGCACCAGCAGCCAATGCCGTTCGACGCCCCGAACGCCTCGCTGTCGGTCGATGAGCCCGGCGCCTATGGGATCGTGGTGCTGACGCCGGAGGGCCTGCAGGTGCACAACGAGGACTACGAAATCGCCCGACGCGACAGCGCGATCGCGTGACGGTTCGTGACGCCCCCTTTTGGATGTCGGAACCCAATCCACCGGCAGGCGTTTTGCCATGGTGAAGGGACCGACAGACCCAATTCGAAAGGAAAAGGTTATGTACAGGATTCTCATGGCTGGCGTTGCGCTTGCATTGGCAGGTGCGATGACCGTCCACGCTGAAGAAAAGAAGAACAACCCCGGGCTCGGCGCCGCCACGGGCGGGGCGGCAGGTGCTTTGACCGGCGCACTCGTTGGCGGGCCCGTCGGTGCTGCGATCGGCGGTGTGGCCGGTGCGACGCTTGGTGCGGCCGCCTCCGTTCCGCCGGCAGCACGAACCTACGTGATAGAGCATCCCGTCGAACCGGTCGTGCTCGAAGGGCCGGTCACGGCCGAAACGCGCCTGAGGCAGGACGTCGTGCTGACACCCATTCCCGATCATCCCGATCTGGCCTACATCTATGTCGATGGCAGCCCGGTGATCGTGCGAACCCACGACCGGCGGGTGATCTATGCGCAGGATGTGCAGACGACCGGAAGCATCGCTCGCGAAGTGCCGCCAACAACGATCACCTATATCGAGCGCCACCCGGTGGGCCCGGTCGTGCTTGAGGGACCCGTCGCGGCCGGAACCGTCATTCCCGACAACGTCGACCTCGTCGCCGTGCCAGACAGTCCCGCCTACGGCTACATCTACGTGGACGAGCGCCCGGTCCTCATCGAGCGCAACACCCGGAAAGTCGTCTGGGTGCGCTGACCTTCCCGCTCCATGAATTGGCGGCCCGCTCCTCGTGGCGGGCCGCTTCTGCATATGTCGCTGAAGGGGGCCGCCTCAAGGGCATTTTACGCCGCGACGCGCCTCAGGCGTGCCCCGCCTCACCGCCTCCACGCTTCAGCGTCTCGATGACCTCGCCGTCGGAAACCTGCGCAAAATCGAGATAGTGCAGCCCCACGGCGCGGAAGTCGCGCGGCTCACGAAGGCAGACGACACGGTCGGCGGACGGCGTCAGGAGTTCGATCGCCTCCGGCGGGGCAACCGGGATGGCAAGCGTGACCGAGCGTACGCCTTGCAGACGGAGCGCTTTCAAGCCGGCGGCAAGCGTGGCACCGGTTGCCACCCCGTCATCCGCGACGATCACGTCGCGCCCCTCCAACGCCACGGCCGTTTTGCCGCCGAGATAGGCCCTCCGCTGGCGATCGATCTCGGCGATCTGCCGAGCGACCTCGGCCTCGATATAGGCCCGGGTGGCACCGCTGGAGACGACGAGATCACTGTTAATGACCGTCTGGGGCGTGTCACTGCCGGCAACCGCGCCGATCGCCACTTCCCGGTTCCAGGGAGCACCGATCTTTCGAACAAAAAGGAGGTCAAGTTCGGCCCCTAGCCGGGCGGCGATCTCCGCTCCGACGGCAACGCCGCCACGCGGGATGGCAAGGACCACTGGCCGCTCGAAGGGTTCGCGCGACAGCACTTCCGCCAGGCTTCGGCCTGCATCGGCTCGATCGACAAACTGATGGAATCCGGACATCCCGGCACCCACTGACAGCAAGAGGAAGATGCTGGAGTTCGCACCCCATCATATCAAATTCGTTAATGTCTTGCCGATACTGAAATAGGACAGACGAGCAGACTCCGCAGGGTCTGGAGCTGCTCCCCGGATGCCGGTCGGCATTTCCACCTCTCCATGACGGAGCCACTCCCATTTCGATTGCGTCTGATCGCCGTGAAACACCGGCGAACGTCTCAGCTCGTGAGGATCACATGTTCAACATACAGCCCAAGTCGCTGGCGACGAAGCTGATCGCAGTAACCGGAAGCACGATCGCCCTCGTTCTCCTAGCATCGAATTTCATCCTGATTTCCCAGTCCGAGGACCGGGTGCAGTCACTGATCCTGAACGAGGCCAACAGCGAGGCCCGTGCGATCGCCGCAGACATCGCCGGAGCGGTCGGTGAGCTGGCTAGTGCCGCTCGCTCGACAATGGGCATCATTGGCACGGGCCACGAAACCGGACAGCTTGACCGCAAGAGCGTCATCGATCTCCTGAAGGTCAACGTCGAGAAGAACGACTTTGCCTTTGGCAGCTGGTTCGCAGCGGACAAGGATGCTTTCGACGGCAAGGCAGCCGAGTTTGCCGAGAACGGCGAGTTCGGTGGTGCCAAGGATGGCACCTTCAATCCCTACTGGACCAAGCGCGCGGACGGTATCACCTTCTCTACGTTCGAGTCCGAGTACGACGCCGAGTTCTATCAGCTCGCGGCAAAGAGCGGCAAAGGCGCGATGACTGCACCCTACCTGGAAACGGGAACGGGCCAGGCCATTTCCATCTCGTCGATCGCCTATCCGGTCATGTCGAAGGGCAAGCTGATCGGCGTCGGTGGTGTCGACGTCAGGCTCACCACGCTTGCCGAACGTGTCTCCCAGCTCAAGCCCTTCGGCTCTGGTCGCGTTCTGGTTCTGACCCAATCCGGCAAGTGGTTGGTCGCCCCGCAACCGGATCTGCTGATGAAAGACTACGAGGGAACCGGCAGCGAGGTCATCAAGGAGGCACTCGCCTCGCAGAAGGCCGGCTTCGTCCCGAACCTCGAGTTCGAGGATGGCGCGTCCTTCGACCGGGTCGTCTACCCCGTTGCGCTGCCAGACGTGAATGCGACCTGGGTCGTGTTGGTCGACATTCCGCGCGCGGTGATCAACGCTCCGGTGGAGGAGCAGACCTTCATGATGGTCATCGGTGGCCTCATCGTGCTTGGCGCCGTGCTGGCCGGCCTCTGGGTCGCCGTCCGCCGGTATGTGCAGAAGCCGCTCGCAGGCCTCGTCAGCGACGTCGAGAAGCTGAGCCACGGCAACTACGCCGATCCGGTTTCCGGTCAGGAGCGCGGCGACGAAACCGGTACGGTCGCGAAATCCCTTGAAGGGTTCCGCCACCAGCTCGCCGACGCCAAGCGCCTCGAGGCCGAGGCCGAGAGCCATCGCCAGATGAGCGAGTCGGAACGCAATCGCTCGGAGGCCGAGCGGCAGGCCGCAAGCACCGTGCAGCGCGACATCGTTTCGCGTCTGGCCGACGGTCTTGCCCGCCTTTCCGGCGGCGAGCTTTCCTATCGCCTCGGTGGCGAGTTCCCCGGCGAGTACGCCAAGATCAAGACCGACTTCAACTCCGCCATGGCAAGCCTCGAAGAGACGATCCAGACGGTGAATGCATCGGTCGCCAACATCGGCAACGGCACCAACGAGATTTCCAATGGCGCTGCCGACCTGTCGCACCGCACGGAACAGCAGGCGGCAAGCCTTGAGGAGACCGCAGCCGCGCTCGACGAACTGACCTCGCAGGTCAACTCGAGCGCCGACAATGCCCGCACCGCCGCCCAGTCGGTCGCCACTGCGAGCGACGACGCAGGCAAGTCGGGCGAGGTCGTGCAGAAGGCAATCGCCGCCATGAAGGGCATCGAGAAGTCGTCCGCCGAAATCTCCAACATCATCGGCGTGATCGACGAGATCGCCTTCCAGACCAATCTTCTGGCGCTCAATGCGGGTGTCGAGGCGGCGCGCGCCGGCGAGGCCGGCAAGGGCTTTGCCGTCGTCGCCCAGGAGGTGCGCGAGCTCGCCCAGCGCTCCGCCAACGCCGCCAAGGAGATCAAGAACCTCATCAACGCCTCGGAAACGCAGGTACGCGAGGGCGTCAACCTCGTCGGCAATGCCGGCAGCGCGCTGGAGAAGATCGCCGAGCAGGTCATGCACATCAACGAGCTGATCCGTCAGATCTCCTCCTCGGCATCCGAACAGGCCGTCGGCCTGAAGGAGATCAACTCGGCGGTGAACCAGATGGACCAGGTGACCCAGCAGAACGCCGCGATGGTGGAGGAAACCACCGCCGCCAGCGTTGCGCTGAACGAGGAGGCGAAGACGCTGCAGTCGCTCGTCGCCCGCTTCCGCACCGAGCGCGGCCAGCCGGTCGTGGCGCGGCAGCCGCAGCGTCCGGTCCAGGCCGCGGTGCAAATGCCGGTCCGCCGCCCTGCTCCGGCTCGCGCAATCCCGCAGGTCTCCGGAAATGCGGCGCTTGCCCGGGATGACTGGGAAGAATTCTGATCCGAACGGCATGGCAGAAAACGGCAACGGCGCCCTCGTGGCGCCGTTCGCATTTTCAGTTTGGTGGTGGTGCCGCTCAGCGGCACCCGCGGACGGCACACCACCTCACAGCCGAGCGACGCGCTCCGTCAGAAGCTCGAAGAACCCGTGCGAGTCGACGTCGCGCATGACCCGGGCGTTCGGCTTGCGGTCGGTGACCTGCCACCAGTCGACGACGGTCATGCCGGCGGTCAGTTCAGAAGCGGTCTCGATCGCGACGTTGCAGACGCGGCCGTCGAACAGCTCAGGACGCAGCAGATAGGCGATGACGGTCGGGTCGTGTAGCGGTCCGCCGTCGGAGCCGTACTTCTCGACGTCGAAGCGCTCGAAGAATTCCAGCATCTCCACCAGGGCGATCGCCGGGCGCGAGCCGATGGCGCGGAGCTTCTCGACCCGGGTCTTCAGCGTCAGCACCTTGTGCGTGACGTCGAGCGGCATCATCACGATCGGGACGCCGGCGCGAAAGACGATATCGGCGGCCTCCGGATCGACATAGATGTTGAATTCCGCAGCCGGCGTGATGTTGCCGCCCTCGAAGAAGCCGCCACCCATCATGACGATCTCCGCGACCCGCCCGGCAATATCCGGTGCCTTCTGCAGCGCCAGCGCGACGTTCGTCAGCGGCCCGAGCGTGCACAGGGTCACCGTGCCTGCAGGCTCGCTCCGCAGCGTATCGACGATGTAGTCGACCGCATGCATGGCCTGCAAGGGCATGTTGGGCTCATCGAGGTCCGGACCATCGAGCCCGGTCTTGCCGTGCACGTGCTCGGCGGTGACGAGCGGGCGGACCAACGGTGCGTCGGCACCGGCGAAGACCTTTGCGTCGGGGCGTCCACACAGCTCGCAGAGGATGCGGGCATTGCGCGCGGTGAGCGTCAGGGGCACGTTTCCGGCGACCGTGGTGATGCCGAGAACGTCAAGTTCATCGGGGCTGCCGAGTGCCAGCATGATGGCCGCCGCATCGTCCTGACCCGGATCTGTGTCTATGATTATTTTTCTTCGTTGCGACATAGGTCTTCACCTTCCCGAATCATCTGCAGTGCCGTCCTTCCGGCAAAGGGCCGACTATATTTGCCGGAGGCCGCGAGGCAAGCGTCTTGCGCCTCTGCCGGACAGTCCCCATATTGCGCTCTGCAGGATGCTGAAAATTCGGGTCCTGCGACGGTCGCTTGAAAGCAAGGACTAATGAAATGAGCCGCATCACGCCCTTTGCCAGCCCGCTCCTTCTCGGTTTCGACGCGATGGAAAAAACGCTCGAACGGATTGCCAAGGGCAACGACGGTTACCCACCGTACAATATCGAACGGATTCGCTCCGACATCGCTTCCGGCGATCCGGAACGGCTGCGCATCACGCTCGCCGTGGCCGGTTTTGCCGAGGACGATCTCGAGGTGACGACGGAGGAAAACCAGTTGGTGGTCCGCGGCCGGCAGAGCGACACCAGCGAGCGAGACTTCCTCTATCGGGGCATTGCCGCCCGGCAGTTCCAACGCATGTTCGTCCTTGCCGACGGAATGCGGGTGCTCGGCGCCGAACTGCGCAACGGCCTTCTTTCGATAGACCTCGTACGCCCCGAACCGGAGCGTTTGGTAAAGAAAATTAACATTTCCGTACCAGACTAGGCCAAGCGATCATTGCGGCGGAAGCGCCGCGGAAATGCTCACGGATAGTCTGATCTAAACCGGACGCACCGACGGGTCATGACGACAGCGGGCATCCGGGCAGGCCGGTAACCAATCCGGCGAATTGCCAGGAGGCAAACATGGGACTGAAGACAATCACTCCTCAATTCACCAAAGCCGACCTTGCGCATCTGGGCGCGGGCGAAGTCGGTTATATCCGCAAGATGCGGGCCGACGAAGTTTCGCGCTGCTTCCCGGAAGCGCCGGACATCGATCCGAACCTCGACCTGTGGGCGCTGTTTGGCGCCGACGGCACGCCGATCCTTTTGACCGACAATCGCTCCAGCACCTTCTACAAGGCCGCGGAAGACGAACTGCGCACGGTCAGCCTGCACTGATCCCGCGGCCGTCTTCCAGGCTCGCTTGCTGAGCTTTCCTTCCGCTTTTCGCACGTCTCCGTCCCGAAGCCGGTCACCGGTTTCGGGAGAAATACGCCGGCGGGATCAGACCCGCCGGAAGGTCAGGTAGGCGGAGCTCCGCCCTTCCCGCCGCGCCTTGGCCTCGTAGCGCGTTCCGGGCCAGCCGGCAAACGGCGTCAGCCAGTCGGCGGCATTGCCTGCCGTCCATTCGAAGGCCGGGTGCGCGCCGCAGTACAGAAGCGTCCAGTTGACATAGGTGTCGATGTCGGAGGCAAAGCAGAAGTGCCCGCCGGGCTTGAGCACCCGGGCGAACCGGTCGAGATTGACCTTCGAGACAAACCTACGCTTCCAGTGCTTCCGCTTCGGCCACGGGTCGGGATAGAGCAGGTCGATCTGGTCGATCGAGGCCGCAGGCAGCCAATCCAGAACCTCGGTCGCGTCGTCGTCGTACAGGCGAATGTTGCGCGCGCCGGTCTCCTCGATCCGGCCGACCAGCTTGGCCATGGAATTCACGAACGGTTCCACGCCGATGAAGCCGGTATCCGGCTGCTCGAGCGCTCTGTGTATCAGGTGCTCGCCGCCGCCGAAGCCGATTTCCAGGCGCAGGCGGGCCGGCGGGAAGGCGAACAGGTCCTCGATCCGATCCGGGGCCGGCTGCGACAGGTCGAGCACCAGAGTCGGCAACACCTCGTCCAGCTGCCGCGCCTGCCGTTCACGCAGCGGCTTGCCCTTGCGGCGTCCGAAGAAGGCTTCCGTGGCGCGGCTCGGGCGCTGCTGTTCTGTCATGGGCTGGTCTCTCACGATAAAAGCGAAAAGCGGGTGCCTTCCTGAAGCCGGCCCCACGGGGGAACCGGTTCTTCAGGAAGACGCCCGCTTTACAATCTTACGACGCCTCGGAAAAGGCCGATCAGGCCGCCTTAAGCGTCTCCGCCGTCCTCACCGCCTCTTTCAGCGGCTTGACCAGGTCCAGCTTCTCCCAGGAGAACGACCCGTCGCGGCCAGCCTTGCGACCGAAGTGGCCGTAGGCGGCGGTCTTGGCGTAGATCGGCCTGTTCAGGTCGAGATGCCGGCGGATACCGGAGGGCGACAGATCCATCACCTGGCGGATCGCGGTCTCGACCTGATCCTCGCTCACCTTGCCGGTTCCGTGCAGGTCGACATAAACCGACAGCGGCTGGGCAACGCCGATCGCGTAGGACAGCTGGATGGTGCAGCGGTCGGCGAGGCCGGCCGCAACGACGTTCTTGGCCAGATAGCGCGCCGCATAGGCCGCCGAGCGGTCGACCTTGGTCGTATCCTTCCCGGAGAACGCGCCGCCGCCGTGCGGCGCGGCACCGCCATAGGTGTCGACGATGATCTTGCGGCCGGTCAGGCCGGCGTCGCCGTCCGGTCCGCCGATGACGAACTTGCCGGTGGGGTTGATGTACCAGTTGCAGTCGTCGGCGATCTTGATGTCGTGCAGCGCCTCGCGGATATAGGGCTCGACCACCTTGCGGACCTTGGCCGAATCCCAGCTGTCGTCGAGGTGCTGGGTGGACAGGACGATCGAGGTGACTTCCGACGGCTTGCCGTCGACATACTTCACCGTCACCTGGCTCTTGGCGTCGGGGCCGAGCTTGGCGACGTCGCCATCGCCCTTTTTGCGGGCTTCGGCCAGAAGCTGGAGAACCCGGTGCGAATAGTAGATCGGCGCCGGCATCAGTTCCTCGGTTTCGCGGCAGGCATAGCCGAACATGATGCCCTGGTCGCCGGCGCCCTCGTCACCCTGCTGGTCGGCGGCATTGTCGACGCCCTGGGCGATATCGGCGGATTGCCCGTGAAGCAGCACATCGATCTTTGCGTTCTTCCAATGGAAGCCGTCCTGCTCATAGCCGATGTCGCGGATCGCCCTGCGCGCAGTTGCCTTGAACTTCGCGGGGTTGATGACGTCGTTGCCGTGCTTGTCCTTCTTCATCAGGCTCGGCGGCAGCCGCATCTCGCCCGCAATGACCACCCGATTGGTGGTCGCAAGCGTCTCGCAGGCAATGCGAACGATCCAGGGATCGAATTTCGTCTTGTTCGCTTCGCGGTAGACCAAGTCTACGATTTCATCGGAGATCCGGTCACAGACCTTGTCGGGATGCCCCTCGGCCACGGACTCGCTGGTGAAAAAATAGTTGCTGCGCATACGGGAGTTCCCTCAATGAAGACGCTTCCGTCTTAGTCAGTTCGGCTCCGAAAAACAAGCGCAGAACGACATAAACATATCTTTATGTCCAACTATTTCACCTGAGCCACCGCAAAAGAAAACGGCCCCAAAAGGAGCCGTTTTCTTGCGCACGATTTGTCAAGCGACGCGAGAGGCTATTCCACTTCCGCCTCGGCCGCGAGCGCCTTCACGAGGTCCACGAGTTTGCGACGCACCTTGGGATCGGCGATCTTCACGAAGGCGCGGTTCAGCTGCAGCCCCTCCGAGGAGGAGAGGAAATCCACCACATAGTTCGAACTGGAGGCCTCGGCCATGCCGGGTTGATTGCCCGAGCCATCGCCCGGGGCATCCTCGAAGAAGAAGGAAACCGGCACGTTCAGTATGCTGGAAATGTTCTGCAGACGGCTCGCGCCGACGCGATTCGTGCCTTTCTCGTATTTCTGGATCTGCTGGAAAGTGATTCCCAGGTTTTCGCCCAGTTTTTCCTGACTCATGCCAAGCATGGTGCGGCGAAGGCGGATCCGGCTACCGACATGAATGTCGATCGGGTTCGGCTTCTTCTTGTTTTCCATCTTTGCTGTTTCCTAACGCGCGAATTGGCCTGTCATCCGGCATCGACCTTTAGACCTAACGTCACGTTGTACCCGAAAATTTTCCGGACTTGATATACGACTATGATGCCGGTGAAGGTCACTATGCAATTTTAGGGGTTTTTGGTCAATTCGCTCGCCTGATAAAACCATGGCGAGAAATCACCGCAGATCCGAAAAAGATTGCAACTAGACACCAAAACCAGAGGTTTTGTGACACAATATCATGAAAGGGGGCGACTTTTCCCGGGATGGCTGCATCGACAAATCCACTCCTATCATAAGGAAGCCCTAATGCAACCTCGCCCCTGGAATTCACAACCGCCGAGATCCCATTATTGGCGGCCCGCACGAGCGGCAGACCGGTCTCAACCGCGCGCACCCGCGCCTGATGGAAGTGCTGGTAGGGTCCGGGCGTGTCGCCGAACCAGGCATCATTGGTGATGTTGAGCAGTGCGTCGGTCGCATAGGCGGTCGGGTCGATCTCGCCGGGGAATATCGCCTCGTAACAAATGAGCGGGTAGAACGAGCGTCCCTTCGGCAGGGTCAGCACCTGATGAGCGCGCGCGCCCGAAAAGCCGCCCGGGAAGGCAGCGACGGCATTGATCCCCCATGAATTGAGTACCTCCTCGAACGGCATGTATTCGCCGAAGGGGACGAGATGGACCTTGTCGGCCGCACCGAGGATTTGCCCTGTGCCGTCTATCGCATAGATCGAGTTGTAGTAGCGCGGCGGCTTGCCGGTGCCCCCCTCCTCCGCGCGCACCGCGCCGGCAATCAGC
Source organism: Mycoplana sp. BE70 (assembly GCF_031455855.1). Classification (NCBI taxonomy): domain Bacteria; kingdom Pseudomonadati; phylum Pseudomonadota; class Alphaproteobacteria; order Hyphomicrobiales; family Rhizobiaceae; genus Mycoplana; species Mycoplana sp. BE70. The sequence continues at coordinate 305,006 of NZ_JAVDTM010000001.1, forward strand.
ACCTGATCATCATCGAGGACGTCGGCGATCCTTGCGAGCGCATCCGGATTGTCGGTCAGGATGAAGGGGATCGACGTCTCCGGCCACACGACGATGTCGGGGCGATTTTTGCCGGAAGGAGGTGCGGCGGTCAGCGCCAGGTGCTTCTCGAACACCGCGGCCCGCTGCCCGTCGTCGAGCTTGACGGACTGGTCGATCATCGGCTGCACCAGCCGGATGGTCACATCCGTATCGGCCGGATCGGGCTGCAGGTGCAGCACGTAGAAGCCGTATCCGGTCTGCAGCGCCAGGAGCAGGACCGCCAGCGAAAGACCCAGCCGCTTGCCGCGGCCGGTCCAGAAAAGCGCAGGCGCAGCGAAGACGAAAACAGCCAAAACGTTCATGCCGGCAATGCCGACGATGCGCGCCGGCTGCATCATCAGCGCCACCGGCATTGCGCCGTAACCGACCGCATTCCAGGGAAAGCCGGTGAACATCCAGGACCGCAGCCACTCGGCAAGCCCGAAGGCGGCGGCGAGCGCAAAAATGCGCCCCAGGCCGTCGGACCAGAAGAGCCGCGCCAGCGCCGCCGCAAGGCCGTAGAAGAAGGCAAGGAATGCCGGCAGGCCCAGCACCGCCAGCGGCAGCGCCCAGGCAAACTCATCCGCCTCGACCAGCAACGCATTGCCGAGCCACCAAAGCCCACCGAGGAAATAGCCGAACCCGAAGCACCAGCCAATGCGGAAGGCCGGGGCCAGCCGGCGCAGGAGGCCGGCGTCCGGATCACCGCTCGCCCCGTCGATCAACCAGACCAGGACCGAAAACGAGACAAACAGGGCGGCAAAGAAGCCAAACGGCTGCAGCGCCAGCACCCCGACCAGGCCCGCCAGGAATGCTGCCAATGCCCGAGTCCAACCGGACATCAGCATGACCTTGCCTGCCAGTCGCTCCATACCGCTCCCTCGAACCTCGCGCGAATCAGCGCGCCAAGTCTTTCAAAAAACGGCGCACTTGTCGCGCACCGCTAGATGTCGGGAAGATGGCAAAAGATCGACGGCGAAAGGCCCCTGACACGCCAATTCAGCACAATACGCCGGGTCAGGCGTTGCCTTGGGTCTTGTCGCCTTCAACAGGGGCGTGCTCGGGTACGGCGACAACATTCTCGCTCTCCGGCTTCGCCTGTCGGCGGCGCTGGGCGGGCGGGCGCTTGCGGGTGATCCGCACCCGCTTGACGCGACGGGGATCGGCGTCGAGCACGTGGAACTCGAAGCCGGGCAAGGCCTGCACGACCTGGCCGCGAACCGGGATGCGACCAAGCGAGTTGAAGATGAGGCCACCCAGCGTGTCGGCATCCTCAAGCTGCTCGCGAATGTCGAAATCGCCGCCGATCGTCTCGGCCAACTCCTCGAGTTCGGCCCGCGCGTCGGCGATGAAGACGTCGTCGGAGACCGGCGTAATCATCGCCTCGTCGTCGTCGTGCTCGTCCTCGATGTTGCCGACGACCATCTCGACGATGTCTTCCAGCGACGCAAGACCGTCAGTTCCGCCATATTCGTCGATGACGAGCGCCATCTGCGTGCGGGCGGCCTGCATGCGTCCCATCAGGTCCGATGCGAGCATCGAGGGTGGTACGAACAGCACCGGCCGGATGATGCCCGCCTCCAGCACCGTCTTGCTCAGGTCGGCTCGGGCGAGATCGAACTGCGGCTTCGGCGCCTTGGCCGGTTTTTCACCGGCGGCAGCCGGGACCGCCGTGGCGGCGCCGTTCTTCGCTCCGTTGCGCCGCTTGTTGCGCGCCTGCTTCGTCACATAGGCGAGAAGGTCGCGGATGTGCACCATGCCGCGCGGGTCGTCGAGGCTGTCGCAATAGACGGGCATGCGTGAATGGCCCGATTCCTCGAAGATCACCATCAACTCACCGATGGTGACGTCCTGCTCCACTGCCTCGATGTCGGCGCGCGGGACCATCACGTCCTCGACGCGGATCTCGCGGAAGCGCAGGATGTTGTGCAGCATCGCCCGCTCTTCGGGCGAAAAGGCCGCGTCGTCGGACAGGTCCGAGGTCTTCAGCGCCTCAGCCAGGTCATGGCGCAGCGTCGAAGCGTCCTGGTTGCGGAAGAAGCGCGTGGCGCGCGCCCAGAAGGATCGTGCCGGTCTCGACTGAGGTTCCGGCTTGGGCGTACTGCCCCCGTCGTCCTGCTCTGAGGCGCCGGCCTCGTTCGTGTCAGCCGTCAGCGGCTGTGTTCTCAAATCGCTCATCGTTCCAAACTATTGAACCGGGTCGTCCCCGTAGGGGTCAGATAGGCCAAGCTCGCCCAAAATGCGAGTCTCCAGCCCCTCCATTTCTTCGGCCTCGTCGGTTTCCATATGATCATAACCGAAGAGGTGCAGAAATCCATGCACTAGAAGATGCGTCAGATGCTCGTCGAACGGCTTGCCCAGTTCGCCGGCCTCCCGCTGCAAGGTCTCGTATGCCAGGATGATATCGCCCAGCATCGGGCCGGGCGTGTCGCCGGGCGCCAGGGGATAGGCAGGGAAAGACAGGACGTTCGTCGGCTTGTCCTGCCCCCGCCATTCGGCATTGATCGCCTGGATCGACGCGTCGTCGGTGAAAAGCAGCGACAGTTCCGGCGGCTGTTTTGGGAAGGGCTGCCCTTCCGCCCTGGCCAGATGGCCGGCTGCCGCGCCGATCACCCGCGCGCTCTGGGCAAGGAGCGCCGTCTCGTCGGGCCAGGAGCCCCCTTCGACGCTGATCTGGATGTCGATTTCAGTCATGGGACAAGGGACCGCCTCAGCGGTCCATCAGCTCGCTTTCGTCCTGGACGGCGCTCTGGGATTCGTAGGCCCGGACGATGCGCGCCACCATCGGATGGCGAACGACGTCGGCATCCTTGAAGCGCACCACCGACACGCCTTCGACCCCTTGCAGAATGTGCAGCGCCTCCACCAGGCCGGACTTCATCCCGCGCGGCAGATCGATCTGGCTGGGATCGCCGGTGACGATCATGCGCCCGTTCTCGCCGAGGCGGGTGAGGAACATCTTCATCTGCATGGAGGTGGTGTTCTGCGCCTCGTCCAGGATCACCGCCGCATTGGCGAGCGTGCGCCCGCGCATGAACGCCAGCGGCGCGATCTCGATGACGCCGGCCGCGATCGCCCGCTCGACCTTGTCGCCGGGCATCATGTCGTAAAGCGCGTCGTAGAGCGGGCGAAGGTAGGGGTCGACCTTCTCCTTCATGTCGCCCGGCAAAAAGCCGAGCCGTTCGCCGGCTTCCACGGCCGGTCGCGACAGGACGATCCGGTCGACGGCGCCGCGCTCGAGAAGCTGGGCGGCATAAGCGACCGCCAGATAGGTCTTGCCGGTGCCGGCTGGCCCGACACCGAAGACGAGCTCGGAACGCTCCAGCGCACGGATATAGGCATCCTGCATCGGCGTGCGCGCCGCGATCGTCTTCTTGCGGGTGGAAATCTGCGTCATGGTCAGCTTGGCCTTGCGCTCCATCGTCGGCAAGGAAAGCTGGTCATCGGCGGCGACCGCCATCCGGATCGCGCCCTCGACGTCGGACAGCTCCACCGACCCGCCGCTCTGCAGCCGGCCGTAGAGATAGTCGAGCGCGCGGCGGGCCTGGTTGGTCGCCACCACGTCGCCGGAAATGACGACGGAGTTGCCGCGGGCGCGGGCGTCGATCTGCAGCCGCTGTTCCAGCAGCTTCAGATTCTGGTCGAACTGGCCGAACAGCTCGCTGGCGTATCGATTATTCTCGAAGGTTAGCACGAAGTGATTTGCGTCTGTCGCAGGCGGCTTCGACTGGCGCGGCGATGTCGTCATCAATTCGTGTCCGTTCAAGCGGCAAGGCTCCCTAGTTGTCCGCCCATCAACCGATCGCCTCAGCGAAGAGGCTGTTGGGGCCGGCACCGGTGATTCGCACCCTTATAATGTCACCGATTTCGGAACCTTTTGCATCAATATTAACAGGCTGCAACCAGGGCGAACGTCCGACGAGTTGGCCGGGCATGCGCCCCGGTTTTTCAAGCAGAAGGTCGATGTTCTTGCCGACGCAACCTGCGGCGAAGGCCGTCTGCTGTTCGAACAGCAGGGCCTGCAATCTTTCAAGGCGTTCGGACTTTACACCTTCCGGGACCTGCCCGTCCATCTCCGCGCCCGGTGTGCCCGGCCGGGTCGAATACTTGAACGAGAAGGCCTGCGCGTAGCCGACCTTGCGCACGAGCGCCATCGTGTCCTCGAAGTCCACCTCGCTCTCGCCGGGGAAGCCGACGATGAAGTCACCGGAAATGGCGAGATCGGGCTGGACGGCACGGATGCGCTCGATCAGCGCGACATACTCGGCCGCCGTGTGACGCCGGTTCATCGCCTTGAGGATGCGGTCCGAGCCCGACTGCACCGGCAGGTGCAGATAGGGCATCAACTTCGGCAGGTCGCGGTGGGCGCCAATCAAAGCGTCGTCCATGTCGCGCGGATGGCTGGTCGTGTAGCGGATGCGCGCCAGCCCGTCGATCTCGGACAAGCGGCCAAGCAGGGCGCCGAGCCCCAGTTCGACGCCGTCGGGGCCGATCCCGTGCCAGGCATTGACGTTCTGGCCGAGCAGGGTGATCTCGCGCACGCCGGCCTCGACCAGTCTCTCCGCTTCGGCGACGATCTTGGCCATCGGGCGGGAGACTTCGGAGCCGCGGGTATAGGGCACGACGCAGAAGGTGCAGAACTTGTCGCAGCCCTCCTGCACCGTCAGGAACGCCGTGACGCCGCGCGCGCGGGTCTGTGCCTTCTGCGGTGCGGGCAGGTGGTCGAACTTGTCCTCGATCGCATAGTCGGTCTCGACGACGCGCTCGCCCTGCTTGGCGCGCTTGAGCGCCTCGGGCAGGCGATGATAGGTCTGCGGGCCGATGACGAGATCGACCGCCGGGGCGCGGCGCAGGATCTCGTCGCCTTCGGCCTGGGCGACGCAGCCGGTGACGCCGATCATGAATTCGCGGCCTTCCTTGGCGCGCGCCTTCTTCATGTCGCGCAGGCGGCCGAGCTGCGAGTAGACCTTTTCCGCCGCCTTCTCGCGGATGTGGCAGGTGTTGAGCAGGACGAGATCGGCGTCCTCGAGCGTGGTTGTCGCCTCGTAGCCGTCCTTCGACAGCGCATCCGTCATGCGCTCACTGTCGTAGACGTTCATCTGGCAGCCATAGGTCTTCACGAACACCTTGCGGGTGTTGGCGATCGCTGGCGGCTGCTGCTCGGTCACCTCGGTGGCGGAAATCTGGTCGGTCATGGCGGCTCTTTAGTCGAAATGGCCCGGAAAATGAAGCCCTTTCACCGCCCACGCAGCCGATCGCCGAGCATCTTGCGGATTCGTGCCTCCACCTCGCGGCTGACGACCTTGCGGTTGCTCGACGGGCCGTAGACGATCATCTCGCCAAAATCGACATCCACGTCGAGCGCACCCTCCTTCAGGATGCCGAGCAGATGCGGGATCATGGCAATGTCGCCGGGCCAGGCGGCGATCGGGCGATGATAGCGCCCCATCGCCATGCCGTGAACACCGGTATAGGCGATCGATACCGGCTGGATGAAGACCGTACCGCCCGGTGCTGCGGAGGCGGCGGTGGCGGCGGCACCGAACAGCGAGGTCTTGATCTCCAAGAGCCGGTTGCCGTCCGAGGTCGTGCCCTCCGGAAACAGGACGACAATCTCGCCGCCGGCGAGACGCCCGGCGATGTCGTTGACCTGCTCACCGGTCTTGCGCTTCTCCTCGCGCACGACGAAGATCGATGCCTGGAGACGGGCGAGAAGGCCGAAGACCGGCCAGTCTCGCACCTCGGCCTTTGCGATATAGACGACGTCGGCGAGCGAGCCGAGCACAAGAATATCCTTCCAGGAAGCATGGTTTGCCGCCAGCATCAGCGGCCGGCGCCGCTCCAGCGTTCCGTGCACGCGCACCCGCAGCCCGATCAGCCGGCAAGCTGCGCGATGCCAGAGCCGCGGAATGCGCCGGCGGAGTTTCAGGTCGAAGCGGAGGGCGACGAGTTGGACCGGCAGCAGCGCCAATGTCACGAGCGCCAGGCAGGAAAGGGCAAGGACGATGCGGAGCCAGGCGATCAAGCGGGTCTTGCGAGCAGACGGCGCCTCGTCAGACCGCCCTACTCGCCCTCCTTCTTCAAGGGCACGCCATAAAGCTCCAGCCGGTGATCGACGAGCTTGAAGCCATGCTCGCGCGCGATCCGTTCCTGCAGCGCCTCGATTTCCGGAGAGTGGAACTCGATCACCCGGCCGCTCTTCAGGTCGATTAGATGATCGTGGTGTTCCTCGGGAACCGTCTCGTAGCGCGACCGTCCGTCGCGGAAATCATGACGCTCGATGATGCCGGCATCCTCGAACAGCTTCACCGTGCGGTAGACCGTCGAGATCGAGATGCGCGGATCGACCTCCGCCGAGCGGCGATAGAGTTCCTCCACGTCGGGATGGTCGGCAGAACTCTCCAGCACGCGGGCGATGACGCGGCGTTGCTCGGTCATGCGCATGCCGCGCTCGACGCAAAGCTCTTCCAGCGTTTTCTCCGGTTCTGTCATTTCGCATTATTCCCGTCGCAAGCATGCCGGTGTGCATCGAAATGCGACACCGCTCACAAGGGGACTAGCGAAGATCGCGCCTCATGACAAGCGCCGTGGACCGTCCGCCGGCCCCCTCATAGTAGGCTTTCCGTTCGCCGACCTTGATGAAGCCGAGCTTGTCGTAGAGCCTCAGCGCCGCGATGTTGCCCTCATCCACCTCGAGGAAAATCTCGTCGGCGCCGCGCATGCGCGCCTCGCGCAATGCCGCCAGCATCAGCCGCCAGCCGAGGCCGGCGCGCTCGAAGCGCGCATCGACGCCAATCGTCAGGATCTCCGCCTCGCCTGCCGCGGCCCGCGCCAGCACGAAGCCGCCGGCCGACCGACCGGATGTGTTCACCTGCCAGGCGACGAAGCCGAAGACGGTGTCCTGGGCGAGCAGCGAATGAAACTCACCGTCACTCCAGGCGCGGGCGAAGCGCGCCTTGTGCAGGCTTGCTGCCACGCCGCGATCGCCCACCGCTATCGGAAAGATTTCGAACTCCGGCTTGCGAATGAAAAAGTCGGTCAGCGCCACGGCAATCAGGCCCTCGCAATGGCAAAGCCGGCCTGGGGCTTGGCGTCCGGGCCGCGAAGATAGAGTGGTTTCGGCCGATCGGCCGCGGGATCGGCAAGCGCGCCAAGCCGCGCGACCATGTCGATGGAGAGAATGTCCGCGGAGCCGACCGTGGCGCCGTCGCCGAGCAGCGGCGCAGCCGAACCGATGACGGCGCCTCCTGCCTTGGCCGCAGCGATCCGTGCTTCATCGAGGGAGAGCACGGCCGCTTGGCCGCCGGGCTGGCCGTCGGCCGAAAAGGGCTGGCAATAGGCTTCGCCGCGCTTGGCGTCGATCGCGACGAACACCGGCATCCCCGGCCGGTCACGCAGATGCTGCGCGGCCAGACAGGCGAGCGTCGTGACGCCGACGGAGGGAATGCCGAGCGCCAGCGACAGGCCGCGCGCGGCCGCGACCCCCACACGAATGCCGGTGAAGGAACCCGGGCCGATCGTAACGGCGACCCGCTCGATCTGCGGCAGGTCGACACCGGCATTGCCCAGCGCCAGGTCGATGAACTCCATCAGGCGCTCGGCATGGCCGCGGCCGATATCCTCGCCGGCAGCGCCAAGCGTCTTGTCCGCATCACTGTCGTAGATGGCCGCGTTGCAGCCGCTGCCGGAGGTGTCGATTGCCAGCAGGATCATCGGAGGCACCCGGTCGGCGGGTGCCGGAATTTACATGACAGCTTCAACTTCCTGAACTTCCGGTATGAAATGGTGCAACAGCTTCTGCACACCGTGTTTCAGCGTGGCGGTGGACGACGGGCACCCGGAGCAGGCGCCTTTCATGTTGAGATAGACGCGGCCGTCGCGATAACCCTTGAAGGTGATGTCGCCGCCGTCCTGCGCGACCGCGGGACGGACGCGAGTGGCCAGCAACTCCTTGATGGTGGCAACGATCGCCTCGTCGCCCTCGTCGTAGAATTCGCCTTCCTCGTTCTCCTCGGCACCCAACGCCCCATCGGCAAGAATGGGCTGCCCGGACATGAAATGCTCCATGATCGTGCCGAGGATCGCCGGCTTCAGATGCTGCCAGTCCGCGTCTTCCTTGGTCACCGTGATGAAGTCGTAGCCGAAGAACACACCGGTGACGCCCGGTACGGCAAATAGGCGCGCGGCGAGCGGCGAGGCGGCGGCGGCTTCCGTCTCGCTGCGAAACTCGGCCGTGCCCTGCTCCAGCACGATCTTGCCGGGCAAGAACTTCAAGGTCGCCGGGTTCGGCGTGGTTTCGGTCTGGATGAACATCGTTTCGTCTCCATGCTGCTGGGCCGTGCCCGCGGCGAACTGTTTAGAATTATTCAAAAGAAAGATAGACTTTTCCCTGCGCCGCATCAAGGGACCGGCGGCAAATTCACGCGCTCGCCAGCCGTGAGCCGATCAGCTCAGCGCGTCGAGCTCCTCGTCTGTCAGGTCTTGCGGAATGACCGTCACGGGGATCGCAAAGGTCGCGCTGCGACCGGCGAGCGAGGAGACCAGCGGCCCCGGCCCCTCCTTCGTCGCGCCGGCTGCCAGCACCAGGATCGCGATGTCCCGGTCGTCTTCGATCTGGGCGTTGATCTGCTCGGTTGCGTTTCCCTCGCGGATCACCGTTTCCGGTTCGATGCCGAGCGTTTCGCGCAGCGACTGGGCGACCTTTGCAAGGATTGCTTCGGCTTCCTCGCGCGCTTCCGCCCGCATGATCTCTTCAACCCCGAGCCACTCGCGAAAATCGCCGGCGGGAATGACGTAGAGCAGCACCACGGCACCGTTGGAATTCTTCGCCCGTGAGGCGGCATAGTGGGTCGCACGCCGGCACTCGGGCGTTTCGTCGACGATCGCCAGGAACTTCCGGCGATGGCCGTCCAGGCGTGAAAGTCGTTGCGATACCATTGTGCATTCACCTTCCGGCCGATTCCATTGCAGCTTATACCAAATCGCGACAATGGGAATTGGCAAGCGTCAACGTCAGGCGACCGGCCACGTAGCGCTTGCCTTCGACGCCCAGCCTCGCCCTCTCCCGGCACGCCGGAAAAGGGCGCAGGCACTGCAGCCTCAGCGCAAGAAGCCGATGATGTCGGAGACTTCGCCCATTGTCTTCTCCGCCCGCTCGCGCGCTCGCTCGCCGCCGCTACGTAGGATGGCGTCGATGTGGCTGGTGTCATCCATCAACCGGCGCATCTCCTCCGTGATCGGCGAAAGTACGCTGACGGCGAGGTCGACCAGCGCCGGCTTGAAGGCGGAAAACTGTTGGCCGCCGAACTCAGCCAGAACGTCCGCCTTCGATCGGTCGGAAAGGGCGGCGTAGATGCCGACGAGGTTCTCCGCCTCGGGGCGGCCCTTCAGTCCTTCGACCTCGCTCGGCAGCGCGTCCGGATCGGTCTTGGCCTTGCGGATCTTCTTCGAGATCGTATCGGCATCATCCATCAGGTTGATGCGCGACAGGTCGGACGGATCGGATTTCGACATCTTCTTCGTACCGTCGCGCAGGCTCATGACGCGTGGCGCCGGCCCGCCGATCAGCGGCTCGACCATCGGAAAATAGGCATGCACCGGCTCGTCGCCGACCGTGATGTCGATGCCGGTTCCGGTGCGGCGGATCTTCTCCTGGAAGTCCAGGTTGAACTTCATGGCGATGTCGCGGGCCAGCTCCAGATGCTGCTTCTGGTCGTCGCCGACCGGCACGTGGGTGGCGCGATAGACGAGAATGTCGGCCGCCATCAGGCTCGGATAGGCCAGCAGGCCGAGCGAGGCGTTCTCGCGGTCCTTGCCGGCCTTGTCCTTGAATTGGGTCATCCGGTTCATCCAGCCGATGCGGGCGACGCAATTGAAGACCCATGCCAGTTCGGCATGGTGCGGCACCGCTGACTGATTGAAAACAATATGCTTTTCCGGATCGATGCCGGAGGCAATGAAGGCGGCGGCGATCGAGCGGATCTGGCCGGGCAGGTCGTCGTGGACCAGTTGCGCGGTGATCGAATGCAGGTCGACGACGCAGTAGATGCAGTCGTTGCTTTCCTGCAGGGTGACGAACTTGCGAATCGCGCCGAGGTAGTTGCCGAGATGGAGATTGCCCGTCGGCTGGACGCCGGAAAAGACGAGCGGCTTGAAAGTGGTCATGTTGTCCTCGTGAGGCTGGTGGAGGGCCCAAGCAGCGATCGCTGCAACAGGTTCACGCCGGCGCTTATGCACGGCGACAAAGCCACAATCAAGGGGCGACACTTGGGAGAGAACACCGGCCGCGCGCGTAATCGCGCCAAGCGGACACCGCGTTTAATCTACTTCTTAAGTATTATCTAATATTAGCAATTTTATCCGCAGAAAAGCCTTTTTCTGGATTTTAGTTCTCGCTTGGGCAGAAGGGGGACTCCGATCAGCACGCCTGACGGGCAAAGGGAGAGGTATCATGCGAAATGCCTGTTCCATCCTGCTGGCTGGTCTGTTCACGCTCTCGTCGCTCGTCATGGGCGAGGCGCAGGCCGGCGAACACACGAAGGCACCGTTGCGAACGCCGAAGGCCCGGGTCACGCTGGCCTATGCGACACAGACGCCACGCGTTCGGCACAGCTGCTTCCCGGGCAAACTGCAGGCGGTCCTGGCGTATATCTCCGCCAAGACCGGTCGGCGCCCGCTCGTTACCTCCGGTCATCGCACCGGCGGGCGGCGCGGCTCCTATCACCGCAAATGCATGGCGGCCGACATCCGGGTCCCCGGCGTCTCGGTGAGCAAGATCGTCGCCGCGGCGATGGCGGCGCCGGGCATCGGCGGCATCGGGACCTACTGCAATGGCCTCGTCCATGTCGACGTCGGACCAAGCCGGCGCTGGAACTATTGCGGCGGCGGTCGGGCGCGCTCGAAGAAGCAGAAGACAACGACGACGGTGGCCATGCGTTAAGCAAGCGCGGCAGGGGCGATGAGGGGCGATCTGCCCTCAGTTGCCGCCTTTAGGCGCGTCCGGCTTTGTCGCGGCCTTGCGCCCGATGTTGCGTCGGATCATGCCGAGATCGGCGCCGCCGATGAGGAAGGCCACGCCGAAATAGACCCCCATGGCAAGCGCGACCAGCGCACCGAGCGCTGTGACCTGGTCGAGCAGCGGCGACGTCGGCGCCAGCCAGCCGGCGAGCGCCTCGGAGGCGTAGTCGAGGCAGACCGCCATGATCACCGTCGCGATCACAAGCCGCGCCACGCGCCAGGCCAGCGCCTTCTCCAGCGGCCAGTGGCCGCGTCGGACAAGGGTTGCGAACAGAAAGATCGCCGTCAGCCAGCCGGAGGTCGCCTCCGCCGTGGCAATCCCGCGCTCGTAGAAGAAGGGAAAGAGCGACACGGCGAGCACGCAGTTGACGACGACCGAGGCCATGGTGATGCGCATCGGCGTCTTCGTGTCCTCGCGGGCGAAGAAGCCCGGATTGAGCGCCTTGATCATCACGAAGCCGGGAAGTCCCAAACCGTAGATCGCGAGCGTCCCGGCAACGACGGAGGTCGTTTCCGGCGAAAACGCACCACGTTCGTAGAGAACCCGCACGATCTCGTCGGAGATCACCCAGAGCGCGCCGGCCGCCGGCAGCGTCAGAAACAGCACGAACTCCATCGAGCGGTTCTGCAGATTGCCGGCTTCCTTTTCATGGCCCGCCTTCAGCGCCCGCGCCAGCTCGGGCAACAGCACGACGCCGACGGCGATGCCGACGACGCCGAGCGGCAGCTGGTAGACGCGATCGGCATATTGCAGCACCGAGATCGCCCCGTCCTTGGTGGAGGCGATCATCTGGCCGATGATCTGGTTGATCTGGGTGATGCCGCCAGTCACCGCCGCCGGCAGCGCCAGCCACAGGAGCCGCTTGACGTTGGGCGTCATCCGCGGCCGGCGGAAGCCGATGCGCATCCCTGCGTGCCGCACCCCGGCATAGAGCACCGCCATCTGCAGCACGCCGGCCGCAAGCACGCCCCAGGACAGATACCAGGCGGTTTCGAGCGGCGCGGCCCCGGTGTAGAGCGCAAGGCCGAGCGCACCGATCAGCACGACGTTGAGGAACACCGGCGCCACGGCCGCGGCGAAATAATGATGCAGGGAGTTCAGCATGCCCGACAGCATCGCCGTCAGCGACATGCACATCAGGTAGGGGAACATGACGATCGCCAGTTCCACCGTCACGTCGAACTTTTCCGGTTCGCCGACGAAGCCCGGCGCGATGATCCAGGCCACCAGCCACGGCATCGCCAGTTCCATGGCGATGGTGATGATCATCAGCACCGTGAACAGGACGCCGAACACCTCCTCGGAGAAGCGCTTGGCGCCCTCGATGCCGCCCGCCTCGATCTCCTTGGCGAACAGCGGCACGAAGGCGGCATTGAAAGCGCCTTCGGCAAAAAGCCGGCGGAAGAGGTTGGGGAAGCGGAACGCCGCATAGAAGGCGTCGGCCATCGGGCCGGTGCCGAGGGCGGCGGCCATCAGGGTCTCGCGGGCGAAGCCGAGGATGCGGCTGCCGAGCGTTGCCCCGCCGACCGTCGCGAATTTCTTGACCAGACTCATTCTTTGGTTCTTGTCCCTGCCTGCGTACCGACCGGCGCGAGAATGCCGGATGGCATCCGGTCGCGCGCCTCGTCCGCCTCCTCGGCCATGACGGCCTTGAGGCGGGCGGCGATGTTGTTCTGCCGGTTCTCGTTGGTGATCTTGTGGCCGAGCAGATCGGTCACGTAGAAGGTGTCGATCACCTTCTCGCCGAAGGTGGTGATGTGCGCCGAGGCGATGTCGAGCGACAGGTCGGAGAGCACCGCCGTCACCTCCGAGAGCAGGCCCGGACGGTCGAGGCACTCGATCTCGATGACGGTGAACTTGTTCGACAGCGTGTTCGAGATCGTCACCGCCGGCGGAACAACGAAGGTCTTGGCGCGCTTGCGGCCGCGCGTTCGCGTCGCGATCACTTCCGGCAGCCGCTTGCGGCCGGAGAGCACGTCCTCGATCATCTTGCCGATGCTGGCGGCGCGGCGCATCTCGTCGGAATCGTTTGGAAACTCGCGGTTGACCAGGATCGTGTCGAGCGCGCGCCCGTCCGAGGTGGTGAAGATCTGCGCATCGACGATGTTTGCCCCGGCTGCGGCGCAGGCGCCGGCGATCACCGTCAAGAGCCGCGGGTGGTCCGGCGACAGTACCGTGATTTCCGTGATGGCGTGGAAGGAATCGGTGCGCACCATTGTGGCGAGCGCCTGGCCCACCTTGTCGGCGCCGCGGATGAACGCGGCGTGGCGCACCTGGTCCTCCAGCGGCACAGTCAAAAGGTAGGGATCGTAGTGCAGCTGGGTATAGGCATCGCGATCCTTCTGGCTCCAGTCGACCAGCGCCTCGTGCAGCCTCTCGCGCGCGAACCTGGCGCGCTCTTTGCGGGAGACTTCGGAAAAGCCGCCCGAAAGCAACAGTTCGGTCTCGTAGTAGAGCGTGCGCAGCAACTGGCCCTTCCAGCCGTTCCAGACGCCGGGCCCCACCGCGCGGATATCGCAGACGGTCAGGATGAGCAGCATCTTCAGCCGCTCCATCGAGCGCACCTTGTCGGCGAAGTCGACGATGGTCTTGCGGTCGTTGAGGTCGCGCGTCTGCGCCACCATCGACATGACCAGATGCTCTTCGATCAGCCAGACGACCGTCTCGGTCTGCTTCGGTGAAAGCCCGAAGCGCTGGCAGAGCTTGCGCGCCACCCGGGCGCCGGCAACGGAATGGTCCTCCGGCCGGCCCTTGGCGATGTCGTGCAGCAGCACCGCCACATAAAGCGAGACGCGGTCCTCGATCGCCGGCATGATCTGCGCGGTGAGCGGATGCGCCTCGGCCTCGCGGCCCTGGTCGATCGCAGACAGCACGCCGACGGAGCGGATCAGGTGCTCGTCGACCGTATAGTGGTGATACATGTTGAACTGCATCATCGCGACGATCTTGCCGAAATCGGGGATGAAGCGGCCCAACACGCCCGACTCGTTCATGCGCCTGAGGCTCAGCGTCGGATCGCGCGGCGAGGTCAGGATCGACAGGAACAGCCGGTTCGCCTCGTCGTTCTCGCGCAGCGCGTTGTTCACCAGCTTCAGCGACCGGGTGACGAGCTTCAGCGCGTCGGGATGAAACTCGAGCCCATTGATATCGGCGATGTGAAACAGCCGGATCAGGTTGACCGGATCACGCTTGAACACCTCCGGGTCGGCGATGGTGATGCGCCCGCGATCGTCGACGAAATCGAGCGTACCCGGGATCTTGCGGTTGCGGCGGGCAAAGCGATTGATCGCCGCCGAAATCCCCGGCGCTTCCTTGGCCTGCTGGTCCTCCAGCGTGGCGCAGAAGATCCGCGTCAGGTCGCCGACGTCCTTGGCCACCAGGAAATAATGCTTCATGAAGCGCTCCACCGCCGACAAGCCGGGGTGCGGCTGATAGCCGAGGGAGGCGGCGATTTCCGGCTGGACGTCGAAGGAAAGCCGTTCCTCGGCCTTGCCCGTCAGGAAGTGCAGTTGGCAGCGCACGGCCCAGAGAAAGTCTTCCGCCTTCTGGAACAGCTTGAACTCGTGACGGGAGAGCACGCCGAGCTTCACCAGCTCCTCGGTGTCGCGGACGTGATAATGGTACTTGGCGATCCAGAAGAGCGTGTGCAGGTCGCGTAGCCCTCCCTTGCCCTCCTTGATGTTCGGCTCCACCAGGTAGCGCGTGTCGCCCGCCTTGCGATGCCGCTCGTCCCGTTCGGTGAGCTTGGCGGCGATGAATTCCGGGCCGGTGCCGCGCATGATCTCGCGCGTAAAGCGCGTCCACAGCTCGTCAAACAGCGGGCGCGAGCCGCAGAGATAGCGGGCCTCGAGGATCGCGGTGCGGATCGTCATGTCCCCCTTGGAGAGCTGGACGCTCTCCTCGATATTGCGGGTCGCATGGCCGACCTTGAACCCCATGTCCCACAGGATGTAGAGCATGAACTCGATCGCCGGCGCGCTCCACGACGCCGGCTTGGCCGGCAGCAGGAAGAGAAGATCGATATCCGAGCCGGGCGCCAGCGTGCCGCGTCCGTAACCGCCGACGGCGGTCACAGTGATGCGCGCGGCCTCGGGCGCCATCGCGGCGTTGAAGATGTGGTTCAAGGCAAAATCGTGCAGCACCGTGATGATCTGGTCCTGCAGCCAGGAGAGCCGCGCGGCACACGCAAGGCCGCTTCCATCGACGGACAGCAGTTCGCGCGCCTGCTCGCGCCCTTCCGTATAGGCTTTCTTCAGTTCGCCAAGGAGTGCCTTGCGCATCTGGTCGCGGTAGTCGGCATGCGCGCTTGCGATGAATTCGCAACGCCCCTTGAGAGCGGCGATATCGAGCAGGCCCGAATGGCCCGGAGCAGTAACCTTGCTGTCCATCGAATGCCGGTCGCCCGCTTTCTGTTGCTCCATCGTCACCCTTCAGTGCCAGGTCATCGCCCCTGGGTGTGCAAGGCGTATAGCCTTTTTCGGCGCGCCGCGACAGTCGTTCCCGGCGCTGGGGGCAACCGGGCTCGACACCTACCCGTTGCCGACCTCCCGCTTCAGGGCATAGAGCGCCTCCAGAGCCTCGCGCGGCGACATGTCGTCCGGGCTGAGCCCTTTCAGCATCTCGTCCACCTTCGACACGCCGGCGCTCTTCGCCTCTTCGCGGCGCACCGCCACCTGGAACAGCGGCAGGTCGTCGATCAGCTGGCTTGCCGGGTTCTTGCGGTCGGCGTCCTCCAGCTTGGCGAGCACGTCCTTGGCGCGCGCGACCACCGACGCCGGCAGCCCGGCAAGCCGGGCCACCTGAATGCCGTAGGAGCGGTCGGCCGCACCCGGTCCGACCTCGTGCAGGAAGATCACTTCGCCGTCCCACTCCTTCACCCGCATCGTGGCATTGGAAAGGCGGGCGAGCTTTTCCGACAGCACCGTCAGCTCGTGGAAATGGGTGGCGAACAGGCCGCGGCAGCGGTTGGCCTCGTGCAGGTGCTCGACTGCCGCCCAGGCGATCGAAAGCCCGTCGAAGGTCGCCGTGCCACGTCCGATCTCGTCGAGGATGACGAGCGAATGCTCGGTCGCCTGGTTGAGGATCGCCGCCGTCTCGACCATCTCGACCATGAAGGTCGAGCGCCCGCGTGCCAGGTCGTCCGAGGCGCCGACGCGCGAAAACAGCCGGTCGACAATGCCGATATGCGCGCTTTCGGCGGGCACGTAGCAGCCCATCTGCGCCAGGATGGCGATCAGCGCATTCTGGCGCAGGAAGGTCGACTTACCGCCCATGTTCGGACCGGTCAGGAGCCAGATCGCACCATCCCCCTTGGTACCCGTGCCGCCCTTCGGCGACAGGTCGCAGGAATTGGCGACGAAGGGATTGCCGGCCTGCTTGCGCAGCGCCTGCTCGACCACCGGATGGCGGCCACCGACGATGGCAAACATCTTCGAGCGGTCGACGACCGGCCGGCAATAGGCCTGCTCCTCGGCGAGCACCGCCAGACCTTGCGAGACATCGACCACCGAAAGGGCACGCGCTGCTGCCTTGATCGCATCGGCCTCGGCGACGACGGCCGCGGTGAGAGCATCGAAGGCGGCAAGCTCGATCGCCAGCGCCCGGTCGGCCGCATTGGCGATCTTCGTCTCCAGTTCGGAGAGCACCGTCGTCGTGAAGCGCATCGCGCCGGCCATCGTCTGGCGATGGATGAAGCGGGCCTTCGCCTCGTCGCCATCCGTCAGCGCCGAAGCGTTGCCCGCCGAAACCTCGATGAAATAGCCGAGCACGTTGTTATGCTTGATCTTCAGCGACTTGACGCCGGTCTCCTCGGCATATTGCAGCTGCAGCCCGGCGATCACCCGGCGCGACTGGTCGCGCAAGGCCCGCATCTCGTCGAGTTCTGCATCCGCGCCCTCGCGGATGAAGCCGCCGTCTCGCTTCAGGAGCGGCAGCTCGTCGCCGAGCATGGCTTCAAGCTGCTGCGTGAGGGCAGAGGGCAGTGCGGCGATCGCGGCCAGGGCTGCGTCCAGTTCCCCTTCCAGCCCCTGCCCGGCCATCATCCGCGCCACGGCATCCGCGGCCCGCAGGCCGTGCAGCAGGGCGCCGAGGTCGCGCGGTCCGCCGCGGCCGAGTGCCAGCCGCGACAGTGCCCGCGGCATGTCCGGCAAGAGCTTGAGCATATCGCGAAGGTCGGAGGCAAACGACGGCCGCTCCAAGAGCGCGGCGATCGAATCGAGCCGTTCGTTGACCGGCTCCGGGTCGGTCAGCGGCGACATCAGCCGCTCGGCCAGCAGCCGGGCGCCGCCGCTCGTCACGGTACGGTCGAGCGCCTTCAGCAGCGTGCCGCTCTTTTCGCCCGACAGCGTACGCACCAGCTCCAGGTTGGCCCGCGTCGCCGGGTCGATGAAGAGCGTCGAGGCCGAGCTTTCGCGCTCCGGCGGCCCCAGCGGCGGGCGCTCGGCAATCTGAGTCTTCTCGACATAGGCGACCGCCGCGGACGCCGCCGAAAGCTCGGCGCGCGAGAATGTGCCGAAGCCGTCGAGCGTGCCGACGTCGAAGTAACGGGCGATCCGCGCTTCCGCCGTGGCACTGTCGAACTGCACCGCCGGCTGGGGCACGGCGACCCGGCCAAGCACGTCGATCACCGGGCGGAATTCCGGATCGTGGAACAGCGTGTCGGGCACGATCAGTTCGCGCGGCTCGATGCGCAGGATGTCGGCGAGCAGCCGCTGCTGCGTGGTCTCGGCCAGCCGGAAAACACCGGTCGAGATGTCGATCCAGGCCAGCGCAAGCGCCGGTTCCGCGCCGCCGCGGATACGCGACAGCGTCATCAGGTAGTTGGCGTCCGACGGCGAGAGTAGCTTCTCCTCCGTCAGCGTGCCGGGCGTGACGAGCCGCACCACGTCGCGGCGGACCACCGATTTCGAACCGCGCTTCTTCGCCTCGGCCGGATCCTCCACCTGCTCGCAGACGGCAACGCGAAAGCCGAGCGCGATCAGCTTCTGTAGGTAATCGTCGGCCGCATGCATCGGCACGCCGCACATCGGGATATCCTGCCCCATGTGCTGGCCGCGCTTTGTCAGGGTGATCCCCAGCGCCCGCGCCGCGTCCACGGCGTCCTGGAAGAACAGCTCGTAGAAATCGCCCATGCGGTAGAAGAGCAGACTGTCGGGATTGTTCGCCTTGATTTCGATATACTGCTCCATCATCGGCGTCGCCGATGCGCGGCTTGCCTGGCTGGCGAGCTCGGCGGTCGTCAGTATGTCGCTGTTACGCAGGATTTGGTCGTTCACGGAAAGACTGTTCAACGAAAAAAAGAAGTGTCACCCTAGCCGCGGGTCGCTATAGAACACAACACCTGAGGGGTGTCGCACGCACGCTTCCCACAGGAGCTTACTTCAAGACATGGGGAGACCGATGGCGGACACCAGCAAGACGAAACGGGCAGTTGCGAGCGTAACCGATCAGGAAGCACTGGATTTTCACGTCCATGGCCGGCCCGGAAAGCTGGAAATCACGCCGACCAAACCGATGGCGACGCAGCGCGACCTGTCGCTTGCCTATTCGCCGGGCGTCGCCGCTCCAGTCAAGGCGATCGCCGAAGATCCCTCGCGGGCCTATGACTACACGACGCGTGGCAACATGGTCGCCGTCATCTCCAACGGCACGGCGATCCTCGGCCTCGGCAATCTCGGCGCACTCGCCTCCAAGCCGGTGATGGAAGGCAAGTCCGTCCTCTTCAAGCGCTTCGCCGACGTCGATTCGATCGATCTCGAGGTCGACACCGAGAACGTCGACGAGTTCATCAACTGCGTCCGCTATCTCGGCCCCTCCTTCGGCGGCATCAACCTCGAGGACATCAAGGCGCCGGACTGCTTCATCATCGAGCAGCGACTGCGCGAGCTGATGGACATCCCGGTCTTCCACGACGACCAGCACGGCACCGCCATCATCGCCGCTGCCGGCCTGATCAACGCGCTGGCGCTGACGGGGCGCGACTTCAAGACGACGAAGCTCGTCTGCAACGGCGCCGGAGCGGCGGCGATCGCCTGCATCGAGCTGATCAAGGCGATGGGCTTCACCCCGGACAACGTCATCCTCTGCGACACCAAGGGCGTCATCTACCAGGGCCGCGAAGAAGGCATGAACCAGTGGAAGTCGGCGCATGCGGTCAAGACCGACCGCCGCAGCCTGAAAGAGGCGCTGGAGGGCGCCGACGTGTTCTTCGGCCTGTCGGCCAAGGGGGCGCTGACGGCGGAGATGGTGAAGTCGATGGCGCCGCAGCCGATCATCTTCGCCATGGCCAACCCCGATCCGGAGATCACCCCGGAAGAGGTCGCCCGCATCCGCAACGACGCCATCGTCGCAACGGGACGGTCGGACTATCCGAACCAGGTCAACAACGTCCTCGGCTTCCCCTATATCTTCCGCGGCGCACTCGACGTGCGCGCCACGACGATCAATGACGCGATGAAGATCGCCGCGGCCGAGGCGCTGGCGAGCCTGGCCAAGCAGGACGTGCCCGACGACGTCGCCGCCGCCTATCAGGGCAACCGCCCGCGCTTCGGCGCGCAATACATCATCCCGGTTCCGTTCGACCCGCGCCTGATCTCGGCCATTCCCGTCGCCGTGGCGAAGGCTGCGATGGACACGGGCGTCGCCCGCCGGCCGCTGCTCGACCTCGACGCCTATGCGCGCGAGCTGAAGGCACGACGCGATCCGATCGCCTCGACCCTGCAGAACATCTACGCCCGCGTGCGCCGGCATCCGAAGCGCGTCGTCTTCGCCGAGGGCGAGGAAGAGCAGATGATGCGGGCGGCCGTCTCCTACGCCAACCAGCAGCTCGGTACCGCCATCCTGCTCGGCCGCGAGGATCGCATGCGCAGCGTCGCCGAAAAGGCCGGCATCGTTCTCGACCGGCCGGGGATCGAACTGCTCAACGCCCGCATCTCCAAGCGCAATGACGCCTATACCGACTACCTCTACGCCCGCCTGCAGCGGAAGGGCTACCTCTTCCGCGACGCTCAGCGGCTGATCAACAACGACCGCAACCATTTCGCCGCCTGCATGGTGGCGCTCGGCGATGCGGACGGGATGGTCACCGGGCTGACGCGCAACTACTCCACCGCGCTCGAGGACGTGCGTCGCTGCATCGACCCCAAGCCCGGCCACCGCGTGATCGGCGCCTCGCTGGCGCTCTGCCGCGGCCGCACCGTCCTGGTCGCCGACACCGCCGTGCACGACATGCCCTCGGCGGAGGAACTGGCCGACATCGCCGAGGAGGCCGCCGGCCTTGCCCGCAAGCTCGGCTACGAGCCGCGCGTCGCCATGCTCGCCTATTCGACCTTCGGCCACCCGACGGGCGAGCGTTCCGAGCGTGTGCGCGAAGCGGTGAAGATCCTCGACAAGCGCCGCGTCGACTTCGAATTCGACGGCGAAATGGCCGCCGACGTGGCACTGAACCCGAAGATCATGGAGCAGTATCCGTTCTGCCGCCTCTCCGGGCCTGGCAACGTGCTGGTCATGCCGGCGTTCCACTCCGCATCGATCTCGACCAAGATGCTGCAGGAACTCGGCGGCTCGACCGTGATCGGCCCGCTGCTGGTCGGCCTCGACAAGCCGGTCCAGATCGTCTCGATGGGCGCAAAGGATAGCGACATCGTCAACATGGCGGCGCTGGCCGCCTATAACGCAGGCGTTTGACCGCTGGCGGCCGCCCCGTCTGGTGAGACGAGGGCGTAACGGTTCCCACCAGCCCGGGCGCAAGCGATTGCGCCCGGTTGCTGCGACCCGCGTCCGTCGCAGGCGACAGCAAACAACAGCCAGATTCGCGCGCAGACCTCCGGTGCCAAGGCATGCCGCCGAAAGTGCAGCCGGTTTGGGACGAGACGTGCGACAAGCCAAAGAAATCGAAAACGCGGCGACCAGCCCAGAAGGGCTCCACTCTCCGCGCTTTTAGCCGGCTATGCAAGCAATAGGCAAAAAGAAGCCCGGGGCCTCGTACTCCCCGGGCTCAAGGGCCGCACCCCCAGGCGGGCTCCGACTTATTCGTTGATCAGGCGCTTCAGCAGCTCGATCTCGTGGCTGAGCTTGGTGTCGCCAGCGATCAGATCCTCGATCTTGCGCACGGCGTGCAGCACCGTCGTGTGGTCACGACCGCCGAAACGCCGGCCGATCTCCGGGAAGGAGCGCGGCGTCAAGGTCTTCGACAGATACATGGCGATCTGGCGCGGCATCACGACGACGCGCGTGCGCCGGCTCGACACCAGTTCCTGGCGCGAGACGTTGTAGTGCTTGGCGACGACCCGCTGGATGTCCTCGATGCGCACCCGGCGCGGCTCGCCGGCGGCAACCAGATGCGCCAGCAGCTCGTCGACGCGCTCGACTGTCAGCTGCGGCTCGAAGGTGCGGCGGAACAGGAGCTGGTTGAAGGCTCCCTCAAGCTCGCGGCCGCTCGCGGTGATGTTGCGGGCGACATGGCTGAGGATGTCGGCCGGGATGTCGAGCGATGCGTCCTCCTGGCGGGCGACTTCGAGGCGACGCTTGAGGATATCAAGACGCATCTCGTAGTCCGGCGCCTCCATTTCGATCGCCACGCCGCCCTGCAGGCGGGAGCGCACGCGCGGGTCGAGCGATTCCAGTTCCCAGGGTGCCCGATCGGCCGCGACGACGACCTGCTTGGCAGAATCGAGCAGCATGTTGAGCAGGTGACAGAACTCGTTCTGGATCGAATTGCCCTGCAGGAACTGCATGTCGTCGATGACCAGCAGGTCGATGTTGCGCAGCGTCTCCTTCAGCGACAGCGCGTCGTTGTCGCGGATCGCGGTGGCAAAGCGCCACATGAAGTATTCGGCGGTCAGGTAGACGACGCGCGGGCTGCGGGCGCTCGAAAGGGCCGCATTGGCGATCGCCTGCAGGAGATGGGTCTTGCCGAGGCCGACGCTGGAATGGATGAACAGCGGATTGAACCGCACGGCACCGGCGCCGGCTTCCGCGATCGTCTTGGCAGCGGCGAGCGCCACCCGGTTGGACGAACCCTCGACGAAGCCATCGAACGTGTAGCGCGGGTCGAGCGGCGACCCGAAGAGCGTGCCGGCTTGCGTCGGCTGGCGCTGCGGCGCGGCCGGCGGCGTGATACCGGCGGCGACCTGGGCGATCGGCTGCGGACCGGCGGCGCGGCGCGGCTGGACGGCCGGCGCGACTTCGGTTGCCGTCGCAACCTCCTCCGCGCCGGGGCGGGTGCCACGCATCGCGGTACGGACCAGGATTTCAACCTTCAGGATTTCCGCGTCTTCCTGCTGGAAGAGCGAGGTGATGAGGTCGAGATAGCGGTTGTTGATCCAGGATTTGAGGAAGGTCGTCGGCACGGACAGCCGCACGACGCTCTTGGACTGGGAGTGAAGCTTCAGCCGGCCGAACCAGCTGGCATAGACATCCTGGCCGACCTGCGCCTTGAGGCGCGCGCTGACCCGCTCAAAGAGGGCGTCATGCTTGGTCTCGGACTTGTCCCCTGGCTTATCGCTTCCTTCCGCGATTGCATTAAGTGCGTGATCCCCGTTTCCGAATGCACCTACAGACGTAGCCGTGTTCGTTTGCATTTTGCCGCCTTTCAAGTTCAGTCGATGCGCCGGCAAGTCATGCCGGCACCCTTTAATGTCCATCCTCCACCGCCTCTGCCGGAGCCATCGGCAGGCGGTCTCGGTTATTGCCGGTCGCGTCGCCCCCACTGCCGGACGCGGCCAACATTTTTTGGGCAGATCCAGCGGTCGCGGCCATCGGTCGCGCCGTCCAAACTGCCCTTCCACGACGCGAACTCCTCGTACCGATCGCGCGCGGCATTCCCTCATCCGGCCTCCTCGTGGCTGCCGTCCTCGCGGCTCCACCGGACACAGCTGTTGGACGGCAAAAAATTACCGTTCCGGCCCCCTTTGCGCGGCGGCCGGTCAGCTGCTTCCGGTGTCAGATGAGACGGAGCTATGCACTCCGCTACAGGGTCGAACCGTCCCCCACCACCCGAACGAGCAGTGTTTGGCGTTTCTATATGCTTGCGTGTGCGCCCCCTGTGGAAGGCATTTAGGCAGGATCAAACGGTAGAATCAATGCCCTATTTTACGCAAAATTAAGCCGTGGCCGTTGACTCTGGTGACGCAATTTGACTCAGGAAACCGGGCGTTTCGAAGAATCTGTTATGAATCAATGGCTTTGATTTTTCCGGGGTTTCAACGACTGCGCGAATCAAAAAAAATAATTATTCGCTTGACTCATAAGCCGCCGCAATTGCCCCCACCTCAGGTGGCATCGCAACCAACATCCTCGTGCAAGCTATTGTTTTTAAAGCATTTCTTCTGTCATCACGCTGACATGGAGCAGCTTTGCACGTTAACCATAGCGGCGACAAAAAGGCAAAGAAAAAGCCCGGCGAATCCGCCGGGCTCCTCCAAATTTGCATAGCTCGCGCTGTGATATCAGGCCGAGAGGGCCTTCACGCGGTTGGCGAGTCGCGAAACCTTGCGCGAAGCGGTGTTGGAATGCAGCACGCCCTTCGTGGCGGCGCGCATCAATTCCGGCTGGGCTGCCTTCAGCGCCGCAGCGGCCGCGGCAGCATCGCCGGAGGCGATTGCCTCCTCGACCTGACGGACGAAGGTGCGGACGCGCGAACGGCGAGCCTTGTTGACTGCGGTGCGGCGAGCGATCTTGCGGGTCGCCTTCTTCGCCGAAGTGGTATTGGCCATGGATGCCTCTCTTCAGATACCAGACACAAACTCCGCCTTCGCCGTGCCGGGTCACTGCGACCTGTCATTCAAGCAATTCGGGAGCAATATCGGAAAACCTTGGAAGGGGCTTTCCAAAACTGTGGCCGGCGTATAGCGGGAATTGGCAGGCACGTCAACGCGCAAATTGAAGAAATGCCACACCGGCATACGCGCTGGACCGATTCAGAATTCGGGCTTTTCTGCACTTTTGGCCGGGCGGCACGACTGCCGCCCAACCGAGCCGCCTTTTGTCCGTACCAAGACGCTATTTCTGGCAGGCCGCACACTGGAATGTCGAGCGCCCGCTCTGGACGATGCGGCCGATGGTGCCCTTGCAGCCGAGCGTGCGGCAGGCTTGCCCCTCCCGATCGTAGACCGAAAACGAGTGCTGGAAGTAGCCGAGCGAGCCGTCGGCGCGGATGTGGTCGCGGAGCGTCGAACCGCCCGCCTCGATTGCCTCGGCGATCACCGCGCGGATCGCCTCCGTCAAGAGCGAGAGTTCCTTTCTCGGCTTGCCCGCCGCCGTCACCAGCGTGCCTGCGGCCCGCTCCGGCGACAGATGCGCCCGCCACAGCGCCTCGCACACATAGATATTGCCGAGGCCGGCGATCGTCTTCTGGTCGAGCAGCGCCGCCTTCAACGGCAGGCTCCTGCCGCGGAAGCGCGCGGCGAGATAGAGCGCGTCGAGCGCGTTGCCGGTTGGCTCCTCGCCGAGATCGCGCAGATAGGGATGTTCGGTGAGCGCCTCGCGCCGGGCGAGATCCATGAATCCGAAGCGGCGCGGGTCATTATAGATGACACGGCGCGGGCCACCCTCGGCCTGAAGATGCAGCACCACATGGTCGTGCCGCTCGTCCTTGCCGCGCGGCACATGGAAATCGCCGGGCACCGCCTCGCCCCTTTCCTCCACCACGCGGAAGGAGCCCGACATGCCGAGATGGGCGATGATGACATCGCCACCCTCGAGATCGATCAGCAGATACTTCGCCCGTCGCCCAAGCGCGAGCACCCTTCGCCCGGTGACGACCTCGGCGAAACGATCGGGAAACGGAAAGCGCAGGTCCGGTCGCCTAAGCTCGGCGCGCGCGATCACCGCCCCCTCCATCACCGGCGCCAGCCCGCGCCTGACCGTCTCCACCTCCGGCAATTCCGGCATCGTCAGCTCCTTGAAGGGATTTAACCGTGCGGCGCATTTGCCGCAGCCCGGCAATTCCCTATCGCCCATCTTTATTCTATATACCAGCGCGACGATGCCGCAGGCCGAAATCGCGCCGGCGCGCAACCGCGGCGCGAGCGGCACACCGCCGGCGGCGCATCAGGTGGAGACAGGCATGAGCGATCGGGAACGCACGTCGGCGAATGGCGGCATGGAAACTTCCTACGGTTTCCGCCAGGTGGGTGCGGGCGAGAAGCAGGCGCTCGTCAACGACGTCTTCCACAAGGTCGCCAAGCGATACGACATCATGAACGACATCATGTCCGCCGGCCTGCACCGGGCCTGGAAGGACGCAATGATCGCCGCCCTCAACCCGCGCAAGGACCCGGCCTACCGCACGCTCGACGTCGCCGGCGGCACCGGCGACATCGCGTTTCGCATCATCGAGGCCTCGGATCGGCTGGCGCACGCCACCGTGCTCGACATCAACGGCTCGATGCTCGCCGTCGGCGCCGATCGCGCGGCGAAGAAGGGGCTTTCCGCCAATCTCGATTTCGTCGAGGCCAATGCCGAGGAACTGCCCTTCGAGGCCAATTCCTTCGACGCCTACACAATCGCCTTCGGCATCCGCAACGTGCCGCGCATCGACGTCGCCCTCTCGGAGGCCCACCGCGTGCTCAAGCGCGGCGGCCGGCTGCTCGTGCTGGAATTCTCCGAAGTCGAGGTGCCGCTGCTCGACCGCTTCTACGACGCCTGGTCGTTCAAGGCGATCCCGCAGTTCGGCAAGATGATCACCGGCGAGGCCGAGCCCTACCAGTACCTGGTCGAATCCATCCGCAAGTTTCCGAACCAGCAGGACTTTGCCGAGATGATCCGCAAGGCCGGGTTCTCGCGGGTCTCCTTCACCAACTATACCGGCGGCATCGCCGCCCTTCATTCCGGCTGGAAGCTCTGATGCGGTCAGATTTCGTCACGTCGACCGCCTCGCTCCTCTCGCGCCGCGCGCGCATCCGCGCCTCCGACGCCCGCGGTGGCCGCGCATGACCCCGCCTGCCGCCTATTTCCGCCTGGCCCGCGTCGGCTGGGTATTATTGCGCGAAGGCGTTGTCTCGGAGCTGCCGGTACAGGAAATGCCGCCCTCGGCGCGGTTCCTCTCGAAGGTCGCCGGCCTGTTCGCCCGCCGCCGCTCGACCAAGGAAGGCCGCAGCGCCCGGCTCGCGCACGCGATCGAACGGCTCGGCCCGTCCTACGTCAAGATGGGTCAGTTTCTCGCCACCCGGCCGGACGTGGTCGGCGTCGCCATCGCCGACGACCTTTCGGCGCTACAGGACCGCATGGCGACCTTCCCGATGGCGGACGCCGTCGCCACCGTCGAGGGCTCGCTCGGCCGTCCGGTTTCCGACCTCTATGTAAGCTTCGGCGAACCGATCGCCGCCGCCTCGATCGCCCAGGTGCATCCAGCGACCGTCCGCGACGCGACCGGCGAGCGTCGCGTCGCTGTCAAGGTCATTCGCCCCGGCGTGCGCCAGCGCTTCACCCACGACCTTCAGGCGATGTACGCCGCCTCGCACCTGCAGGAGCGCTTCCTGCCGCAGACGCGACGGCTGAAGCCTGTCGAGGTGACGCGCACGCTCGAGCAGACGACGCGCGTCGAGATGGATCTGCGGCTGGAGGCCGCCGCCATCTCGGAGCTTGGCGAAAACACGAAGGACGATCCCGGCTTCCGCGTACCTGTTGTCGACTGGGAGCGCACAGGGCGCGACGTCGTCACCATGGAATGGATCGACGGCGTGAAGATGTCGGACATCGAAGGACTGCGCGCCGCCGGCCACAACCTCGACGCGCTCGCCGACACGCTGATCCAGTCCTTCCTGCGCCACACGCTGCGCGATGGCTTCTTCCATGCCGACATGCACCAAGGCAATCTGTTCGTCGATGCGCAAGGCCATATCGTCGCCGTCGACATGGGCATCGTCGGCCGGCTCGGGCACAAGGAGCGCCGCTTCCTCGCCGAAATCCTCTTCGGCTTCATCACCCGCGACTATGTGCGGGTGGCCAACGTGCATTTCGAGGCCGGCTACGTGCCCGCGCGCCACGACGTGTCGAGCTTTGCGCAGGCGATCCGCGCGATCGGCGAGCCGATCCACGGCCAGCCGGCCGAAACGATCTCGATGGCGAAGCTGCTGACGCTCCTCTTCGAGGTGACGGAACTGTTCGACATGGAGACGCGCACCGAGCTCGTCATGCTGCAGAAGACGATGGTCGTCGTCGAGGGCGTGGCGCGCACGCTGAACCCGCGCTTCAACATGTGGAAGGCGTCGGAGCCTGTCGTCGGCGGCTGGATCCGCGACAATCTCGGGCCAAAGCGCATCCTCGCCGACCTGCGCGAAGGCGCGCATGCCGCTCTGCGGCTGGCCGAGGCCGCACCCGAGATCGCCGCCAAGACCGAAAAATTCTCCCGCGACCTCACCGCCATGGCCGAGAGCGGCCTGCGCTTCGACGCAGCCACGGCGGAGGCGATCGGCAAGTCCGAGGCTCGCTACAGCCGCTCGGGCCGGATCGCCCTCTGGGTGATCGCAGCCGCACTCATCTATATTGCCTGGGTGGTCGGGTAGCGGTGGCCGTCGCGGCTACCATAGAATCAGCATCGCCCCCGTCAGCAGCAGCACCGCGCTCCAGACGGCATCGACATTGACCCAGGCGCTGCGCAGGATGCCGAGCCCGACGAAGCGGTAGACGGCAAGCGCGGTCAGGCCCATGGCACAAAGCATCGCGCCGGTGTGCACGGCGACTGCCGCCAGCATCGCCGCTGTGCTTCCGCCGCCCGCGGCCGCCAACGGCGAGGCCGCAAGGCAGATCGGCGTCAGCGCCGGCAGCACCATCAGCCCGGCGCCATGCGCGGTCGCCATCAGGAAGGACCAGAGCGCCAGCCCCGCCAGCCCCGTCGTCATGCCGACGCGCACGCGCTGGCGATGCCCGAATAGATAATGCCAGACGGCCCAGCCAACGAGGACGGCTCCCGTTGCCGTCCGCACCAACGTCGGGTCGACGAACAGGCCCGCCATGACCACGGCTCCGACGACCAGGCCGACCGAAGCCGCATGGCCAAGGGCGATGGCCGGCACCGCCCCCACCACCGCCGCCGCGCTTTGCCGGTGCAGGCCGAGCGCGACGGCGAAAAGCCAGCCCATCGCCGGGTTGAGGCCGTGAAAGGCCCCGAGCCCCGCCAGCAGCAGCCATGGCCACAGAACGTTCATCGCCAGCTTCTCGCTTTAAAGTGTGTCGCGCAGATACGCTTGTCACGCTCTAGGCTCTTTCGCATGTCTTTGTCCCGAAACCGGTTCCCAATTTCGGAAGACATGCTCTAGGGGTAGCAGTAGGAGTCCGACGAGCAGTCGCCGCCCTGCAGGCGAACCTGGTGCGGCCGATGCGACTTCGGCCATTCGACGAAGAACTTTTCGTCGAAGGCTATACCGCCATCCGGCCCCGCGTCGAGCTTGACCATCCAGCCGGAGACACCGTCGGGATAGAACTGCTCGTCGATTGCGCCGTAGAGCGAGTTGGTGAAATAGACGCGCCGACCGTCGCGGCTGATTTCCACCATCTGCGGCCCGCCGTTCAGGCCACCGTTCTTGGCGCCCGGATGGGATGCGCGCGAGACGATGCCGCCGATCCGCACCTTGCCCGTCTGCTTCGGCTTGAACGGATCGGAGACGTCATACTGCAGCAGGTCGCCGGTGCCCCAGCAGGAGACGTAGAGAAACCGGTCGTCCATCGACAGGTCGATGTCGGTGACGAGCGGCGGCACCGCCTTGAAGCCCTGCAGCATCGGCGGCAGCTGTGCCGGATCGGCCGGCTCGGCGGGGATGTCGATCACCTTGGTGACCGCCCACTTGTCGCCGTCGCGATGCCAGACCCAGATCGAGGAGGACAGGTCCTCCAGGCACACCACGGAATTGACGAAGCCATAGGCCTTGGTCGGGTCGTGCGCCGGACGCAGCTCGAACACCAGTTGGTACTTGTCGCCGAGATCGATCGTCTGCAGGTGCTTGCGCTTGTGCAGGTCCCAGAAATGCAGCCGGCGCCCGTATTTCGCACCGAGCAGGATTTCCGGCACGAGACCGTTTTCGAAGGTGTCGGGCGTCCCCCACTCGCTGGTGACGAGCGTGTCGTGGCCGAGGTGCCACCAGACATCATAGGAAAGCTCCTGCGGCCCGCGGTCCATTTCCCATTGTCCCCGGACCTCGAACGTCTCGTGATCCATCAGGAAGACGCCGCCCGGCGCCTTTCCCTCGCGGTTGCCGAGCGCTGCGACATAGATGCCCTCCGGGCCGCAGTGAATGGTGTGGGGTCGCGTGTAGCCGGCCCGCTCGGCCACCTCGCCCGGCTCGATCACCTTGACGATCGCCGGCCTGCGACCGTCAGGCTTGGTGTCGAGGATGTGGATGCGCGACGATTTCAGCCCCGGCACCACCAGGTAGCGCCGTTCGGCGTGCGGATGCGGCGCGTTGGGACAGAGACAGGAGGAGCAGGCGTTCCAGCCGAAATGGTGCAGTTCGTCGCCGACATTGGGCATCGGAACCGTGTGAACGATCTGCCCGTAGGTCGACGATGCCGGATCGACGTCGACGACGGCAAGTTCGTCCGGGACGGCCCGCTTCGGGTCGAACGCGGCCACATAGGCCAGCGTCTCGGGTGCGGCTTTCATCGCCATGCGCGGCGAGGGATAGAAGCTTGGATCGGGTTTCCACGTGACCATGTGAAGGCCTCCTGGCTTCGCGTTTGCAAAACAACTGGAATGCCGACTGTCCGCCGCTCCGGCATTGCGGGACGGCAGGATCAGCGATGCTTCAACAGGATACCGGGATGCGTCCTGAAGGCGCGCCTGGGCGCCGGGATCTCCCACTTGCGATTGTCTCAGATTAGCGCGGCCTTCGGCAACCTTTTTCCGCGTTCTGGCGGAAGCCTCGCAGCGCCGGTGTCGTCGCGACCGCAGCTTGCGTCGACTGCCTTTCTTCCTTGCGGATTTACTAACTTCGAGATCGCTAAAATTAACAGTTTCATATTATCGAGTTGGTCGCGGTTCAGGGAGCAGGCTTCGATTCGTCACGGGCAGCGCGCACCGCATCGGCCCGCCACAAATTCGGCAACAAATGCCGCTCCAATGCCACCGGGGCGTGCAACACCATGATTCGGAGGAATGCGCCATGCGCAGAATCAGTAACCTCGCCCTCGCGGCCTGCATCTCGACGACGCTTGCCGCCGTGCCGGTCGGTCTCGACCTGAAGGATCCGTCCAAGCTCACAACCACATCCGCCTTCGCCAAGAACGGCAACGGTGGTGGTAATGGTGGTGGTAATGGTGGCGGTAATGGCGGCGGTAAAAGCGGCGGCAATGGCGGCTCTAAAAGCGGCGGCAGCGACAAGAGCGGCGGCAGCGACAAGAGCGGCGGTAGCGACAAGGGCCGCGGCGGCGAAAAGAGCGGCAGCAAGAACACTTCCGCCCGTGGCAAGTCCGAAACCGCGCACGCAAGGGCCGACACCAAGGAAAAGAAGGATCCGATCGCCAGGGCGTTCGGCAAGCTCTTCGGCAAAGATGACGCCAAGGGAAAGACCAAGCTGGCGTCGGTGGAAAAATCCAAACCGTCCAAGTCGGTCGGGAAGGCGACAAGCCCCACCACGACGACCGCCAAGCTGAAACAGGCGCCGGCGGAAAAACCGCTGTCGGCCAAGCTTGGCAGCCTGAATTCGCTGAAGCGCAACTACCACGCCTACATGAATTCGCAGGATCCGCGCATGGCCGCAATCCGCGCCTATGTGACGGCCTATGCACAATTCGAGCTGGTAAACGGCGTTGACGCCGTGCCGGTCGATCCGGCGCTGAGCGACGAGGCCCTGAGCGCCGCCCTGCTTTCGGCCACCAACAAGAACATCAATACGGCGCTTCCGGGCGAACCGGCGGTTGTCGATCCGCAAGTGATGGACTGGGCGAAGGGCGTTCTCGGCGTCGGCCCCTCGGTCGGCAAGATCGACCAGGTGCGCGAGGAACTGGCATCCCGACAGCCAACGGATGTGGTCACCGAGCCGGACCCCGAGCAGCCGACGGACGTCGTGGAGCAGCCGACCGAACCGGACACCGAGCAACCGACAAACGTCGTCGAGCAGCCGACCGAACCCGACGTCGAACAGCCGACAGATGTCGTCGAGCAACCGACCGAGCCGGACGTCGAACAACCGACAGACGTCGTCGAGCAACCGACCGAGCCGGGCACCGACCTGCCCACGGAAACCGAACAGGCGGCCATTGTCGAATAGCACCGGCCTATGCCGGTCATCCCGGCTGCAGGCGGGAACCACGGACCACCAAGGCAGGGGCGCAAACGCGCCCCTGCCGTTTTTTTCCGGGAGTTGAAGCCGCGAACTGCCCAGCAGGGGCCCACCTTGGCAATCGCCTTGTGGGCGTCCGGCTTGGGATCAGGCATCTGGTTGCGCGACGAGTTTAGCCCCGTGCTGCCGGGGAGCCGTTCAGCAAGCAGATGCGCCGTATGCCGCCTCCTTGAAGACAACGAATCTTGCTGACACGCGCGATCCCGTTCGATCGTCTGGCCCTCGTCAATTTGATTGTCGACCACACCTTATTTCAATTTAAAGTAAAGTCGCGAATCTGGCGTGACTTTGACGAACTGTTCGCGTGATCGCTGCGTTGGGCGTCAGGAACCCAGAGCGCAACACGCTTCTGCGGAGGGTAGAAGATTTGAGAGGTGTGGAAGGACGGACAGATGAACTGGTTGCGACGATCTATGCGGCGCTACTGGGGGAAACAAGCTGGCAGAGCTTTCTGGACGAACTGAACGGCGCCTCTCCCGGGGCGCTTTCCACCCTGTTCTTTCATGACATGCGCGCGAACGCCGGGGCCATGGCCTACGTATCCGGATCGGAGGGTCGCGAGAAGGCTCTGGGCGACTATGAGAGCTACTACAGCAATCTCAATCCGTGGATGAGAAAGGTCGCTGTAACTCCAATCGGCAGGGGTATCATCGGTGAAGCGATTGTGTCCCGCGACGAATTCAATCGAAGTGAATATTATAATGACTACATTCGCCGCAACGGACTTGAGACCGGCCTCGGCCTGACCCTGCACAGGGACAACGCCTGCTACTTCCTGCTGAGCACGCTGACAGACGACAAGGATGTTGACCGCAACCTTGCCCGCGCCGACACGCTCACGCAGATCGCGCCACATTTGAAGCGGGCGTTTCGTTATTATCGCTCGGGTGAGTTCCACGCCGCAGCACTGGATCTCGGGGAAGGCGTCGGCGATGCCAGCGGTCTGGGACTGATTGTCGTCAATGACGATCTGAGAGTGGTGAGGGCTTCGGCTGCAGGCCAACAGGTGCTTGCTGCCGGTGAGCCGGTTGGCCTCGATGTGATGGGTCGGATACGATTCCAGGATCGTGATCTGCAGACGTCATTGCAGGCCATGTTTAATCACGGCCGCTCCGGGCAGACGACAGAGGTCACTTACGCGCCGCAACCCGGTATGCGCTTCATACGGTTTGGCGGAAGCCGAGTTCTGCAGTTTTTTGCGGGACCGATGGTCGCCATTTTGATCGGCGACGCGCGCGGCAACCTGAAGCCGACCCTTCTGGAGGTCGCAGCGTCCCATGGACTTTCCCTGGCCGAAACACGGGTGTTTTCCGGGATCGTGGGCGGCCAGAGCATCACAGAAATAGCCCGAAGTGCCGGCGTCAAACGCGAAACGATCCGTTCGCAGCTGAAATCGATCTTCACCAAGACGGGAACGACGAGCCAAAAGGACATCATACGGCTTGCCGCGGGTATCTCTCGATAAGCAGAGCCAAGCATCCCCCGATCGGGGGATGTGTCGTCGATCGGCATGCAATCTAACGCAACGATCGGCGCGGCATGGTTCTGAGAGGATTGCAGATGGGGCAGATTTCATCGAACGTGGAAATAGAACTGAATGGCTCTTCGAGCTTTTCGATCGGGGCGGATGCCTATTCCTGGAGTGCTGACGGCCATCTCCTTATCGCCGACGTCTGGATCCCACTGAACGCGAATGCAAGCACCGCAACGTTTACCCTTGACGGTTCCGATTGGGGCATCGCGCTCCTGCGCGTTGCCGGCAACGCACGGGCCGTCATCAATGACGCCACCACCGGTGGGGACAGGCACATCGAGCACATCGCCCTGAGCAACGCGGGCGGCAATACGGTCACTCTCAACAAGGCGCATGTGGGCGTCATCACCGGCAGTTCCGGGATCGACAAGATTACCGTCGGCGCGACATTCGTCGGAGCCCTGCATCTCGCAGAGGGCAATGACACCGTGGTCACCAGAAGCGGCTTTGTCGAAACCATCAACGTCGGTGGCGGCAATAACACCGTTACCGTTGGAACTGGCGGTGCGGGCATCATCTTCGCCGGAACGGGCCAAGACAATATCGCGGTCGCCGGAGATGTGGACAGTCTGCTTGCCGGCCACGGAAACGACACCATCCGGACGGGTGCGGGTTGGGTCGGCACGATCGACGCAGACCGGGGTAACGATACGGTCGTGCTGGGCAGCGGCGGCGCCAGCTACGTCAGCCTCGGGCGCGATTCCGACACGATCAGGCTCAGCCGCCTTGCCGACAAGACCATGACGGTTGTGATTGACGGCGGCTCTCAGATTTCCAGTCCGTCGCACAAGGATTTCGATACGGTCGACTTCTCCGCCTTCTCCTCGAAAGTGGCGGTCAACCTCAACGGTGCTTACACCGTCAAGTCCGGCTACGGTAACTTCCTGATCCGGAACTTCGAGAATGCCACCGGCGGCCAGGGCAGCGACACGCTAGTAGGCAACAGCGGCAACAATGTTCTCAAGGGCGGCGCTGGAAACGACCGGATCGAAGGAGGCCTCGGCGCCGACAAGCTCTACGGGGGCGCCGGCGCAGACACATTCGTCTTCAAGTCCGTCAAGGATTCGACGGTATCGTCTTCCGGTCGGGACACGATCTACGACTTCAGCAGGTCCCAGAAGGACAAGATCGATCTTTCCGTGATCGACGCCAGCACCAAGGGCGCCGGCAACCAGGCTTTCGATTTCATCGGGACCAAGAAATTCACGAAGACCGCCGGTGAGCTGCGCTACGAAAATAAGAACGGCGACACCTTTATCTATGGCGACGTCAACGGCGATGGAAAGGCCGATATCTCCATCATGCTCGACTTGAGCCTGGCGATGAGCAAGTCGGACTTCATCCTCTGAGGTCGAGACGCATTGCGCTCAGGCCCTCGATGCAGGGAGCGCCGGGGGCCGCAGGCCCGGGTAATCGGATCCAACGACATCCGGAGCGAGGTTACGGAGACCCGCGCATCCCGGCGGGCCCGCTTGACCGGGATACGGCGACGGCTAGATTGGCTGCATGGCTGAGCGACGGAACATTGACGAGGCGGCCGTGCCGTTGATGGCAGCACTTCGTCGTCATCTGCGCAGTCTCTACTACGGCAGCCACCCCCGCGCGCTTGCGTTCCAGTTCGTCATGATGATGGTCGACCTCGCCATCATCGTCTTCTTCCTGATGGGTCCGTACCTGCGCGCCGGCAACGCCTATCTGCTGGTCGACTACGTCGTCACCGTCATCATCGCGCTCGAGCTGGTCGCGCGAATGCTGGTGGCGCCGAGCTTGCGCTACTGGCTCGGCCGGCCGATGACCTGGGTCGACCTCTTCATCCTCGCCACGCTGCTCTTTCCCAACCAACTCGCCAACTTCGCCTTCCTGCGGGCGCTGCGCATCTGGGCGATCAGCAAGAGCCGGCTGTTCTCGCTGATGCTGAGGCGACGGGGCTATAGCGAGTACGAGGACACGATCCAGGCCTGCCTCAACTTCCTGATCTTCCTGTTCATCATCACCGGCTTCGTCTACTCGACCTTCTTCTATGGCGAACATGTCAGCGGCTTCATCGATGCGCTGTACTTCACCGTCGCCACCGTGACGACCACCGGCTTCGGCGACATCACCCTGCCAGGCCCGCTCGGCAAGTTGACATCGATCGCCACGATGATCATCGGCATCTCGCTGTTCGTCCGCCTGGCGCAGACGATCGTGCGCCCGCCCAAGGTCACCTTCCCATGCCCGCAATGCGGGCTGCGCCGCCATGATGCCGATGCGGTTCATTGCAAGGCCTGCGGCTACCTGCTGAACATTCCCGACGAGGGCAGCTGATGGCGAAGCGCTTTGCCTTGACCCGCCTGCCTTGCGATGCAGCGCCGCCCGATGACCCGATCCGGGACATGGTGGAAATCCGTTCCTGTTTGTGCGGTTATGCGCTAGGAACCTCGCTACCCCCGCCCGGCGGCGGGGCCTGATCGCCATGGATGGAACCGGCTCATGACCTTGAAGGACAAGCGCATTCTTCTGATCATCTCGGGCGGCATCGCCGCCTACAAGAGCCTCGACCTGATCCGCAGGCTGCGCGAGCGCGGCGCGACAGTGGTGCCGGTCATGACGGCTGGCGCGCAGCAGTTCGTGACGCCGCTCGCCGTCGGTGCGCTTTCCGCCGGCCATGTCTTCGCCGAGCTGTTTTCCCGCGAGGACGAGCAGGACGTAGGCCATATCCGGCTGGCGCGCGATTGCGACCTCGTCGTCGTGGCGCCGGCCACGGCCGACCTGATGGCGAAGATGGCGAACGGCCTGGCCGACGACCTCGCCTCGACCGTGCTTCTGGCGACCGACCGCCCGGTGCTGATCGCGCCGGCGATGAACCCGAAGATGTGGACGCATCCCGCCACGTTGCGCAACGCCGAGACGCTTGCCGGCGACGGCATCCGCTTCGTCGGGCCGAATGCCGGCGAGATGGCCGAGGGCGGCGAGGCAGGGCTCGGCCGCATGGCCGAACCGCTGGAGATCGTTGCCGCCATCGAGGCGCAGCTGGACGGCGGCCCGAAGCCGCTTGCCGGCAAGAAGGCGATCGTCACCTCCGGCCCCACGCACGAGCCGATCGACCCGGTGCGCTACATCGCCAACCGCTCCTCCGGCCGGCAGGGCCACGCGATCGCGGCCGCGCTCGCGAAACTTGGCGCGGATGTCACCCTCGTTTCCGGTCCGGTCGAGATCGCGGACCCCGCCGGTGTCACGACGGTGCATGTCGAGCGGGCCGAGGAGATGCTGGAGGCGGTCGTCGCAGCGCTTCCAGCCGACATCGCCGTGATGGTGGCGGCCGTCGCCGACTGGCGCGTCGCTGCGGCTGGCGCGCAGAAGATCAAGAAGAAGCCGGGCGAGGCCCCGCCGCCGCTGCAGCTCGCCGAGAACCCCGACATCCTGAAGACGGTCGGCCACCACGCCCAGCGCCCGAAGCTGGTCGTCGGCTTTGCCGCCGAGACACAGGACGTGGAGGCGAACGCGCGCGAAAAACTGAAACGCAAGGGCGCCGACCTGATCGTCGCCAATGATGTTTCACCGGAAACCGGCATCATGGGCGGCAGCCGCAACAGCGTCAGGATCGTATCCAAGGACGGCATCGACGCCTGGCCCGACCTTTCCAAGACCGAGGTCGCCACGCGCCTGGCGGCGCTGATTGCCGAAAGGCTCGCCTCCCTGCCGTGACGCACCGCCCCATCGGCTACGGATCGCCGCCCGGCGCGATGCGTCAGCCGACAACGGCGAGTTCGGCCGGGCCGGCGCGGCTGTCAGGCGCGAAGAGTTGCACGTCGATCCCGTCCTCGCCAAGCACGACGGCGCTGCCGTCGGGGATTTCAACCCAGGCATCGGTGTCGTCGTTGAGCGGCTCGGAGACGAGACAGTAGCCGCCCGTCCGGTCCATCGGCGCGGCATACAGCGTCGGGGCGCGGAAATCGGTTGCGTATCGCACGGCATAAAGGGTGCGCCCGTCGGAGAAGGCGGCGGTGAAGCGGACGAGGACCTTGCGATCAAGCTGCGCCGCCAGCCGCTCGACCAGGCCGATCGTCTCGGCCATGGCGGCGAGCGGGTCGCGTTCGAGGCCGAACTGCATGGCGAGCAAAAACAGCAGCTCCGAGTCGGTCGCGCCGGTGCGGGCGGCATAGAGGTCGTTGTCGAGCATCGACTCCATCGGCCGGCGCAGGTGCTCGAAATCGGCGATCTGGCCGTTGTGCATGAACGACCAGACGCCGTGGACGAAGGGATGGCAGTTGTCGCGCCGCGTGCCGCCGCCGGTTGCCGCGCGCACATGGGCGAGAAACAGCGGCGAGCGGATCTGCCGGGCGATGCTCTTCAGGTTGCAGTCCGACCAGGCCGGCAGGATGTCGCGGTAGCGCCCCGGCTCCGGCCGCTCGCCATACCAGGCAATCCCGAAACCGTCGCCGTTCGTCGCCGTCTTCGCCCGGGTCGCGCAATGGGACTGCTCGATCAGCGAATGGGCCGGCGAGGAGACGAGTTCCTCGAGATAAAGCGGTTTACCGCGATAGGCTGCCCATCGGCACATTGGCTTCACTCGCTTTCTGCCGGCCTTCCGGCCGAAAGGTGGACGAACGCATTGACCCGGTGCTCGGAGCAGAATCACCGAAAAAAGGTAAAAATGCGTTAACGAAAGTAAACGGGCCGGAAACCATATGCGCCATTCTGGACCGGTTCCGTCGCCATTTCCGCGCCCTGCGAGAGGGGCGTTCGGTGAACACTGCGTTTCAGTCGTCCACAATTTCTTACCCGTCCGAGCCGCACTATATTCGCCTGCAAGTGATGAACCATTGAAAGGACCCCTTGCATGTCCATACGCCCCGTCAAGCACGAGAGCATCGCCCGTCCCGCCATGGAAGGCGCCGGCGTCAAGCTCCATCGCGTCTTCGGCTTCGGTGACCCGTCGATGACCGACCCCTTCCTGATGATGGATGACTTCCGCAACGACGATCCCAACGACTACATCCGCGGCTTCCCCTGGCATCCCCATCGCGGCATCGAGACGATCACCTATGTGCTCGCCGGCACCGTCGAGCATGGCGACAGCCTGGGCAACCAAGGCACCATGGGCGCCGGCGACGTGCAGTGGATGACCGCCGGCAGCGGCATCCTGCACCAGGAGATGCCGAAGGGCGATTTCGCCGGGCGCATGCACGGCTTCCAGCTCTGGGCCAACCTGCCGTCGTCGCTGAAGATGACCGCGCCGCGCTACCAGGACATCAAGTCCGCCGACATTCCGGTGGTCGTCGACGATGACGGTACGGCGGTGCGCATCATCAGCGGCGACTTCTGGGGCAGGAAGGGTCCGGTCGACGGCATCGCGGCCGAGCCGGTCTATCTCGACGTCTCGGTTGCGCCGGGCCAGAAGAAGACGATTCCGATCGACACCTATCGGTCGGCCTTCGCTTACATCTTCGCCGGCTCCGGCACTTTCCGCGACGCCTCGAAGCCGTTCGGCGTCAAGGTCGAGAAGGAGTACCAGGGCGAGGAGCTGAACATCCGCGACCTCTCCGGAAACCGCACGCTGGTCGTCTTCGACACCGGCGACCACGTGACGGTCCAGGCCGGCGAAAAGGGCATCCGCTTCCTGCTTGTCACCGGCAAGCCGATCCAGGAGCCGGTCGCCTGGCACGGACCGATCGTGATGAACACGCGGGAGGAATTGCAGCAGGCGATGCGCGAGCTGCAAAACGGCACCTTCATCAAGCCCGCGCATTGACTGGACTGCCGCGTTCCTGCGTTGCCATGTCTTGAGTGGAGCAACGGCAGGCCCGGTTACAACCCAAACGAAAAGGGTCGCACGCGGCCCTTTTCTCTTTGGTGGGCAATTGACCGATCCGCGCAGCATCTCTATTCATCGAGTCATCTGATGACTTGATGAATGTGCTATGGAAACGGTGCACCGAAGCAACTTGGCGGAAACCGCAGCCGCGGCGATCCGCAAGGAGATCGTCGCCAAGCAATGGCGCGTCGGCGACCGACTGCCGAACGAGGCCTCGTTGTCGGCCATGCTGGCGGTAAGCCGCGGAACGGTGCGCGAGGCTGTCCGCGCCCTTGCCGCGCAGGGCTACCTCGAAACACGCCAGGGCTCTGGCACCTATGTGCTCACGACCGTCGATCCCGCACCCCGTATGAATGTGGCGCGAAGCGCAAGCCTGCGCGACCAGTTCGAAGCACGCCTGGCCCTCGACGTGGAAGCAGCCCGCCTTGTGGCTCTCCGGCAGACGCCCGAGATTATCGCGAGGCTTCGGACGCTTCTCGCCCGCCGCGGCAACTTCGACGGCACGGATCGCGCGGGGTTCATCGAACGTGATCTTGCCTTCCACAAGGCGGTGATCGCTGCTTCGGGCAACCGGGCGATGGTCGAGATCTACGAATTCTTCTCGCAATCGATCGCGGAAACGATCGAGGCCACGCTGGGCGACGACCTGCCCGAACCCGACATGCAGGCCCATGCCGACATCGTCGACGCCATAGAAACCGGCGAGCCCGAAAAG
The DNA here is from genome assembly GCF_031455855.1 of Mycoplana sp. BE70. Taxonomy (NCBI): domain Bacteria; kingdom Pseudomonadati; phylum Pseudomonadota; class Alphaproteobacteria; order Hyphomicrobiales; family Rhizobiaceae; genus Mycoplana; species Mycoplana sp. BE70. The sequence goes on from NZ_JAVDTM010000001.1 coordinate 344,405, forward strand.
GCAGATGCCGCCGTGCGACGCTTCATGCACCCCATAACTGCCGCTCTCGATCAAATGGCGAAATCATGAACCTACATCTCAAGGACGCGGACACCACCGTGGACGATATCGACCGCCAACTGATCGACGCGGAGGCGGACAGCGTTCCGCCGCCTGCGCCGCCAGCACGGGGCAACGGCCTTTCCCGCGTCATTCTCGGGGCCAGTCTCGTGCTGATCGCATTCAACCTGCGGCCGGTCTTTTCCAGCGCCTCGGCACTTCTGCCGGAGATCCGCAGCACGCTGCAGCTTTCCCCACTCGGCGTGAGCCTGCTGACCACCTTGCCGGTTGTCTGCCTCGGCCTGTTCTCGCCGATCGCAGCACGCCTCGCGCAGAGGATCGGCAGCGAGCGCACGCTGCTCGCGGTTCTCTTGCTGCTGGCGCTGGGCACCGCCCTGCGCGGCCTATCCTCGATCCCCCTCCTTTTCCTTGGAACGGCGCTCGCCGGCGCCTGCATTGCCGTTGGCAACGTCCTTCTGCCCGGCCTGGTGAAACGCGATTTCGCCGACCGCACGGCCTCGATGACCGGCCTGTACACGATGGCCCTGTGTGGCGGCGCCGCCGCCGCCGCCGGCCTTTCCATCCCCGTCGCGCAGGCGTTCGGAGGCTCGCTGAATGCGGCGTTGGCGATCTGGGCCGCCCCCGCCGTCATCGTCGGCCTGATCTGGCTTCCCCAGGCGTTGTCCGTCGACCGGGCCGGACGGCGCACCGGCTTTCGTGTCGAGGGCTTGTGGCGTGACCGCCTGGCCTGGCAGGTCACCCTTTTCATGGGCTTGCAGTCCGCCCTCGCCTACTGCGTTTTCGGCTGGCTAGTGCCAATCTTGCGGGAGCGCGGGCTCGACGGCGTGACCGCCGGCGCAATCGTCTCGATGTCCGTCATGGTCCAGTCCGCAGCCTGCATCGTCGCACCGCAGATCGCCGTCCGAGGCAAGGACCAGCGGCTGATCCACGTGGCGCTTTGCGCCATCGCCGTGATCGCCCTGCTGGGCCTGCTTTTTGCCCCGCTGTCGAGCGCGTGGTTCTGGGCCGCGCTGCAAGGCGTCGGCCAGGGCGGATTGATTGCCGTCGCAATGACGGCGATCGTGCTTCGCTCGCCCGATGCGCATGTCGCCGCGCATCTCTCCGGCATGGCGCAGTGCGTGGGCTACCTGCTTGCTGCCATCGGCCCGCTGATCGTCGGCCTCATTCACAGTTGGACCGGAAGCTTCCAAGCCAGCGCGGTTCTCTTCGTGCTTCTCGGCGTCGGCGCTGGCATCTTCGGCTGGGGCGCCGGACGAAAGCTTCATGTCGGCGCCAGAACGGTGAGGATCGACGATTGACGGCACGCCAGTCAATGGCTTGGCGCAGGGCAGCGTCGGAGGCGCGAGCAATGCCGACAAGCATGCGCAAGGTGCGAACGGCGTACTTCCTCAGGCCCACGCATTGAACTGATGGCCCTTCGACCTATCCTCCTCCCCATGCTTGGCGGGAGGATGGGATGGAAATCGACGGCCAATGCCACTGCGGCTACATCACCTACGAGGCGGAGATCGAGCCCGAAATGGTGTCGATCTGCCATTGCAGCGACTGCCAGAGACTCACCGGCTCTGCCTATCGCGTCAGCACGGTGGCCGCACACGAGGATTTCCGCCTGACGAGCGGCGAGCCCTCCATCTACGTGAAGATCGGCGAAAGCGGCAACAGAAGCCTGCAGTATTTCTGCCCCCGCTGCGGCTCGCCGTGTTATCGGACCGGAGAAGGCGATCCTCCGGATGAGGTCACAATCCGCGTCGGCACGATCAACCAGCGTCGGGCACTGGTGCCGACGATGCAGATCTGGTGCAGCTCGGCATTGCCGTGGGTTGAGGACCTGCGGCATTTTCCCAAGCAGCAAAAGGATTAGTGCCTGAACGCGAGCGTATCGACGCTTGAAGTTGGTGTGATCCTTGCGCCCCCAGGGCGTTTGGCAACGCGCTCAGGCCGCAGGCTGTGCGGCCGTCTCTTACAACTCAATTGCTGGACAAGCAGAAGCCGCAGGTATTTAATCAGTATCCCCTAAAATTCACATTCCCAGGCATTGGAGGGCGTCATGGCGAGCGTCAAATGGAAACTCCAGGGGCGTGAATTCATTCAGTGCAATTGCGACTATAGTTGTCCCTGCCAGTTCAACGACCTTCCCTCAAACGGCAATTGCCAAGCCGCCGGGGCGATCGACATCGAAAGCGGTTTTCATGGGAATACCAGCCTCGACGGGCTGCGCATCGCAATGATCGCGTCCTGGCCGGGCGCGATCCACGAGGGCCATGGCCAGTGCGTGCCGATCATCGACGAGCGCGCCACGCCGGAACAGCGTGACGCCCTGCTGCGCATCATGAGCGGTCAGGACACCGAACCTGGCGCCACCTTTTTCGCCGTCTTTGCCACGACCTTCGACACGGTGCACGACCCGGTCTTCGCGCAGATCGACTTCGACGTCGACGTGGACAAGCGGACGGCGCGGATCGGCGTTCCGGGGTGGATCGACGCGCGGGGCGAGCCGATCCGCAACCCGGTAACCGGTGACGAACACCGTGTCCGCGTCAACCTACCGCAGGGGTTCGAGTATGACATCTGCGAAGTCGGCCGCGGCTGGGCGGAAATCAAGGGACCGCTGACGCTGTCGTTAGCCGACAGCCACGCCCATTTCGCCCGCCTCCATATGACCGAAACTGGTGTCGTCCACTGACCCGGTGCGGCCATGGCGGTTTCAGCACTCGACGCGATCCTCAAGCGAGACCGCACCATCGTTGCTCTATGCCTTGCAGCGATCACGGCGCTTGCGTGGCTCTACCTTTTCTCCCTGGCACCTTCGATGAGTGACGGCAGCATACCGGTGGATGGCATGGTAGGCATGTCCGGGATGGAGGCGATGCCGGATATGCCGGGGATGGACATGCCCGGCATGGCAGCGACGGTGGCAAGCCGGTTCGCCTGGAGCCCCGGCGACGCCGCGCTCGTGTTCACCATGTGGTTCGTGATGATGGTCGGCATGATGCTGCCGTCCGCCGCGCCGATGGTCCTTCTCTATGCACGGGTCGGGCGGCATGCTGAGGCGCAGGGCACGCCGTTCGCTGCGACCGGCATCTTCGCCGCCGGCTATCTCGCGGTCTGGCTCCTGTTCTCGCTCGCCGCCACGTTCGGCCAGTGGCTGCTGGAGCGCTCACTTCTGCTGACACCGATGATGGAAAGCCGCAGCACCGTCCTCGACGGAGTGTTGCTGATCATCGCCGGCGCCTACCAGTGGACCCCGCTGAAGTACGCCTGCCTTTCGAAATGCCGGGCTCCGGTCGCTTTCCTGCAGGCGACCGGCGGCTTCCGGCGCGACGCGGCAGGAGCCTTTGCCATGGGCGTGCGCCATGGCGCCTATTGCGTCGGCTGCTGCTGGCCGCTGATGCTGCTCTTGTTCGTCGGCGGAGTGATGAACATCCTCTGGATCGCCGCGATCGCGTTCTTCGTCCTGGCGGAAAAGCTCTTGCCCCGCGGCGACCGGATCGGGCGGATCGCCGGCGCGCTTCTCGTCGGCGCCGGCGTCTGGGTCATCGTCAGGGTGCTTCAGTAACCCTAGACTCACGCCGCCTTGGCGACGTGGTATTCCTTGATCGCGGCCATCTTGATCGCCGGATAACGCTCATGCTCGTAGCGCAGCGAGAACGCGTCCTGCGCCAGGAACACCGGATCGCCGTCGAGGTCGCGGGCGATATCGCCGCGGCGCACGGTGACGAACTTTTCCAGGTCGGCCGGATTGTCGGCGGAGATCCAGCGGCACACCGAGAAGCGCGACATCTCGAAGGAAACCGGCAGCCCGTATTCCTGCTGCAGACGCTCCTTCAAGACGTCGAGCTGCAGCGCACCGACGACGCCGACGATCGCCGGCGAACCGTCCTCCGGCGAGAAGAGCTGAACGACGCCTTCTTCCGCCATCTGGTGCAGCGCTTCCTTCAGCTTCTTTGCCTTCATCGCGTCCTCGAGCCGCACGCGGCGCAGGATTTCCGGCGAGAAGTTCGGAACGCCCTCGAAGACGAGCGCCTCGCCTTCGGTTAGCGTGTCGCCGATGCGCAACGTGCCGTGGTTCGGAATGCCGACCACGTCGCCGGCATAGGCCGTATCCGCCAGTTGCCGCTGCGAGGCGAAGAAGAACTGCGGCGCGGAAAGCCCGAGTTGCTTGCCGGTGCGCGCAAGCCGCGCCTTCATGCCGCGTTCCAGCTTGCCGGAGCAGACGCGGGCAAAGGCGATGCGGTCGCGGTGGTTCGGGTCCATGTTCGCCTGGATCTTGAAGACGAAGGCCGTCATCTTGTCTTCCGCCGCATGCACGGTGCGGGTGTCCGCCACCTGGTCGCGCGGCGGCGGCGCATAGGCGCCGAGCGCGTTGATAAGATCGCGCACGCCGAAATTGCGCAGAGCCGAGCCGAAGAAGACCGGCGTCAGGTGGCCTTCGAGGAAGGCCTTCTTGTCGAAGGGCTTGCAGGCCTCGATCGCCAGCGTCAGTTCTTCGATGAAGGCTTCGCGCTCGTTCTCGGGCAGGCGATGCGACGCCATTTCCGGGTCGTTGACCTTGGTGAGGCGTTCCTGCGTGTCCGCACCGCGCACTTCGTTGGTGGCTAGATGATAGGATCCGCAGAAGGTCTTCGAGCGGCCGATCGGCCAGGTGACGGGCGCGCAGTCGAGCGCCAGCTTCTCCTCCACCTCGTCGAGGATCTCGAAGACGTCGCGGCTCTCGCGGTCCATCTTGTTGATGAAGGTGATGATCGGGATGTCGCGCATGCGGCACACCTCGAACAGCTTCAAGGTCCGCGGCTCGATGCCCTTGGCGGCGTCGATGACCATGACGGCCGCGTCGACCGCCGTCAGAGTGCGGTAGGTGTCGTCGGCGAAGTCCTCGTGGCCGGGCGTGTCGAGGATGTTGAAGACATTGCCCTCGTACTCGAAGGTCATCACCGAGGTGACGACCGAGATGCCGCGCTCGCGCTCGATCTTCATCCAGTCCGAACGGGTCTGGATGCGGTCCTTCTTCGCCTTGACCTCGCCGGCAAGCTGGATCGCGCCACCGAACAAGAGCAGCTTTTCTGTGAGGGTCGTTTTACCGGCATCCGGATGCGCAATAATAGCGAATGTGCGGCGGCGGGAGACCGCCTCGGCGAGACTTTCGGCCATGCTCTCTGAATTTCCTGTTGATCGCGCGCCTTCTACTGGTTTCCTCGTCGATTTGCAAATTGACGGAGGAAACCCGCGGACGGTTTATGCATTCATGACCATGACCAAAGCGACCGCCATTCCGACCCTCAATCTTGTCCGCCTGCCGCATGGCGACGGCCTCGACCTGCCGGCCTATGAATCCGCCGGCGCGGCGGGGATGGACCTGCGGGCAGCGATCAGCGAGGGCGACCGCCTGGTGATCCGTCCGGGCAAGCGGGTATTGGTGCCGACCGGCTTCGTCTTCGAAATCCCCGCGGGGTACGAAGGGCAGGTTCGGCCACGCTCCGGGCTGGCCTTCAAGCACGGCATCACCTGCCTCAACACGCCCGGCACCATCGACAACGATTATCGCGGCGAGGTCCAGGTGCTACTGATCAATCTGGGCGACGAGAAGTTCGTCGTCGAACGCGGCATGCGCATCGCCCAGATGGTAATCGCGCCGGTGGTGCAGGTGGCGGTGCGGGAGGCCGACATGGCCGGTGAGACCGGCCGCGGCGCCGGCGGCTTCGGCTCGACCGGCGTGCAATGAACGACCGCACCGGCTTGATCTATCGCGAGGACTTTTTGGCCGACCCCGCCGGATGGGCAGCCCTTAAGGATCTGCTCGATGACGTGTTCGGCATCGATCTTGACCCGCTCGACCAGCTGGGCGGTCCAGACCCCAGCAGCATGCCGTCGGCCTATTTCGATGCGGGCGGACGGTGTATCGCCAACTTCACCGCATTTTCCATGCCGCTCATGATCGACGGGCGGATGGTGAAGGCGGCCGGCCTGCAGTCCGGCGCCGTGCGGACGGAGTATCGCGGCCGCGGGTTGTTCAGGGACCTCATTCGCCGCACCCTCGAACGCTGCGATGCACACGGTTTCGAGGCAGTTGCGCTCTACACCGACAAGCCGGCCCTCTATGAGCCCTATGGATTTGCGATCGTGCAGGAGCACCGCTTTTTCGGCCCGGCACCGCAAATTCCAGACGAACCGCCATCGGCGCGGACGATCAACCTCGGCCATGCGGATGACCTCGCGCTGGCTCGGCGTCTTCTGGCGGATCGCGTAGCGGTTTCACAGCGCTTTGCCGTCACGCAGCAGTCCACCATGTTCCTGCTGAACGCCGCGATGCTCGACGGACTAAAGCTAAGCCACTTGCCGGAGCAACATGCGATCGTCGCCTGGCGCGATCGGGAAGATGGCACCTTCGAACTGCTCGACGTCGTCGCCGCGCAGCTCCCTGCACTGACGGCGATCCTGCAGGCGCTCGGCATCCGACCGGCAAAGGTCGACGTGGCGTTTCCGCCCGACAGGCTCGACTGGCAGGGCGAGGCGGTGGCCGAAGAGGGTGAACTGCGGTTCATGCTCCGCAGCAAGGCCGGACCCATGCCATCAGGACCCGGCCGGCTATCGCCAATGGCCGAGTTCTGATCGCCACGGCCCCCCGAGGCCGTGGCTACGGCAACAGTCCCGGCAGCCGCCGCCTGACGGGCGTGGCCTTCACCAGCGAAGTGTTCGTCTGCGCCCGTTCGGCGATGCCGTCGAGCAACGTGTCGAGCTCCTCCATCGAGCGCAGGTAGAGCCGGACAATGAAACAGTCGTCGCCGGTGACCTTATCGCACTCGACGCATTGCGGCATCTCCTGGATCAGGCGCTCGACGATATGCAACTGGCCGGGCAGCGGGCGTACCCGCACGATCGCCTGCAGCGAATAGCCGAAATGCTGTGGATTGACGTCGATGGTGAAGGCGTCGATGACCCCGCGATCCTCCAGCTTGCGCAGCCGCTCGGCCACACTCGGGGACGACAGCTCCGTCGCTGCGGCCAACTCCTTCAACGACAACCGGGCGTTCTCCGCCAGAAGCAACAGAATTCGCCTGTCTGTATCATCCATAATCATAAATCCGCTCAAAACGCCTAAGATTATGAAGCGATGATAGCATATACCCTAATAAACTCCATGGAGATCTGATACCGCGACTCCTATTCTTCGCACATCACATTGAAGGAGACACGGCCCCATGGACAAGACAATTCGCACCGGCTCGGTCGAAATGACCGCGGCCATGCTGATTTCCGGAACGATCGGCTGGTTCGTGCTGGTCTCCGGCCAGCCGACGCTGAACGTGGTGTTCTGGCGCTGCGCGATCGGCACGGTCGCCCTTGCTGCCATTTGCGGGGTCCTCGGGTTGTTGCGCCCCGGTCTGCTCACGCGGCGACGGTTTGCCCTTGCCGTCCTTGGCGGCGTCGCGATCGTCGCTAACTGGCTGCTGCTGTTCGCCGCCTATCCGCTGGCTTCGATCTCGATTGCCACCACCGTCTACAATACCCAGCCGTTCATGCTGCTGGCGCTCGGCGCGCCGTTCTTCAGGGAGCAGATCACGGCGGCCAAACTGTCCTGGCTGGCGTTGTCCTTTGCCGGAATGGTGGCCATCGTCCAGGCCAAGCCGGCTGGCGATTTCGTCGGCGCCGACTACGCTCTGGGGATCGCGTATTCGCTCGGTGCCGCCTTCTTCTACGCGCTGGCCGCCATCGCCGCCAAGGGGCTGAAGGGCACGCCGCCACACCTGATCGCCCTGATCCAGGTCGCCACCGGCGTCGTGATGCTGTTGCCGTCTGCCGATTTTTCGGCGCTGCCGTCGTCCCCTGCCGCCTGGTCGAGCCTTGCAACGCTCGGCATCGTCCACACGGGACTGATGTATGTGCTGCTCTACGGGGCGATCCAGAAGCTGCCGACTCATCTGACCGGCGCACTTTCCTTCATCTACCCCGTGGCAGCGATCCTCGTCGACCGCGTGGCCTTCGGCCATGCCCTGCAGCCGATGCAGGTTGCCGGCGCGGCCGTGATCCTGATTGCGGCGATGGGCATGAATCTCGGCTGGTCGCCGGCGCGCGTGCTGCGGCGGAACGCCAGTTAGGTGGAGAGCGGCTGCGCCTGCCTACGGCGCACCTTGCATTGACCCACGAACGGTCGTGCTACTTGGCCTGCCGCGTCGTTTCGAACAGGAACCAGGTGCGGCGCTCGGCCTCATCGATCCAGTTCTCGAGCAGGCTCGCGGTCGCAACGTCGCCGTGCTCGTCGCACAGACCATGCGTCTCGCGCAAAAGCGAAACGAGGTGCTTGTTGTCCTCCAGAAGTTCGGCCAGCATGTCTTCCGGGGTGACGTAGTCGGCATCGTTGTCCGGGATCCGCTGGAGGCGCGCGGCGTGACCGATCGAGCGCAGCGTCGTGCCGCCGATCTTGCGGGCACGCTCGGCGATGTCATCGGTCGTCGCGAAGATTTGCTCGGCCTGTTCGTCCAGCAGCAGGTGATAGTCGCGAAAATGCGGACCAGACACGTGCCAGTGGAAATTCTTGGTCTTAAGGTAAAGCGCGAATATATCGGCGAGAAGCGCCGTCAGCGCGTGCGAAATGTCGGTGATCGCGTTCGAAGCGAGGCCCGAAGGCGTCTTCAGGGGCGCGAGCCTGCGTTTTTCGGCTGAGGTCGGCGACATGCGGTTCCTCCTTTTGAGGACGGGTAAAAGACGTCGATCGGCGCGACGAAGCTCTGCCTATCCCGGCAAAGCCGTGCTTGCGGTGGCGATGGAGAAGCTAGAGCGGCGCGCCCGATCGTCAACCGCGCGTCTCGGCGACCGGCTTGAATGCGCGTTCGTACAGGCGTAGAGATCGCGCGAAAGCGAGGTATCTCATGACACTTGCAGCCTTGCTTGCCTACAGCGGCGCGCTCTTCATCGCTGCGGTGATCCCGGGTCCGGGCATCACCGCCATCGTCGCGCGTGCGCTCGGCTCCGGCTTCCGCGAAACCTTCTTCATGGGACTCGGCCTGATCCTCGGCGACATGATCTACCTGACGGCCGTCATCCTTGGCCTGGCCTTCATTGCCCAGACCTTCACAACGGCCTTCATGGCGATCAAGATCGCCGGCGCGCTTTATCTCTGCTACATCGCCTGGAAGCTTTGGACCACGGGCCTGGTGCCGCAGGAGATCGAGGCCCGCCGCTCCTCCAGCATGGCCATGTCGTTTTTGTCCGGACTGCTTGTAACGGCCGGCAATCCCAAGACGATGCTCTTCTACGTGGCGCTGGTGCCAACGCTGATCGACCTCGGCGCGATCGGTCTCGAAGACTACGGCTTGCTGCTCGGCGCGACCTTCATCGTGCTCCTGGTGGTGCTCATTCCCTACATGGCGCTGGCATCGCGCGCCCGGACGCTTCTGAAGCGGCCGAGCGCCCTTCGGAGCCTCAACCGCGTGGCGGCAGGCATACTGGCAAGCACCGCAGCCTACATCGCAACCCGCGCAGCGTGAAATAAAGATCCGTCTTCAACCGCATTGGAATGCGATTTTTTCAATTCGCGGACAATCCGTGGATGATGCGGCACTGGCTTCCGCACGTCTTAGAACCTATTCTCCGCACAACATTCGAAGATTGAAAGGGAGCCGAATATGTCTGAACCCCGCAAACCCGGCCGTGGCCGCGTCTACGCCTCGATCATCGAGACGATCGGCGACACTCCGATCGTGCGGCTCGACAAGCTGGCCAAGGAAAAGGGCGTGAAGGCGAACCTTCTGGCAAAGCTCGAATTCTTCAACCCGATCGCTTCGGTCAAGGACCGTATCGGGGTGGCGATGATCGAAGCGCTCGAGGCGCAGGGTAAGATCACCCCCGGAAAATCGACGCTGATCGAGCCGACCTCCGGCAACACCGGCATCGCCCTCGCCTTCGCCGCAGCGGCCAAGGGCTACCGGCTGATCCTGACCATGCCGGAAACCATGTCGGTGGAGCGGCGCAAGATGGTGGCGCTGCTCGGCGCGGAGCTCGTGCTGACGGAAGGGTCGAAAGGCATGAAGGGCGCGATCGCCAAGGCCGAGGAACTGGCGGCGACGGTTCCCGACGCGATCATCCCCCACCAGTTCGAGAACCCGGCCAATCCGGAGATTCACCGCAAGACGACAGCGGAAGAAATCTGGAACGACACCGAGGGTCAGGTCGACATTCTCGTCTCCGGCATCGGCACAGGCGGCACGATCACCGGCGCCGGACAGGTGCTGAAGGCGAAGAAGCCGAGCGTCAAGGTGGTGGCCGTCGAGCCTGCGGACAGCCCCGTTCTGTCCGGCGGAAATCCCGGCCCGCACAAGATCCAGGGGATTGGTGCAGGCTTTGCACCGGCGATACTGGACACCAAGATCTATGACGAAGTCGTCACCGTGGCCAACGACGAGGCGTTCGAGAACGCCCGCCTGGTGGCAAGGCTCGAGGGCGTGCCGGTCGGCATCTCCGCCGGTGCAGCACTCGCCGCCGCCATCAAGGTCGGCAAACGGCCGGAGAACGAAGGCAAGACCATCGTCGTCATCATTCCCTCCTTTGCCGAGCGCTATCTCTCGACCGCTTTGTTCGAGGGCCTTGGCGGCTGATCGCTTCAGCAAGCGACGAACGATTGCAGGGCACACCGTCGGTGTGCCCTGCTGGCCATTGCGCGGTCGCAGCCATGCACGTACCGCCATTGTCATTGCGGTCGGCGCGACCGTTGTGTGCTGATTACTGTGTGTCGGGCATTGTGTGCCAATCGTTGCCTGAAAGCGGCGCGGTTCCCGAAGGTGCTCTCAAGCCGGCAACACAATCCGTCCGGACAATGCCTTCCGAGAACGCGCGCAAGTCTGCCTTCATACCAGCCCCGTCGTGGCTGCGGGCCTAGCCTGTCGTGACCCGCCTGCGACGGCCGCGTCCCGGCGTCAAAACTGGCCTCAGGCGGCGGCCGTCAGCCGTTCGCCGGCGATACGATAGGAGATCGCCTCGGCAAGATGGATGCGGCCGACACTATCCTTTCCGTCGAGGTCGGCCAGGGTGCGGGCGACCTTGAGCACGCGATGGTAGCCGCGGGCAGAAAACCGCATCTTCTCCGCAGCATCCCGCAAGAGCTGCAGGCCGCCGGGGTCCGGCTCCGCGATGCGCTCGATCAGCGCGGTCGAAGCACGCGCATTGATGGAAACCTCCGCGCTGCCAAGGGCCACGAAACGATCGCGCTGGACCTCGCGGGCACGCGCGACGCGAGCCGCCACCGTCGCGCTCGATTCTGCCTGCATCGGGCGGATGAGATCGCTCGCCGATACGGCCGGCACGTCGATGCGGATATCGATGCGGTCCATCAGCGGACCGGAGATGCGACCCTGGTAATCCGCCATGCAGCGCGGCCCGCGCGCGCAGACCTGACCCGGCTCACCCGCCATGCCACACCGGCAGGGGTTCATGGCCGCGACTAGCTGGATCGCCGCCGGATAGCTGACGCGATGATTGGCACGGGCAATCACGCATTCGCCGGTTTCGAGCGGCTGACGCAGCGCATCAAGCACCTGCGGCGAGAACTCCGGGAACTCGTCGAGGAAGAGAACGCCGTGGTGGGCGAGTGACGCCTCTCCGGGCCGGGCGCGCAAGCCGCCGCCGACAAGTGCGGCCATCGTCGCCGAATGATGCGGCGCCCGATAGGGGCGGCGATCGGACAGCTTGCCGCCAGCGAGTTGGCCTGCGATCGAATGGATCATCGAGACTTCGAGCAGTTCGGCCGGTGCGAGCGGCGGCAGGATCGACGGCAGGCGGGCGGCCAGCATCGACTTGCCGGAGCCGGGCGGCCCGACCATCAGGAGGTTGTGTCCACCGGCCGCAGCCACCTCCAACGCGCGCTTCGCGCTCTCCTGTCCCTTGATGTCGGCAAGATCCGGCAGGTTGGCGGGTGCGGCGCGAATGGCGGGCTCAGGCCGGCTGAGCACCTGGGTGCCGCGAAAATGATTGGCGAGCGCAATCAGGCTGCGGGGCGCCAGAATGTCGATCTCCGCGCCGGCCCAGGCCGCCTCGGCACCGCTGTCGGCTGGACAAATCAGGCCTTTGCCGAGCGCATTGGCGCCGATGGCCGCCGGCAGAGCGCCGGCGATTGCCGCGATCGTACCGTCGAGGTTGAGTTCGCCGATGACGACGTAACCTTCCAGAGCGTCGGCCGGAATGGCGCCGAGCGCCGCCATCAGGCCGAGCGCGATCGGAAGATCGAAATGGCTTCCCTCCTTGGGCAGGTCTGCCGGCGCCAGGTTGACGGTGACCCGCTTGGCGGGCAAGGCGAGACCCGATGCGTGCAGCGCGGCCTGGACTCGTTCCCGGCTCTCGGCGACGGCCTTGTCAGGGAGCCCGACGATCTGCATGCCGACCCTGCCGGGCGCCACCATCACCTGGACCTCGACGGGAACGCCGTCAATGCCCTGAAACGCCACCGTACTGACCCGTGCCACCATGACCGTCCCCCAAACAGTCTGCCGCCGATCGCCTCACCCGACGTCATCACAATCTGTCATAGAAAATGGAATGGAACAAGAACATTTACGGAACAATTTTCAGCCAGGCCGTGCAAACCGGTTGCGCCCGGTTGCAAACACCGCACGCATGAGAACAAACGCGACCGCCTATTCAAGTCCGCGGGCGAAATGCGACCGGAGCAATGCATTCGAGAACAAGAAGGCAGCGTAATATCCAAGAGCTATACGGCCATCGCCCGTGGCGGAATGCTCCAAGTCAAGCCCCCGCGTATCCAACAGACATCCACCGCATACCCAAGGGAGGAAGTCATGGTCAGTGAACCTATCCGCGATCCGAGCACCGATCACCTTCTGACACCAAAGAATTCAGCCTTCATCTTATCGATTACCAGCCGGTCCAGGTGAACTCCATCGCCTCAATGGACCGTCAACTTCTGGTCAACAACGTCGTCGGCGCTGCCAAGGCGGCTGTCGTGTACGGGCTGCCGATCGTGCACTCGACGGTCAATGTCAAAACCGGCCTGAACAAGCCGCCAATTCCGCAAGTGCGCAAGGCGTTGGAACGATACCCGACCTACGATCGCACGACGATCATCTCCTGGGAAGACGTGGAATTCCGGCGCGCGGTCGAGGAAACCGGTCGAAAGAAACTGATCATGACGGCACTGTGGACCGAGGCGTGCCTCACGTTTCCGGCCATCGACGCGCTGGAGGCGGGCTATGAGGTCTATGTCGTCGCCGCGCACGAGGCGGGCCTGCACCGCATAGAGCAGGCGGGCGGCAAGATGATCAGCGTGCCGCAACTCTTCTGTGAATTGCAACGCGACTGGTCGCGCAAGGAAACAGTGCCCGCCTTCATGAACCTGTTCATCGAAACGGGCGGCACGGCGGGGATCCAGTTCTCCTACGACCGAAGCGAATAGGGGATCGCGGAGAGCGGATGGATAGTGGTGCCGGCGCCTCTTCGATCAGACGCCGGCGCAAGTCGCTCAGGCGCGTTTGCGTTCAATCGCATCCCACAGGAGGCTCGAGACGTCGGCGCCGCCGAATTTCCGCACCTCGCGGATGCCGGTCGGCGAGGTGACGTTGATCTCGGTCATGTAGTCGCCGATGACGTCGATGCCGACGAACAGGAAGCCGCGTTCGCGCAGCGACGGGCCGATCCGCTTGCAGATCTCGATCTCGCGGGCGGTCAGCTCGGTCGCCTCGGGGCGGCCGCCGGCATGCATGTTCGAGCGGGCATCGTGCTCGGCGGGCACGCGGTTGATCGCGCCGACCGGCTCGCCGTCGACGAGCAGGATGCGCTTGTCGCCCTTGCGCACGTCCGGCAGATAGGCCTGGGCGATGAAGGGCTCGCGGAACATCTGCCCGAACATTTCGAGCAGCGAGGAGAGATTGCGGTCGTCGCGGGTCGAGTGGAAGACGCCGGCGCCGCCATTGCCATAGAGAGGCTTGAGGATGATGTCGCCCATCTCCTCGCGGAAGCGGCGGATCTCGGCCGGGTCGCGGGTGATCAGCGTTGCCGGCATCAGGTCGGCGAATTCGGTGACGAAGATCTTCTCCGGCGAATTGCGCACCCAGGCGGGATCGTTCACCACCAGTGTCTTCGGATGGATGCGCTCCAGCAGATGGGTGGAGGTGATGTAGGCCATGTCGAAGGGCGGGTCCTGGCGCAACAGCACCACGTCCATCGTCGACAGGTCGACCCGCTCGGGTTCGCCCAAATCGTAGTGGTCACCCTTGACGTCGCGAAGCTGCATCGGCTCGACGGTCGCAAAGACCCTGCCGTCGCGAAGGCTGAGCTTGTCGGGCGTGTAGTGGAAGAGCTGGTAGCCGCGAGCCTGGGCTTCGAGACTCATGGCGAAGGTGGAATCGCCGCTGATATTGATGGTGGACACGTGGTCCATCTGGACCGCGACGTTCTTGATCTTTGCCATGGAATGTTTTCCTCACGGATTGCCGCCCACATTTAGGCTTGCGCCCCGGCAAACGCAACGGGCGGCGCCTGCACGCCGCCTGCCCTCAAATGGCACGATCGATGCCTCAGGCGGCGAGCCCGCCCCGGCCACGTCCGGCGCGCATCATGTCGCGCAGCCGCAGCGCCGTGGCGATCGGGGCTGGAAACTGCTTGCGGCAGAAGGCGATCTTGCGAACGTATGTATCGACCTGCCATGTCGCCCAGGTCTTGCCGCCAAAATAGGCGATGTCGCCGGCGCGAAGCGTGCGTTCGCTGCCGTCCTCGGCGATGACATGCACCTCGCCCTCAAGGATCATCACCGTCTCGTCCCAGCCGAAATACCAGCGGAAGGTGCCCGCAGTGCAATCCCAGACTGCCGTGGTCGACTGATCGTCATGGCCGCGCGAATGCAGCGCGACCCGGGCGTGCGGCTCACCGGCCACGATCAACGACGGCTCGATCGGCGCATCGACCATCTCCATCTCGTCCATGGAGGCCGCGATCAGCGGCCGCGACGGCGCCATTGGCAGCGGCAGCGTCTTGGCCGCCATGCCGATCACGCCCGCAAGCATCAGTTTCCAGACCATTACAACTCCGCACGATGGTTCATCGGCAACCATAGCGGGCGGAGGTAAGGACGGAGTGCAGATGTTCGGTCGCATTTTATCGATCGGCGCATCGGTCGTCGCCGGCAGTCAGAACGCATCCGGCAGGTGCCGCGGGACACGCCACGGCAGAACCGCGATGATATCGTATCGGACGGACAGCCGATGCGCATCGCGCTGGCGGGCGAGCCACAGGTCGCTTGCGGCGCGGATGCGTCGCTGGGCCGTCCCCGTCACCGCGAAGACCGCGCTCTCCTCGCTCCGCCGCGCCTTCACCTCGACGCAAATGACGAGGTCGCGCTTGCGGGCGATGATGTCGATCTCTCCGACCTTCGTGCGGTAACGGACGGCCAGCACGCGGTAGCCTTTGGCAAGCAGATAGAGGGCGGCGACGAATTCCGCGACATGGCCACGGCGAAAGGCCCTTCGGCGGAGCTTGCGTTCCGCTTCAGTCCCCATCGCGCGCCTTCATGCCGACCAGGCGCTGGTAGAGATCGCGGCGCGGCAGGCCGGTCTGGCGCGCTGCTTCTGTTGCGGCCTTGCCGGCGGGCATCTCCTGCGCCAGGGCGGCAAGCAGCGCATCGACGTCGGCGATTTCGGGGACAGCCGCTTCGGTCGGCGGGCCGACCACCAGCACGATTTCACCCTTGACATGCGGATTTGCCTGGTAGTGCGCGGCAAGCTCGGCGAGCGATCCCCGGCGAAACTCCTCGAACGTCTTGGTCAGTTCGCGGCAGACGGCCGCCTGTCTTTGATCTCCAAGCACCTCAGCCGCGGCAGCGAGCGTCGCCGCGATCCGATGCGGCGACTCGAAGAAAATCAAGGTCGCATCCACACGGGCAAACTCGCCGAGGCGATCGCGGCGCGCCTTGTCCTTGACCGGCAGGAAGCCGGCAAAGAGAAAGGCGTCGTTCGGCAGGCCGGATCCGACTAGGGCGGCCAGGGGCGCCGACGGCCCGGGAATCGGCACGACCTTGCAGCCGGCGGAAAGCGCCAGCTGGCCCAGACGGTAGCCGGGATCGGACACCAGCGGCGTGCCCGCATCGGAGACGAGTGCCACCGATTTTCCCTGTTCGAGCGCCGCGACCAGCCTGGGACCGACCTCATCGGCGTTGTGCTCGTGGTAGGCGTAAGGACGCGTGGCGATGCCGTAGCGATCCAGCAGCACGCGGCTGACGCGGGTATCCTCGCAGGCAAGCACGTCGGCCCCGGCCAGCGTCTCCAGCGCGCGCAGCGTGATGTCGCCCAGATTGCCGATCGGCGTCGCCACCAGATAGAGCGCCGGCTCGAGTGGGCGCGCCGGGACCATCACCCCGTGGAGGCGGTAACTGCGGGCCGCGGAGGCGCTCCCCTTGTGCGGTTCTTCCTGCATCTGAAGCGTGCGTTCCTGCTATCATCCGGCGCAAATGCGCGATCCCGCCTCCTTATGGGCGAGGCCGGAGCGCGCGGCAAGCCCGCAAGGTTTGCGCGCGGCATCGGTTTCCCCGGTGACGATCGCCGAGCCTCTTGCATTTGCACACGAAAATCTGCCAATTTGCCCCTCCACATCTTCCGGCGCCAGCCGGCAACAGAAAAGACGCCGCGCCGGCGAGCCGGCGGGCAGGGTCGAAAGCGGTACGTCCATGCGCATCACCATCGAACGGTCCAACCTTCTGAAATCGCTGAACCACGTCCATCGCGTGGTCGAGCGGCGCAACACGATACCGATCCTCTCCAACGTGCTCTTGCGCGCGGATGGGGGGAGCCTCGAGATGAAGGCCACCGACCTGGACCTCGAGGTCACCGAGGCAACGCCGGCACAGATCGAACAGGCCGGCGCCACGACCGTGCCCGCGCACCTGCTGTACGACATCGTCCGCAAGCTGGCTGACGGTTCGGAAGTGTTGCTCGCCAATACGCCGGACGGCGCGGCCATGACCGTCACTTCCGGCCGCTCCAAGTTTTCGCTGCAGTGCCTGCCGCAGTCCGATTTCCCCGACCTGACCGCGGGCAGCTTCAGCCATACGTTCCGCCTCAAGGCGACGGACCTGAAGATGCTGATCGACCGCACGCAGTTTGCGATCTCGACGGAGGAGACGCGATACTACCTGAACGGCATTTTCATCCACACGATCGAAAACGCCGGCCAGTTGAAGCTGCGGGCCGTCGCCACCGACGGCCACCGCCTGGCGCGCGCCGACGTCGAGGCGCCCTCCGGCTCGGAGGGCATGCCGGGCATCATCATCCCGCGCAAGACCGTCGGCGAGCTGCAGAAGCTGGTCGACAATCCGGACCTGGTTGTGACGGTCGAGGTGTCGGATGCAAAAATCCGTTTCACCATCGGCTCGGTCGTGCTGACCTCGAAGCTGATCGACGGGACCTTCCCGGACTACCAGCGCGTCATCCCGACCAACAACGAGAAGGAACTGCGGATCGATTGCCAGTCCTTTGCCCAAGCGGTGGACCGGGTGTCGACCATCTCGTCCGAGCGCGGCCGCGCGGTCAAACTGTCGCTCGCCGAAGGCCAGATGACACTGACGGTCAACAATCCGGATTCGGGCAGCGCCACGGAAGAAGTCCCGGTCGGGTACGACAGCGACCCGCTGGAGATCGGCTTCAACGCGAAATACCTGCTCGACATCACCGCCCAGCTTTCCGGCGAGGAAGCCGTGTTCCTGCTGGCGGATCCCGGTTCGCCGACGCTCGTGCGCGACCTTGCCGGCGACGATGCGCTCTACGTGCTGATGCCGATGCGCGTCTGATCCGCGCCTCGGAACGAAGAGATGCGCAAGCCGGTTTCTCGTTTGCCGCCGGCGGTCTAGCGCAGTAGTGGCTGAGGAGCGGGCGTGGGAAAGACCGGGACGGTTCGGATCGGCATCTCTGCTGCTTCTACAACTCCTGGCGCGGCGTCTTCTATCCGCATTCTCTCGTCCAAAGTAGCGAACTCTTCTACGCCTCCAGGCAGTTCCGATCGATCGAGATCAACGGCACCTTCTACGGACTGCTGCGCCACGGGCGCGATGTGTTCGCCTATTTCGACAATACGGACGCAAAACTCAGAGCGCCGTTCGATGCATCGTCTCTGGCAAGGCGACTGGGCGTTTCTCCGGGTCTGGCTGCCGCAAAACGGGGTGAGCGCGCACCTGAACAGTCGCAAGCGGAGCGTGAAACCGTCGCAAGATGACTTGTTTTTGCCGCACGCGGAAACAAATACTCCAGAAGCATCTTCCGAATCACCAGGAAGGCGCCTAAGCAGCAGCCGTCATAGTCGGGGGAGTGGACATGAATTTGCGTGGTAAGGTCAAAGAACACCTCGGACGGAAATTCGGCGAGGAGATCCGCTTCTTCAAGGGCTGGATCAACAACACGCGTGCCGTCGGCTCCATCATCCCAACATCTTCGGTCACCGCGCGGCGGATGGCCAGCGTGATCAACCCGAGTTCGGGCCTGCCTGTTCTGGAACTCGGGCCGGGAACGGGCGCAATCACGAAGGCGATCCTGGAGGCGGGCGTCGCATCGGCCAAGATCGTCTCGGTCGAATATTCAACGGACTTCTACAACCATCTGGTCGAGCGGTTCGAGGGCGTGAAGTTCATCAACGGTGATGCTTTCGACCTCGACAACACCCTTGGCGCACTGAAGGACCAGCAGTTCGACAGCGTCATCTCCGCGGTCCCGCTCCTGAACTTCCCCATGCACCGCCGGGTGGCCCTGATCGAGGATCTGCTGCGGCGAATTCCCGTTGGACGTCCGGTGGTGCAGATCTCCTACGGACCCGTCTCACCGGTCCCCGCCATGCCTGGCCGCTACCGGATCAGCCATCTGGATTTCGTCGTGCGCAACATTCCGCCGGCGCAGCTCTGGACCTATCGCCGAACGCACTGACGGCCCGGGTCCACGAGCCGACCAGCGGCGGCGATCTTTTCGCCTTCCGGCTTGCGGATCGAACCGTCACATGCGACTGGACGGCAATGGAGTTCTGGAAAGGCATGGGATCATGAACGCACGCGAACGCCTGATCGTCGGGCTGGACGTCCCGACCATCACGGAGGCCGAGGCGAAAGTCCGCGCGCTCGGCGACAGCGTGCTGTTCTACAAGATCGGCTACCAGCTCGTCTTCGCCGGCGGGCTGGAATTCGCCCACGACCTGGCCAAGGACGGCAAGAAGGTCTTCCTCGACATGAAGCTGCTCGACATCGACAACACGGTGGCGAAGGGCGTGGAAAACATCGTCAAGATGGGCATGTCGATGCTGACGCTGCACGCCTATCCGAAAGCGATGCGGGCGGCCGTGGAGGCAGCCAGGGGCTCCGATCTCTGCTTGCTCGGTGTCACCGTGCTCACCTCGATGGACGCGCAGGACGTCATCGAGGCCGGATACGAATACGATCCGCACACGCTGGTGCTGCGCCGGGCCGAGCAGGCGCGCGCGGCCGGCATGGGCGGCATCGTTTGCTCTGCCGAGGAAGCCGGCGCGGTGCGCAAAGTCATCGGCCCCGACATGGCGATCGTCACGCCGGGCATTCGACCCGCGGGCGCCGACAGGGGTGACCAGAAGCGGGTCATGACGCCAGCGGAAGCACTAAAGGCCGGATCGAGCCACCTGGTCGTCGCGCGACCGATCGTCAATGCCGCGGATCCGCGTGCTGCCGCCGAGGCGATTCTCGCCGAAATGACCGGCGTGCCCGGCACATAATCGACAAACGAAGAGGAGGAAAACATGGCCAAGGGGTACTGGATCGCGCGCGTCGATGTTCGCGATACCGAACGCTACAAGGATTATGTCGCAGCGGCAAAGCCCGCTTTCGAAAAGTATGGTGCAAACTTCCTTGCCCGCGGCGGCACTTTCCAGGAACTGGAAGGTCAGCCACGCGCCCGTAACGTGGTGATCGAGTTCCCGTCCCTCCAGGCAGCGATCGACTGCTACAATTCGCCCGAATACCAGATCGCCGCAGCCATCCGCCAGGAGGTGGCCGAGGCCGAGATGGTCGTGGTCGAAGGGGTCTGAAACCCAGCGCGGGACATCTTCGGACGAAGCTGGCGGGTGTGTGCAGACAAGCCTTCACCTGCCGGTTTCTTTGGGATATGTAGGCCGCACCCACCTCGCCTATTCCAGGAGCTTCCCGCATGACACTCTCCAACCTTCCGCCGCAGGTCACCGTGTTCGGTGGTTCCGGTTTCGTCGGACGTCATGTGGTGCGAGCACTGGCGAAGCGGGGCTACCGAATCCGCGTCGCCGTGCGGCGGCCGGACCTGGCGGGTTTCTTGCAGCCGATCGGCGGCCTCGGCCAGATCTCCTTCGTGCAGGCGAACCTGCGCAATCGCGCCTCGGTCGAACGCGCAGTGCAGGATGCGGACCACGTCGTGAACTGCGTCGGCATCCTCTTCGAGAGCGGACGCAACCGCTTTGACGCCGTTCAGGATTTCGGCGCCCGCGCGGTGGCGGAAGCCGCCCGTGCCCGCGGCGCCACCCTCACGCACATCTCGGCCATCGGCGCAAATGCGAATTCGGCCTCGGGCTACGCCCGTTCCAAGGGGCGCGGGGAACTTGGCATCCGCCAGGCGCTGCCGGACGCCGTCATCCTGCGCCCGTCGATCATCTTCGGGCCGGAGGATAGCTTCTTCAACAAGTTCGCCGAGATGTCGCGCTTTGCGCCGGCCTTGCCGCTGATCGGTGGCGGCCACACCAAGTTCCAGCCGGTCTATGTCACGGACGTCGCCGAAGCCGTGGCGCTCTCGGTCGACGGCAAGGTGGCGAAGGGGACGACCTACGAACTCGGCGGTCCGGAAGTGCTGACCTTCCACCAGTGTCTCGAATTGATGCTGCAGGTCATCGACCGCAAACGGCCGATGGTCTCCATTCCCTTCAGCATTGCCTCGTTGATCGGCTCCATCTCCTCGCTCGTCCCCTTCGTCACGCCGCCGCTGACTGCCGACCAGGTGAAGCTGCTCCGCTCGGACAACATCGTGTCCGACGAGGCAAAGAAAGAGGGGCGCACGATCCAGTCGCTCGGGATTACGCCCGCGCTCGCCGAAGCGATCCTGCCGTCCTATCTCGTTCGCTACCGCCCCAAGGGGCAGTTCACGCGCGGCACCTTGTAGCCGAAACGGGACCCACGGGTCGGGAGCTTACGCCCCTTTCCGAAGCCGTTCCGGCGCCCCTTGCGCATCCGGCAGCCACCCCATCATTTGCTTGGACGGCGGAACGTTGCAGTTCTGCCGCAGTAAAAAAGTCCGTACTGTATTTACGTGACATTCAGCATATTCGCTTATTGATGTTTTGCAGGGCGGCACATACACACCGCCTCGCGTGACGGGCCAGTGCGGCAGAACCGGCGCGGATCTCTCCTTTAAGGACCTCTTCGACATGGGCAAGGCAATTGCACTCTTCTTCGGCTGCGCAGCACTGGTGATCCTGGCTGGCTCCTTCATGGCCCCGACCACTGTCGCTGCCGGCAAGCATGGCTGTGCGCCCGCCTATGGCGTCGATCCCTGCACGACCGCTTCGATCGGCCGCTGAGCCGGCAAAACAAAAGCCGGACGATCACGCCCGGCTTTGCTTTACGTTTTACGAGATTGGGTCTGCTTTAGGGCCCGCCCTACCCCCAAAGCGCCAGGCCGATCAATCCGGCCACGCCCACGACGATCCGCCAGAGCGCGAAAGGTGCAAAGCCGCGCCGCGAGACGAAGTCGAGCAGCGAGCGGACAACCAGCAACGCTGCGAAGAATGCGGCCACGAAGCCGACAACGATCAGCATCCCATCGTCAAAGCTCAGCGCATCCCTGTTCTTGTAGAGGTCGAGCGTGAAGGCGCCGAGCATGGTCGGCATGGCGAGGAAGAACGAGAACTCCGCCGCCGAACGCTTGTCCGTGCCCATCAGCAGCGCACCGGCGATCGTCGCGCCCGAGCGCGAGGTTCCCGGCACCATGGCCAGGCATTGGAACAGGCCGATCTTGAGCGCCAGCGACGGCGGATAATCCATGACGTCCTTGTAGCGCGGGTTCAGCGGCAACCGATCGATCGCGTACAGTATGACGCCACCGACAATCAGCACGACACAGATCAACTGTGGGGTCTCGAACAGCACCGTCTTGATGAAGTCGTGCGCGATCACGCCAATGAGCGCTGCCGGCAGAAAGGCGACCAGGACACAGAGCACGAACCGCCGCGCCTTTGCGCTGGTCGGCAGTGCGATCGCGATCTGGATCAGCTTCGTCGCGTAGACGGCGAGGATGGCCAGGATGGCGCCGAGCTGGATCAACACTGCGAAGGTGTTGCCGGGCGACTTGAAGCCGAGGAAATGCCCGGCAAGCAGGACATGGGCCGTTGAGGAAACGGGGATGAACTCGGTCAGCCCCTCGATCAATCCGAGAACGAGGGCACTGACTATCGATTGGTCGGCCATGGAAAATCCTTGAAGAGATGGTGTCACACGCGAACACGGAAACTGATTCGCTTGTGTTTAGGTCGCCATCTTCCTATAGCTTTGTGGCAGGAGTCGTGACCAGTGCAAACCGCCGCTCCGGCCCTTCGGCCGGTCCACTTCCTCCGCCTGTCATCTAAAGAAAAGCCAGAATGCCGACCCTCTATCATCACCCGATGTCCTCCGCCTCGCGCTTTGTCCGGCTGATTCTCGCCGAATACGGCTACCAGACCGATTTCGCGGAGGAACAGCCCTGGGAGAACCGGCGCGATTTCCTGGCGCTCAACCCGGCCGGCACGCTGCCCGTCTATGTCGATGACAGCATGCGCGCGCTGTGCGGGGCCACCGTGATCTCCGAGTATCTCGACGAGACCCATGGCGTCTTGAAGCGCGACCGGCGGCTGCTTGCAGAGGATCCTTTCCAGCGGGCGGAGATTCGCCGGCTGGTCGAATGGTTCCTGCAAAAGATGGAGCAGGACGTGACACGACCGCTGGTGCGGGAGCGCATCTTCAAACTGCAGATGACGCCGGACCAGGGCGGCGGCCCGCCCGACAGCAAGATCCTGCGCAATTCGCGCGCAAACATCCGCCAGCACATGAAGTATCTGTCCTGGCTCGCCGGGTCGCGCACCTATCTCGCTGGCGACCGGCTCAGTTATGCCGATCTCGCCGCGGCCGCGGCGGTGTCCGTGCTCGACTATCTCGGCGAGATCAACTGGCAGGACGCACCGCAGGCAAAAGACTGGTATCAGCGGATCAAGTCGCGCCCCTCCTTCCGCCCCATGCTGGCCGAGCGTGTGCGCGGCGTAACTCCGGTCTCGCACTACGCGGACCTTGATTTCTGAGGCCAGGACCCATGCCCGGCGCCGTCGACAGCGCGGACAGATCCGACAAGGCACGCCAAAAGCTGAAGGCGTTCCTCCTCTCCGAGGCGATCGAGAAGGGGTTCGACATCTGCCGCGTGGCACGGCCGGATTCCATCCCGGATGCACCAGAACGGCTGAAGGCGTTCATCGACGCCGGCTACCAGGGAACGATGGACTGGATGGCGGAGACGAGCGAGCGGCGCGCCGATCCGCGGGTGCTCTGGGGCGATGTGCGCTCGGTCGTGCTTTTCGGAATGAACTACGGGCCCGAGGAGGACCCGCGCGACGTGCTTACCATGCCCGACCGGGCGGCGATCTCGGTCTACGCCCGCAATCGCGACTATCACGACGTCGTCAAGGGCAAGCTGAAGGAGATCGCCACCCGGTTTGCCGCGCGCGCCGGCGAGGACGTGAAGGTGTTCGTCGATACGGCTCCGGTGATGGAAAAGCCGCTTTCCATGCAGGCCGGCCTCGGCTGGCAGGGAAAGCACACGAACCTCGTCAGCCGCACGTTCGGCTCCTGGCTCTTCCTCGGTAGCATGTTCACCACCGCCGAGCTTGCCCCGGACGAACCCGAGCGCGACCATTGCGGCTCCTGCCGCGCCTGCCTCGATGCCTGTCCGACCAACGCCTTTCCCGCGCCGTACAAGATCGACGCACGGCGCTGCATCTCCTACCTCACCATCGAGCACAAGGGCGCGATCGACCGGGATTTGCGGCCGCTGATCGGCAACCGGATCTATGGCTGCGACGACTGCCTGGCGGCGTGTCCCTGGAACAAGTTTGCCGCGACCGCTTCGGAAATGAAGTTCCACGCCCGCGCGGACCTACGGGCGCCGCGTATCGCCGAATTGCTGGACCTGGACGACGCCGCCTTCCGCACGCTGTTTTCCGGCTCGCCGGTCAAGCGGGTCGGGCGCGACCGGTTTATACGCAACGTGCTGATCGCCGCTGGCAACAGCGCCGATCCGACGTTGATACCGATCTGCATGAGGCTGACAGACGACCCCTCGCCGACCGTGCGCGGCATGGCGGTGTGGGCGTTGCGCCGGCTGATGAGTGAAACCGAGTTTCAAGTTTTTGCCGGACGAGCAGCCGGCGAAACCGATCCCGAGGTGCGATCGGAGTATGAAGCGGCAATGGAGGCTATCTGATGCGTCTTCTGGTTCTGGGGGCTGGCTTTTCCGGTCGCGCCATCGCGCAGACCTTCAAATCCGCGGGCTTTTCAGCCGCGGGAACGACACGCTCCGCAGACAAGGCGGCGGCTCTGCAGGCGCTCGGTATCGTCCCTTTGGTCTACGACGGGGAAGCGATCTCCAGCCAGCTTGCAGCGTGCATGCGGGAAACCACCCACCTTGTCCAGTCCATCGCTCCGGGCAAGAGCGGCGATCCGCTTTTCCGCCCGGGCGTCATGCCACTGCTGGATCTGATGCCGAACCTGCAGTGGGCCGGCTACCTCTCGACCGTCGGCGTCTATGGCGACCACAAGGGGGCCTGGGTCGATGAGGACACGCCTATCCATCCGGTTTCGACGCGCTCGGTGGAGCGGGTCGGGGCGGAAAATCGCTGGCTCGCCTTTTCTGCGGAGAGCGGTGTTCCGGTTGCGGTCCTGCGGCTCGCCGGCATCTATGGCCCCGGTCGCAACGCGCTGCGCAACGTCGCCGAGGGCACGGCACGACGGCTGATCAAGAAGGATCAGGTCTTCAATCGGATCCGTGTCGAGGACATCGGCGGCTCGGCGCTGTTTCTGGCTCAGGGCGGGCACGGCGGGATCTTCAACATCACCGACGACGAGCCCGGGCCGCCCCAGGATGTCGTGGCGGAAGCGGCCCGGCTGATGGGGGCCGAAATGCCCCCGGAGATTCCCTTCGAAACGGCCGAGCTGTCGCCGATGGCGCGGTCGTTCTACGGCGAAAACAAGCGCGTCTCGAATGCGAAAATCCGCTCGCTCGGCTTCACCTTCCGGTACCCGAACTACCGCATGTCACTGGCACAGATGTTGACCGACGACGTCTGGGGCGGTTGAGGCCGCCAGGACGGTTAACAAAAGGTTGCCAAAACGGGGCCGCACCCGCCCAAGTTTCGTCTCTTTTGCACCACTTTTCCGGGAAAAGAGTCCTCGTTAGATTCGGTTTAGGGTACTCTTTTCGACGTATGTGCAATTTTTTTTCGTCGCCCCCGGGCGATCGAGGCGGAAAATTCCACGCTTGTCAACACTTCAAGATCATCACTGATTCTAAACGACTTTTTCCGACCCGACGGTGGTCAAACGGAAGTCATCGGCATTTTATTCAAATCGTTACCAACATCTTAACGAAGTAAACCGCCCCGAGGCGTGCGATTTTTTGCCATTTTTGGCCCGAATACACAGACCTGTCAGAAGAAACTGGACACCAGCTCTGAGGGGGTCAACATGTCTTTCAAGTCCTCTGCTGCAGCACTTGCGGCAATCGTCATCGCTGCGCCCGTTACCTTCGCATCCGTCGCCGAAGCCGCCGGCTGCGGCGGTGCCTCGTGGTACGCCCTGACGTCGAAAACCGCTTCCGGGGAACGCATGAACCCGACCAAGCTGACGGCTGCCCACAAGACCCTGCGCTTCGGCACCAAGGTCAAGGTCACCAATTCCAACAACGGCAAGAGCGTCGTCGTCCGCATCAACGACCGCGGCCCCTTCATTCGCGGCCGGGTGCTCGACCTGTCGAAGGCGGCCGCCTCTGAAATCGGCATGATCGGCGCCGGCCACGCCAAGGTCTGCTACCAGATCGTCAGCTGACGCATTTCTCCACCTTCGGCTTGCTCTTGCCGCCCATCGCCGTTACCACGGCGTCAAAATGGAGTTGAGCAATGCGGTTGGGTGGACGGCTCGCGGGAGCCATCGAGGTTCTGGCGGATATCGAGACGCGCAGTCGTCCGGTGGCCGACGCGCTGAAGGACTGGGGCCACGCCCACCGTTTCGCCGGCTCCGGGGATCGGGCGGCGATCGGCAACATCGTCTATGACGCGCTGCGCATGAAGCTGTCGCACGCCTACCTGATGGACGATGACAGCGCTACTTCTCTGGCCCTGGGTGTCATGCTGCGGCAGTGGCGCCTGACCGCCGAGGCGCTGGTTCGGGAACTGGACGGCGACAAGTTCGCCCCGGAAATTCCCACCGAGCGGCTGAAGGCCTTCGCCACGCGCCGACTGAAGGACGCGCCGCTGCATGTGCAGGGCGACATTCCCGCCTGGGTCCAACCCTCCTTTGAAGAGAATTTCTCCGAAGACTGGCTCGAGGAGGCCAAGGCGCTCACAGGGCGTCCGACCCTCGATCTCCGCGCCAACACGCTGAAAGCGTCGCGCGAGAAGGTGCTGAAGGCGCTCGACGGCAGCGGCGCCGTGCCGACCACGATCGCCCGCAACGGCATCCGCATTCCCGCTGGCGAGGGCCCCGCACGGCTGCCAAACGTTACCGCCGAACTCTCCTTCCAAAACGGTTGGTTCGAGGTGCAGGACGAAGGCTCGCAGATCGTGGCCGACCTGGTCTTCGCGCAGGACGGCGAGCAGATCCTCGATTTCTGCGCCGGCGGCGGCGGCAAGACGCTGGCGATGTCTGCCACCATGAACAACAAGGGACAGGTGCACGCCTACGACGCGGACCGCAAGCGGCTGGCGCCGATCATCGAGCGACTGAAGCGCGCGGGCACGCGCAACGTCCAGGTGCACGAGGATTTCTCCAGCCTTGCACCGCTCGCCGGCCGTTTCGACCGCGTGCTGGTCGATGCGCCCTGCACCGGCACCGGCACCTGGCGGCGCAGGCCGGACACGAAGTGGCGGCTGACGGACAAAAACCTCGAAGAGCGGCTCGCCCAGCAGGAAGAGGCGCTGGCGAGCGCTGCAGACTTCGTGCGCCCGGGCGGCTATCTGCTGTATGTTACCTGCTCGGTGCTGCCTGAGGAAAACGAGAACCAGGTCTACGGGTTTTGCGAGGACAATCCGTCCTTCGAGATTCTTTCCGCCGCGGAAGTGTGGATGGACCTGTTCGGTACGGACAAGCCGCAGCCATGGTCGGCGGACATGAAGACGGTGACGCTGACGCCGGCTTCGACCGACACGGACGGCTTCTTCTTCTGCGCCATGGGCCGCAAGAATTGACATTCGGCAATTTGGCGGCAACCTCCTGGCCGAACTGTCGAACGATTCTAAACTATACCTTTTGACACCAGTTTAATTTTGAGAGAAGAGACTCCGGCTTGTACGCCCGGCCGCGGGCGACGTCCCGACGCCTCGTGCCCGCTTGGGCAGGTGCGCCGGGAGGGAACGAAACTCAAATGGAATCCCGGGAGACATCATGAAGACGCCCTTTCTTCGCACGGCCGCATTGGCGCTTCTGGCCGCCACCTCCGCGTTCGCCGTCCAGCCCGCCTCCGCCGCGACCGACGCGGCTGCAGTCGTCAAGCACTACAGCGAGATCGCGCATGCCAAGTTTTCCGACTCGCTTTCCACCGCCAAGGACCTCGCAGCCGCTATTGACGCGCTGATCGCCAACCCGACCGAGGACACGCTGAAGGCTGCGCGCGCCGCCTGGATCAAGGCCCGCGCGCCCTACCAGCAGACGGAAGTCTACCGTTTCGGCAATGCCGCCGTCGATGAGTGGGAGGGCAAGGTCAACGCCTGGCCGCTCGATGAGGGGCTGATCGACTACGTCGACGCAAGCTACGGCACGGAAAGCGACGAAAACGCGCTGTTCGTCGCCAACGTGATCGCCAATGCCAAGATCAAGATCGACGGCAAGGACGTGGACGCCACCAACCTCACGCCGGAATTCCTCGCAGGCACCCTCCAGGAGGCCGGCGGCGTGGAAGCAAACGTCGCGACCGGCTATCACGCGATCGAGTTCCTGCTGTGGGGTCAGGACCTGAACGGCACCGGCCCGGGCGCGGGCAATCGTCCGGCAACCGACTTCGACACGAAGACCTGCACCGGCGGCAACTGCGACCGCCGTGTCGCCTATCTCAAATCCGCGACCGATCTGCTGGTCGGCGACCTGGAGGAAATGGTCGCGCAGTGGGCACCGGAGGGCGAGGCTGCGAAAACCGTCAATGCCGATCCGAAGGCCGGCCTCTCGGCCATCCTCACCGGCATGGGCTCGCTGTCCTATGGCGAACTTGCCGGCGAACGCATGAAGCTGGGCGTCCTGCTGCACGACCCGGAAGAGGAGCACGACTGCTTCTCCGACAACACGCACAACTCGCACTACTACGACGCGGTCGGCATCCAGAGCGCCTATACCGGCGAATACATCCGTCCCGACGGCACGAAGCTGACCGGCCCGTCGCTTTCTAAACTGGTTGCCGCGAAGGATGCGGGCCTCGACACCGAGATGAAGGCGAAGCTCGACACGACCATTGCGGCCATGCAGGCGATGGTAAAGCGCGCCGAGTCGGTCGAGGCTTATGACCAGATGATCGGTGAGGGCAATGCCGAGGGCAATGCGGTGGTGCAGGCGGCAATCGACGGGCTCATCGACCAGACCAAGACGATCGAGCGGGTCATCTCGGCGCTGGACCTGGGTAAGATCGAGCTTGAAGGTTCCGACAGCCTGGATAATCCTAACGCTGTCTTCCAATAAGAATGCAAAGGCGGGCCGCGCACGTTCACGACGCGGCCCGATCTCAACCATGAGGCCACCCCACGCCCTTTTGCCCGCACTCGGCGCGTTGCTGCTGTCGCTCGCCGGCGCCGCACCGGCTTGCTCGGGCGAACTGCCCGGCAGCGAAGGCCGCACAGACCTTTCCGCCAAGGACAAGGCAAGGGTCGAAGCGGTGACGAAGCCGACGGCGGACTTCTCCAAGGAGGAACAATACGAGGCGATGTCCGGCGGCGCGGCGACCTCGACGGCAGCCGTCAACGCAGACAGCTTCTCCCATTTCTCCGAAAACCTCACCTTCCAGCAGGAAGAGGGGTTCAAGCTCGGCAACGCGCTGTTCCGCAAGGTCTGGGTGTCCTCGCCCTCGTCGACGCAGGCCTCCGACGGGCTGGGACCGCTCTTCAATTCGCGCGCCTGCCAGAACTGCCACCTGAAGGACGGCCGCGGCCACCCGCCGGAACCCGGCGACAACACGAGCACCACCTTCCTGCGCCTTGCCCGCCCGCCGGCAGACGAGGCCGAACAGGCGAGGCTGGACAAGCTCGACGTTCTCAACTTTCCCGACCCGGTCTATGGCGGCCAGTTTCAGGATTTCGCCGTTCCCGGCCTGGCGGCAGAAGGGCGGATGCAGGTCGAGTACACGGAGGAGGCCGTGGCGCTTCGCGGCGGCGAGACGGTTTCTTTGCGCAAGCCCCGTTACTTCGTGACCGATCTCGCCTATGGCGACCTGGACCCGGCCACCACGCTTTCGCCGCGAATGACACCGCCGATGATCGGGCTTGGCCTGATCGAGGCGGTCCACGAGGCGGATATCCTGGCGCTCGCCGATCCGGACGATGCGGATGGCAACGGCATCAGCGGCAAGGCCGCGCTGGTTCGCGACAAGACGGGGAAACTCCTGCTTGGCCGGTTCGGCTGGAAGGGGCAGAATCCGACCGTCCGGCAACAGAGCGCCGAAGCCTTCATGAACGACATCGGCATTTCCACGCCGGACACCCCTGCCAGCCACGGCGACTGCACACCGGCCCAGGTGGCTTGTCTCGCCATGCCCGTAGGCGTGCAGAAGCGGCTCGGCGACACCGAGGCGCCGGACCCGGTCCTCGACCTCGTGACCTTCTATGCGGAGAACCTCGCCGTTCCGGCGCGCCGCAAGGCGAGCTTTGCCGAGACGCTGGCCGGCAAGAAGGTGTTCTACGAGATTGGCTGCATCGCCTGCCACAATCCGAAATTCGTCACCCGCCGCGACGCGCGCGACAAGGCGCAGTCCTTCCAGCTCATCTGGCCCTACTCGGACTTTTTGCTGCACGACATGGGCGACGGACTGGCCGACGGGCAACAGGTGGGTCTCGCCGATGGCCGCGAATGGCGGACACCGCCGCTTTGGGGTATCGGCCTGACGGAGACGGTCAGCGGCCACACCTATTTCCTGCACGATGGGCGGGCGCGCAATCTGACCGAGGCCATCCTCTGGCACGGCGGCGAGGCGGAAGCCGCCCAAAACCGCTTTGCCGATCTGGAGAAGGCCGACCGTGACGCCTTGCTGAGCTTCCTGGAGACCCTTTGATGACCCTGCCGCACCACACCGGCCTGCGCCGGATGCTTCTTGCCGGCCTTGCCTTTGCCGCCCTGGCGTTGCCCGCACAGGCCCAGGACGCCAATCCGCTGCCGCCGGCCGTCCTGACCGACGAAGCGGTCTCCGCCGTGATGGCGCGGGCAGTCGACGAAGTCATTCGCCCCGGCTATCGCGACCTGCACGCATCGGCGACCGCGCTGACCGCAGCCGTCTCGACCTTTTGCGCGACCCCGTCCGCCGAGAGCAAGACCGCCGCCCATGCCGCCTTCGACGATGTGGTGGCGAAGTGGTCGTTCATCGAGATCGTCCGCGACGGGCCGGTGCTTGAGCACAACCGCTTCGAGCGCATCCTCTTCTATCCTGACCGCAAGAACACGGGGCTGAAACAGGTGCAGGCGCTGTTGGCGAAGGCGGACGAGAAGGATGCCGATCCTGCCGCCCTGCCGGGAAAGAGCGTTGCCGTTCAGGGGCTGGGCGCGCTGGAATTCGTCCTCTACGGCACAGGCTCGGAAACGCTGGACGAAACCAAGGACAGCTTTCGCTGCCGCTATGGCGCCGCTGTTGCCGAAAACATCGCCACGACGGCGGGCGCGCTCAGCGCCGATTGGGAACGAGCCGCCGGCGTCCAGAACGACTGGAAGCACCCGGGACCGGACAACCCGGTGTTCCGCGACAGCAAGGAAGCCATCACTGCCCTCCTCGGCATTCTCGTCCACGGCGCGGAAACAGTGCGCGACCAGCGCATCGAGGCCTTCTACAAGGGCGAGGATGCCAGCCCGAAGCCGAAGTCGGCCGTCTACTGGCGATCCGGCAATACCTGGAACTCGATCCACGGCAATTTCGAAGGACTGCGCGCCTTGTTCACGAAATCCGGCATGGAAGGTCTGCTGGATCCGGGGGCAGCCTCCATCGCAGGCAACGTCGAATTCGTTATCCGGTCGCTGGAACGGGTCGTACCGAAGATCGATCCTGATATCGAAAACGCCGTCCATGATCCGGCCGAGCGGAAGAAGATGGACTTCCTCATCGTCAATGCCCGCGACCTCGTTCTGCGGTTGAGCAACGAGTACGGCGGGGCGATCGGCCTGGGGGCCGGCTTTTCATTTTCGGACGGCGACTGATTAGAGAAGCTTTCTTTACGGCGAATGCAGGAAAGGCGCCATGCGCACACCGCTACTTGATCGCAGGCACTTCTTGAAGGCGGCCGGCGCTGCCTGGGCAGCAACACTTGCGCCCTCCTCGCTTTTTGCGCTGGAGCGCGCCGACGCCGTGTTTGCTTCCGGCTTCATGGCGCCAGATGGAAGCTACGGCGTCGCCACCCTTAGCGAGGACGGTGCGATCATCGACCGGGTGCCGTTGCCGGCGCGCGGCCACGGCATGGCCTACAGCGCCACGACCGGGCATGCCGTCGTCTTTGCCCGCAGGCCCGGCACCTTCGCCCTGATCTTCGATACACGGCGGCAGGCAGAGCCGATCGTCATCGCGGCCGGTGCGGAGCGGCATTTCTTCGGCCATGGCAGCTTCTCGCCGGACGGGCGGCTGCTCTATGCGAGCGAGAACGATTTCGACGCCAACCGCGGGGTGATCGGCCTCTACGACGCGACCGACCGCTATCGCCGCATCGGCGAATTCGACACCTACGGCCTCGGCACACACGACATGACGGTGTCGGACGACGGCCGGACGCTGGTCATCGCCAATGGCGGGATCGAGACGCATCCGGATTTCGGCCGCACCAAGCTGAACCTCGACCACATGGAGCCGTCGCTGGCTCTCGTCGATGCCGCGGCCGGCGCGCTGATCGAACGGCATGCACTGCCGCCGGCGCTGCGCCAGCTTTCGACCCGCCACGTCGACATCGACGACAAAGGGCGCGTCTGGTTTGCCTGCCAGTACGAAGGATCACGCAGCGATCTGCCGCCGCTCGCCGGCCATTTTGCCAGGGGCGAGGACATCCGCTTCCTTGATCTGCCGCCGGAGACGACGACGCGGCTTGCCAATTATGTCGGCGCGATTGCCGTCAACCGTGCGGAAGGACTGGTCGGGCTTACCTCGCCGAAGGGTGGGGTGGCGGTCACGGTCGAGGCCGCGACCGGGCGGGTCCTGCGCCAAGAGGCCATTGCCGACGCAGCCGGGATCGCGCCGTCGCAACACGGGTTCGCCGTCTCCTCCTATGATGGGCGGTTCAAGGGGATGAAAGCCGATCTCGCCTGGGACCAGCACATCGTCCGCCTCGGGCGGACGTAAGCAGGGTCAGGCCGCGCCTGCGTCCCGCGAAATCAGCAGGTGCAGATCCCGCCAGACGTAAGCCACCTGTTCGTAGCGGTGGCCACCCAGTCCGATGATGCTGGTTTCGACCGGCGTCGCCCCCAGGCGCTCGTAGAAGGCGCGGTTGGGATTGGTCGAAAGAACCCAGGCAATCAGCGTGACCGTGCCGCCCTCGACCATCCGCCTCGCCACTGCCCGCACCAGCGCGCCGCCGATGCCGCGGCCCTGATAGGCCGGCAGGACATAGAGCGCATAGATCTCTCCGACGGGCGTCGACGCGTTGTAGCGGGCGGGGCCATAGTTCGCAAAGCCGACCAGGGCATCGCTCCTGTTATCGATCGCGACGTAATGCCCAACGCCCGTCGCGTTACGACGGGACATGTGCCGCACCGCCTGCTCCGCCGGCGACATGCGGTCGAGATAGGCATCGTCGAGCTGGCCGCGGAAAGTCGCCCTCCAGGTCTCCACGAGCACCCGGCCGATTGCAAACACGTCCGCGGTCCGGCCGTGCCGGATTTCGATCGCATCGTCCATTTGAAAGATGTAGGGCACCGGCCCGCGCATGCAAATCTCCCCGCCGTCGGGACGCGTCCGGATTTGCGTGCAATTGACGCCTTGCGATGCGAAAGCACGCGTGCGAGGGTCTCGCGCCGGGCGTATCCGGTAAAGCGAAACGAGCGACATGACAGACCTTCCACCCGCGGATTTCCGCGAACGCATCACCTCGAGTTTCCAGCGCCAGGCGGCCATGCGCCTGATCGGGGCGCAACTGACGCGCATCGAGCACGGCACCGTCGAAATCGAGCTCCCCTTCGACGAAAAGCTGACGCAGCAGCACGGTTTCCTGCATGCCGGCATCATCTCGGCCGCGCTCGATTCCGCATGCGGCTACGCCGCCTATTCGGTGATCGACCCCGACGCCTCCATTCTGACGATCGAATTCAAGGTGAACCTCATGTCGCCCGGCCGCGGCGACTGGTTCCTATTCCGCGGCGAGGTGACGAAGCCGGGATCGAACATCATTGTCGCGGACGGACGGGCATATGCCGTCAGTGACGGACCGGCCAAGCTGATCGCCTCGATGACCGGAACGATGATGGTGGTGCGCGGCCGGGAGGACGTGGCCGGATGAGCTATGAGCTGAAAAACGTCGCCGGGCGAAAGCTGCTCTACGTAATGGCGGTCGCCTCGGAATATGGCGAGCACCTGCAAAGCCGCATATCGCCGCTGCTGACCGGCATTGGCCCGGTCGAGGCTGCGGTGCAGGTGACACGGGCGCTCGCCCAGCTGGACGCGAGCAACAGCCTGCCGGACCTCGTCGTCTGCCTCGGCTCGGCCGGCTCCGCCACGCTGGAGCAGACGGAAATCTACCAGGCGACCAGCGTCTCCTACCGCGACATGGACGCCTCGCCCCTCGGGTTCACCAAGGGCGCTACGCCACTTCTCGATCTTCCGGTGGTGGTGCCGATGCCGCTGCGCGTGCCCGGCATCGCCGGCGCCGCATTGTCGACGGGCGCGAACGTCGTCAGCGGCGCCGCCTATGACGCGATCGACGCGAACATGGTGGACATGGAGACCTTCGCCGTGCTCCGCGCCTGCCAGGCCTTCGGCGTGCCCTTGATCGGCCTGCGCGGCATCTCCGACGGCAAGGCCGAACTGAAGCATGTCGGCGACTGGACCGAATACCTGCACGTCATCGATGAGAAACTCGCCGATGTCGTCGACGATCTGGAACGGGCTGTGGCGGACGGATCGATCGCGGTTTGAAACCGCAAATCCGGGCTGCCCGGTTGCGCGCTGCGGCAAATTTCATTAAAGGCTCGCCATGACCCAGACACCCCATCCCGACAGCGTCCTCATCATTGATTTCGGCAGCCAGGTGACCCAGCTCATCGGCCGGCGCGTGCGCGAAGCAGGCGTCTACTGCGAGATCATCCCGTTCCAGTCCGCCGAAGAGGCGTTCCACCGGATGAAGCCGAAGGCGATCATCTTCTCCGGCGGCCCGGCATCCGTGCTCGATCACGGCAGCCCGCGCGCGCCGCAGATCGTGTTCGAGTCCGGCCTGCCGATCCTCGCCATCTGCTACGGGCAGCAGACGCTCGCAACCCAGCTCGGCGGTAAGGTCGAGGGCGGACACGCCCGCGAATTCGGTCGCGCCGACGTGGAGATCCTGAAGGATAGCCCGCTGTTCGAAGGCGTCTGGGAAGTCGGCGAGAAGTATCCGGTCTGGATGAGCCACGGCGACCGCGTCACCGTCGCCCCCGAAGGCTTCGAGGTCATCGGCGTCTCCGAAAACGCGCCGTTTGCGGTCAGCGTCAACGAGGCGAAGAAGTATTACACCACCATGTTCCATCCTGAGGTGGTGCACACGCCGGACGGGGCGAAGCTGCTGTCGAACTTCGTACACAAGATCGCCGGCATCAACGGCGACTGGTCGATGTCGGCCTATCGCGCCCGCGCCGTCGAGGCGATCCGAGAGCAAGTCGGCAACAAGCGCGTCATCTGCGGGCTGTCGGGCGGTGTCGACAGCTCGGTTGCGGCCCTCCTCATTCACGAGGCCGTCGGCGAGCAGCTGACCTGCATCCTCGTCGACCACGGCCTGATGCGGAAGGACGAGGCGGCGAACGTCGTCGCCATGTTCCGCGAGCACTACAACCTGCACCTGATCCACGTCGACGCCTCCGACCGCTTCATCGGCGAGCTGGAGGGCGTCTCCGATCCGGAAACCAAGCGCAAGATCATCGGCCGGCTGTTCATCGAGGTGTTCGAGGAAGAGGCGAAAAAGCTCGGCGGCGCGGAGTTCCTGGCGCAGGGCACACTCTATCCGGACGTGATCGAGAGCGTCTCCTTCACCGGCGGCCCGTCCGTCACCATCAAGTCGCACCACAATGTCGGCGGCCTGCCCGAGCGCATGAACATGCAGCTCGTCGAGCCGCTGCGCGAGCTCTTCAAGGACGAGGTGCGCGTGCTCGGCCGCGAGCTCGGCCTGCCGGACAGCTTCATCGGCCGCCACCCCTTCCCGGGTCCGGGCCTGGCCATCCGCTGCCCGGGCGACATCTCCCGCGACAAGCTGGAGATCCTGCGCGAAGCCGACGCCATCTACCTCGACGAGATCCGCAAGGCCGGTCTCTACGACAAGATCTGGCAGGCCTTTGCCGTGCTGTTGCCGGTACAGACCGTTGGTGTGATGGGCGACGGGCGCACCTACGAGTTCGTCTGCGCGCTCCGCGCCGTCACCTCGGTGGATGGCATGACGGCCGACTTCTACCACTACGACATGAACTTCCTCGGCCGTGCCGCGACCCGCATCATCAACGAGGTGCGCGGCATCAACCGCGTCGTCTACGACGTGACGAGCAAGCCGCCGGGCACGATCGAGTGGGAGTGAGAATAGCTACTCAGCGAATAATTTCTTCACTCTAGGCTGAACGCCCTGAGCTTAAGCCCGCGAAATCGCGGGCTTTTTCATGCTGGGCATCTTTGTCTTGGGAGAGACCTGCTGACGTAGACGCAGCAAGGGCAGGATCGTCCTTCAACTGCCCGTGCCAGGAGGCCGGTTGGCTTGGAAAGGTTGATCCGCAAGCGCACCTGCCGGCGCTCCAGCCCGACCTCCGGGCAAATGGTGGCGACCAGCAGGGCGAGCACGACACGAAGCCCCAGGATCATCCTTCTACTGGCCGCCAGCCCGACGCCGATTCCGCAGATGTTCGTTCGGTTGCCCGACCTGGGGACTCTGCGGCTCAACATCGAAGCCTTAGTAGTGATCTGGTCGATGCGCGTACCGTTGTCAATCCAGCGTCAGTACGGTTAAGCGAAGGGCACGATCGACTGGGAGTCAGCGCAGCCGTGCCATCGGCACGCCGTCGCATGGTGACGGTCACATCTATCGCCTGCGCTCGCCTGATGAAGCGGCAGGCGGGCTGACAATGACGCACGGGCACCCCCTAGACGCCCGTCCTTCCCATTGCCTAGAACCCGAACGACTGCTGGGCGGGTTCCGGCGGGGCGAAGGAAATACCCTCAAGCGCCAGCATCTTCAGCTTGGACGAGGCGCCGCCCGGGGCGGAGAAGCCGCCGATCTTGCCGCCGGCGGCGAGCACCCGGTGGCAGGGAATGATGAGGGCGACCGGGTTTTTCGCCATGGCCTGACCGACATCCCGCGCGG
Source organism: Mycoplana sp. BE70 (assembly GCF_031455855.1). Taxonomy (NCBI): domain Bacteria; kingdom Pseudomonadati; phylum Pseudomonadota; class Alphaproteobacteria; order Hyphomicrobiales; family Rhizobiaceae; genus Mycoplana; species Mycoplana sp. BE70. The sequence goes on from NZ_JAVDTM010000001.1 coordinate 381,401, forward strand.
CTTCCGGGCCGGCGCCGAGTTGGCGGGCGAGCGCGCCGTAGGTGATTGTTTCCCCCCAGCGGACTTGCCGGACGGCATCGTAAATCGCCTTGATGAAGGGCGACTGGCCGGAAAGGTCGACGGGTACGCCGGTAAAGTCGACCGCCTCGCCGGCAAAATAGCGACCGATCGCCGAGACTGCCTCCGCAATGGCAGGCGGAGGCTCCGCGGGTTCGGCGGCAGGCAGACGTCGCAGGAGCAGGCGGCGCGTCGTGTCCGCATCCTGACCCGGCAGTTGGAAGCGCATGACACCGGCGGCGTTCCAGGCGATGGCGCAATGACCGCTCGGCGTTTCGAAGACCAGATAGCTAACCGCGTCGGACATGGCGAAAAAGCTCCGTGCTCGCGTATGTCCCCAGATTAGGCTTCCCCGACAGGAGTTCAACCCGATTACCGCCGCCGCCGGCATGGGCCCTTGTCGGCACGGCTCTGCGGCGAAACCTTGGTTCCCGTTCCGGCCCAGCATCGGACGAACCCCGCCCGGTCAATTTCCGAGGCAGGCCGGATCGCCGGGACGGTAATTCGTGCTGAAGTTGCCGAATCTTGACTTCGCGACCACAAGGAATGGAACCTTCTTGTCGACCGATGCTCGGTCAGCTAACCATGCAGCACTGCGACAATTGTCCAGCCGAAGTCAGCTCAAGCATCAGCGAACAAAGACATGAACATTTCCGAACTCATCATCCCCGGCGACACTCCCGGCATCGAATGGCGGATTCCGGTGCTGCATTTCGTCGGCACCTCCGCCACCGCACCGAAGGTCTATATCCAGGCTGCGCTGCATGCCAACGAGCTGCCTGGCACGGCCTTGGTCCATTACCTTTGCGAGCGCCTGCGCGGCGCGGAGGCCGAAGGGGCAATCCTCGGCGACATCGTGGTCGTGCCGCAGGCCAACCCGATCGGTGCCGCACAATCGCACTTCGGTGAGATGCAGGGCCGCTTCGACCTTGCCTCGCGAACCAATTTCAACCGCGACTTCCCGCTGGTCACGCTTGCCGAACGAGACAGCCTGCTTGCCGACCTCGGCGGGCAGACGGCGGTCAACCGGCTGAAGCGTAGCCTGCTGCACATGGCGCTCGGTGCCGATCTCGTGCTCGATCTGCACTGCGACGATGAATCCGTCCAGTACGCCTATATCGACGAGGCCTTCTGGCCGGAGGCTTCTGATCTCGCCAGCGCGCTGGCGATGGAGGCGGTCTTCCTCTCGGACGGCGAAAGCACCGCCTTTGAAGAGGCGGTCGGTTATGCCTTCAAGCGGCAGGGCGAAGAGAAGCTGGCACGGGTGCCGGGGCGGCTTGCCGTGACCGTGGAGCTGCGCGGCCGGCGCGACGTCTATCCCGACATGGCGAAAGCGGACGCACACGGGCTCTGGCGCTTCCTTGCCGCACGTGGCGCCGTTCGCGACGAAACCGTGCGCCTGGCCGACTACACCGGGCCGGCGGTGCCGCTCGACAACATCGAGATGGTTCGTGCGGTCGAACCGGGCACGGTCCTGTTCCACAAGGACATCGGCGACACGGTCGAGGCGGACGACTTGCTTGCGACCCTGATCACAGAGCCGGGTGCAGCGGACGGCTCCGTCGAGATACGTGCCGCCCGCGCCGGGTTTATTGCAACCCGCACGTCCGATCGCTTCGTCCGCAGCGGTGGCGATCTGATGAAGATTGCCTGCGGCGAGCCGACCCGTTTGGGCCGAAAGCCGGGCACGCTCGAGGACTGAGAACTGTTTTCCTCAACTGCAAGACGCGCACAGACGACGGGACGGGCCGGCTTTGACCGGCCCGTCCCGTCTGCCGGCGCTTGGCAGAAGCGACTTTCATTGCCCCCGTCCCCGCTCTAAGGTGAATTCACCAACGCGTTCAATCACTAGGGGCGGTGTCCGGGCCGATATGTTGCAGACGATCTCCGACTACTGGCCGCACATTCTGGTTGTCCTGTCGATCCTGCTCGGCCCGCCTGCTGCAATCCATGCAACGATGACGAAGGCAGAGGTGCGCGCCGCGATCGGCTGGGTCGGCGTCATCCTGCTTTCGCCGATCATCGGGGCCGCCATCTACTATGCGTTTGGCGTCAATCGCATTCACCGCAAGACGCTGACGCTTCAACGCGCTGGCCCGATAACGCAAAAGGGCCGTCATCATCCGGCTTCCTATGACATCGCCGACGAAACGGTGCATGCCCGATATGGCGGAGCGCTGGCGGCGATGAAGCATCTCGGCGACAATGTCGGGCGCTTCCCCCTCACCTCCGGCAACCGGATCGAATTGCTCGAATCCGGCGATGTGGCCTACGAGGCCATGCTCGCGGCCATCGGCAGCGCCAAGCGCAGCATTCTGCTGGAGACCTACATCTTCGATCGCGACGGCATGGGAGTGCGGTTTGTCGAAGCTCTGTCCGTGGCAACCGCACGCGGCGTCGACGTTCATGTGCTGATCGACGCGGTCGGCGCCCGCTACTCGACGCCCAGCATCGTTCCTTCGCTGCGGCACGCCGGCGTTTCGGTGCGGGTGTTCAACGGCAACATCATCATGGGACTGCGGCTGCCCTATGCGAACCTGCGTACCCACCGGAAGATCCTGGTGATCGACGGGCAGATTGCCTTCACCGGCGGCCTCAACATTCGCTCGGACTTTACGAGCGAATTCGCGGGTGAATTGGTCGCCAAGGATACCCATTTTCGCGTTGCCGGTCCGATCGTCGGCGACCTCTTTCATATCGCCTACGAGGATTGGCGCTTCTCCGGCGGCGAGGCCCTCGACGGCGATGCCTGGCGGATCGAACCGCCAAAGGCCGAGCCGGGGACGGAACTGATGGCCCGCGTGGTGCCCTCCGGTCCGGACAAGAGCATCGAAACAAACCTGCGCATGCTGATGGGGGCGATATCGATCGCCAAGAGCCACATCCGCATCATGTCGCCTTACTTCCTGCCCGAGCGAGACCTGATCAGCGCCCTGGTGACCGCGGCGCGGCGCGGTGTTCGGATCGACATCGTCGTGCCCGGCACCAACAACCTGATGCTCGTCGACCTGGCGATGACAGCGCAGTTCGACCAGTTGTTGACAGCCGGCTGCCGCATCTGGCGTTCGAGCGGCAGCTTCAACCACTCGAAGCTGACCGTCGTCGACGGCGTGTGGTCCTATATCGGCTCGTCGAACTTCGATCCGCGCTCGCTCCGCCTGAACTTCGAGATCGACATCGAGGTGTTCGACACCTTCTTTGCCGCCGCGATCGAGGCGCGGATCGGCGCCGTGCTGAAAACCGCCGAAGCGGTCGATCTGCATGCGTTGCGCGCCCGCCCCTTCTCGCGCCGGCTGATCGAACGGATCACCTGGCTGGGGTCGCCTTACCTGTAATGCCAGTTACAAAGGTTATGCGGATCGCAGCGCGGCGGGCTCCGGCGAGCAATAGTTGCGATCCCAGATCGCCTTCAGGTCGATGTGCGCCTTGATCGGCAGGTGGTCGGAGGCCACCTTGGCGAGCGGACTGTCATGAACCTCGACGGTTGCGACGAGATCATGTGGGTGACCGAGGACGCGATCGAGTGCCAGAACCGGAAAGCGCGATGGGAAACTCGGGACGGCGCCGGAGGCGGGGTCGAATACCGGCGAAAGCGGCGAAAGCGAGGAGCGCCGCCCGACGCGCCATTCGTTGAGATCGCCGATCAGGATCGTCGGCATCTCCTCTTCCTGGGCGACGGATGCGAGAATGTGCTTGGCCTGCATTTCGCGCGATCGCTTGAGAAGGCCGAAATGGGCGGCGACGACCCGGAGCCTGCCGGTCGGAAAGTCGATGTGGACCACCAGCGCGCCGCGGGGCTCGACGCCCGGCAATTTCAATTGCTGAACCTTGAGAACCGTGCCCTTGCGAAACATCAGCATATTGCCGTGCCAGCCGTGGCCGGTGCTGGACAAGGTCGTTATCGGTACCGGCACGAGGCCGCAGTCCCGCTCCAGGCTGGCAAGGTCAAGCAAGCCCGAACGGCAGCCGAAGCGCTTGTCCGCCTCCTGAATCGCGATGATGTCCGCATCAATTTCGGAAATGACCTCGGCCACGCGCTCCGGATCGAATTTTCGGTCGACACCGACGCATTTGTGGACGTTGTAGGAGGCGATGACCGTGTCGCCACCACCGCGATTGGCGGATAGCGGCCGGTGCCCACGGCGGTTGCGGATCGCAGACAAGGCTGCGGTGCTCACCTTCTCGTTCAGCTTTCTCAACGAACCTTCCTTTGCACGGTCGTGCAGGTCGAAGATAGGGAACGCTTCGGCGCGCCGCAACTGCGAAACGATAAAATGTGCCTTCACGGCAAACCGAACGGGCACGAAAGATCACGCTCGAAATCCGTGACCATTTCCCGTAAACCGTCAGCAGTCTCAAGCAGCAGGGGTTCCGCCATGTTCGACACACTCGCCCGCCAGCCCGATGATCCGCTACTCGCCCTGATCGGCCTTTACCGAGCCGATGCGAGACCCGGCAAGGTCGACCTCGGTGTCGGCGTCTACCGCGACGAACAGGGCGCCACACCGATCTTCCGCGCGGTCAAGGAGGCCGAGCGGCGCCTGCTGGAGGGCCAGACCACAAAGACCTATGTCGGCCCCGAGGGCGATCCCGTGTTCCTCGAGCGGTTGTGGAACCTGACCACCGGACCGGCCGGCCGCAGCCTTGCCACTGCGGGCGTGCAGACACCGGGTGGATCGGGAGCGGTGCGCCTTGCCGCCGACCTTTTGGTGCGGATGGGTGTCAAGAAAATCTGGCTCGGTATGCCCACCTGGCCAAACCACGCCGCCATCTTCAAGGGGTCGGGCCTCGAGGTCGTTACCTACCCGTTCTTCGATGTCCCTTCGCAGACTGTTCTGTTCGACGGGATGATGGAGGCACTGCAGGGTGCAAAGGCGGGCGACGCCGTGCTGCTGCATGCGAGCTGCCACAACCCGACCGGCGGTGTACTCGCGCCCGAGCAATGGGCCGGCGTTTCCAGGCTGATTGCCGAGCGCGGCTTGCTGCCGCTCGTCGACAGCGCCTATCAGGGCTTCGGCAAGGGGCTGGAGGCAGATTCGGAAGGGTTGCGCTCCCTTCTTGCCGCCGTGCCGGAAGCTCTTGTCGCCATTTCCTGCTCGAAGAACTTCGGGCTTTACCGCGAGCGCACCGGCGCCATCTTCGCCGTCGCCAGGTCCAAGGAGGCTGCGGATGCGGTGCGCACCAACCTCGCCGGCCTCGCCCGCACAAGCTACTCCATGCCGCCGGACCATGGCGCAGCCATCGTCAGCGCGATCCTCGGCGACGCCGCATTGACGGCGGACTGGATGGCGGAACTGGAGACGATGCGCGGCCGCGTCGCATCGATCCGCGAGCGGCTTGCCGCCGGCCTTGCACGCCGCTGGCAGGTGATGACGGCAATCGCCGGGCAGGAAGGCATGTTCTCGCTGCTGCCGCTGGAGGAGGCCGACGTCATGCGCCTGCGCGCCGAGCATGGGATCTACATGCCCGGTTCCGGCCGCATCAACATCGCCGGTCTCAAGACCGCCGAGGTCGATGCCGTCGTTGAGAAGTTCCTCAGCCTCTGACGACGTGGTGCCATAGCAAAATGGCGGCCGGCGGCGAAGCTTCGTCGCCGCCGACGTCGAAAGGCACCCAAAGGAGCATATGGTGACGATCACCCTCTACGGCATCAAGAACTGCGACACGATGAAGAAGGCGCGGACCTGGCTGGACGACCGACAGATCGCCTACCGCTTCCACGACTACAAGGCGGAGGGCATCGATGCGGTCTCCGTCGAGCGCTGGATCGAGGCGCTCGGCTGGGAGACCGTGCTGAACCGGGCCGGAACGACCTTCCGCGCCCTTGCGCCAGCCGACAAGACCGACCTGACCGCGCAAAAGGCTGCCGCACTCATGCTCGCGCAGCCTTCGATGATCAAGCGCCCCATCCTCGATCTCGACGGCAGGTATCTCGCCGGTTTCAAGCCCGACCTGTATGAGGCGGCATTTTCAGTCTAGAGCGCGCCGCGAATTTTCAGATTCGCTTGCCGCGCTTTAGGTCCTTGTTCTTTCGCACGTCTTGGCCCCCGAAACCGGTGGCCACTTTCGGGAGACATGCTTTGGTGCCGACAACGGGCGATCGGCTTCCTGCCCACATGATCCGAGAGGGACGTCTTCTCCAGACGTCCCTGCCCTGCCTCAACGTGCCAGCGTCAGATGATGAAGAAGTCGGCTGCCGTCATCGCGAGTCCGGCGTCCAGCGTTGCAAAGATCACGCGGCCGCCGGACGCACTTCCGTTGGAGTCGTAGTAGAGATTGCCGGCGTCCTTTTCGTAGATGATGCGGTCGCTCGCGTCGCCGGCCATGCCGCTATTGTTGGCGCAGAACTGCGCGGCGCTAAGCACGCCCGTGCCCGTCAATTTGGTGAAGATCGCATTTTCGAGCCAGATCGTGTCGGCAGCCACGTTGAAGTCGTCGATCTCGTCGACATTGTTCGAGGCGCTGAGCTTCGTGTTGAACACGAAACAGTCCTTTCCACTGTCGCCGCGCAGCAGATCATTGCCGAGACCGCCGGCGATCTTGTCGTTGCCAGCGTCGCCGCGCAGCCAATTGCTGCCCGAGCTCCCCGTCAGCTTGTCGGCGAACGCGGTACCGCGAACCCCTTCGATGCTCGTCAACGTGTCGGTCTTGCCGAAGCCGTCGACTGCCGTTCCGGCCTGCAGGTTAACGGTGACGCCGACCTTGCCGCCGCTGTTGCTCTGGTCGCGATGATAGCTGACCGTATCGAAACCACCGCGGCCATCGATGACGTCGCGACCGCCGATGCCCTGAAAATCCTCGTCTCGGGCGGAGCCCTTCATGACGTCCCGGAACTGGGTGCCGCGGAAGGTCTCGAAGTTCTGGAAGGTCTCGGCATTGCCGTAGGGATCCGTCACCGTCCCGGCGGCGGCATCCAGCCTTATGCCGGCGCGCGCGTTGGAATTATAGCGGGCATCCTGAAAGCTCAGATTGTCCCACCCCGCGCCGCCGTCATAGCTGTCCTTTCCCTCACCGCCGATGACGAAGTCATCCCCGCCACCGCCGTTGATGATGTCGTTGCCGGCGAAGCCCTCAAGGTCGTCGTTCCCGGCCGACCCGTTCAGCCTGTCGTTGCCCTTCATTATCCAGGCCTGGAGGTTCCAGGGATCAAATGTATGGGCGGCGTTGTCGAGTGCCTCCAGGGACAGGCTGAGCCCCTCGATCTTCGACACCAGAGTGGTGCCGTCCGACTGGAACAGTTCAATCCTGGCCACCTTGCCGCCAATCGGATTCCCCTCGGAATCGAAGCCGAAATCGGTCCCGCTGAACCGCAACCGAAGGCCGTTGTCCAGCTTCAGGTCCATCTTGGTCGACGTCCTGGTCACGACTGTTGCCGTCGAAAGATCCACCAACTCCCCGAACATCGGGTTGTAGTCGAGCCCCGCGATCGCCGGTGAATAGCTCTGCGGATACTTCCCATTGGGAAAGAAAACCGTATAGGTCGCCATTTTCTCCACCTCTCACATTAGAGGGCGAGAATGTAGCGCTTGCCGTGCGAAACTGTCGATATCGCCCCCGTTCACTCGAAGGAGGTAAGGTGGCGCAGGGCGACCGGTGCTTCGGCAGTCATCACGCCGCATCGTCAGCCATTTGGCTTGTCACCATGAACAAGCGGATCGATGAATGCCCGGAGGATCGCAGTCAGAGCCTCGGGCTGCTCGACGCAAGGGAGATGGCCTGCATCGGCAATGACTTCGTAGCGGGCAGCCGGGATGAGCTTGGCGGTCGACAGAACAACAGCCGGCGGTGTCGAGCCGTCCTGATCACCGACGACACACAGCGTCGGCACGGCGATGCGCGTCACCGCGTCCGTGAAATCCGCGTCACGGATGGCGGCGCAGGTGGCGACGTATCCGATCGCCGGCTGACGGACCAGCATGTTGCGATAGCCATGATAGGCGGTATTCTCCGGCCGGCGGAAGGCGGGCGTGAACCAGAGCCCCATGACGGCGTCAGCGATGCTCTCGATGCCGTCACGCTCGACGGTGGCAATGCGCGCATTCCAGCTTTCGGCCGAACCGATCTTGTGGGCGGTGTCGCACAGGACCAGCGCCTTCACCAGTTCCGGCCGCGCCGCGTAAAGACCCTGTGCGATCAGGCCGCCGACGGAGAGCCCGACGATGACGGCCTCCTTTACGGCATAAAGATCAAGCAGGCCGGACAGGTCGCTGACGTGGTCATCGATGGAATAGGGTACCTGGCCGACATCCGACAACCCGTGGCCGCGCTTGTCGTAGAGGATCATGGGAAAATCGCCGGCAAGCCGCACGATGACGTCACGCCAGATGCGGAAGTCCATTCCCAGCGAATTGGCGAAAACAAGGACCGGCTTGTCCTGCGGGCCGCCGATGATCTGATGGTGAAGGCTGATGTCGTTTATCCGGGCGAACTGCAAAGGATGTCTCCTCCCGATGACCCGATTAAAGGCGGACACACGATCGACAACCGTATCAAGTCTGACGACCGCCGAACACCCGCCGTCCAAAGATCGGCCCCTTCAGCGAACGGCCGATCTTCATTCGCATGCATTCAAGGCAATATCAGCCTTCTCGCATCCGCGCATCCACTTCGGCCGCTTCGGGAATCGACGGCTGGGCGCCGCGCTTGAGGCAGGAGAGCGAGCCGGCGATCGCGGCTCGGCGCAGGCAATCGGCAAAGGGCAGGCCCGCGTCGAGTGAAGCGACCAGATAGCCGCAAAAGCTGTCGCCTGCGCCGACCGTGTCGACCGGCTCGATCTTCAGGCCAGGAGCGCGGAAGACATTGCCCTTGCGGATGGCGATGACGCCGTCGGCGCCGAGGGTCACGATGATCGTCTGCCCGGTCCGCTCGTGGAGCGAGCGCATCTCCGCCTCCCGCTCCGCGTCGGAGAGGCCGGACTTGCCGGCATACTGTTCGAACTCGATCTCGTTGGTCACGACGATGTCCGCCTTGGCACCGAGCCTGCGGGCATCCGCCGTCATCGGCGCGAGGTTGATCACCGACGTCACGCGTCGCGCTTTGGCGACATCGAGCGCCGCTTCGACGGCCTCAGCCGGCACTTCGAGTTGCAGCGCCAGGATGTCGCCGGTCGACATCTGCGACACGGCGACCTTGGCATCCGCTGCGGTCACGTCGCCATTGGCACCCGCGACGACGACGATGACGTTCTCGCCGTCGTCGGCCACCAAAATGTGGGCCGTACCGGTCGGCTCGTCCGCGACCTTGACAAGATCGAGATCCACGCGCGCATGGGTGAGAAGCACCAGCGATTCGGCGGCAAAGGCATCCCCGCCGACGGCGCCCGCCATGCGGACCGTTGCCCCGGCACGCCGGGCCGCAAGCGCCTGGTTGGCCCCCTTGCCGCCAGCCGCCGTGGTAAAACTGTGTCCCGGCACGGTTTCGCTCGCTTTCGGCAGGCGTTCGGTCGTGGCGATGAGATCCATGTTGATGGATCCGAAGACGGTGATCATGGGGGTGTGTTCCTCCGGTATGCCTCGGTCGACACTGCCCGAGTGGATCAGTCCTCGTCAACCACTCTCAGTTTCAATTGGCCGGTGCGGCTTTCGACCGCACGCTCTGCGGCGGCGGCAGACGGCGCTTGCGCTTGTCCCGGTCCTTGCGGCGCAATTGCCTCAAACTCCATCTCACCGATCCGCGCGCCGCGCCGGACAAGCTTGTCCGTCGAGATCAGGATCTGGTCGACGTCCTTCTGCGCCGATGTGAAGTGCCCGTGCAGCTTGCGGACACGGTCGTCGAGACGGCCGAGATCCTCCATCAGCCGGATCACTTCGCCCTGGATCACGTGCGCCTGCTCGCGCATGCGCTGATCCTTCAGCAGCGCCTGCAGAACTTGGATCGACAGAAGCAGGAGCGACGGCGAGACGATGACGATGCGGGCACGGTGCGCCCGCTGAACAATCGCCTCGAAGCTCTCGTGGATGGTGGCGAAGATCGATTCGGAGGGGACGAAGAGAAAGGCGGTATCCTGCGTCTCGCCGGCCAACAAGTATTTTTCGGCGATGTCGCGGATATGAACTTCCATGTCCCGGCGGAACTGCTGTGCGGCCAGCTTGGAGGCTTCCGCGTTGGCAGCCGCACCCATGGCGTTCCATGCCTCCAGCGGAAACTTCGCGTCGACGACCAGCGGCGGCTGGCCGTTCGGCATGCGGATGATGCAGTCCGGCCGCACCCCGTTTGGAAGCTGCGCCTGGAACTGGTAGGCGCCGGTCGGCAGGCCGTCGGCCACGATCGCCTCCATTCGCCCCTGACCAAAGGCGCCGCGGGTCTGCTTGTTTGCCAGGATCGCCTGCAGGCCGACCACGTCCTTCGCCAGCGACTGGATGTTCGTCTGCGCCGTGTCGATAACCGCGAGCCGCTCCTGCAGCCGGCGAAGGTTCTCGTGCGTGGCGCGGGTCTGTTCGCTGATCGATTGGCCGAGGCGCTGCGTCAGCCCGTCGAGACGCTGGTTGATCGCCTGGTTTGTCTCCGCCTGGCGCGCGCCAAATACCTCGGCCATGGCTGCGATCCGACCCTGCATCTCGTTTTGCGCGCGCAAAAGTTCGGTCAGACGCATTTCTTCGGCCGCCGCAGTCGCCCGTTGGCGGCTTGCAGCACGGCGGACGAGGATGATCCAGCCGGACGCCACGATCGCGGCGAACAAGCAGGCAAGCTGCAGCGCCGGGTCGCGGGCAAGCGCATCGAAAAGCCGAATCATCGCGGCCTGAAGGGATGGTTCCGGATTCATGCGGCAAACATAGCAGCATTTGCGGCCAAGAATAGATCATAACGTGAACAAACATGGTTGTCGTTCGACGCAAGGCAATTGAAAGCGATCCAGCAAACCGCTAAGTGAGGCGAATGACGATCAAACCGCTGATTATCCTTCCCGATCCCATCCTTCGGCAGGTCTCCGCACCGCTGGAGACCATCAACGACGAAGCACGGCGCCTCGCCGACGACATGCTGGAGACGATGTACGACGCGCCCGGCATCGGGCTTGCGGCGATCCAGATCGGCGTGCCGCGCCGCATGCTGGTGCTGGACGTGTCGAAGGACGGCGAAGAAAAGACGCCGCTCGTCTTCATCAACCCCGAAATCGTCCAGACCTCGGATGCACTGTCGGTATACGAGGAGGGCTGCCTGTCGATCCCGGATTACTATGCCGAAGTAGAGCGCCCCGCCACGCTCACCGTCCGGTATCTGGATCGCGACGGCAAGGAGCAGACGATCGACGCCGACGGACTTCTCGCAACCTGCCTGCAGCACGAGATCGACCACCTGAACGGCGTGCTCTTCATCGACCACATTTCCAAGCTCAAGCGCGACATGGTGATCCGCAAGTTCACCAAGGCGGCAAAGACACGCGGCGCCAAGGCGATCTGACCCGAACTGCGGTTTGACATCACCGCGCGCGAGGGCTTGATTGACGCTCGCAAACCCGTTTGAAGGGACCCGACGAGCTAAAACGGGAGCATCGCCGCATGGCGCTTCGCATCATCTTCATGGGTACGCCGGAGTTTTCGGTGCCGACGCTGACGGCGCTGGCCGAGGCCGGACATACGATCGTCGCGACCTATTCGCAACCGCCGCGCCCGGGCGGACGGCGCGGGCTGGAATTGCAGAAATCCCCGGTGCACCAGGCGGCGGAGAGGCTCGGGATCCCCGTGTTCACGCCGCTGAACTTCAAGGCGGAGGAAGACCGCGCCGTCTTTCGGGCGTTGGAGGCTGATGTCGCCGTCGTCGTCGCCTACGGCCTACTTTTGCCCGAGGCGATCCTCACCGGCACACGGCTCGGCTGTTACAACGGCCATGCTTCGCTGCTGCCGCGCTGGCGTGGTGCGGCACCGATCCAGCGCGCGATCATGGCCGGCGACGCGGAAACCGGCATGATGGTGATGAAGATGGACAAGGGGCTGGATACCGGCCCGGTGGCGCTGACAAGGCGTGTGCCGATCGGCCCGGACATGACGGGCGGCGCGCTGCACGATGCGCTGATGCAGGCCGGCGGCGATCTGATGGTGGAGGCGATGGCGCGCCTCGAAGCCGGCGACCTGCCGCTGACGCCGCAGGCCGAACAGGGCGTGCTCTACGCCGCCAAGATCGACAAGGGCGAGACGCGCATCGACTTTGACCGGCCGGCCACCGACGTGCACAACCATATCCGTGCGCTTTCCCCCTTCCCCGGCGCCTGGTTCGAGCTTTCGCTCGCCGGCAAGCCGGAGCGGATCAAGGTGCTCGGATCGCGACTTGCCACGGGATCGGGGCAATCGGGAACGGTGTTGGCCTCCGACGGGTTCGTTGTCGCCTGCGGCGACGGCGCCGTCTCCCTGACACGGCTGCAGAAGGCCGGCGGCAGGCCGCTCGACGTCGCTGACTTCCTGCGCGGCACCCCCGTCGCCCCAGGCACGGTGATTATCTGATGCCGCGCTATCGCCTGATCATCGAATATGACGGAACGCCCTATGTCGGCTGGCAGCGGCAGGAGAACGGACATTCCGTGCAGGGCGCGGTCGAGAAGGCGATCCTGTCGCTGACCGGCGAGACCGTCTCGATCCGCGGTGCCGGCCGCACCGATTCCGGCGTTCACGCGATGGGCCAGGTCGCCCATGTCGATCTCTCACGACCCTGGGAGGAGCACACGCTGCGCAATGCCTTGAATGCACATCTGGCGCAGGCGGGCGAGCGCGTGGCGATCCTCGACGCGACTGAGGCGGCGGACGATTTCGACGCCCGCTTTTCCGCCGTGCGTCGGCATTATCTCTACCGCATTATCTCCCGCCGCGCGCCGCTGGCGCTGGAGGCAAATCGCGCCTGGTTCGTGGCGAAGCCGCTGGATCACGAGGCGATGCACGCGGCCGCACAGGTGCTGGTCGGCAAGCACGATTTCACCACCTTCCGCGCCGCCCAGTGCCAGGCGAACAGCCCGGTGCGGACGATCGACCGGCTCGACGTGACGCGCGCTGGCGAACTGATCGAGATCCGGGTCACCGCACAAAGCTTCCTGCACAACCAGATCCGCTCCTTCGCCGGGACGCTGAAGCTCGCCGGCGAAGGCAAGTGGAGCGTCGATGACGTGCGCGCCGCATTGGAAGCCCGCGATCGCAAGGCCTGCGGCCCCGTCGCGCCGCCGGAAGGGCTTTATTTCATGCAGGTCGACTACTGAGCCAATCAGCTCGGCAGGGTGCCGAGCGCCACCTGCAGGCCCTGGCCCACCAGCAGCGGCGGCAGCACGAAAAGCGCGGTGAGCGTGGCGGCAAGCAGCGCCTGCTTGCCGAGGCACATTGACAAGAGCCGGTACTGCAGCACGATACTGGCGCCGAAGACCACATAGAGCAGCAGCCCCGAGAGCGCGGAGAAAGCCGGCACCACAAGGGCCAGTGCGAAAGGAATGGCCGTCGCATAGGCAAACGGAACCGCGATCCAGTTGCTTGCTATCACCATGGTGACCAGATGCTGGGCGTAGCCCAAGGGCCGCGCCAGCACGGTCAGCAACGCCAGCGGCAGCAGCCAGCCAACCACGTCGATCAGCAGCAGCTTCAGGATGAACTCGGCGCCGGCCGTCGTGCCCTCGGGCATGCGGCCGAGAAAATAGAGACGCCAGGATGCCCAGATGACGGCGAGCGCCGGCAGGCTCCAGGCGAAGGCCCAGAAAGAACGAGCGAGCCCGCGCCAGCTCAGATCGAGCCAGCGGAACCCGTCCGGCCGCTGCCGCACGAGGTGCAAGATGCCGGTCAGGTAATGCAGGACCTCGTCAAGTGCCGGCATTTCCGAACCAGCGCGCAAGGAAGGTTTCGTAGATCATCGTCAGCGTCTCCAGGTCGGCCACGGAAACGCGCTCGTCGACCATGTGCATGGTCTGGCCGACAAGGCCGAATTCCACCACAGGACAATAATCCTTGATGAAGCGCGCATCCGAGGTGCCGCCGGTGGTCGAAAGCTGCGGAACGCGGCCGATCGCCGCCTCGATCGCCGACGACAGCGAGGCAATCAGCCGGTCGTCGCGGGTCAGGAACACGTGGCTCGGGCGCTCGGCCCATTTGATCTCGTAGCGCACCGGGGCCCGCCCGGGCCGCAGCCGGTCGTCGGCGGCCGCGACCTCCAGACGCCGCACGATCTCAGCCATGACGGTTTCCGCCGTCCAGGTATCGTTGAAGCGGATGTTGAAACTCGCCGTCGCCCTGGCCGGAATGACGTTGACCGCCCTATTGCCGACATCGATGGTCGTCACCTCCAGGTTGGAGGGCTGGAAATCCGCCGTGCCTGCGTCGAAGGGCGGGTCCATCAGCGCGTCTGCGAGCGCAATTACACTGCGCACCGGGTTGTCGGCCAGATGCGGATAGGCGGCATGACCCTGCACGCCGTGAACGGTGACGGCACCCGACACCGAACCGCGCCGGCCGATCTTGATCATGTCGCCGAGCTGGTCCGGGTTGGTCGGTTCGCCGACGAGGCAGGCGTCCCATCGTTCGCCACGCGCGGCGGCCCACTCCAGCAGCTTGCTCGTGCCGTTGATCGAGGGCCCCTCCTCGTCGCCGGTGATCAGGAAGGAGATGGATCCGTTCGGCGGGCCGTGCTTCTCGATGTGGCGGGCGACGGCGGCGACAAAGCAGGCGATGCCGCCCTTCATGTCGACAGCGCCACGGCCATACATTTCGCCGCCGGCGATCTCGGCGGAAAAGGGGCCATGCGTCCAGGCCGCCTCGTCGCCGACCGGCACCACGTCGGTATGGCCGGCAAACATCAGATGCGGGCCATCGGTGCCGATGCGGGCGTAGAGGTTCTCGACGTCCGGCGTTCCCGGCTCGGACATCACCATGCGCTCGACGGTAAAGCCCAGCGGCTCGAGCATCGCCGCGAGAGCCGTGAGCGCTCCGCCCTCGGCGGGCGTGACAGAGGGGCAACGAATGAGGGTGGCGAGGTTCTGGACTGGGCTTGTCGCTGTCATGATGATGCACTGCCTGCTGGCTGGGTTCGGCGCGCGAACTGCGTCGCCGTGCTCGCCTTCCGATCTAGCCGAAAGGCTTGTCGCTGTCATCAACCTTCGCCGGGCGGTTCGCCGTTGCTTCCGAGCGCCCTGCCCGGCTCACTCCTTCGGCCGGTCCGGCACCACCCCATGCGCATTCGGCCCCGGCGTGCCGGGCCAGACCATGAAGGCGATCAGCGCGAAGATGGAGATGGCCGGCACGAACAAGCACAGGACGAGCGGCGCCGGCAGCGCCATGTCGTGCAATCGCTTGATCGTCAACATCACCGAGGAAAGGGTCGAAACGACGCCGACTGCGAAAAACAGCAGTGTCCAGGTAACGAACGCCGGCTCCTCATGCGGCGTCATCACCATGCGGGTGAGAAAGGCCGCAGCGAGCGCCATCCAAAAGCCCCAGGCCAGCGCGTAGGGCAAACGGGACAGGCGGCCGGACCAGCCGAAGAAGAGCCATGTGAGGCTCGGAGCCTGGTCCGGCCTTCCCATATCAATCCCTGAGCAGTTCGTTGATGCCGGTCTTGGAGCGGGTCTTCTCATCGACGCGCTTGACGATCACCGCGCAATAGAGGTTCGGCGCGGGCTGGCCATTGGCCATCGTGCCGCCGGAGGGCATGGAGCCGGCGACGACGACCGAATAGGGCGGCACTTCGCCATACATGATCTCGCCGGTGGCGCGATCGACGATCTTGGTGGACTTGCCGATGAAGACGCCCATGCCGAGCACCGAGCCTTCGCGCACAATGCAGCCCTCGACGACCTCGGAGCGGGCGCCGATGAAACAGTTGTCCTCGATGATCGTCGGGCCGGCCTGCATCGGTTCCAATACGCCGCCGATGCCGACGCCGCCGGACAGATGCACGTTCTTGCCGATCTGCGCGCAGGAGCCGACGGTGGCCCAGGTATCGACCATGGTGCCCTCGCCGACATAGGCGCCGAGGTTGACGAACGAGGGCATCAGGATCGCGTTCGGGGCGATGTAGGCCGAGCGGCGGACGACGCAGTTCGGCACGGCGCGGAACCCGGCCCTCTCGAATTCGTTGACGCTCCAGCCGTCGAACTTGGAAGGAACCTTGTCCCACCAGACCGACGCGCCCGGACCGCCGGGGACGATCTCCATCGGGTTCAGCCGGAAGGACAGCAGCACCGCCTTCTTGAGCCATTGGTTGACCGTCCAGTTGCCGTCAGCCCCGCGCTCGGCCACCCGTGCCTTGCCGCTGTCGAGAAGGTTCAATGCTGCCTCGACGGCGTCGCGGACTTCGCCGCGCGTCGCGGTATTGACCGTTTCGCGCTGTTCAAAAGCACGTTCGATGGTGGCTTCAAGGGCGGAGACATTGGAGTTGTTCATCGGAATTCCTTAAACTTCGGCCACTATCCTGACGTATCGGGAATGTCGGAGGGGGCGTGATTTTCCGGTGCCAAGTCCTAGAGCATGATCCCGGAAAGTTGAAGCCCTTTTCCGGCAGACGGTGTCGCGACGGCGTCGGTGGAATGCTACAGCCGGAAATAGCGCGATTGACACAGAAGAACAGGCCGGCGCGCAGGCCATCGAAACGGAAAGTGAAATGGCACGACTGAAGAAGAAGAACCTCCGCAACAAGAGCGGCGTATGGGATCCCCTAGCGGACAGCGCGTTCGACAAGCATAGAGCCTCAGTCGTTCCACAAACACCGCAGTCGACCTCCGGCGCCTACCGGCTCGCCTATGCGGACGACGAGTTTCTTTGCCGCGAGGAACTGCGGCCGGTCCGCCTGCAGCTCGAACTGCTGAAAGTCGAGATGATGCTCACCGAGCGTGGCATCAATTCGACCATCGTGATGTTCGGCGGCGCACGCATTCCCGCCCCCGGCATGGAGGCATGGGCGGCGCGCAACGAGACCCAGCGGAAAAACCTCGAGGCTGCCTCGGTCTACTATGAAGAGGCACGCAAGTTCGCAAAGCTCTGCTCGGCACGTTCGGCAGAGACCGGCTACAAGGAGTTCGTCGTCGTGACCGGCGGCGGCCCCGGCGTGATGGAAGCGGGCAACCGCGGCGCAGCGGAGGCCGGCGCGCCGTCGATCGGCCTCAACATCGTCCTGCCGCACGAGCAGGCCCCGAACGTCTATGTGACCCCCGATCTCAGCTTCAACTTCCACTATTTCGCCGTGCGCAAGATGCACTTCCTGCTGCGGGCGAAGGCCGTGACCGTATTCCCCGGCGGCTTCGGCACGCTGGACGAATTGTTCGAGACGGTGACGCTGATGCAGACCGGACGTATGGCGCTCGTGCCGCTGATCCTGTTCGGCAAGGAGTTCTGGAACTCGATCATCAATCTGGAGGCACTGGCCGAGTTCGGCACGATATCGCCGAGCGATGTCGAGCTGATGCAATTCGTCGACACCGCCGAGGAGGCCTGGGAGATTATCGAGACCTTCTACGAAAAGCTCGACAAGGAAGCCAATTCCGGAAACGGGAAGTGATAATCGGGCTGGCCGTCTGAAATTCGACGGCCGGCCCCACTCAATCGCCGAGCAAACGGGTCAGAAAGTCGGTGAGGTCCGACGTCGTGTAGTCGATGTGCCGGTCCTCGTCGGTTTTCTTTTCCCAGGCATCGCCGAACTCGTGGCTGTCGTCGCGCGGCATCAGGAGCACGGTCTTCATGCCAAGCGCCTTCGGCACCAGCAAGTTGCGCGGCAGATCCTCGAACATGGCGGCGTGCGCCGTGTCGACGCGATGCAACGCCATGAACTTGTCGTAGGTGCTGCCGGCCGGCTTCGGCACGTATTCCGCGGCGACGATGTCAAAGATGTCGTCGAAATGGTCGAGGATGCCGAGCGCGCGCGCCGTCATCTCGGCGTGCCTGACGCTGCCGTTGGTGAAGATGAACTTCCGCCCCGGCAGCGCCCGGATGGCTTCGCCGAGATGCGGATCCGGTGACAGCACGCCGTAGTCGATCGCATGCGCCATATCCAGGAACTCCGACGGATCGATGCCGTGGTGGATCATCAGGCCCTGCAGCGTCGTGCCGTGCTCCAGATAATAGCGCTTCTGGATCGCCCGCGCCTCCTCGCGCGACAGGCTGAGCAACGTGGAGACATAGCTCGTCATGTTGCGGTCGATCTGGGCGAAAAGATCGATGTGATGGGGATAGAGCGTGTTGTCGAGGTCGAACACCCATTCGGTGACATGGGCGAACTCGGAACGGGTCGGAAGGCGGTGCGTCTCGGTCATGGGCGCCCTTATGACACGGGAGCAACAAGAAGCAAAAAGGAATCGTCATTGCGGCAGCGCCGATGGATTTGGTCCGGCCGCCATGCTAGCCGGCTGGCATGGAAGCTTGGATCATCATCACCATTTGCGCCGCGTTCCTGCAGAACCTCAGGTCGGCGCTGCAAAAGTACCTGCGCAGTTCGTTGGGCACGACCGGCGCGAGCTTCGTCCGCTTCGGCTACGGCTTTCCGATCGCCATCGCCTATGCGGCTGCGCTTCATTATTTCGCTGGCTACGAATTTCCCACGCTCAATGCGGAGTTTGCCGTCTGGTCGGTTGTAGGCGGGCTGGCGCAGATCTTCGCGACCATTCTGCTCGTCTACCTGTTCTCGCTGCGCAACTTCGCCGTCGGCACGGCCTATTCCAAGACCGAACCTGTGCAGGCGGCGATCTTCGGCCTGATCCTGCTTGGCGAGCGGCTGACGCCGGGCGCAGTCGGCGCCATCATCGTCGGGGTTCTCGGCGTGATGCTGATCTCCGTTGCCCGCATGCCGCTGTCCTGGCGCAACCTGCTCGTCGCCATGACCGGGCGCACGGCGATGATCGGCATCGCCTCGGGCGCCGTCTTCGGCATCTCGGCCGTCGCCTATCGTTCGGCGGCGCTGTCGCTAGGCGGGCCCAACCCGATCATGCAGGCTGCGGTGACGCTTGCCTGCGTCACCACGTTCCAGACCGTTTTCATGCTCATCTGGATGACAATCAAGGACCCCGCCGAGATCGGCCGGGTCGTACGCTCCTGGCGCTCATCGTCTCTGGTGGGGCTTGCAGGCGTGACCGGATCGGCTTGCTGGTTCACGGCGATGGCACTGCAGCAAGTGGCCTATGTGCGCGCACTCGGCCAGATCGAACTGCTTTTCACCTTCGCCGCTTCCTGGCTCGTCTTTCGCGAGCGCATCAACCGCATGGAGGTGGCCGGCTGCCTGCTGATCGTCGCCGGCATTCTGCTGCTGCTGATGTGGAAATGACGTAAGCCGGATTGTCCGATCCGGCCCCGCTTCATCAAGGAACGATCAGCGTACCGGCGCCGCGCTCGGTGAAGAGCTCGAGCAGGACCGAGTGGGCCGTCTTGCCGTTGAGAATGACGACACCCTGCACGCCTGCGCCGATCGCCTCGATGCAGGTCTCGACCTTCGGGATCATGCCGCCGGAGATGGTGCCGTCCTTGATCAGCGCGCGGGCTTCGGCGACAGACAGTTCCTTGATCAACTCGCCCTGCTTGTTCAGCACGCCCGGGACGTCGGTAAGGAATAGCAGGCGCACGGCGTTCAGCGCACCGGCGATGGCACCGGCGAAGGTGTCGGCGTTGATATTGTAGGTGTGGCCGTCGCGGCCGGGCGCCACCGGCGCAATGACCGGGATCATCTCGGACTTCGCCAAAAGGTCGATCAGCGTGCGGTCGACCTCGACCACCTCGCCGACAAAGCCGAGGTCGAGGATGCGCTCGATATTGCTGTCCGGATCGACGACGGTCTTCTGCGCCTTCTGGGCGAACACCATGTTGCCGTCCTTGCCGCAAAGGCCGATCGCCCATTCGCCGGTCTGGTTGATCAGCGCCACGATCTCCTTGTTGATCGAGCCCGCGAGCACCATTTCGACGATCTCGACGGTCTTCTCGTCGGTGACGCGCAGGCCGCCTTCAAATTTCGATTCGATCCCCATCTTCGTCAGCATGGCGCCGATCTGCGGGCCGCCGCCATGAACGACCACGGGGTTGACGCCGGACTGCTTCAGAAGTGCTATGTCGCTGGCAAAGGCCTTGCCCAGCTCGGGATTGCCCATGGCATGGCCGCCGTATTTCACGACGATCGTCTTGTTTTCGTAGCGCTGCATGTAGGGCAGCGCCTGCGCCAGCAGCCGCGCCTGGGTTTCGCTTTCGGTCAGGGACATGGGGGCCTCGCAATTCTAGTCGGGCGCCTGTTTAGCGCATGTTGTGTGATGATGGAATGATCCAGGCCAGAGACCTGCCAAATTCATCCTTTCTGCTAGGGGGCGGGCAACTGCACCACTCCGCGATGGCCTGATATGCTTCTTGGGGATTTAAAATCTCCACCCCGCCAGCCAGGAATCCATCCGTGCGCGACGACGAGATTGCCTATCTGATCGGGCGGATTTGCCTCAAGGACAGGCAGGCATTTCGCCGCGTGTACGATCTAACTAGCGGAAAACTCTTCGGCATCTGCCTACGCCTGCTGCGCAGGCGCGACGATGCGGAGGAAGCGCTGATGGCGATCTATCCGAAAATCTGGCAACAGGCGGATCGCTTCGCACCCGGCGAAGCGAGCGCATTTTCCTGGCTTGCCGCCATCGCGCGTCGCCATGCGATCGAGGTGATCCGGGCGCGAAGACCAGTGGCAAGCAACATCGAGGAAGCATATGATATCGTCGATGTGGAACCCGGACCCGGACCCGAGGCAACCGCCGTTGTTGGTTCCGAGGGCGGACCTGTCGGGACATGCCTGCAAGGGCTCAAGGCCACGGATGCTTCAGTGGTACGAAAAGCCTATGTGGAAGGATTGAGCTACGAGGAGCTCGCCACGCTCTATGGCATCCCGGTCAACATCGCGAAGAGCTGGCTTCGACGAAGCCTGCTGGAACTGAGAGTAGCTGAACCATGACATCGTCTGACCAGAACAACAGGGATCCGCGCCGCGATGAAGTGATCGCCGGCGAATATGTCCTTGGCGTTCTTTCGGCCGAGGACCGCCGCAAGGTCGAAGACCGGCTGCGCAGCGATCGCGCCTTCGCAGCGATGGTCAACCGTTGGGAAGAAAACCTCTCGGCCATCAACCAGGAACTGGAGACGGTGACGCCGCCGGCTCGGGTCTATGCCGCGGTCGAACATCAGCTCTTCGATTCATCCACGGGCGATGCCGGCATGTCGGTCTCCGGTACAATCTGGACCTCGCTTGTGTTCTGGCGCTCGGCAGCGTTTGCCTCCCTCGCCGCCGTTGCCACCTTTCTCATCGCCTGGTCGGGAATACTTACGCCCTCGCCCGCAAAACGGCTTGTCGCGGAACTCTCAGGCAAGGACAGCCCGATCGCCCTGGTGGCGCATTATGACGAAGCCAACGGCATGCTGAGCCTCACCCCAACGGCGACTGCGCAGGACGGCGCGAAATCGCTCGAACTGTGGCTGGTGCAGGAGGGACGGCCACCGGTCTCGCTCGGCGTTCTCCCGCAGTCCGGCGAGGGATCGCTGAGCATCCCTTCAGCCATGCGCTCACGGCTGGCACGCGACGCCCTGCTTGCGGTAAGCGTCGAACCGCCCGGCGGTTCTCCCACGGGCGCCGCGACCGGCCCCATCATCGCCTCCGGCAAGGCCCAGCCATTCCGCTGACCCGGGAAAAACCTGCTCGGCGTCTTAAGCCGGCCTCAGAACCGCGATGAAGGAATGACTGAAGAAGAGTGCTCGGCGGCTCGCGCCACCAGAGCACTCATATGTCGTTCAGGAAGCTGCAGGGGCAGCGGTGGCCCCGGACAGGGCCGCCTGCAGCTTCGCTTCCTGCTCAGGCGATAGCGACGTCTTCAGAACCCGGCCGCGCAGCCCCTCGAACTCGGCCAAAACCTTTTCGGGCTGCACCTTGCGAACCAGGACGAAGAGGGCGGAGGAATTGTTCGCAATAGTGTCCCCCAGCGACTTGATGAAGTTGTCGTCGATGCCGTAGTCCGTGAGTGAACCGGAAAGCGCCCCTGCGCCCGCACCGACGGCGCCGCCAATCGCAAACCCGGCCAGCGGGTTCAGGAACAGAAGCCCGACCAGGCCGCCCCAGAGAGCACCGGAGAGCAGGCCGGAGGAAGCCCCGATCGCCGTCAGGTTGAGGCTCTGCTTCAGATGGACCTTTCCCGCGGCGTCGCGCACGACGACCACCGCATCCTCCAGGTCGATCAGATATTCCTTCTTCAGTCCGTTCAGCTTCACAAGGACCTTGTCGGCTTCGTCGGGCGTATCGAATCCTATTACGATCAAATCAGACATTTGCGTGCTCCAGTTTGCGACCGCGGCGGCAAGGCCGCCCACGAGCAGCTTCCAAGCAAAGCTGCGTCCCCTTGCGCGCCAGCAAGCGCGCTGCACGAACGAAAATAGGGCAGAATTCATCACCGGGTAGTGACGTCGATCAACTGAATTCGCTTTTGACTTTTCAGCGCGCGATGGTCGTCTCGATCGCCTCTCGCAGCATTTCGAGGCCCCTGCTCTTCTCGGACGACGTGGCAAGGATCTCCGGATAGGCGGCCGGGCGCTTTCGGATCTTCTCCGCCGTCTCTGCCACGAGTCGTGGAACGCCCGCTTCCTTGATCTTGTCCGTCTTGGTCAGGACGAGTTGGTAGGACACCGCCGCCTTGTCGAGGAGGTCGAATACGTCCTCGTCGTTCTTCTTGATGCCGTGGCGGCTGTCGATCAGGACGTAGACGCGCTTGAGCGTCGAGCGTCCGCGCAAATAGTCGAAGACCAGCTTGGTCCATGCGTCGACCTGCTCCTTGGGCGCCTGCGCATAGCCATAGCCGGGCATGTCGACGAGCGCCATCGGCGGGAGATCGCCTGCCTCGCCGGAATAACCGTCGGGAACGAAGTAGTTGAGCTCCTGGGTCCGCCCGGGGGTGTTGGAGGTGCGCGCCAGCCCCTTGTGGCCGACCAATGCATTGATCAGCGAGGACTTGCCGACGTTGGAGCGGCCGGCGAAAGCGATCTCCGGCGGCCCCTCCGGCGGGAGGAACTTCATGGCGGGCACGCCGCGAATAAAGATCCACGGCCGGCCGAAGAGGGGTTTGTCGTCGCCGGAATTTGTCGAAGTCATCGTCTGGCCTTTCAGAGCTGTCGGCTCCGGCTTCACGGTTTCGGCGATCAAAGTCAAGCGGCAACCGGGCCGGGCTTCAGCGGCGCAGCTGCCGCCACATCTCCAGGCCGAGGTAGCACAGCAGCGCTGCCAGCACGATGATGCCGCCGACGATCGTGCGCTCACCCGGAACCTCGGCCAGGAAAAGCGCAACCCAAAGCGGCGCCAAAACAGTTTCCGCGGTGCCGAGCAGCGCGGCAAGCGCCGAGGGAACCAGCCGGGCACCCGTGACGAACAGCGCAAGACCCAGGCCGAAATTGAACGCGCCGAACACGACAAGTATCCCGAGTTCGGACAAGCTGACGGAATAGTCCGCCGCCTGCATCGCCGCCATGCCGCAAGCCAGCACCGTTCCGGTGAAAACCGCCGGCGTCATCCGCACGTGGGAAAACCGCCGGGTAATCACGGTGGCGGACGCAAAGGCAAAAGCGATCAGCAGTGCGAGCGCATCTCCGATCGGCGAGACCGTGCCGGTGACCGACCCTGAGACCATGACCCCGACACCGCAAATGACGACGGCAATCGCGACCCAGGTGTGCAGCGCTATTCGTTCACGAAACAGCACCCAGCTCATCAGCGCCGCGATTAGGGGAACACTCGCCTGGATCAGGAGGATGTTGGCAACCGTGGTGTGGGCGAGCGCAAGAATGAAGGACGTCGAGGCGGTGGCGAAGCAAACGCCAACGGCTAGCCCCGGCAGGCCCATTCCGGAAAACAGCTTCACTGTCCCACGCGGGCCGTCGCGCACAAGCATGAAACCGAGAAGGAAGACGGCGGCGAAAAGCGCGCGCCAGAACACCACCGTCCAGCCGTCCTCGATGTCGAGGAGGCGGGCGAGCGTGCCGCCGAAGCTCCAGACGATTGCCGAGCCGAGCACGAGTGCGGCCCCATAGACTCGGCTGCGGGCTTCTGGGTTGAGGTTGGGGTGAGTCACGGATGCGGACATTCTTGCGCTCGGCAACATGGGGACGCTGACAGCATAAGCAGAATGACTGTCGGAACAGCCGCGTAACAGCGACATCAAGGTGCCGCAAGTGTGGGAAATAGGGTAGCGAAAAGAATGAAGCCCCGGAGACCGGGGCTTCGAAGATGGCGGACGCGGATCCGTCTATTTTGCCGGATCGGCTTTCTTGCCAAATATGCCCTTCAGGTTGCTGAACAGCTCTACCTTGACACCGTGGCGCTTCATGATGACCGCCTGTTGGATGATGGAAAGCGTGTTGTTCCAGGCCCAGTAGATGACGAGACCGGCGGGGAAACTTGCCAGCATGAAGGTGAAGATGACCGGCATCCAGGTGAAGATCATGGCCTGGGTCGGATCCGGCGGCGTCGGGTTCATGCGCATCTGCAGGAACATGGTGACGCCCATGATCAGCGGCCACACGCCGATCAGCAGCATATGCGGCACCTCGAAGGGCAGCAGTCCGAACAGGTTGAACAGCGATGTCGGGTCCGGTGCTGAGAGATCCTGGATCCAGCCGAAGAACGGCGCATGGCGCATTTCGATGGTGATGTAGATGACCTTGTAGAGAGCGAAGAATACCGGGATCTGCAACAGGATCGGCCAGCAACCGGCCAGCGGATTGATCTTCTCCTCCTTGTAGAGCTGCATCATTGCCTGCTGCAGGGCCATCTTGTCGTCGCCGAACTTGGCCTTCAGCTCCTCCATCTTCGGCTGCAGCCGCTTCATGTTCGCCATCGAAGCATATTGCTTGCTGGCAAGCGGGAAGAACACGCCCTTGACGACGATCGTCGTAATCAGGATGGCCACGCCGAAGTTGCCGAAATAGCGGAAGAAGAAGTCGAGCAACTGGAACATCGGCTTAGTGAAGAACCAGAACCAGCCCCAGTCGATCATCAGGTCGAAGCGGGGAATGGAGAGGTTCGTCTTGTAGCTGTCGATGACCGGCACTTCCTTGGCACCGCCGAACAGCATGTTCTTGACCTCGGCCTTCTGTCCCGGCGCGATGGTGATCGCGTCCTGGCGGAAATCCGCCTGGAAGCGCGCCCGGCCGTCGGTGAAGTGCGAGAAGCGCGTCTGGTATGGGACCGTCTGCGGCGGGATCAGCGCGGTCGCCCAGTACTTGTCGGTGATGCCGAGCCAGCCGCTCGTGGCCGTACCCGGCTCTATCGTCGTGTCCTTTTCGGCGGCCGAGTATTTCACCTCGTGCAGGCCGAGCGCACCGAGATAGCCGATGAAGCCCTCGTGCAGGACGTAGACGCTTGGCGTCGTGGGCTTGGAGAAGCGGGTGATGCGGCCGTAGCCGGAGATCGAAAGGGGCGCGTCGGTGGTGTTCTCGATCGAGTCGACGACCTGGAACATGTAGTGCTCGTCGACCGAGATGGTGCGGACGAACTTGATGCCCTTGTCGTTGGTGTAGGTCAGCGTCACCGGGGTGCTCATGGTGAGCTTGCCGGTGCCCTCCTGGGTCCAGACCGTCTGCGCGCCCGGCACCTGGCCGGTGGAGTCATTGCCGACATAGCCGACCTCGGCGAAGTAGCCGTGTTCGGTCTCGGCCGGGCTCAGCAGCGTGATGATCGGGCTTGTGCGATCGACGGTCTCGTGGAACTCGCGCAGCTTCAGGTCGTCAAAGCGCGCACCCGCCAGGTTGATGGAGCCGAGCAGCGCGTCTGTCTCGATCGCGATGCGCGGCGAGGCGGTGACAGCAGCCTCGCGGCTTTCCGCCGTTGCGCCGGGAACCGCGGCGCCGGAGGGCGACGGTGTCGTTGTCGTTGTCGTGGCCGCCGAGCCCGCGGCCGCATCCGGCTTGGCCTTGTCCAGCTCCGCCTGCATCTCGGCGACCGTGCGCTCGCGCTCGATCTTCGGATTGACGTAGAGGAACTGCCAGGCGATCAGGATCAGCACCGACAGCGCAATCGCCACGAAATAATTGCGGTTGTTTTCCATCATTCTTTCCCGGGGCCCGCGGAAGCCGGCCTCTTGTGTTTTTGTCTGTAGCTGATGCGCTCGCGAAGGCGGTCCTGCAGTTCTGCGAAGGACGCATGAAGGATGTCGCGCCTGGCGACAATGACATAATCGTGTCCGGGCTGCATTGCAAACCCGGCAGATAGCCGCACCGCCTCCTTCAAACGCCGGCGCATGCGATTGCGCTCGACGGCGTTGCCGTGCTTCTTCGTGACGGTGAAGCCGACGCGCGGCGGTGTGTCCGGCTCGAGCCGGTCGCGCATCTCAAGGAGAAACAGCGGCCCCTTGCGCTTTTCACCCTCGCGCACACAAAGAAACTGCGGGCGGCTTTTCAGCCGTCCGACAGTCAGTTTTTCGTCATTCTTCGTCATTGCCCGGCAATCTCGCTTCGGGCAAGCGCGGCCTTAGGCCGAAAGACGCTTGCGGCCGCGTGCACGGCGGGCGGAAAGAACCGCGCGACCGCCCTTGGTGGCCATACGGGCACGGAAGCCGTGGCGGCGCTTGCGAACAAGCTTGGAAGGCTGATAGGTACGCTTCGACATTTATTTAATACCGCGGTGTGCGGCCCTTCTTGGGTTTGCGTTTAAGCAAGGAGCGTTACGTTCGCGGACACGGAATCCCCAGCGGAATGCCGAGCCTGTCCGAACGTGGGCGGCTTATAGGGCGAAAGCCGCCGGAAAGTCAATTCCAGGCATCCGGGCCACCTTGATCGAAACGCCTCGCTGCAGAATCGCAGACCTCCACACCAGCCTGAAACTGGACGTCTTGAAGTTGCGTTCAAAAACAAGGCTATCAGCCCGTCGCACACCGCAATCAATAGAATTCTCATTAACTTTTAACGGGTAGCGTTCGCAAGATACGCGCCGTTGGGTCGCGTCTTCTACAGTGCATTTTGGGGGTGCCGCATATGAAGATACGTACGAAAATCTACCTCATTGTCGGAGTCATGGGGTTGATTTCGATCCTCATCGGCGGCATGGCGCTTGGCGTCGTCTACCAATACGATCAAAAGCTGCGGCAATATGAGAACGCCGCTGACCGCGCCTATCTGGGTGAACACCTGAACCGCCAGGTCACCGCCGTGGTCATGGAAGCGCGCGGCGTCTACAGCTCGGACACGACCGACGAGGCCAAAAAATTCGCCGACGGCATCCTGAAGCAGCTCGACGGCATCGACGAGACCTTGAACGAATGGAAGCCGATGGTTCCGCAGGCGCAAATGGCGGCGTTTGAAGCCGTCGTCAGCCGCGCGGCGGAATTCCGCACCTTCCGGGCCGAAACCGCCCGTCTCGGTACCGAAGCCTCGCCGGCGGCCGCCAACGAACAGGGCAACAACGACGCGAACCGCGCCAACCGCAAGGCCTTCCAGGAGGAGATCGACGCGGTCGTCCAGACCGACCGCGAGAACCTTGACTCGATCAAGGCCGATATCTCGGCCTTCGAGGCGATGATGCTGACGCTCGTGCTTTCGACCGTCGTTCTCGGGCTGGCCGCGGGCGGCGGGGCTGCCTTCTATGTCGCCACCAACCAGCTCAGCCGTCCGATTCAGAACGTGACCGAGACGATGAAGAAGCTCGCCTCGGGCGATCTTTCGACGGAAGTTCCCTATGGTGGCCGCAAGGACGAAATTGGCGACATGGCCGCCGCCGTCGCCGTGTTCCGCCAGAACGCCATCGAGGTGCGCGACCTGAACGCCCAGGAACTGGTCCTGCGCGAGAAGAGCGCCGATCTGCAGTCGAGCATCGCAACGGTGGTGAATGCCGCCGCAGCGGGCGATTTCAAGCAGCGCATCACCAAGGATTATGGCAACGACGACCTGAACCAGTTCGCCGCAAGCATCAACGAATTGGTGGGCAGCGTCGATGCCGGTATCAACGAGACCCGCCGCGTCATTGCGTTGCTCGCCGAGGGGGACCTGACCGGCACGATGAACGGCTCCTTCCAGGGTGCCTTCGCCGAGCTACAGACGAACGTCAACAACACGCTGGCGACCCTGCAAAGCGCAATGCGCGACGTCCGCGCGTCGACCGACTCGATCCACGCCAACTCGGGCGAGCTGCGCACGGCCTCGGACGATCTTTCCAAGCGCACCGAGCAGCAGGCTGCTGCGCTGGAGGAAACCTCGGCCGCACTCGAGGAGATCACCGCGGCCGTGAAGAACTCGACCGAACGGGCGCAGGAGGCCACCGTCATGGTGGGTGAGGCCACCCGCAGCGCCAAGCAGTCCGGCGAGGTTGTCCGCAATGCCGTCGATGCCATGGGCCGCATCGAACAGGCATCGAGCGAGATCACCCAGATCATCAACGTCATCGACGAGATCGCCTTCCAGACCAACCTGCTCGCCCTGAACGCGGGCGTGGAAGCCGCGCGCGCCGGCGAAGCCGGCAAGGGCTTTGCGGTCGTTGCCCAGGAGGTGCGCGAACTTGCGCAGCGCGCCGCCAGCGCGGCCAAGGACATCAAGGGTCTCATCACCAAGTCCAGCGACGAGGTTGCGGTTGGGGTGAAGTATGTCCAGGCGACCGGCGAGTCGCTCTCGGACATCGAGAACCGCGTGTTAAAGATCGACGAATACATCCACTCGATCGCGACGGCCGCGCGCGAACAGGCCACCGGCCTCCACGAAGTCTCCACCGCCGTCAACCAGATGGATCAGGTCACGCAGCACAATGCGGCGATGGTGGAGGAAAGCTCGGCTGCGACCCACAAGCTCAACGCCGAAGCCGACAGTCTTGCAAGCCTCGTCTCACGCTTCCGGACCGGCGGCGCCCAGCAATATGCCGTCTCGGCGCAGGCGACGCACCGGCCGGTCGCCTCTCCCGCACGTCGGATGATGGGCAATGTCGCGCGCGCCTTCAGTGGCCGCGGCGGCGCCGCCCAGGCGGTTGCCCAGGAGGGGTGGGAGGAGTTCTGATCCCACCGAGCATTCATCTTGCCAAGGGGCGGCGGGTCATTCCGCCGCCCTTTCTCATTGCGACGGGCTTCTGTGACCGCAACCGGGCCCCCGCCCCTTGCGGGAAGCAGCATCAACGCGATCTGCTAAATGCGCATTGGTCGCTGTCCGGTTGGAAAGTACCATTACATCCCTTATGATGGTGCTTGAAACCAAGGCGCGCGGCACGCGCGGAGCCGAGGCAGCGAAAAGGCGACAGCCTGCAGCAGGCATCGGAGCATCACGCGCCCCGGCGGCCAAGGAGGGTTCGTCGCCAGCATACCGCCATGACGCTCGCGGAATGGCCAGGAGTCCACCATGAAGGATAACGAAGCCCACCCGATGCTGGGCGATGTGCCAATGCCGAGCGCGCTTTCCGGTCTATCCGGCAGGTTGCTGCTGCTGACGGTCGCCTTCATCATGCTGGCGGAAGTGCTGATTTTCGTTCCCTACATTGCCAACATGCGGGTGCGCTGGCTCGGCGACCGCCTGAACACCGCCGCCGCGGCGGCGATCGTCGCGGACGGTTTTCCCCAGCAGGACCTGTCACGCACACTGCAAGACGAAACGCTGCTGGCGACAGGCACGAAGGCCATCGTGTTGCGGCGCCAGGACGCCTCGCGGCTGATTGCGATCGCCGACATGCCCCCCAAGGTGGACGCACAGTATGACCTCGCAGCGGTGGAACCGATCTCGGCGATTCGCGACGCATTCGATACGCTGATCTTCGGCGGCGATCGCATCATCCGCGCCTATGGCCCGATCGGAGACAGCGATGCAACGATTGAAATCGTGCTCGCGGATAAGGCACTGCGCAGGGCGATGCTGGTGTATGCGCGCAATGTCCTCTTCCTTACCGTCATCCTGTCTGCGATTGCCGGGGGCGTTGTTTTCCTGGGTCTCAATCGGATGCTGATCCGGCCAATCCGCCGGATGACCGGCAGCATGCGCGAGTTTGCCGCCGATCCGACCGATCCGGCCCGCGTGCTGCAGCCGTCCGGGGGCCATGACGAACTGGCGGTCGCCGGCGTCCACCTGGCGGAAATGCAAAGGGCCCTGCAAGGAACGCTGCGGGAGCAGAAGAACCTCGCCGACCTCGGGCTTGCGGTCTCGAAGATCAACCATGACATGCGCAACATCCTCTCGTCCGCACAATTGATGTCAGACCGGCTGGCCGATGTGGACGATCCCGTCGTCAAGCGCTTCGCGCCGAAGCTCTTGCGGACGATCGACAGGGCCGTCGGCTACACCACCGACGTGCTCGCCTATGGCCGGATGCGCGAGCCGGCACCGCGTCGCCGATTCCTCCCATTGAAGCCGCTGGTGATGGATGTTTCGGAGATGCTCGCAATCGATCCGCTTTCGGGAATCGACTTCATCCTGCAGATCGACCCGGGCCTTGAGGTCGACGCCGACAGCGAGCAGCTCTTCCGCGTCATTCACAACATCTGCCGCAACGCCTTCGAGGCGCTGACACAGCATCAAGAGCGTGACGGCGGCCGGCTGACCGTCTCGGCGGTCCGGACCGGCAGCGTCGTCTCGATCACCATCGACGACACGGGGCCCGGCATGCCGGCCAAGGCTCGCGAGCACCTGTTCACCGCCTTTCGCGGTTCTGCTCGCTCGGGCGGCACGGGCCTTGGCCTCGCCATTGCCCGCGAGCTGGTTCTTGCCCATGGCGGGACGATTGCGCTTGTGGAGAAGGCGGCCAAGGGCACGCAATTCCGCATCGAGCTTCCCGATCGTCCGGTTCCGCTGGCGGCCTTTCGCAACAAGGCGTCCTGACGCGCGCCCTACTCTTTCAGCCTCCTTGCCGTGAAGTCTTTGGTTTTCGCATTCTTTGTCCGAAACCGACCGCCACTTTCGGGAGACCTCGTCTGCCGCGTTGATCGCCGCGCGCCACGCAGACCAGACTTGCATCATGTGCAACTTTTTTTTGGAAAAGGCGCTTGCATTAAATCAGCGGACCATTTAGGTACTCGCTCGCAGCCGGGCGACACGCCCACCGCTGAAAACGCACCCGTAGCTCAGCTGGATAGAGCACCAGACTACGAATCTGGGGGTCAGGAGTTCGAATCTCTTCGGGTGCGCCATTTCTCTTCAGAACTGCCAACAGCTGGCCACCAGCCATTGCCTAGTGGATAGTGGCCTCGCTTTCCGATGATCCGGACCGGCTTGTCCTCGACCTCATCGACGACGGCCTGGATAGTGGCCTTACGGAAGGGAATGTCGCCGGATGTGATGTTCTCGCGCATCATCCTGCCGTGCGTTCCGACTTGGCTTCCACGCGCCTCTTGTCAGGGCGGGTCGAAGGTGCAGTCTCAGGCACGCACCCGATCCCTTCGCCTAAGTCGGAAAACAGAGGTTGTAACGCGCGCCGTCAGGATTGGGGGCGTATCGCGACTTCGACCCGCGGTCTGCGGTCGTAGAGCCCAAGCACTTGACCCTGCAGTCGTAGCAGTGCCGCGACGCTATCAAGGCTGGGGGTGGCGATGCCGAGCCGCCGGGCCACTTCCAGCACGGAAGAAACCAACGGATCGATTTCCATCGGCCGGCCGAGTTCCACGTCGTGGCGGGTGGAGGGCTTGTGCCCGACAATATCGGTGCCGCCCTTGATGCGCTGCTCGATGGTCACACCGAAGCGCGCGCCCACCGCCTCGCCCACGGCCTTGCATTCCGCCATCATGTCGTGGATCAGGCGGCGGCAGGCGTCATCGGCGCCGATGACGTCGAGGCTGGCACCGGTCAGTGCCGAGACTGGATTGAAGGAGCAGTTGCCCCAAAGCTTGATCCAGATCTCGTCGCGCAATCGCGCCTTTCTGGGAGCTCTGAGGCCGCCGGCGATCAACATCTCGGAAAGCAGCCGCAGTCGCGCGCTGTCGGAACCGTCGGGCTCGCCCAAGGTGAAGCGGTCGCCGCTAACATGGTTGATGACGCCCGGCTCTGGCACGTCGCAGGCCGGATAGACCACGCAGCCGATCGCCCGTTCAGGTCCGAAGAATTTCCACTGCGCGCCCCCGGGGTCGGCGCTTTCCAGCCAGGTCTCATCCAGCACCGTTCCCGTCTTGGCGGCGTGAAAATACCACCACGGCAGCCCGTTGACGGCAGGCACCACCGTCGTGTCTTTTCCCAAAAGCGGCTCAAAGCGCTCTACAACCGCCGGTACGGCATGCGCCTTCATGCCGACGATGACGTAATCCTGCTCGCCGAGTTGACGCGGATCGTCTGTCGCGCGGATGCGGCAGGTCTGCTCGTCTCCGTCCTTCCGCAGCGTCAGGCCAGAGGCCTGCATGGCCGCCAGATGCGGCCCGCGCGCCACCACCGAAACGTCCGCGCCGGCCTTCGCCAGAGACACAGCGAGATAGCCGCCGATAGCCCCCGCCCCGAATATGCACACCCTCATCTCAGAGCTCTCCCAAATCGAGCAGCTTGGCCAATCCTATGCGCTGGACCTTGCCGGTCGCGCCTTTCGGTACTTCGTCGAGGAACACGATCTTCCTCGGCACCTTGTAGGCTGCGAGCGCCTGGGCCGCGAAACCCTGCAACTCGGCCGCCGAGAGGTTTGCACCGTCCACCAGCACCACGGCCGCCGCCACCTCCTCGCCGAGCGACTTGTGCGGCATGGCGAAGGTCACGGCCTGGCGGACCGAAGGGTGCTCAAGCAACACATCGTCCACTTCCAGCGGCGACACCTTCTCCCCGCCCCGGTTGATGATCTCCTTGATGCGCCCGGTGATCTTGAGGTAACCGTCGGCATCGAGAAAGCCCTGATCGCCGGTGCGGAACCAGCCGTTGGTGAAGCTGGCGGCGTTGGCCGCAGGATTGCTTTCGTAACCGATGGTAACATTGGCGCCACGGATGCAGACCTCTCCTTCCTGTCCCACCGGAACTGATG
This sequence comes from Mycoplana sp. BE70, assembly GCF_031455855.1. Lineage (NCBI taxonomy): Bacteria > Pseudomonadati > Pseudomonadota > Alphaproteobacteria > Hyphomicrobiales > Rhizobiaceae > Mycoplana > Mycoplana sp. BE70. The sequence continues at coordinate 414,284 of NZ_JAVDTM010000001.1, forward strand.
CGCCGCCCAGGTCGATGATGGAGATCTCCGGTCCGGCGGCCCGGCCGACGAAGCCCGGCCTCTGCTCACCCGGCGGAAGGGGGTTCGAAGCCATCTGGTGCGCGGCCTCCGTCATCCCGTAAGCCTCGATCACCGGGCAGTGGAAGGTCTCCTCCAAGGCCTTGAAGACTGCCGGCGGCAGCGAGGCCGAGGACGAGCGCACGAAGCGCAGCCTCATCTGCGTCACCGCCTCGGGGTTGCGCTCAGCCCGCTGCAGGATGGCCTGGTGCATGGTGGGCACCGCTGAATACCAGGTCGGCTTCTCCTCTGCTGCCCAGCCGAAAAAACGCAGGGCGTTGAAGCCCGGCGAGCAGCAGATCGAGGCCCCTGCCGTCACCGAGGCCAGCACCACCGCCATCAGCCCATGGATATGGAACAGCGGCATGATGTTGAGGCAATGGTCCTGCGGCGTCAGTTGCAACGTACCGGCGATATTGTTGGCGGAAGCGAACAGGTTGGCCTGCGATAGCGGAACGACCTTGGGCCGCGACGTCGTGCCGGAAGTATGCAGTACCAGCGCCTCGTCGCCAGGGCCGGGCGGCACACAGCCGGCCTCCTCTGGCCACAACGAAAAGACACCAGCCGGCGCGTCCTCTTCCACCGCGATCTCCGCGACGGCAATGCCGAGACGCTCGGCCGCCGCCCGCACGGGATTGTCGGATCCGGCATCCACCAGCACCAGCTTCGGCCGCAGGTCGGAGAGATAGAACTCGTATTCGGCCTGCTTGTAAGCCGGGTTCAGCGGTGCCGCCGACAGGCCCGACGCAATCGCCACGAATGCCGAGGCCATCTCCGGACCGTTGGGCAGCACGATCGCCACCCGGTCGCCCGCGCCGATGCCGCGAGCCGCCAGCTGTCGGTGGATGCGCCCCACGAAATCGCGCAGCGCGCGATAGGTCAGTGCCACGCGCCCCGGCGCAGTCAGCGCGATAGCGTCATCCGCAGCCCCACGAAGCAATGATAGAACAGTGTTTACCAACTCCAGCTCCCTTCAGCTCTCGTGTGTCTCTCGCCCTACCGAGCGCCGGTGCGATCCGAGTGGGGTCAATCGTAAAATTCGGGGGCCAGTCGAAGGGTCTGCACCCTTACCGGATCATGGAGCAGAATGAGTTCTGCGGACCGTGCCTCAGCGATCGCCTTCAATTTGCGGATGGAGGCGAGCGCGGCCACATCGTCGCAACTCTCCCCTGGGAGAACCTCATCCTCGAAATTCTCCCAAAGGTCTCCCGCGTCAGCGGTCAGAACCTTCACGCCACCCTTTGGCAGGGTCACGACAAGAGACTGATGTCCCGGCATGTGGCCGCGGGTGTAGACCCCCTCGATCCCCGGCATCAACTCCCAATCACCGTCGACGATCTGCCATTTCATGTCCGGGAAATCGAAATCGTCGTTGAACACGGCGAGGTTGCCGTGGTTCGAAAATGCGAACTCATGCTCCAACCGCTGGATCCAGATCCGTGCGTGCCGAAGGTGCTTCAGGTTCCCGGTATGGTCGCAATGAACATGACTGAGAACAACATCGCTAATAGCGGCCGGCGACACGCCAACGGCGGAGAGCTGTGCCAGGAAATCATGTTCTGGAAGCACGATCGGCGGTGCGAGCCAGCCGCGGCTCATGAAAAGGCTTTCGCGGCGAACCGGATCGCGGATGTTGTCGACGTTCACGCCTGTATCGAAGAGGACGAAGCCTCGCTCGGTCTCGATCAGATAGGCACAGATGGGTTCTGACATGACGAAGCGAGCGCCACGGTCACGGGTCGACACCGTCTTGGGGATGATTTCATAACCGAGCAGCAAGACCGTGATTTTACTGACAAGAGTCACAACTTTCTCCCCGCATCTGTGCATCCCAATATGACATCAGTAGCCTCGCCGATTTTTTGCATTTTTTTAGTTTCGACGCTAATTTTTGCAGATTCAGCGCGATATTTGCGAATTCTTGGCATCAACACACCGATAAAGTTCTTCCTGAGGGACATAGTCACCATAAGGTGATGGCTATCGGGAGGAACAGATGAACAAGACGCGACGCGAACTGCTTACGCTTACCGCACTTGGGTTGGGCGCCTGGGCAACGGGGCTCCCTGCCGCCAGGGCTGCCACCCCCTCCCCCCGTATCCGCGCCATCTTCGAAACGCCGATGGAGGAGCCTTTCGTCACGCAACTCCACCTGGCGATGAGCCGCATCGCGAAGGAGGCCAACCTCGACTACAAATATTCGGAGTCGGTCAAGGCCGCCGACTTTTCCCGTGTGCTGCGCCAGTGGTGCGAAGAAGGAATCGAGCTGATCGTCGGCGACGCCTATGGAACGGAACAGGCCTGCCGGCGTGTCGCCGGCAGCTATTCCGAAACGGCGTTCACGCTGGGCTCTGCCATGGGCCCGACCGGCCCGAACGTGTCGACCTTTTACGGCCAGAATTATGAGGCCGCCTATCTTGGCGGCATGCTGGCAGCTGGCCTCTCCAAGTCCGGCAAGATCGGCGTCGTCTCGGGCATCGCCGTGCCGACCACCTACGGCCTTCTCAATGCCTACCGGGCCGGCGCCAAGGAAATGAAACCGGACATCCAGATGAAGGCGGCCTATATCGGCTCGATGTTCGACCCGCCGAAGGCCAAGGAGGCCACCATCGCGATGGCCGATCTCGGCGTCGACGTCGTGTTCGCCGAACGCATCGGCGTCATCGAGGCCGCAACCGAACGTCAGATGATCGCCATCGGCAACATGACGGATCAGTCGGCAATCAATCCGGCAACGGTGGTCAGCAGCGTGATCTGGGACCCCTACCCGATCATCAAGGCTTCGGTGGATGCAGTGATGTCCGGCACCTTGATCGCGAAGGACTACAGCACGATCGAAAACGTCGCCAACGGCGTGAACTACCTGGCGTCATACAAGGAGTTCGAGGACAAGGTGCCCGCCGAGCTGAAGGCGGCGATCGAGGCCAAGTCCAAGGAGATAGCGAGCGGGGCCTTTACCGTCGCTTACGACACCAACGAAACCAAGTCCGACTGATCGGCGGCAGAACCCTTGTCGATCTGCAACGACGCACCAATTCTGTCGCTTTCCGGCATAACCAAGCGTTTCGCCGGCGTGACGGCGAACAAGGCCGTCGATTTCAACCTGCATCGTGGGGAAATCGTCGGCCTTCTCGGAGAGAATGGCGCCGGCAAGACCACCCTCATGAACGTGGTCTTCGGACTTTACCGTCCGGACGAGGGCGCCATCCGCATAAGCGGCGAACCCGCCAGCATCGGCAACACTGCCGATGCCATCGCGCTTGGTATCGGCATGGTACATCAGCACAGCCACGCAGTGGGGCGCCATACCGTACTTGAAAACCTGATGGCGGGCCTGCCGGGCCGCTACGGCCTGCTGGATCGTCGTTCGGCATTGAAGCGGCTCTCGGAGATTGGCGATGCCTACGGCCTCCGCCTCGATCCGGATCGGCTGGTGGGCAGTCTCGCGGTCGGAGAGCGACAGCGTCTCGACATCATCCGCGCCCTCTTACGCCAGGCGCGGGTGTTGATCCTGGACGAACCGACTTCCGTGCTCACGCCGCAAGAGACGGAGGGACTGTTCGCCGCCTTGCGAGCCCTCAAGGCCGACAAGGTGGGCATTGTCTTCATCAGCCACAAGCTCAACGAAGTGCGTGCCATCACCGATCGCGTGGTGGTCATGCGCCGGGGTGAAGTGGTTGCCGCCGTGGCCAACGACGGCAAGCTGACCAATCTCGATCTGGCCTCCCTCATGTGCGGGCACGAACCGGAGCGCGTGGTTCGCGAGCCGCGCGAACAGGGAGAGACGCGGCTTTCGATCAGAAAGCTCAGGCTTGACAAGCCGAAGCTGGAAAAACAAGCCGGCGCGCCAATCGATCTGGATATCCATGCCGGCGAGATCGTCGGCATCGCGGGCGTGTCCGGCAACGGGCAGGTCAGATTTGCAGAGACGGTCGGCGGCGTGGAGACGATCGCCGAAGGTGAGATACGGCTCAACGGCAAGCCGATCGGGAACCCGTCGCCGCGGCGCATGCAGGCCGAGGGACTGGCCTACATTCCCGAAGACCGGATCGGCGCCGGTCTCGTGGGCGCGCTCCCGGTAGAGGAAAACCTGGTTCTGTCGCGCTTTACCGAGGCACCGTTTGCGCGCCACGGATGGCTCGACTGGCGTGCCATTAAGGACTTCGCCACCAGGCAGATCGCAGCTTACGACGTTCGCCCGCCAGATCCGCAAGCGCTCGTGGGCCTGTTGTCCGGCGGCAATCAGCAGAAGGCGATCGTCGCCCGTGAACTGGCATTCTCGCCGCGCATCCTCGTCATTGCGCAGCCGACGCGTGGACTGGATGTCACGGCCATCGCTTTCGTTCACCGGGCACTGATGAACCTGCGCGACCAAGGGTGCGCAATCATGCTCATATCCGACGATCTGGACGAACTCTTCCAACTCTCCGACCGCATCGCAGTCATGTATGAGAGCGAAATCGTCTGTGACGTTCCCATCGAGGAGGCGACCATCGCCACGATCGGCCTTGCCATGAACGGCGGCACCAAGACGCGTGGTGCTAGCGCATGAGATTGATTGCCAAGCAACACCAGACCTCCCGCCGGCGCGACGCGATGATGCCCGTGCTTGCCGTTGCCGCCAGCCTCGCCATCTGCGGCGTGCTCATCCTGATTGCGGGGGCCAACCCGTTCACCGCTTTCGGGATCATGGTTTCGGCTGCATTCGGCGGAAAATTGGCACTGACGGAGACCTTGGCGCGCGCCGCACCGCTGATGCTGTCGGGGCTCGCCGCGCTCGTGGCGCTGCGCACGCGCTTCTGGAACATCGGCGGCGAAGGACAGATCATCGTCGGCGCGATGGCGGCGGCATGGATCGGTGCCCTCCCCCAATTGCCGACACATCTGCTCATTCCGATGATGCTCATCGGCGCGGCGCTGGCCGGTGCCGCGCTCGCCGCCGTGCCGGCGACCCTGAAGACCCGATTGGGCGTCGATGAAGTCGTCAGCACCCTCATGCTCAACTTCATCGTCATGTATGTGATGATGGCACTGCTGTCCGGCATCTGGAAAAACCCGGTGACGGGATGGACCAACAGTCCCGACATCCTGCCTGCGGCGGAGTTCCCCGTGTTCTGGAACGGCACGAGGCTGCACCTCGGTGTCCTCGTTGCGTTCCTCGCCGTCGGCGTCATCGGCATCCTGATGAAGTACACGACGTTGGGGCTTTCGATGAAGATCGTGGGCGAAAACGCGAAGGCGGCGCGCCATGCCGGGCTCAGCGTTGCCCGGGTCACGCTGCTTGCGGCGATGCTATCGGGCGCCCTTGCGGGACTGGCCGGTGCAGGCGAGGTGGGCGGCATCCAGTTTCAGGTCATCGCGTCGATTTCCTCCGGCTATGGCTATGCCGGCATCGTCGTCGCCATGCTGGCACGCCTTTCCGCCGCAGGCATCATCCCGGCGGCACTGTTTCTTGCCGCGGTCACCACCGGAGCGGATGAAATGTCGAGGCAGACGGGCGTTCCCTTCTTCATCGCCGACGCGATGCAGGGGATCTGCCTGATCGCCGTGCTCGTCGCGATGACGCTCTCGCGTTACCAGATCCGCTTTCGCCCAACCTCCGACAGCAAGGCCAGCCCATGAACATTTTCGACATCGTCATGGATATCGGCTTCTTCGCCGCTGCCGTGCGGCTCGCCGTTCCCCTGCTCCTCGGAACGCTGAGCGAACTCACGGCGGAACGGTCCGGCGTCCTCAATCTGGGGATTGAAGGGATGATGCTTTCCGGCGCCCTGGCAGGTTTCGGCACTGCGTCGGCGACCGGCTCGTTGTGGCTCGGCGTCACCGCTGCGATCGGGGTGGGAATGCTGGTTGGCGCGCTGATGGCGCTGCTCGTGGTGACGCTCCGGCTTGACCAGACGGTCACCGGTCTCGGCGTCAGCCTGATGGCCACGGGGCTGGTGTTCTACAGCTATCGTCTAGGGTTCGGCGAGAGCAGCACGCCGCCGGCGATCACCCCGTTCAGCACGATTCCCCTGCCCTTCCTGTCGGACATACCCGTCATCGGTCCGGTCTTCTTCAACCAGTACGCCCTGACCTACCTTGCCTACCTGCTGGTGCCGGCGCTTGCCTTCTTCCTGTACCGAACACCAGCGGGCCTGGCTCTGCGCTCCGTGGGAGAAAACCCGCAAGCCGCCGCCGCCGCCGGCATCGACCCGATCAGGGTCCGCTTTCTCGCCCTGATCGCGGCCGGCGGGCTCGCAGGCCTTGCCGGTGCCTATCTCAATCTGGCAGCCTTCGGCTCGTTCACCTTCGGCATCATCGCGGGGCGTGGCTGGATATGCCTGGCGCTTGTCGTGCTCGGACGGTGGAACCCGATCGCCTGCGCTGGAGCAGCGTTCCTGTTCGGGGCCGTGGACGCGCTCCAATTGCGCTTGCAAGCAAGCGGAGCCGTCGACCTGCCCTACCAGCTTTTCCTCGCCCTGCCGTACGCGGCAACACTGGTCGCGATGATCCTCAACGCCAGCCGGGCCGTCGGGCCGACCGCCCTGATGCAGCCCTACGACGCCGAACAGCGGTAGAATGAATTGATCTCGTCAGGGCGGCGGCGTGTCAGCAGCCGTCTGACGATACCGACTGCCGCTAAAGCACGCCGCGATCTTTCAGATTCGCCTGCCACGCTTTAGGCCCTTGTTTTTTCGCATGTCTTTGCCCGAAACCGGTTCCCACTTTCGGGAGACATGCTCTAGCGAACACGTCGAGGGAACCGGAATTCCGTTTCAGGCCTGCCCAGGTTTGCTTGCGCCCGGCCGCTTCCGCTACGCCCCTGTGGAACGGATCATTTCGAGGAAGTTGGCGTCCTTGTTGTCCTCGAGATAGCGCGCCAGGGCGCGTGAGGCTTCGGCCTTCACTGCCGCGGCAATCCAGTGCGAGAACAGCTCGTCATCGCAGGATTCCAGTCCGGCGCAGGCAACGACGATGCCGTCCAGGACAGCGCTTCCCCAATAGACGGTATCGCCGCTGCGAAAATGATGCGCTGCCAACTGCGAGGTCGGCAGCCCCGTCCGGGCCGACATCTCGGCCTTCTTCAAGGCGATGTCCAGATTCGGATAAGCGGAGCGCGAGAGGTCGCCGATCGAAGTGACCAGGTAGCACGCGTCCCGGAACGTCGATGCACCGTCGTTCCGCCAGGGATTGATGGTGTCGACCGCGGTCACCACGACCGCCACGCCGGTGCGTCCCGGCATCGTCTGGCGCATCGTCAGCTCGAGCGCGGGCCGCACCTTGTCGAAAGCATTTTCGACAAGCGTCTTGTTCAGGATCGAAGACATGCGTTCCCCCTTGTATTTTTTCCGATTTCGGGACGTCAGACGACGCCCGCCCAGGTCGTGCGACGCCAATCGGCGCAGGCGACCGGAGCGCCGTCGATGATACCGGCTGCCGTGACGGCCCCGGCCCGCATGTCACCATCCGGCATTTCGGTCACCGCGTGGCCGAGCGAGGCCAGGATTTCACGGCGGCCATGGCTCTTTTCAATGAGCAGGCGTCCGTTTTCGCTGCGCCAACGCGGGCGATCGATGGCCTTGGCCAGATCCATCTTCTCCATCACCAGGGCGCTGATGACCTGCAGCAGCGTCTGCACCTGTCCGTCGGCGCCGGGCGTCGACAGCGCGAGCGGTCCGCGGGGCGTCTCCAATATTGCAGGTGCCAAAGTATGAACGGGCCGCTTGCCCGGCGCGGCGTCATTGGGCGCGGCGGTAAAGCCCCCGGCGCGATTGTTGAGCGTGAAGCCGCATTCCGGAACGAAGACGCCGGAGCCGAAATCATCAAACACGCTGACCAGCGACGATATGCAGTAGCCGTGACGGTCGGCGACCGAAACACCTGCGGTATGCAGGTAGGCGCGCGGACCGCCCCTGTTCGCGGCCTTGTCCAGATCGACCGTCAACGGCATGTCCAGAAGGCTTTCGCCCTCGGCGATGCGGTCACGGAAAGCGAAACTGGCTTCCGTCAGTTCGATGCCGGCGTGATCGATCCGGTCCAAGGGAATATCTCCCAGCGCAGACAAAGCCTTGGCTGACATCGCCAGCAGAACCCCCTGCGAGATCGGCGGCTGCACCAGCAAGCGCATGCCGCGGAAACCAACCGAGATCGGGTCGGCGACGACCGTCTGATGGGACGCGAGGTCTTCCAGATCGAGGTCGCCGCCATGCGCCTGCACGGCTCTCACGATGGCGTTGGCGCAGACGCCGGAATAGAAGGCGTGGCGACCTTCCTTGCCGATCCGATCCAGGGTCATGGCCAGCTCTTCCTGGACGACCAGATCCCCCGCCGCGGCCGACAGGAGTTCCCATTGCGCCGCGCCGTTGCGCTCCAGACGGGCGCGATGTTGCTGCACGGCGTGCACGAGGGACGGCGGCATCGGCATTTTCAGGCGCGCCAGCCGCACGGCCGGTTCGAGGACCTGGTAAAGCGGCATTCGCCCATAGGCGTCGAGCAGCGAGCACCATGCGCTGACCATGCCGGGCACGGTCACGCTTGCCCCTCCGTCGTCGGAGATCGACTTGAGGTGTCGTGGCGCCGCCCCCGTGCCGTTGAAGGCGCGGGTTCGACCGCCGGGTTCGCGCACCAGGCACAGCATGTCGCCACCCAAGCCGCACGCATTGGGCGCGACGACGGCCAGCACCGCCTGCGCAGCCACCAGCGCGTCGGCGACGCTGCCGCCTGCGGCCAGGATTTCCTGGGCGGCCGCGGCGGCGAACGGATCCGCCGCCGCCACGGCTCCTCCACGCCCTGTCAGGACGGGCCTTTCGTGAGATGCAAAAGCATCGGCAAGCATGGTATTTCCCCCATCTTCTGTCATATCGCTGTGTACCCGCCATCGACCACGATCGAGGTTCCGGTGATGTACCGGGATGCCGGCGAGGCCAAGAACAGGATCGTGCCCGCGACATCCTCCGGCGTTCCCTGCCGCCGCATGGGTATCTGGCGCAAAAGGTTCTGTTCGGCTGCAGCCGGATCGGATTGGAAGGACCAGAACGAGTCGTTGAACGGCGTTTCGATCCAGCCAGGCAGGAGGCAATTCACACGTGTCCCCTGCGGCGCCAGTTCGTCGGCGAGAGCGCGGCAGAGGCCGAGCAGACCCGATTTTGTCGCGTGATAGGCCGGCATGCCCGCATGCCCCCGGAGCGCACCGGTCGAAGCGGTGAAAATAATGCTGCCGTTATCTGACCGAGCCAGTGCCGGGGCCGCCGCCTGGGCGAGGAAGAAGGGGCTCGACAGGTTGAGGGCAAGCGACTTTTGCCACCGTTCGGGCGTCCAATCTTGCAGCGGCGCTGACTCCAGCACCGCAGCGTTGGCAAAGACACAGTCCAGCCGCCCGAACGCTGTCAATGCCGCTTCGACCGCCGCGCGAGGGCCATCGCTGGCGGAAAGGTCGCAGACGAAGGCGCGCGCCTCCCCCCTGCCCGGCTCGGACACCGCCTGTTCGGCACGAACACCGTCGATATCCGCTAACAATACGCAATCGCCTTGCGCCCGAAAGGCGCGCAGCGCCGCCAGGCCGATGCCCGACGATCCACCGGCGACAAGAACCACACCCATGGCTTACTCCAATGTTTGATTGCCGGGCGCCGCGCAGATGGTCAGCGCGGCCGCCATGTAGACCCCGACGCAGTCCACGACGTCGTTTTCGAAGACATAGTCGTCTAGGCCGGAAGCAAGCTCGGCCTGCGGCCCGTAACACACCGCGCCGACGCCTCTCGCACGCCAACGCACGGCGTCGCTGGCCGGGAGACGCACCACCGGTTTGCCCGGTTGCCCGCGAATGGCGGCGCTGGCCTCGAGCATGGCCCTGCACAGCGGATGGTCGATCGGCGTCCAGCTCGGGTTCCAGCCCTTGATCCGCCGCACCACTATTCCACCTATGGCTTCGGCCTGTGCCTGCAGCCGGGCTTCCACCTCTTCGATGGTCATGCCCGGCGGGACCCGGAAGTCGACTTCGGCAACGGCTTGCGTCGCCACCTGGCTGACGAAACTGCCGCCCTGCAGTGTTCCGACGTTCACCGAAAGTCTCAGGTCATGCGGGCCGGCGCCTTCGCCAAGGATCTCCATGTCCTTCGGAGGGGCCACCCTCTCTTCGTTCCAGGCATCAATGGCAGTCAGGAGCCGAGCCAGTCGGGCGGTCGCGGAGGTGCCGAGCCCTGTCAGCATGCCCTGTCCCGCCGGCGCTTGCGCCTCGATGGACACCCAAAGCAGGCCCTTTTCGGCGACGGCCAGACCCATGTGCCCTGGCCCCTCGGCGTTAATGAGAAAGTCGCCGGTGAGACCCGGGTCGTCAGCCAGCAGAAACGCCGCGCCGTCCGGGCCGAACACGACCTCGTCGGCGACAAGCGTCAACGTGGCCCGCCCGGCGAGCATGGAGCGATATCGGTGCAGACCGACGAAAGCCATCGCGAGGGCGGCCGAGCCGGCTTTCATGTTGCCGATGCCCAACCCGGTCAGCCGCCCGGCATTCCTGCCCATTTCGAAGACAGGCACCGACCAGGCGGCCTCGTCGCCGGGGTTGAGGGTATCGAGGTGCCCGTTGAGAACCAGATGCGGCCCGGGATAGGCGCCGTCAAAGGTGCAGACGAGATTTGGCTTGTTGCCTGTGGCGGCGACGATCCGTGGCTCCAGCCCGTTTTCCTGAAGGAATGCCTTTACCACCGCAACCGGCGCAGTCGTGTCGCCAATCGGCTGCGGGCTGCGCGCAGCCACCAGCTGCGCGCACAGATCGACCAGTCGCTCCCTGTTTGTCTCGGAAAACTGCTTGGCGGTCTCGGCGCCATTTGTTGGTATCGTCATCAGCCGACCTGCCATCCACCATCGACCACATGCGATTGCCCGACCACGTAACGCGCGAGATCCGAGGCAAGGTAGACATAGGCGCCCGCCAGTTCCTCGAGTGGACCAAGCTTGCCGATCGGGATCTTTGCCTCGAAGTCCCGTTGCAAGCTTTCCGCGCTTGTGCCGCGAAGTGCGGCACGCTCGCTGAAGAGCGCCCGGATCATCTGGGTGTCGATCTGGCCAGGACAGACGCTATTCACCAATATGCCCTTCTCGGCCAGTTCGGCAGCGAGGCTCTGCATCAGGCCGATCATGCCGAACTTGGACGCCGAATAGGCGCTGTTCTCGCGCCCCCCGCGCACCCCGAAGAGCGAGGCGGTGAAGATGATCCGTCCGGGGCGATGGTTGGCGACCATGCGCCGGGCAAAGGACGTCGCGGTAAGGAAGGCCCCCGTGAGGTTCACGTCGAGAACCCGGCGCCAGGTCGCCAGATCCATGTCGATCGCATGCTTCAGAGCGAGGATCCCGGCATTGGGCACCACGATGTCGACGCCACCCTCCGAAAAAAGTGCGTCGGCGCACCGCTCGGTGGCATCCTGGTCCGTGACATCAAGGGAAACAACGCTTGCCCGCCCGGGAGCGAGTGAATCGAGCCGCAGCCGCGCAGCGTCGATCATGCGCTGGTCGATATCGGCTGCGATCACCTTGGCGCCCTGTTGGAGAAAAGCTTCCGCCACCGCGAGCCCGATGCCTTGGGCACCGCCAGTGATGAACGCCGTCTTGCCGGCGAGCAGGGAATTGACGTGGCCGTTCATGATGTCCTCCGGTTCAGGCCGCGACGGTCTCGGAAGCGCGTCCGACGATGCGCCGGTATGCTTCCTCGTCGGTCGCACCCTCGCTGCCGATCGCGACGATGCGGGATTGCGGCCCGATGGCGAACCTCTCGCGCAGCTCAGGATCGAGTGCGGCCGCAATCAGACCGGCGGTGGCAGCGCAACCGGATTCACCCGCGACAATGGCTGGGTCACCATCGACGCCATCGGCAAGAACCCGCATGGCATCGGGCGCCGCCTCTTCTGGCAACGTGATTACGCCGTCGACGGCATGTTTCAGAATGATCCACGCCGGGGCGGAAACCGTACCCGCAGCAAGACAGGCCATGACCGTGTCTGTGTCGCCCGGAACCGGTGTCGGCACGCCCGCCGAGATGCTGCGGAAGACGCAATCTGCGCGATGCGGCTCCACGACGATTATCTGCGGTCTTTCGGCGCCCAGCTTCTCCCAGTAATGCGCAGCGACCGCCGCCGCGAGCCCGCCGACGCCGGCCTGGACGAAGACGTGCGTCGGCCTGCTGTCGCCAAGCTGCGCCAGTATCTCGTCGGCGACGATGGTGTAGCCTTGCATGATCAGCACGGGAACACGCGCACCGGCTTCCTCCGACGTGTCGCCCGCCAGCCGCCAGCCATTGGCGACAGAGTCGGCGGCGCATGCCTGAACCGAATCGTCGTAGTGTCCTTTCACCCGGACGATACGGGCGCCGAAGCGGGCAATCTCGCGCTCACGCGTGAGGCTGACATGTTCATGAAGGTAGATGACGCAGGCGCAGCCGAACATCTTGGCGCCCCAGGCCACCGACCGGCCATGATTGCCGTCGGTCGCGGCCGACACCGTCACCTGCTCGACATGCTCGCGATGTTTGCCGGCGATTAGCTCGGCCGCAGTGACATGCTCGGCGATCTCGTTGGCCGCAAGGTGGTTCTGCAGGATCGCCAGCACCGCATAGGCGCCACCGATCGCCTTGAAGCTCTTGAGGCCCAATCGCTGGCCTTCGTCCTTGTAGAAGAGTTGTCCGACATTGAGCCGGCCGGCCATGCCCCGCAATGGGATCAAGGGCGTTTCTTGATATCCCGGCCAGGACGAGATCTCGGCGTGGACCTTGCGGAAGCCGTCCTGGCTTAGGACGCGTCGCTCGGTTTCCCCATAAGGCCGGGAGCGATCAGAGTGGGCGTTTTGAACTGCCCGTGCGACGAAGCGCTTGAGTTCCATGAATTCATTTCTCCAGAATTGGGCCAGGCGGATTTCATTGACCTGGCCCGGTCTCGAATTACGACCGCTTGGCCAGTTCCTCGAACCACTTGTCGCGCAACTTGACGTTCTCGCCGTTGCGGACGACATCGCGGATGAAGGTGTTGAGGAAGTTCAGGAAATGCTGCTCGCCGGGCCGGATGGCGTATGCCAGGCCGACGGGCTTGACCAAGGTGTCCTCGCCGTTGAGGACAGTCAGCCGCGAGGCCAGCGCCGGGCTGCGCAGTTGCAACAGCCGCAACGTGCCGGGATCGATGAATGCGGCGTCGGCCTGCCCCGAAGCAACCTCGCCGATCCATGCGGCGATATCGTTGGTCACGACGCCGCGCACATTGGCCTGCGGGTACAATTCCTTAGGATAGCTTTCCTCGACCGTCCCGCTCTCGCCGACGAAGGTCACCTCAGGCGAGTTGAGGTTATCCATCGTGGTGATGCCGGACTTGGCGTTCACGATGACGTGGAAGCCATAGGTGAAGTAAGGTTCGGTGAAGTCGACGACGATCGCCCGCTCCGGCGTCGCGAAGAGATTGGCGAAAACGGCATCGTACTGGCCAGCCTCGAGCCCCGGGATGATCGTGGCCCATGTGTTGGGAACGATTTCAAGCTGAACCCCGAGAACCTTGGCCACCTGTTCGGCGAGATCGACGTTGAAGCCCTCGTATTTGCCGGTGGTCGGGTTCGGCGACTGCCAAGGCGGGCTCTCCGCCATGCCCACCCGAAAGACCCCTCGCTCCTTGATCTCCTTCACAAGATCGCCTGCGAAGGACGGCGCCGCCGCCAAGGCCACCGCAATAACCAGAAGTGCTTTGAACAAGCCCAGTATCCGCATCAGTTGCTTCATTTCCATTCCCCTTTTGATGGATTTATTTAGGCCGGTACGTGGTCAGGTCGCTTCTCGCGGAACCTTCAGCAGACTGAAGAAGCTCGCCCTGGCGGGACGCGAACGCGCGCCTTGGCTACCCAGTCGTCGTTCGAGTTGCCGGGCATAGAGGGTGACAGGGAAGATCATGGCGAAGTAGATGATCGCGATGACCGAAAGGAATGTGATGTATTGGTATGTCCTACCCCCGAGCAGATAGGCCTGAAGAGACAGATCCATGACGCCGATGGCGGACAGAAGCGTCGTATTCTTCAGGAATTCCGAGAAATAGTTCACCAGTGGCGCGATGACGAACCGGAACGCTTGCGGAAGGATGACTACCGCCCACTTGGGGAACGCCTTCAGCCCCAGGGACTCCGCCGCTTCCTTCTGCCCCCTGGGGACTGCTTCGATTCCCGCGCGGAATATCTCGGCCAGGAATGCGGCGCCGATCAGCCCGAGCACGACCGATCCGGCCCAGAACCCGGATACGTTGGCGTCGAAGATCAGCGGGATGCAATAGTACGCCCAGAAGATCATTATGACTTCCGGCGTGATCCTGAAAAACAGGATGTACGCCCGCGCGAACGCACGGAAGACGGCCGACCTGGAGATGCGCAGGGCGCAGATCGCACTGCCGAAGGTGAGCGCGATGGTCGCGCCCACCAGCGCGATCGCGAGTGTCACTTTCGCACCGTCGAGAAGCGACCCGCTGTTGCGGAGGACCAGCTCAATATCCATGCGAGGCTCCTCGCTTGAGCGCCCGTTCGGCGTAGTAGCCGGATACGCTGATCACCGCGCCCACCGCGAAGGCGAGCAACGCCGCGGTCGTGTAGATCTCGACAGGCTGGAAGGTGAAGGTCGACAGCCGGCTGGCGGTCTTGAGTAGGTCGTCGATCGCCAGGATCGACAGGATCGCCGTGGCCTTGAAGATACTGATGATCGTGCCGACGAGAGGCGGAAGCATAAGGCGGACCGCCTGCGGCAGGATCACCTTTCGCCAGGTCGCATAGGCGCGCATCCCGAGTGCATGCGCTGCCTCGAACTGCCCCTTGCCGACCCCCTGAATGCCGCCGCGGATGATTTCACTGCAATAGGCGGCAACGTTGAATATCAGAGCGATAGAGGCACTCTGGAAAGGGGTTGTGGCGACGCCAGTCAGCCCCGGCACCGCGAAGTGGATCCAGATCGCCTGGACGAGCAGAGGCGTCGACCGCCAAAACTCCACGAAAGCTAGTGCCGGCCAGCGCACGAGCCGTCTGGGCGAGAGATTGGCCAGCGCCAGTACCGTACCGACAGTGACGCCGCCGCAAAGGAACCCGATCACTGTGAGCAGAATGTTCGTCAAGAGCCCGCCGAAGAGCACGGGCAGATAGGTCCATGAAACGGAAAAATCCAGCGATCTCAGGAAGTTGTAGTCAATCATCAACATCACTCGATTGGGCGGGATCTTGGGCTCTGCATGACCTGGGCCCTAGCGTTCCGGGAATGCCGGATGCCACAGCCTTCGCGCCGGCGAACCTTCCGTTCCTTTGCCGGACGGATAACTCACCAGTTCGAACTGCATTTCCCACGGCGCCAGGAAGTAGACCCACAACGAACCTTGCGCCGGTCCGCTGTCGATCCGCTGGATGTCTCCAAGGACCTTGATGCCCTCTCGGCGGAGATGGGCGACGGCTGCATCGATGTCATCGACATAGAACGCGATATGATGGCCGCCGATGTCGCTGTTTCGCGGCGGCGACGCCACCTGGTCAGGCGCCGTGTACTCGAAGATCTCGAAGTTCGGGCCGCTCTTGCAACGCACGAACCCCCAGCGGAAACTGGACCGCCTGTCGACGCCGATCTGGCGCTCCATAAAGTCCGGATCGGAATAGGCGCCGCCGTCGAGAACGAACTCGCAGCCGATCACGCGCACGAAAAAGTCGATCGCGGCGTCGAAATCAGGAACCGTTATTCCGATATGCTCGGCGCCCCGCAGTCCCGGCAATCCAGTCAGCGCCTGCATCGTCAGCCATCCGCTCCGGCCAGGTGGGAAGACAGGAGGCGGTTCACCGCCGCCGCAGCTTCCATCATTGGCATGTGACCGGCATCGGCGATGCGCTCGACCTTGACGGTACCTGGCAGTGCGTCGGCCTGGGAGGATGGAATGACGGCATCCTTTTCGCCCCAGACGACCAGCACCGGCGCGTTGACCTGCGCGAGCGAGGCGCGAAGGTCGAGGGCCTGACGGCCGCCAGAGACCAGGTTTCCGGATATCGCCTCGAGCGATTCGGGCACGCCGTCCAATCGCTTGAAGCGCAGAACATTCTCCACCATCTCGGCGCTCATGGCATCCGGCTCGGCAAAGAGCTTGGAGAGAACCTCCTTCATCGGTTTGCGCCGATCCGCTGCGAGGAACCCTTCGATGTAGTCGGTGGAGATTTCCGGGCCGAGACCAGCGGGCGCCACCAGCGCCAGGGAACTGACGCGATCCGGTGCCGAAGCCGCAATCGAGAGCGCCACCGCACCCCCGAGGGAATGGCCGACCAGATGCGCCTTGGCGATCCCCAGTGCATCCAATGCATCGATGATCGCGGCCGCCATGTCCTCCACCCTGCCGGACGGCACGGTCGGCGCCGATCCGCCATGCGCCGGCAGGTCGATCACATGGACCGGGCGGTTCTGGGCAAGGGCGTCCTGGGTAAACAGCCACGTTCCGCCGTCGCCGCCAAATCCATGGATGAGCACGGCGGGTGTCGCTTCGCCGCCGCCGAGGCTGAGGACATTGAGCCGGTGCGGTCCAGCTTCGACCAGGCGCGGGCTCGGATCGCCCGCGCCGTCGGCATCGGATGAGCCGGCGCGTCCGGCATAGCTGGCGATAAAAGCCTCGACTTCGCCTTCAGGGACGCTCATCTCCGCCACGACGGCCAGGAGGGCCCCCACCGGCGCGGTTGCGCCTTGATCGACAACGACCCGGCGAAGCAGGCCCTCCACCTGGCTTTCGACGACATTGGTGATCTTCTCGGTCTCGACTTCCATGATCTCCTGGCCGAGCGAGATACGCGTGCCCTCCTGTGAGAGCCAAGCGGCAAGGCGGCCTTCAGTCATGGTCATGCCCCACTTGGGCATCGTGATCGCTTGGATGGTCATGATCGTTATTTCCTGTAAGCCATGGTCTTGCGTACGGCTTCTGCGATCCGCCTTGCATCCGGCAGATACGCCGCTTCGAGATTGGGCGCGTAGGGCACCGGCGTGTGCGGCGCCGTCACTTTCATGATGGGGGCCTTGAGCGCGCCGAAGGCGTTCTCGGCAATGATGGAGGAAATATCGGCGGCCATGCCGCAGCGCGGATTGGCTTCGTCGACAATGACGACGCGGCCGGTTTCTTCCGCCGTTTCGAGGATGGTGTCCACGTCGAGCGGCGATGTCGTCCTGGGATCGACCACCGTGCAGTCTATGCCTTCCGCGGCCAGAATCCTGGCCGCCTCCTGCGCGAAGTGCACCATGCGGCCGATCGCAATAATGGTCGCGTCACTTCCTTCCCGCACGATGTTGGCTTCACCGAACGGCACCACATACGCACCGTCCGGCACCTCGCCCACTGTGTCGTAAAGCACCTTGTTCTCCAGGAAGATGACCGGATCGTCGTCGCGGATCGCCTGGATCAAGAGGCCCTTGGCGTCGTAGGGATTCGACGGGATCACCACCTTCAGACCCGGCACATGGGTGAAGATCGGATAGAGCGCCTGGCTGTGCTGGCTCGCCGAACGCGTGCCCGCGCCGAAGGTGGCGCGCAGGACAAACGGCGTCACCGCCTTGCCGCCGAACATGTAGCGGAACTTGGCTGCCTGGTTGAAAATCTGGTCGAAACAGACACCGAGGAAATCGACGAACATGATTTCGACAACCGGGCGCAATCCGGTGACCGCGGCTCCAGCCGCAGCCCCGACGAATGCGCTCTCGGAAATCGGCGTATCGCGCACGCGCGTCGGGCCGAATGCGCCGAGCAGCCCCTTGGTGACGCCGAAAGCGCCACCCCAGGCATCCTGCTGGCCGGACGCGCCGGCACCGCCTGCGATGTCCTCGCCGAGCACGATCATCTTGGGATCGCGCGCCATTTCGTGGTGGAGGGCCTCATTGAGGGCCTGACGGAAAGATTTTTGCGGCATTTTGATCTCGCTCAGGCGTAACGGACGTAGACGTCTGTGGTGAGTGTATCGAGAGAAGGTTGTGGAGCGCCCCTGGCTGCCTTGACGGCGCCGTCGATCAGGGCCTGAACCTCCGCGTCGACCGCGTTCAAGTCGCTTTCGGCGAGAAGCTGCGCTTCACCGACCCGGCGGCGGAAGATGGTCAGGCAGTCGCGGTCGCGGCGCATCGCCAGCTTTTCCTCAGCGGTACGGTAATTGTCCGGATCACCGCTGAAGTGGCCGTAGTATCGCGGTGTTTCGATGTGAAGGAGCGTCGGCCCCTCCCCCCTGCGGGCTCGGGCGACGGCCTCACCGGCAGCGTCGTGGACGGCAAAGAAATCGACGCCATCCACCTTGATGGCAGCCATGCCGAGCGCCTCTGCACGCTTGACGATTTCGCCAGCCACAACGAAGGAACTCGCCGTCGCCTCGCCAAACCCGTTATCCTCCACCGCGAAGATCACGGGAAGTTTCCAAACCTGCGCGAGGTTCATGCTTTCGGCGGTTGTGCCCTGGTTGATCGCCCCGTCGCCGGTGAATGCGACGGAGACATCGCTGCGCCCGAGAACCTGAGCGGTCAGAGCCGCTCCGCAGGCGAGCGGCGGACCGCCGCCGACGATGCCGTTGGCACCAAGCATGCCTTTCGAGAGATCGGCAATGTGCATCGAGCCACCCTTGCCCCGGCAAATCCCGCTTTCCTTGCCGAAAATCTCGGCCATCATGCCGTCGACATCGCATCCCTTGGCGATGCAATGGCCATGGCCGCGGTGCGTCGAGGCGATGTGATCGTCCGGGGTAAGATGGAGGCAGATCCCCACGGCGGATGCCTCCTGACCCGCGTAGAGATGCGTGTTGCCCGGGATGTCGCCGCTCGCCATCTCGGCGCTGACGCGATCCTCAAACATGCGGATCGTCCGCATCATGCGATACGCTTCAAGCAATTTATCGCGTGATAGTTGCATTCCCGTCATTTCGAACTCCGGCGCGGCCAGCGCATTGGCGGTGGAAACTAGATTCGATGTTCAATTTTGAGGATAGAGAGAAGCCGCGCGGAAATTTATCAAACATTGACTATTTGCGAGAAAGATTTGCGCCAAAACGCGAATAACGCAAAAAAGGGGCGACAGATGCTAGATGCTTTCGACGCTAAACTTCTCAATCTCATGCAGACAGACACACGGCGGACCGCGCAGGAGCTGTCCGAGGCCGTTGGCCTCTCGCCGTCGGCGTGCCTGCGCCGCCTCAACCGGCTCCGCGAATCCCGGGTGATAGAAGCCGAGATTGCCGTTGTCTCACCGGCAGCGGTCGGGCATCGGCTCACAATGGTGGTGGAGGTCTCGCTCGAGCGCGAACGGCCGGACATCATGAGCGACTTCAAGAAGATGATGCGCGCGACACCTGAAGTTATACAATGCTACTACGTCACCGGTGAGGTCGACTTCATTCTCATCGTCGCCGTCAAGAGCATGAGCGACTACGAGACCTTCACCAATGATTTCCTATTCAACAACAAGAACATCAAACGCTTCAACACACTTGTCGTCATGGACCGAGTGAAAGTCAGCCTGGCGGTACCCATCGAGTGACAAGGGAGAGGGCATCGGGGGGATGCAGGAAAGTGGTCAAAGGACATCACCTACGGCCACACAAGCCTTCAAATCAGGAAAAGCTCGATAGCCTCGTCAAGGCCTGCCTCGCCGACACCGTGACGGCTCAGGAGCCCAAAACGCGTATAGCCACGCTCGGAACTGACGGCGCAGCTCCGCTGATCGTGCGAGCAATCCGCTTCGCCGCGCACGTGCCCTCGGGCTCACCGTTCAGAAGGCGCGTGTCGCGAGCCTGGTGCATGCTCCAGCTCACAGAGCGCTGCTGATAAAATGAGCATGTCGGTTGCAACATGCCGAACCTATCTCAAATCCGTTTTCGTGGTTCGACGTCTCCCACAATGGCGAATGCGCAAATCATCGTGATCGCACGAGGAGAGGATACGGGCACCCCGTCGACGTCCCGAACAGAGCGTTAACCAAGCGTTAAGAACCTTCAGGGTAATTCTTTCCCTACCGGGAGGATCTTGCCGAACAATTCGTTGGCGAAACGATGGGCAGGTCCAGCCCCCAACGGGATTTCCCGTTCTGAGCGCAGGATTTCGGGGCTGCCGCCGGCTTCGAACACATGATGTCGTTCCCGCGCGCGGCTCCTCAGAGCCATGTATTTTCAACCTTTTCGACGTGTGCTCGCAGTATTTTTATCCAGATTTCCATTTTGGGGATCAAGGCTCTGAAGGAGCCAGTGCATTCTCGATATCAGGAAATGACGTTACGATTTAAAGGTACGCCCCATGGTATCGACCGTTTCCTCGCTCTCCATCAGTCAGATTCGGGCCCTCTCCACGGCTGCGATCCAAGCCTGGTCTTCACAGGACGTAGCCGCCCTCAGCGCTGACCAGATCGGCGCGATGAGCTCGCGCCAGGTTGCAAGTATCGACGCACAACACGTCCGCACCCTGCAGATCGGCGCCGTGTCGGCGGGCGCCATCGTCGGCCTGACGGTTGACCAGTTGGCCGTCCTGTCGTCGCAGCAGATTCAGGCCCTGTCGACCAGTCAGGTTGCCGCGCTGTACTCACGCCAGATCGCCGCGCTCGATACCGATCAGATCGCCGCCTTCACCAGCACGCAGATCGGCGCATTCACCGCCGCTGAAATCCGTGCACTGTCGCCCGAGGACATCGCGACCTTCACGACCGACGAAATCGCGGCGATCCGACCCGATGCACTGACGGCCCTGTCCACCGCCGCTGTCGCAGCCCTTTCCACCGCCCAGGCGGGCGCACTGAAATCCGCGCAGATCGCAGCCTTGTCGGCCGCGCAGACGGCCGCCCTGTCTGCTGGCGGGCAGCTCGGTGCGCTGAGCACCGCGCAGATCAGCGCGTTGACGTCGCGCCAGGTCTCGGGTCTCGATGTGACGGCCCTTTCGGCGCCCCAGACCGCCGCCCTGTCTACGAACGTGATCGGAGCGCTAAGAAGCACGCAGATCGCCGCGCTCTCAACCAGTCAGGCCGCAGCGCTCACCAGCAACCAAATCGCTGCTCTAACGCCGATCGCGTTGCGCGCCATGCCGCCCGAGAACCTGGCGACCTTCACGACCGCTGAGATTGCGGCGATCGACGCCAGGGCAATGCCGGCCCTCACACCCGACGCTATCGCCGCCCTTTCCACGGCCCAGGTCGCCGCGCTGACACCGGGGCAGGTCGCAGCACTCTCGACCGCCCAACTCGCCACACTGACCACCGGCCAGGTGGGCGCGCTGAGCACGGCGCAGATCGGCGCGCTGACCGCACGCCAGGTCGCTGGCCTCGATATAACGACGCTTTCGACCGTCCAGACCGCCGCCCTGTCGACGGGCTTCATCGCGGCGCTGAATGGCAGCCAGATCACCGCGCTCTCGACCGGCCAGGCAGCGGCCCTGACGAGCGGCCAGATTGCAGCACTGTCGGCGGCCGGGATTGCCGGCCTGGAGGGCGAGGATCTCGCAACCTTCACGACCGACGAAATCGCGCGCATTAAAACGCAGGCACTGGCGCGGCTCTCCACCGACGCCGTCGCCGCCCTTTCCACCGCCCAGGTCGCTGCGCTGACGCTGGAGCAGGTCGCGGCACTCTCGACCACCCAGCTCGCCAACCTGACCTCCGGCCAGATGGGCGCGCTGAGCACGGCGCAGATCGGCGCGCTGACCGGACGCCAGGTCGCGGGCTTCGATGTAACGACACTTACGACCGTCCAGACCGCCGCCCTGTCGACGGCCTTCATCACCGCGCTGAAAAGCAACCAACTTGCCGCCCTCTCTACCGACCAGGCAGCAGTCCTGACGAGCGGCCAGATCGCCGCACTGTCTGCCACCGCCGCCGCCGGTATGGAGGGCGAGGATCTCGCAACCTTCACGACCGACGAAATCGCACACATCAAGACACACGTGCTCGCGCGGCTGTCCACCGACGCCGTCGCCGCCCTTTCCACCGCCCAGGTCGCGGCGCTGACACTGGAGCAGGTCGCGGCACTCTCGACCGCCCAGCTCGCCAACCTGACCTCCGGCCAGATGGGCGCGCTGAGTACGACGCAGATCGGCGCGCTGACCGGACGCCAGGTCGCCGGCTTCGACGTGACGGCACTTTCGACGGCCCAGACCGCCGCCCTCTCGACGGCCTTCATTGCCGCGCTGAAGGGCAACCAGATCGCCGCCCTTTCGACCGATCAGGCGGCGGCACTGACGAGCGGCCAGATTGCGGCCCTGTCATCGGCCGGGATCGCCGGCCTGGAGGCCGAGGATTTCGCGACCTTCTCCGCGGATGACATCTCGCTTATTGACTCCCGGGCACTGGCGCGGCTCTCCGCAGGTGCCGTAGCCGCGCTGAAGAGCGACCAGATTGCGGTCCTGACAACAAGCCAGATCGCGGCGCTGTCGTCGGAACAAATCGCCGCACTGTCGTCGGCGCAGATTGATCTTCTCAACAGCACGCAGATCGGCGCGCTGTCCAGCAAGCAGATCGCGGCGATGCTGCTGGAGGACATCAAGACCTTCACGACCGACGAGATCGCGGCCATCAGCTCCAGTGCTGTGAAGGGGCTGTCCGCATCCTACTTTGCCGGACTGAGCCTGGCACAACTCGACAGCTTTACGACCGCACAGGCGCAGGCGTTGACCAAAGCGCAAGTGGATGCGGTGGTGGCGGCCTACACCGAATTCGGCGGCCCCTGACTATCGCATCACCAGCTTTTCCCGGCAGACGAATTGAACGGATCGCATGTAGCATGCGGTCCGTTCATGCTTTCGGGTGGAGACGTGTTGCGACAGAAAAAACAATCATTTGGTGCATTTTTAACCGAAAGTTAAGCTCTACCAAATAGGGTCCTTACGAAGCGAAAATCTCTCGCGGACAAAGATGCTTTCGAGCCGCCGCTGCTGGCAAAATGGCATTCAGTCGAGGGATGATTGCTTTCACGGGCGTAGGGATCAGAGACATTCGTTGCTCTGGAAGCATGATGCCATTCCAATGCGCTGGCTCGCGCGAGCCATGTTTCACCCAGCACCAACGCCGGTCAAGGGCGGTGCCGGGCTTGCGGATGCCGGTGGCGGCCTCCGGGAGAACGGTAGCGTCGCGCGATGCGCAAGGGCTTTAGACCCTTGCCGTGAAGCCCCTTGGATTATCGAAGGTGAGGCGGGTGATTGCGTCTGCCAACTTTAATCCTGGAGCATATTTTCATGGGTCTCACTACTTTTGTTTCGAACCTGTCCACCGCACAGATCAAGGGTCTTTCCACTAACTCGGTCAAGGCACTCGACACCGCCGCCGTCGCGGCTCTGAAAAATGAGCAGGTCGCTGCGCTTTCCTCCAGCCAGCTTGCAGTAATCGACAACGATGAAATCAGCTCGCTGAAACTGAGCAACCTTTCGACCGGCGCTCTCGCTGGCCTGACGCTCGGCCAGTTGCGGGAGATCAACACCGACACGACTGATGCGGTGGCTCTTACGGCCAGCCAATACGCCTATCTTTCCACGGACACGATCGGCGGGCTCCTGGAGGCAGATCTGGATAAGCTCAGCGCAGGCGACGTAGGCAGCCTGACGTCCAAGCAGGTCGCTGCACTGAAGCTCGACCAGTTCAGCGCAACGTCCGTCGTCAATCTGAGCAAGGACCAGGTTGGCAAGCTGTCCGCGGCCCAGGTCACAGCCCTCAAGGACGAGGCTGCCGCAGCGCTGACCGTCAGCCAGCTCGAAGGCCTGAGCGCCGCCGGCGCCGCCGGTCTCGAAGCGGCAGACATCGCCGCACTCTTCAACGATGCGACGAAGGGTGCTGCCAACGTCGGCGCTCTCAGCGCCAAGGCGGTTGCCGGTCTGGGCGCCAACATCGCCCAGCTCGACGGTGTCGGCGGCGGCGCGCTGTCGGTAGACCAGATCAAGGCGCTTACCACGGCACAGGTCAGCGTCCTGACCAACGACGAGATCGACGGCTGGGATGCCACCAAGATCGCGGCCCTGTCTTCGCAGCAGATCCAGGCCCTGAACGTCGCCGAACTCAAGGATACGCAGGCTGGCGCGCTGACGGCGACCCAGATCGGTGCGCTCGACGCAGGCAAGATCGCAGCCGTCAACAAGGATGGCTTCGCCCTGTGGGATGCCGCCAAGCTCGGCGCCATCAGTGCCGCCGGCGCCGCCGGCCTGACCCCCGACCAGGTTGCCTCGTTCAACACGGCCGACGTGAACGCCCTCAATGCGAAGGCCTTCGCTGCCCTGTCGCCCACGCATCTGGCATCGCTTGACGACGGCATCATCGCTGGCCTGAAGGCAGAGCATGTCAAGGCGCTGACGTCCGCCCAGATCGTGGCGCTGACCGATAACCAGGTCACGGCCCTGACCGGCGCCCAGCTCAAGGAAATGTCGTCGGCCCAGATTTCGGCCTTCGAAGATGGCGATATTGCCCGCTTCACCGACGTCGAACTCGCCGAGATGTCCAGCGCCGCCCTCAAGGGCCTTCAGGAGAACGATTTCCTGACCTTGACCGACGCTCAGCTCGACAAACTGACGGGCGGCAAGGAAACGGCGTTCACGCAGGACCAGGCCAACTGGATCATCGCCGCCTATACCGAAACCGGCGTCCAATAATCAGCAAGGCGGCGGGCGCGGCTTCGGCTGCACCGCATCCTCCACCGGAACACTGGAACGGGCGGCGCGCAAGCGTCGCCCGTTCTCGTTTAGCGTCCCTCACGACAGCCAGCCCCGCACAAGCCCGGCTGGCAATAAGCGCAAGGTGTTTCACTGCGCCTGCAATTGCGGCTCCGTGCCGCTCGTCGGAGGGACGTCATGAATGTAAAGACCGCCTTGGCTCCAGACCCGGCATCGCCTCTGGTCACCGTGTTCCAGCAGGCGCGCAGCCAGAAACTGTCATTGGCGGACCTGTTGCAATCGACCGAGGCCTTGGCGACGGCGGGCCTGCTCGCCCAGGCGGTCGAGCTCTACAAGACCTGGATCGCCTTCAATGACAGCAACCCGCTGCTGCACATGGCCTGTTTCAACTACGCCGTCGCGCTTCGCCAGACGGGCGACGTCGTCGGCGCGATCCATGCGCTGCAGGCTTGCCTGAGACGGGATCCGGCCTTCGGTCCCGCCTATATCAATCTCGGCCGCGCCTTCGAGGACTGCGGCCAGATCGACCAGGCCGTGCGGCAATGGCTGGCCTTTGCAGAGGCGACCAGCGAAATCACCCCCGAGAAGCTGGGCCACCGCCTGATGGCCCTCCAACACACGGGGCGCGTGCTGGAAAACGCCGGCCGGCTCGAGGAGGCGGAAACCGCGCTTTGGCAGGCGATCGAGCTGCAGCCTTCGAAACCCGAAGCGGCTCAGCATTGGCTGTCGACCCGCCAGCACCAGTGCAAATGGCCGGTCCTCGTTGCATCGGCTCATGTCACTGCCCGCCAGCTGATCGATGCATTCTCGCCGTTGACGCTCGGCTGCTATGCAGACGACCCGATCTTCCAGCTTGCCAAGGCCTATCGCTACAATAAATCGTTGGTCGGCCGGCCCGATATCAGCAGCGTCCCGCGCAAGTCAGCGCGGCGCAAGTCGGGTACGGGCCAGCGCCTTCGGGTCGGCTACGTTTCATCGGACCTGCGCCAGCATGCCGTCGGTTTCGCGCTCAGCGAAGTGCTGGAACTGCACGACAAGAACAGCGTCGAGGTTTTCGCCTATAATTGCGGGGAACCGTGCGTCAACGATCCGACCCACGACAGGATCAGAAACGCCGTGGATTGCTGGCGCGATATCGCGACGATCACGGATGTCGACGCGGCAAAGCTGATCTCCGCCGACGAGATCGATATCCTTATCGACGTCAACGGATACACCAAGCACGCCCGCACGGCGATCTTCGCCTATCGACCGGCCCCGGTCATCGTCAATTTCTGCGGTTATCCGGGCTCCATGGCCAGCCCGTATCATCAATACCTGATCACGGACGATCATATCATCCCGGCGGAAAACGAGACCTACTACACCGAGAAGGTCCTGCGGATCGCCTGCGGTCAACCGATCGACCGCAAGCGGGAGATCGCCGCACGGCCGACCCGGGCGGAAGCGGGCCTGCCGGAGGGTGCGTTCATCTACGCCTGCTTCAATGGCATGCAGAAGATCACCGAGGAGTGCTTTGCGCGCTGGCTGTCGATCCTTACGGCCACACCCGACAGCGTCCTCTGGCTGCTCGGCGAGAACGGGAGCGCCAACAAGCGCCTGCGCCAGAAGGCCGAAGAGGCCGGCATCGCCGCCGAACGCATCATCTTCGCCGGCAAGATGCCCAACCCGAAGCATCTCGCCCGCATCGCACTCGCCGACCTGTTCCTGGACACGCACCCCTATGGCGCACATTCCACGGCCGCCGATGCGATCACCATGGGATTGCCGGTTCTGACCGTTGCCGGCAAGAGCTTCCCGGCCCGCTTCTGCGCCAGCATCGTCGCTGCCGCCGGCATACCGGACCTGATTTGCGCTTCCCCGGAGGAATATGTGCAGCGCGCCATAGCGTTCGCTCGTGATCGCAAGAGCCTTGAGGCTGTCCGCGAGACACTCGCTCAGAACCGCGACACCTCTGTCCTGCGCGACATGCCAGCGCTGGCCCACCGGCTGGAAGAACTGTTCTGGCAGATGCAGGGCGAGGCCGAACGCGGCGAAACGCCGGTGCCGGACCTGCTCAATCTCGACGTCTATTACGAGATCGGCGCGGAACTCATTCAGGCACACATCGCGTTCGAAGACAGGGAGCCATACCACCACCGCTACAGGGAGAAGCTGGCGCACTGGCACGAATTCTCACCCCTCCCACGCGATACCCGCTTGTGGCCGGCCCCGAGCGCAGACGCGTGAGCGAACGATGACTTCAGGCACCATCGGAATCGTCGGCGCAGGGCTTTCGGGCGCCGTCATCGGGCGCACGCTTGCGGAAGCCGGCCATCGGGTGGAGGTCTTCGATGCCCGCAATCACGTCGGCGGCAACTGCCATACCGAGCGTGACCCCGAGACCGGCATCATGGTCCATGTCTATGGTCCGCACATATTCCACACGGATGACGCGGAAGTCTGGGACTATGTGAACCGTTTCCAGACATTCCTGCCCTACAAGAATCGCGTCAAGACGACCAGCAACGGCCAAGTCTATTCCCTGCCCGTCAACCTTCACACGATCAACCAGTTCTTCGGCACGGCCTTACGGCCGGACGAGGCACGCGCCTTTATCGAGGCGCGGACCGACCAGGCGATAACCAATCCGCAGACCTTCGAAGAGCAGGCCCTGCGCTTCGTTGGACAAGACCTCTACCGGGCATTTTTCGAAGGCTACACGCAAAAGCAATGGGGTTGCTCGCCAACGGAGCTACCCGCCTCGATCCTGAAGCGACTGCCCTTGCGCTTCAACTACGACGACAACTACTTCTTCCACAAACACCAGGGCATGCCGGAAAATGGATATACGGACATGGTTGAGCGCATCCTCGACCATGCCAATATCGTCGTACGGCTTGAGACGCATTTCCACCGCGCCGAAAGCGCCGGCTTTGCTCACATTTTCTATTCCGGCCCACTTGACGGCTATTTCGACCATGAATTTGGCCGGCTCGGCTACCGCACCCTCGATTTCGAGCGCTTTACCTATAGCGGCGACTATCAGGGCTGCGCCGTGATGAACTACGGCGACTTCGCCGTGCCCTATACTCGCATCACCGAACACAAGCATTTTTCGCCATGGGAAGAGCACGCCGAATCGGTCTGCTATCGCGAGTTCTCCCGGGAATGCGGCCCCGGCGACACGCCCTATTATCCCATCCGGCTGGTGAAGGAGAAGGAACAACTGGAGCGCTACGTGGTGCGCGCGCGACAGGAATCGGCCGTCACTTTCGTCGGTCGGCTTGGGACCTACCGCTATCTCGACATGGACCTCACGATTCGGGAAGCCCTCGACACTGCTCGCCTCTATCTCGCCTGCAGGTCGCAGGGTAGCGCCATGCCCGCCTTCGCCCAGCCGCCGGTCTGATCCAGTCGGCTGGAGCGAGGCAGGATAAGCGTATCGACCCGCGCTCGTTGCGTCAGTTCGCCGCGAAGCAGTAGAACAGCCCGTCGCCGCCCGTGCTTTTGAAGGCCTCGAGCGTGCAGCCGCCCCGCGTCGTATGCGAAGCATTCCAGGACTTGGCTTCGGCCGATTCATCCAGGCCCGTGCGGTCACTGTGGCCGACGATTGCCGCCCCGTCCGTCCCGCCCATGGTCCAGTTGCCGCAGGTTTCAGGCGCCGCTGTGCCATCGGGCTTGGAGCCTGTGAGCATGTCGTGGCGGTTCGGCGTGTCACCGCGACCGTTGATGACCTCCCCCTTCTCGTTGAGGGCGGTCTGTTTCGTCAGGTTGTTCTTGTCGCTGTGCAAGGAGGCGACGTCCTCGGCAATCTTCTCGCCTTTGGCATTGTACCAGGGACCGGCACCGATTCGATCCTTTGCATTCTCTGAATCCGTCGAGAGGTAGGCCTTCCAGGTCTTGCCCGTCGACCCCGCGGCACTTGCGAGCTTGTCGCAATATGCGTCCGCCCCCTGCAGGCCGCCGAGATTTCCGCCCTGGCCCGGATTGACGCTGGTGACAAAGAAACTCATGCTCGTGTCCTGCGCATGGGCCGTCCCGAAACAGGCCAAGGCGACTGCGATCACTGCGAAACGGTGTTTCATCGATCTCTCTCCCTGGTGCACAATTGTCGCGCGAGCCTATCGGCAGCCTCGCCGCGAGTAAAATCGAAATCCCGTGAAGTCAGATCGCATCGTTACCACCGGACTGACGGCGGCCCCGAAGAGCGACAGTCCTCGCTCGGGACGAACGCGCCAGCATGAAGCGCGCAGCCGTGCCGTTCTGTATGCCCCGTTCCCTGCCAAGTTGGGGGCATTCCAGAATC
This sequence comes from Mycoplana sp. BE70, assembly GCF_031455855.1. Taxonomy (NCBI): domain Bacteria; kingdom Pseudomonadati; phylum Pseudomonadota; class Alphaproteobacteria; order Hyphomicrobiales; family Rhizobiaceae; genus Mycoplana; species Mycoplana sp. BE70. The sequence goes on from NZ_JAVDTM010000001.1 coordinate 443,227, forward strand.
GTCAGCGTCTCGGACAGGCGAAACTACCCGGAAGAAACGCGGTTCCTTTGTGAAACGGCGGCAAGATTGCCGGAATCGGCTGGAGCCGAAACGCTCCACCCGAAAGTCTCCCATGGTCGCGCGCCCGCGTGGGAAGCGGCGGCTCGGCCCCGCGACTTCGCCGAACTTAGCCGTTGGGCTTCGGTTCCGGCTCCGGTTCCGGCTCGGGCTTCGGCTCGGGCTTCGGTTCGGGCTTCGGTTCGGGCATTGATGGACTGACATCGTGTGGACCGCGGTCAGACGCCCCGCTTGCCCAAGGTGGGTTCCAGGTGTGCGACTTATCGGGGGGAACACATCCCGCGAGGGCCGCACTCCCCACGAGCATCCCCGCTAACACCAATCGTGAAGCACTGTTATTGAGAACTGCAATTTTGCTCATTATCCCCTGCTCTTCTCCACTTTAAGTATCCGGGCGCTGTAGCGTGTGGCCGAGAGCAAGTAAATAAAAATCAACCTGTAGGCGAAATGCGGGTGTCGTTGCGGCCCTCACTGCTCCTGTCCTGCAGGCGATCCGCCTGCATTTCGACGGCAAAACCGCGTATCTGGTAAACCTCGGAACCAGTGACTTGAAGTTGGCGATGACGAGGCGTGACGACATCGAACGGGAGACGGACAAGCTCTACCGTCAGGCGCGCGAGGGCGGACCGCTGTCCACCTGTCAGGATAACGTCAGCAGCGGTAAGGTTTCCATTGACCATCACTTGGCCACCTACCTGAAGGAAGCGAAGCTTGCACCCGAGAGCCTCGTCAACTTCCATTCCTTCCGGTGCTGGCTCGTGACTGAGGCCGAACAGGCGGGGCAACAAGAAAGAATCAGCTCCGAAGTGGTGGGCCATGAAGAGGGCCGCAAGCCGATCACCCTCAAGGTTTACTCAGGTGGACCATCGGAGGACCAGAAGCGCAGGTGCGTGGAGGCCGCGAAAGCGGCCCGATTTCGGAAGATTGATTGAATACATCCATTAGTTTTAACTAATATTCTGGCCGCGTCACCGGGGTTCACGGGGTGCCGCAGCAAGACCCAAGGTTTCATTCAGATTTAGCCGGCACCTCGGCAGATGGAGGAGCCATGCGTATATGACGGGCTTGGTTTTGCCACGCTTGCCTTCAACGATCTGAGCGGCGTTGGCCGTCCCGCTACCGGAACACTGACGGTGGACGATAAAGTCGTCGCGACGCAAAGGATGGAGAATACCATTCCATTCGGTCTTCCTCTCGACGAGACGTTCGACGTTGGCTCGAAGACTGGCACGCCGGTGGACGATCGCGATTATCAAATCCCGTTCACCTTCACTGGCAAGCTCAACAAGCTGACAATCACTGTCGAACCACCCAAGCTCACGCCGGAGGATGAGCAGAAGCTGCGGTACGCGTCTCGGGCCGCTCAGGACGCAAAGTAACGGTGAAGCCGATCGGACGGCCAGTGCATTACTCGTTCATCAACTATGCGTTTTCGCCCACCCTCTTTACTAAGCGTGACAAAGTCGAACGAGAGAAGCGGGTTGCCTTGATGATGTTGTTGCAGCCCTGCCCACCGGCCAGCATTTGGACGAGAGCAGCGTTGCGCTCGGCATCTTCCGGGCGTCCCCTGTAGACGCCATCGTTCTTGCCCTTGGCAATGCCCTGCGCCTGTCGCCTCCTGCGGTCCTCATAGTCCTTGCAGGCATTGGCACGAACATGTCGAGCATCATGCCGTTGATGGCGTCCAGCATACGGCTCTGGATGTCTCCCACACTCGCCTGCGGTCGGGCATCAGGTAAGATGGGGACGGAGATTAGACCAGCCCCCCTGTCGCACAGACAGCGGATTGATTTTGCGGGTGGAGTATTAGAAACAGCCGAAAATTGGTCTGAAACGCTGGTCTGACTTGGTCTGAGCATCGTCGAGCAGATCAGCTAACCGACTGAATTTCCTCGAGATTTAGAGAGGGCAGATTTAATGGTGGAGCTAAGCGGGCTACAACCCTGCCCATCTTTTTTGTGTTTCGTTTCAAATTCTTATTGAATATCAACAATGAATGGGACTAAGGCTGGGTACTTTCTTGGGTACTCAGCAGGGGTTTCATGCCAGCGCCATCATCCGCCGATACGAAATATCTCGAAAGCCACGGCAGTAAGTGGCGTGTCGTCGTGAACGTGCCGAGGAAGCTACAGCGCAAACTCGGGACCAAACTCAAGCGCCCCCTCGGAACAGACAGTCTCCGAGAAGCCAACCGGCTCAAGTGGGACATAGTGGCAGAACTCAAGGCCGTCATCGAACAGGCCGAGCGGCCGGAAGTGTCCAAGGATGCCGCCCTTAGTGCTGCCCGAGTGAAGGCGATGGAGGAAGCACGGCGACTTTCGTTCCAACGGCTCACAGCCCTCGGCACGGAGCAGCGCAACCGGATCGATGACACTATTGAGGACTATGCGGAAACGCTGGCAGGTGAGCCCGTCGAGATGGGCGACCACGGCCACCCGGTGTACGAACCGGAGCGCGATGACCTCGCGATGGAATTTCTTGCTATCGCAAAGGGCAAGCGGACACCCGTCGATTTCCATCACGCCAAATACATGTCCGTGTCTCAGGTGAAGGCGAGAACCGCCGCCGACGACAGGCGAGCGATTAAGTTCCTCAAGGAATGGTGTGCGCAAAGCGGTGTCTCTCCGCATCTCCAGTCCCTCACGAAGCGGGAAGCGGTGAGGTTCTGTGACGATCTTCCGCGCTTGGTCGGCAAGAGCGACCCGGCAACGCTGAACAAGTACATTAGTCGCCTTTCAGTCTACTGGACGTGGCTTGAGAACCGGCACGAGGTGGATGCCAACATATGGCGCGGTCGGAGGCTCAAGAAGCCGCTGCAAACAACAGACCAGAAAGAGCGACCGTTCACAGATGCCGAAATGAAGTCACTGCTGGGCGGTGAGGCAGATCAAGCCATGCACGACCTTATGCGGATTGGTGCACTCACAGGGGCGCGGCTGGACGCGATTGTCTGCCTGAGGGTGAAGGACTGCGAGAACGGCATATTCGTCTTCAAGCCCCAGAAGAAGGAGCCCGGGCCTCGCCTATGCCCAATTCACTCCGATTTGGCGGAGATCATCAGCAGGAGGACGGCTGACAAGGATGCGGATGACGACATCTTCCCCGAATGGCCGGGGGTGAAGAAAGCGAACTCACTGCGAGAGCGGTCGTTCAAGACCTCTAACCAGTTCACCGATTATCGGCGCACGGTCGGCGTGGATGAGCAGAGGGAAGGGAAGCGCCGCAGCCTCGTCAACTTCCATTCATTCCGCCGATGGTTCGCGACTAAGGCGGAACAGGCGGGGCAGCCAGAAAGCATCATCGCCGCCGTTATAGGACACAAGCGAAACGGCATCACGCTTGGGGTCTACTCGGCTGGGCCACTGCTTGAGCAAGCCCGGGCATGTGTCGAGGCTGTAAGGTTGCCTATGGTCGAACAGCAGCAGGGCTGAGGACTTACAAGAGGTCGCCGGTGCCGGTGGGTCTGCGGCGGGTCTCTGCTTCTCGTTCATCTACGACTTCCTGCCAGATGCGATAAGTTGAGGCTACCATCGCCTCCAGCTCATGCAGCGAGTAAAGCTCCATATCGTGGTCGCTGTGGAGCTTGGCGGTTCGGCTGCCGTCGTCATTGTCTGAGAAGCGGATAATGCCGAGGTTGAGTCCTGCGAAGTCTTCGTCGGCGGCGCGGATGCGTTCGTGCATCATGGAGAAGGCGAACCGGCGCCCAAGCTTGCCCAGACCATTCTTGCGTCGAGGGTCGATGAAGATGGCGTAAGGTTTTGCGTCGATGGCTAATACCATGGGAAGCCACAGAGAGACCTTACGCCCGATGCCCATCGCCATAGGGAAGAACTCGTGTTGTCTTCCAGTGATGTTGGATGAAACAGCATAGGCGTGTAGCGCCTTGGCAATCTGCACGTTGTTTCGAAGCTCGTCGCCAGCTTTGCAAGCCCTCATCAGCCGTTCGCTGATTTTGTCCCAAGGCGTTGGCTGCACCGGCGCGAACATGCCGATCTGAAGGTTGAACACATCTCCGAAGCAAGCCCTGACGTGCTTGTAGGAAAACGTCGAGAAGCCGCCCTTCATCCGCTTTAGCGCCGAGCGCTTCAACTCATCCGAGAGCGGCGCAATGCGGGCCAAGTCGGTGTCAGGCAAAAGGGGCATCGTCATGTGGCTCTCCAGATACCGGCTCCAAGCCTACCGAAACCTTATGGAATCGGAATCGCTCGATAATCACATTATCTGGAATCCGCAGCCCAAATGCAACTTCTGTACGTGATTTGTTCACGACATGCGCCCAGGGCGAGTCTTTGGCGTGTGAGAGATCGACCAGCCGCCCTGACGGCATCCGCCCATAGGAGTTCAAAACTTGCTGAACCAAGCCGGTAAGCCGTGCATCATCGGGCAGGGTGAGTTCTCGCGCCTTCCCCGTCAGCGGGTCTTGGCCGGTGGCGCGAAAGCTGATGGGTTCAGAGCCGGCTTCTTTGAACGACCGGTAGGCGGCTGGATGAACTGGGCCGTATTGCCATGCTTCGAAATACCCAGAAACCAACGGCTTCTTGGTTTGAATGAGGTAAATTCCGTGAGCGAAATATAGGAGCTTCTGGAGCGCAAGGTTGGTGATCTTGATATGGAGCCGATCAGCTTCATCAAGCATCAGATTGGCTACAGCCCTCGGGTCGTATCCCTTGCTCATCTCATATGGCTTTCGCCCCTCAATCTGCCTATTTGAAGGCCGCAGTAGGTGATTCTGGTTGACACATGGTAAAGAGAAGGGCTGCGGCGGCGAGGCTTCTCATGGCGGCCTCCGTGGTTTCGGGTTCTATACCATGGCAGGATTCGGCGCTCCACCCCCAGCTATATTTTGCCGGAAATTTCCGAGCCACCCATCAGATAGAAGGCAACCGCGCGAGACCCCCCGCACCCCCTGCCCCGCCTTAGGCGTTCTCCCGGCTATTTCCCCGCGTGGCGTTCGTGCCCTACTGCTCTGGTCCACGGCGCGGTCTCTCGTTCCGCCTCTGGTCAGGCCATGGCTCTTTCTACTTCCGGGGCTTGGGCCGATGCCTCGCCTTCCTGTCGCCACTCGTTCACTGACGCGCTTCTCTTCCTTCCCGTCACCTACCCACCGACCAAGGCCAGACGCTCGTAAAGCGCCTTGACCGCACCAGAAGGATTGCAGGTCTGTAGGCTATAGTCCTCCATGTCCTCTGCAATGTTGACCGAGTTCATTACATTTTACAGGCACAACGAACGTTGACATTTGATAATGACGCTGACATGCTCCTTTCAACACAGGAGATCGGACATGCAACAGTACGTCGTCTACACCCGAGTGAGCACTGAGGCTCAAGGCCGGAGCGGACTTGGGCTGGAAGCTCAGGAGCGGGACATCGACATCTTCCTCGATAAGTTCTCGGACATTCCTTACGAGATCGTCGGGAAGTTCTGTGACGTACAATCGGGAACGGACAGCGAGCGGCCCGAATTGGCCAAGGCGCTTGAACTGGTGCGCAAGACAGGGGCGGAACTGCTAGTTGCCAAGCTAGACCGGCTGAGCCGAAAGGTCTCGTTCATTGCGACCCTGATGGATGACAAGCGGGTCAAACTCCGAGTTGCCCAGATGCCCCAAGCGGACAAGTTCCAGCTTCACATCTATGCGGTGCTTGCTGAACAGGAGCGGACGTTCATATCGGAGAGAACAAAGGCGGCGCTGGCAGTGGCAAAGGTGCGCCATCGTGAAGCGAGAGCAACGAACCCCGGCTTCTCCAAGCGCATTGGTGGTCTCCGCGATGAGACGATGAAGCGCAACGAGGCAATCCAGCAAAAGGCCAACGCCGAGGCCGGGAAGCTCATCAAGGTCATCGGCCCGTTGAGGGCGTCGGGGCAAACCCTAAGCGCCATTGCCGAGACACTGGACAGCATGAACATCCCGACATCACGGGGCGGCAAGTGGACGCCCACGCAGGTATCTCGGGTTCTAGACCGCTGTGATTTCTGATCGCCACCGGCCCTTTCGCTCGCGTCATTTACACACGGCTAGGCTGGTAGCCCAAACCCCTATCACGCGTCCTGAGCGATCTGTGGGCGAACAAGAGCGGGTCCGATCAGGGGCCACATTAGTATTTATTTCTCGACTTCGCTCCTCCCTTGATCGTCTTCATGAAAGGAAAGCCTTGGACGCCTCCAGCCCAATCACTAGCCTCCACCACAGCACCTCGTTGGTTGCAGCCCCGAGCTTCCGTCCGTTCCGCCGCCCTCGTTACTGGTCCGTGGCCTACTTCACCCGAGACGAGGTCTTGAGCCCGGAACGGCAACACGTGTTCCGCTCCCTCAAGCTGAACCGAGCGCGACAGATCGCGAGCAGCAACATGCCACATCGTGCAGAGCGAATGGAGCTTGCCGAGATCAGCCGTCGCGAGTTCCACCGCCGCCGCCGCAGCGCAGGGGCCTCGGTCGAATAGGGACCACACTGGGTAGGGCCCCCGGTTCACACTTAGGTTATACCATGGTTATGTTCATGGTCTTGACCCGGTAGGGCTGGACCCATGGCTGGGAACATGGACGGACCATGGCAGTCTGTGGCTCCCTGAGCAGATAGGGGATGATCTACATCATCTTCCTCTTGGCCAAGGCAGAGACCCAAGCCCCGTCCAGCCTGACCACGGACTGAACCGATCAGGTGGAGCCGTGGCCTCTTCCTCGGGTCGAGACCATGAGCACCACCCGCAGTCGATCCACGGTCCTGCTACGGCTCCCTGCTCGGAAAAAGGAGGTCGAGAAAGACCTCTCCATGCCATGGCCAGACCTAAGGACTGCATAGCCGTAACCGAGGAACGGACCACAGCCCTGACCACAGCACCACCTGAGACAGACCAAAGCCCATCGCCCTGGGCGATCTCTGACAGGTGTGGTCTTCCTTCGCAGGGACGCGCTCCAGTCGCTCCCGGCACCCACCTCCAGCCTGACCCCGAACGCTCGTAAATTGCCCTGACCAAGGCAGAAAGAAAGGCGTTCTGGTGGTCCTTCGTCCATGCCAACACACTCAACAGAAAAGGTATCTGCTCTGCAATCGCAGCAAACTCCTATCATCCATCCGTCGATCACAGTCGAACTGATCGGCTCCTACGTCGCACGTCACGTCGAAAGCGGCCTGACCGTAGACCTGACCTCCAGCCGGAACCGCAGCACGACCAAGGGTCCGCTCTCTCCGCTTTGCCGGAAGCTGATCGAGAACGGCCATGACGCAGCCGGACGGATACACGTCATCCGCAAGGCCTTGGACCGTGATGGGCATATCCCGGTCTTCAAACGGGACCGAACCCTCAAGGCTTGGGCTGGCGTCGATTGTGTTGATAGCCCCACAAGGTCTGCCTACGTCGTGAAGCACAAGCCCTTTCCACGGCAGATGTTCCGACCCGAGCCGCGCCCTACCGCCGCTTCTACCGCACCAGAACAAGCATCAAATTCAGGAGTTCCGCACCATGGCTAATGGCCGAGTTCAAGCGCCCGCGCTGCAAGGTAATCTCACCCTTCGTCCAGCACCGATCCAGTCCGACACGTTCGCCGCCCCGGCTCGACCGGCTCAAGACAATCGCTTGGGTCAGTTGGCTCAGGCGCTTTCCACCTTCTCCACCAGCCTTGGCGGCTATGCGCAGACCATGCAGCCGACCGAAGAGGAAAGGCGGAGGGCCATATACATAGCCGAGCGCCGCATCCATGGCATGACCCGAGAAGAGCAGAATGCCCTTTCCGATGCTGGGCAAATCCCAGTCTACGAGAAGCCTTTCGTCCGTCAGGCAGTACACGCCGTCTTCGGTGGAACCAGAGGCGCGACTTTTGCCGCAGACCTCAAGGAGCGGATGACCACGGACTTCGACTGGAACACTGGCGACCCGGACGCCTTCATCACAAACGAGATCAACGCCTACCTGCAAAACAGCCCGTACCGCGATGATCCAAACTTCGGTGCGAACTTCATGCGCAATGCGGACAGTCTCCGAAGCTGGGCCATAGGCTATGGCCATGATCGAAAGGTAGAGCAGACCGTTACCGATCAGGAACAAGCAGCTTTCGAGTTCATCGACCGTTTCACCCGTGGCCAGCTTGAGGCTGGCACCGACCCGGCTGCGGTCGCCCGGAACCTGTTCGCTCAGTTCCCAGACCTCGGCAAGGACGGCACCCTTGGCGTTGACAACGACCGTCTGGATAACATCGTGCTCAATGTCGCCCGACGCATCGCAGAGGAACAGCCCGAGGGGGCGATGGCATTAGTCAACCACACAAGGAAGGGCCGCGACGGCATGGAGCGCTCCTTTGCCATGGATCGCGACAAGCAGGATACGGTCTTGCAGATCATGGATACCGCGAAGCGAGCTATGGGCCGTCAGTCCGAGGCTCGAACCAGACAACAGCTTGCCGATGCCGACCTTGAGACCTATCGGGGCGGTTCAGCGGATGCATTCCGTGATGTCACTTTCACCACGTCCGATGGGCGCTCAGTGACGGTGACGAAAGAAGACCGGATGAAGGCAGCCGAGGCGTCCTATCTCAATGCGTCGGAGGCGCTTGCGCGGGGCCGTCAGGAAACACCGCAAGAGAAAACCTTTCGGGACCTTCGGGTTGCAAGGATGAACGGACGCAAGCTCCCCTATCTTGAAGAGCGTCTAACGAACATCTCGGACATGGCCACGGTTGATCTCATAGGCGACCCCGACGGCAAGGCGAAGCTGCTCGACAAGCTGCTGACCTATCGCGTCATACGGCAGGAAAGCCCAGGGGCAATCAACGCCTACACTTCCGAGAAAGACCGGGACTTTGCCGAGGCGTTCGTGGATGCCGTGGACTTCCTCGGCAAGTCTGACGATGAAGCTTTGGACTTCGCTATCAAAGTTGCTCAGCCTATCGATGCCTCGGGCCGGGAAAGCCTGTCCAAATATCAGCGGCAGTTGGACGGTGCCGTGAATGACATCGCCAGCAAGAAGGGCTGGTTCGGTATCGACTGGGATAGCGCCCCGGGCAACTACTCCACAGTCAGGACCAAGGTGTCCCAGCTTGCCGAGAAGATGGTCGTGGCTGGGCTCAACCCCGAGGACGCAATCAAGATGGCTGCCATGAGCGTCAAGCAGAGATCGACCGTGCACAACGGCACCGTGCTGTTCCTGCAAGGTCTCGACGTACCCGATAACTTCACCGATCTCGTGGATGAAGCCTTGGCCGAGTTCATCGAGAAGAACCCGAAGGTGGTCCAGCGCTCTGGCCTTGACCCGGAGGAGATGACCATCGTTCCCCTTGGCGGTGATCTGTCGGGTGGACGCTTTGTCATCGCCAGTAAGGAGAACCCAGTCGCAACCCTGCATGACGATAGTGGCAACGTGGCGGTTATCACGTTAGCCGGGCTGAGGCAGGTCTCAGCTCGATTGACCAAGGAGAAGGAGGCTGCAAGTCTCCAGAGCAGCCGTCAGGCATCCTTCGACCATTCCGTCATGCAAAAGGGTCTCGTCTATGCCAGAGACCACGATGGCTCCCTCAACTGGATTGATCCCAAGTCCAGAGAGGTCTTCACCTTCCAGTACACCGAGAAGGACAGCTACCCCATCTGGAAGAAGACCGGCAAACGCTACCGACGAGCGCAAGTTGTCAAGGAAGATGGCAGCTTCGTTCTGAAAGGCTACGAGGCTGGGCGTTGGTGGGGCAGACTACGGGGCTCCGACCTCAAGCAGTACCGCGAGGACATGAAGCAATGGGAGAACGACATCGACAAGGCGGCTGAACGTCGCCGGAAGTTCTGGGGGAATATCCTCCCGAGCGTGAAGGTGGGCAACACGGTCCTGAACGACTAACCAGACAGTGACGGGGCCTCGGGTAGAAACCGGGGCCTCTCCCCTGTTCCGGCACTCCGCTTCCTTATCGGTGTCTCTGTCCAAAGAAAAAGACCACGGTCTCGATCACCGTGGCCTTCATTCTCACCCTCTAGCCAAGGGGGACTCGGGCTAAAGCCTCGGGACTTCCCACTGTTAGCTGAACACTCATTTAGCCACAAGGACCCGCTCCCGCGCCGATCGTTACAGGGGCGGCACCATAGTCGCTAACGGCAGGAACCGCAGCACCCCCAAAGGTCGCTTTGCTGGAAAAAACCGCCGCCACGACCCGACCGTCATCACCGCTGCTGCTGTCGCTGGGCTACTACGGGACTACTCGCTTGCTTGGACCGACGGCACTTTGGGTTTTGACTTGGATGGCTTGATTGCATCGATCGACTTGTTCGCCAGAGCACCCACTTGTTCAGCAAAGTCGGGGACAATCCGAATGGCTTTTTTCACCGCATTTGACGACGCCAGTTCATGCCAAGGGCTGCCGTGGGTCGCGGCTTCCACGAGGCGGAGGGGAAGCTCATCCAGCCGCGTTAAAGCTGACGTTAGGAGTTTCGTCTCCATTTCCTTATCGAACCGTGCAGCCTCACGCCGGAAGCCCTCGTATGCACGGGAGATTGAGGCCTTGTAGGCATAGTCTTCAGCAAGTCGGAACCTCTGACCAATTTGCTTTGTGGCGAGCCACGCGAACCAGACCGGAGCGCCGACCGACAGAATGGACAACAGCAAATTCAGCGCGACAACTGATGGGGGCACGTCTGGTGTTTTGAAGAGCTGCGAGAGTGTGCCCAGCTGCTTTGAGCCAAAATAGCTACCCAACCCAAGCGCTGCCATCAGGCTGGCGATCCAGAACCACATAGACCTCGACAGCTCCCGCGAGCGCTCGCTAAACGCGGCAGCCAGCCCTACACTGGTCGCAGCTGAGTAAGCGGTTTCGCATCGCTGCAACACTGCGTTGGCGTCCTCAACGCTCTTGGCTAGTAGCTTACTCACATCGTCCGCCTGTTCTCGCGCGTCCAAAATCCGTCCTTGATCCTGAGTGGCGGCGCGAACAAGTTCGTCGATCTTTTGCTGTGCTTCCGCCAGCGTCTCCAAGTCTGTCGGAAGCTGATCTGCTGCACCGTGCGCTTTCTCTATCCTCTCAATCATGGTTGACAGCAATACAGTGCGCGGCTGAAGTCCCTTCAATCGAGCTTCCAAGCTGCGAAGCTGACCGGCCAGCACTTTGAGCTTTCTGACCGCTTGAGCATGGCCGTCTTGATTTAGGACGGGGCCGAGCGCCCTGCGAAGTCCAAGCAAGGTGGATTGGTATGCCGGAACAGCCTGAGAAGCGTTTCCCCAAAGCTGCGGTACAGTATGTTGAAGAAGGAATTGAAGACGACGGACGTAGTCCTGGAGACGGGCTTCGTGACTTCCAAGCTCGTCAACGCCCTCAGCATCGATTATATCGATAATTGACTGAGCTTCTTCGATCAATTCGCTGCGAGTAAGCGAAGGGAAGCTCCAATTATTATGAGCAATTCCAAATGGCTCATCGTTTGGAATAGTCGCCTGTACCTGTGCGATAATCTTTGTTAGGCTTTGCTGAATAATCGATAACGTCTGATGCATTTTTTTGCCTCCTGCCCAGTCGTTGTTAGTTCCAACACAAGAGACTACTGTCAATGGGAAATGTCGGCAGAGAACCCAATAGCTACTGACTACCGCCCCGGTCTCCGCCTCTGTCGTCTCCAGCAAAGGAGGCACTGTCGTCGCTAACAGCCGTGACGTTGCAGACTTCTTCGGGAAGGCACACTTCAACGTGCTGCGCGACATCGACGCCCTAATTTTCAGCGGGTCGAGCATTGCCATCAATTTTGAAGCCATTGAGATCGAGACCAAAGTTGGCTTCGGTATCCGCAGGGATCGCGGCTATGACATGACCCGGGACGGCTTCACGCTACTGGCCGTGGGCTTCACCGGAGCCAAGGCGCTCCAGTTCAAGCTCCGCTATATCGAGGCGTACAACGCCATGGAGGGGGCAATGTCCTAGCGAGATTGAACCCGCTTCTGCAGTTCATCGTGCAAAAGCAAGACTTCCTGTCGCCGATCAAGTGGGGCGTTTCTCGCTGTAATCGTTAGGCGGCTCAACCAACGTCGCTCTAACATTAGCAGGAACTTCTTCTTCTCCCCGTCACTAGCCGAGATTGCATCTGCTAGTTCGCTTATCCTCAGTCGCGCCTCATCGATCTGCTCATCAATGTTGCCGGTTTGACCCGCAATAAGGCCATTCCCAATCACAGCCGCACGTAGATTTTTCTTCTCAATCTGAGAGGCAGTTATCTCCAACTCAAGAAGCAGTGACATCACCGAGCTGCGCAGTTTCGCGAGCGGTGTTTCTGGAAACTCCTCCGCCAAATTACTGTAGTTGATGCTCCTGATCCGATCTGAAATGGCTTGATCAGAGAAGGCGACTACTCGCCACGTATGCGAGAAATCGTTTCGGATGATCCGCAAATGCTCTAGGTCTTCAAACTGAGCCTTCGTAACAAGGCCAAGTGCATACGCTGCCTTGACCTTTGCTGACAGCGTCCCGAGAGGCGCATTGAAACCGTCAATCAGTTGGCTGGCGGCATTATTGGGAAGCATGAACGCCCTTAGCAGTTTTGCTAGACTGTCTTCAGCGAAAGCTGCTGCCGCCAACACTAGCCCCTGCTCGTCGAGATCACCGAGACGCCCGGAGAGCGCGTTAATCGCACTCATGCTGTCGTCATGTGGCAGGTCGTGTTTAGCTTTCTTTCCCATCCATTTGCCTCCGAGGCGTGACAGACCTCCCCTATCATTGGAACACTAACTATCGGTAATGCCCCCGCGTCCGAGCTATGCGCCGAGCCGAGCTCCTACCAAGACGGTCAACAACACCACCATCATCCAGCAGCGGTCGGGCGGTGGGTTCATGTCAAGCATGTTCGGGTCGTTCGCTGGGATCGGCACCTACAACTGGCTCTTCAACAACGACGAGCAGCAGCAACAGCAAGCGCCGGTCGCCGTACCGGGCGCAGCGAACTAAGGGGAGGACGAGCGATGAACGACAACAGCGTGAGCCTCTTCAAGTTCAACGAGCGCGACATCCGCGTGGTGAAGATCGACGGGGAGCCATGGTTCGTGACAGTCGACACTCTTACGGCGCTCGGTTACCCTGGAAAGTCGCATGGCATGATAATCAAGAAGCTCAGTGGGTCTGAGACTGCGCTAAATCCGATTGAGACCAAAGGCCGAGGCGGCTCCATACGCCAGCAGAAGGTTCGCATCGTCTCTGAGAGCGGTCTCTACAAGCTGGTCATGCGCTCGGACAAACCCGAGGCAAAGGCGTTCCAGAACTGGGTCACGAAGGTCGTCCTCCCGGCGATCCGCAAGGATGGGGGCTACATCCAGGGCGAGGAGAATGTTCCTTCTGGAGCCATGACCGAAATTAACATTCTGACGGGATACACGTTGCACCCCCGCAAGCATCTCCCTCTGCTAGGCGGTGGATAGGCTGAGGTCTCGGGGCTCTGGGGATTTGGTAAACTTTCACTGCTGCAACTATTGCATATGTGCATTTAATGCATTGATATCTCTGTGTTTTTTTGCATTGACGCGGGTTCTGCTAGCTCCTATCGCATCGGCTGGGCGCTGCCCCGAGACTGATTTGAAAGGAACACGCAAATGCCTCCATCTTCAACGGAAGCCGACATCAGAAGAACTTCACCTGCAAGACTGCCAAGTTTCAGGCGATACCAGAACGCCAAGGTCCCCGATGGCTATGACACTGCTTATGCGTTCTTCTCCCGCAACCATCCCCATGCCTTCGACCTCCTGCCTGATCCCGTGGTTAACATCGCAGCCGACCTGCCGACGCTCCTAAAGATGACGCAAGACGCTGGCCTGTCAGCTATTGAGGTTGAAGCTCCGACAGCGCTGCGGAGGGCGCGGGTCAATTGGACCACAGCTTTCCCGAGGACGATCCTGCGGCGGTTCTATCGGTAGGAGTTACAGGCGTCCCCAGATGCCGCAGGGTGTCAGCATTGACGCGATACGCGTGGGTACGCACTGTGGGTACTTTATTGGGTACGCACTTTTGATATGGCGCTGGTATCTTATTGATATTCTTGAAAGTTTAGCCGAAATAAAAGGATTGGTGGAGCTAAGCGGGATCGAACCGCTGACCTCTTGCATGCCATGCAAGCGCTCTCCCAGCTGAGCTATAGCCCCATCAAGGGTCCGGCAAGGCCGGTTCCGGGATACCGAACCGGGGTTTTCCCCGGCAGGTGCGGCTTCATACTTCCGGTTTCCGAAGATGGCAAGCCGAAAAATCCTTTCCGGCCGGATTTTTTTGATTCCGGCCGGAAAAACAAAATCTTAGGCTTCCTCGTCGTCGCCGGTGACGCCGATGATGCCCGTCATGTCGTTGTCGTCGTCATCCTCGTCCTGCTCGAGGAAGGTGTCGTCCTCGTCGCCCATCTCGACGTCTTCGTCGTCCATATCCGGCAGATCGTTGCCGCCCGCTGCTTCATCATCAGCGTCCTCGAGCGAAACCAGTTCGACGTCCGTGTTCTCGGTATCGACCTCGTTGACCTCTTCGTCCTCATCCTTCTCCAGAACGGCGGCCGCAGAGGTTTCCTCAAAGAAGGAGAGCGGATAGGACTTGCCCGTGTAGGGCGAAACGATCGGATCACGGTTCAGGTCGTAGAATTTACGGCCGGTTTCCGGGTCAATGCGCTTGGTTCCAAGTTCCGGTTTTGCCACAGTCAAAGCCTCTTGAATGGCCGAATATTTCCGGCGAAGCCGGATAACCGGCGGGATGTTCGAGAAAAAGAATTAGCCGGCTCCCATAATCGTCTTGCCCGCCGCTGTCAAAGCCTAAGTTTACAGGGCTTTGCGAGGCCAGCGCGCGCATGAAAAACGGCCATGGCTTTTTCCCAGGCAAGGAGGATGACGCTTCCGGTGCTTTGTGCTAGCAAGCCGCACAACTTCGGTGGGGGATGGCGCCAGGACAATCGCGTTCGCAGATCGGCCGGCCGTCCAGCACGCTCTGAATAGAGGATCTCCGTTCCATGTCGCATGGTGCCCAGCCAAAGCCCGCAACCGCACGCAAGTCATCGACCGCCCTTTCCGGGACCGTCCGCATCCCAGGCGACAAGTCAATCTCGCATCGTGCCTTCATGTTTGGCGGGCTTGCCAGCGGCGAGACGCGGATCACCGGCCTGCTCGAAGGCGAGGACGTGATCAACACCGGCAAGGCCATGCAGGCCATGGGCGCGAAGATCCGCAAAGAGGGCGACACCTGGATCATCAACGGGGTGGGCAACGGCGCGCTGTTGGCACCCGAGGCACCGCTGGACTTCGGCAATGCCGGCACCGGCTGCCGCCTGATGATGGGCCTCGTCGGCGTCTACGACTTCGATTCGACCTTCCTCGGTGACGCCTCGCTGACCAAGCGTCCGATGGGGCGCGTGCTGAACCCGCTGCGCGAGATGGGCGTGCAGGTGAAAGCCGCCGACGGCGACCGTCTGCCGGTGACGCTCCGTGGACCACAAGCGGCAACGCCGATCACCTATCGGGTGCCGATGGCCTCCGCCCAGGTGAAGTCGGCCGTTCTGCTCGCCGGCCTGAACACGCCGGGAATCACCACGGTAATCGAACCGGTGATGACGCGCGACCACACGGAAAAGATGCTGCAGGGTTTTGGTGCGAACCTGACGGTCGAGACGGATGCAAGCGGCGTTCGCACGATCCGCCTGGAAGGCCAGGGCAAGCTGAGCGGCCAGGTGATCGACGTGCCCGGCGACCCCTCCTCCACCGCCTTCCCGCTCGTTGCCGCCCTCCTCGTGCCCGGCTCCGACGTGACCATCGTCAACGTGCTGATGAACCCGACGCGGACCGGGCTGATCCTGACATTGCAGGAGATGGGCGCGAACATCGAAGTCTTGAACGCGCGCCTTGCCGGTGGAGAGGACGTGGCCGACCTGCGCGTGCGCCACTCGGAACTGAAGGGCATCACCGTGCCGGAGGACCGTGCGCCCTCGATGATCGACGAGTACCCGATCCTTGCCGTCGCCGCCGCTTTCGCCGAGGGCACGACGGTGATGAACGGGCTGGAGGAACTGAGGGTCAAGGAAAGCGATCGCCTGTCCGCCGTCGCCGTTGGGCTGACGCTGAACGGCGTGGACTGCGACGAGGGCGAAGCGTCGCTGGTCGTGCGCGGACGTCCCGATGGCAAGGGCCTCGGCAGTGCGTCGGGCGCGGCCGTCGCCACCCACCTCGACCACCGCATCGCCATGAGCTTCCTCGTCATGGGGCTCGCCTCGGAGCACCCGGTGACGGTTGACGACGCGACGATGATCGCGACCAGCTTCCCCGAGTTCATGGGGCTGATGGCGGGGCTGGGTGCGAGGATCGAAAGCAACGCCTAAGATTGCAACCCTCCCGGGAATGAAGCATTAATGCCCGTCAGCTAGGTTTCGCTGAAACCGGAGGACAGAGCATGACGAAGCTCCCCAGCCGCCTTGTGCGCCGTCTCGATGACGGGCGCGTCGTCTATCGCCGGCTCCCGCGGGCGAAGGCGGTAATACTTAGCGAGGCGGATTATCAGGCGGTTGAGACGCTGGGTCAGCGCAAATCGTTGAGCGCCGTGGCAATCGCATTCTCGATGCTCATTTCGTTCCTGCTGTATCGTCAGGGTGTGCTGCCGGCGCCATTTGCAGCTATAAGCGCGGCGGCCGTCTTCTCTCTGTCGTTCCTGGCCGAGGCGGTCTGGGGCAGGCGACAGAACGCAATCCTTGACGCAGCTCCGCTGTTCGAAGGTGAGGGACTAGAACCTGTTCCATCGAGGCTGGATTTGATCCTCTCAGCGCCAACTCTCCTGCTTAGAACGATGGACAATAAAGGGCTTCGCTCAGGTATCATCCTCTTCGGTGGGATCCTGTTCGCATCCTTGTTCGTGCTCTGGAAACAGATCGAGGGCAGCGACCCGACTGTTCCCGACACCCATCCCGTTGCCCTTGTCCTGGCGGCAATCGCTTCCGCCATAGCCTTGCGGGCCCATCTTAAGGAGCGCCAGAGACGGAAGGCAGAGCAGTCACGATAGGTGTTCCCAACCTTGCAGGGTCACCATTCGCCTTGCGATCGCCAAAGCGTCAGAGATGCGCTCACGGCGGCGGATCTACTCATTCGCACTTGGCATCACGGCCCATTCTCCGGTAACACGAAACGTGAAGCGATCCCGAAACAAGGAAATTCAATGACGACGATTGCTATCGACGGTCCAGCGGCTGCCGGCAAGGGCACGTTGTCTCGCCGGATTGCCGAGGTCTATGGCTTTCATCACCTTGATACCGGCCTGACCTATCGCGCCACCGCCAAGGCGCTGCTCGACCGCGGCCTGCCGCTCGACGACGAGGCTGTCGCCGCCGACGTCGCGCGCAAGCTCGACCTTTCCCACCTCGACCGCGGCGTGCTTTCCGCCCACGAGATCGGCGAAGCCGCCTCGAAAATCGCCGTCATGCCGACGGTGCGGCGCGCCCTGGTCGAGGCGCAGCGGGCGTTTGCCCGGCGGCAGCCCGGCACGGTGCTCGACGGGCGCGACATCGGCACCGTCGTCTGCCCCGACGCCACCGTGAAGCTTTTCATAACGGCCTCACCCGAGGTCCGAGCCCGGCGCCGCTACGACGAGATCATCGCCAATGGCGGCACGGCCGACTATGACGCCGTGTACGAGGACGTGCGCCGCCGTGACGAACGCGACATGGGCCGCGCCGACAGCCCGCTGCGCCCCGCGGAAAACGCGCACTTGCTTGACACCTCGGAAATGGATATAGAGGCGGCGTTTTTGGCGGCGAAATCCATCATCGATGCCGCCCTTAAGCACTAGAGCGACAGCCGTCCCCGCGCCGGTTTAGCTTCCCCCTGGGGAAGCGGACGTGCCTCGCTTTTTGTCAACGCTAACCCCCCGGCGCCCGTGCCTTCATTCGGCACACCAGGAGTTTCCATGTCCCAAGCTAATCCCACGCGCGACGATTTCGCAGCCCTCCTGCAGGAATCGTTTGCCACCCACGACCTGGCCGAAGGCTACGTCACCAAGGGCATCATCACCGCCATCGAGAAGGACGTCGCCATCGTCGACGTCGGCCTCAAGGTCGAGGGCCGCATCGCGCTCAAGGAATTCGGCGCCAAGTCCAAGGACGGCACGCTGAAGGTCGGCGACGAAGTCGAAGTCTATGTCGAGCGCATCGAAAACGCTCTCGGCGAGGCTGTTCTGTCGCGCGAGAAGGCTCGCCGCGAAGAGAGCTGGGCCAAGCTCGAAGTCAAGTTCGAAGCTGGCGAGCGCGTCGAAGGCGTCATCTTCAACCAGGTCAAGGGTGGCTTCACCGTCGATCTCGACGGCGCCGTTGCCTTCCTGCCGCGTTCGCAGGTCGACATTCGTCCGATCCGCGACGTCACGCCGCTCATGCACAACCCGCAGCCCTTCGAAATCCTCAAGATGGACAAGCGCCGCGGCAACATCGTTGTATCGCGCCGCACGGTTCTCGAAGAGTCGCGCGCCGAGCAGCGTTCTGAAATCGTTCAGAACCTCGAAGAAGGCCAGGTTGTTGACGGCGTCGTCAAGAACATCACCGATTACGGTGCGTTCGTTGACCTCGGCGGCATCGACGGCCTGCTGCACGTCACCGACATGGCCTGGCGCCGCGTCAACCATCCGTCGGAGATCCTGTCCATCGGCCAGCAGGTCAAGGTTCAGATCATCCGCATCAACCAGGAAACCCACCGCATCTCGCTCGGCATGAAGCAGCTCGAGAGCGATCCGTGGGATGGCATCGGCACGAAGTACCCGACCGGCAAGAAGATCTTCGGCACGGTTACGAACATCACCGACTACGGTGCGTTCGTCGAGCTGGAGCCGGGCATCGAAGGCCTGATCCACATCTCCGAAATGTCCTGGACCAAGAAGAACGTCCACCCCGGCAAGATCCTGTCCACGAGCCAGGAAGTCGATGTGGTCGTTCTCGAAGTCGACCCGACCAAGCGCCGCATCTCGCTCGGCCTCAAGCAGACGCTCGAGAACCCGTGGGAAGCCTTCGCGCACAGCCACCCGGCTGGCACCGAAGTCGAAGGCGAAGTCAAGAACAAGACCGAATTCGGCCTGTTCATTGGTCTCGACGGCGACGTCGACGGCATGGTCCACCTCTCCGACCTCGACTGGAACCGTCCGGGCGAGCAGGTCATCGAGGAGTACAACAAGGGCGACGTCGTCAAGGCTGTCGTTCTCGATGTGGACGTCGACAAGGAGCGCATCTCGCTCGGCATCAAGCAGCTCGGCCGTGACTCGGTCGGCGAAGCTGCCGCTTCCGGCGACCTGCGCAAGAACGCTGTCGTTTCGTGCGAAGTCATCGCCATCAACGATGGCGGCATCGAAGTGAAGCTCGTCGACCACGAGGACATCACCGCGTTTATCCGTCGCGGCGACCTGTCGCGTGACCGCGACGAACAGCGTCCGGAGCGCTTCTCGGTCGGCCAGACCGTCGACGCGCGCGTCCTGAACTTCTCGAAGAAGGATCGCAAGATCCAGCTTTCGATCAAGGCGCTGGAAATCGCCGAAGAGAAGGAAGCCGTCGCACAGTTCGGTTCGTCCGACTCGGGCGCTTCGCTCGGCGACATCCTCGGCGCGGCTCTGAAGAACCGCGGCAACGCGGAATAATCTTCGCGTCAGTCAAAATAAGGAGCCCGCGGAGAGCGATCCCCGCGGGCTTTTTCATGAGTGCCGCACGGGCGAGCGGCTCGCTCCTCTGCCGATCAGGTCCAATAGTCCCCGAGTTTCTGGTAGAAGGCAAAGCCCGGATCGGGTGGACCGGCAAGCTCCTTCATCTTGCGCCTGCGGTCCGCCAGATCGGGATCGGCATCTGCCGGCTCCTCTGCCTGCTGATCGTCGTCGCCTGCTTCTTCATTGCCGTCGTCAGGCTCGTTGTCGTCCGCCGTGTCCGACGTCCCTTCCTCGTTACCCTCCTCGCGACGGAGAGCCTCGCCGCTGTCGAGATCGTCCTGCGCAAGCTGGTGAGGGACGACGGGAAAACCAATTCCCTCCCGCAACGCCAACGGCATGAGCAGCCTTTCCAGTGGTCGATCCAATAGGGGAACTGCATTCGCTGCCGTTCGTGCGAGCTTATCGCCCTGCTCGGTCCTTGGCTGCAACGCCTCGGCGCTCTCTTCCTCGCGCGGTGCGGCGGGCACGGCAGCGGGGCCCGCGTCGGCGCCGGCGCCTTCCGACCGGGATGGCTTGGGGCCTCCCGGCCCGTTCCCACCCGCTCGGTCGGTCGTGCTCGGCTTTGCCTCGAATGTGCGCGGGTCTGGGGCTGAATCGTCAGCGGTATGTTCGGGCAGCGGCGTCTGGTCCACAGCATCCGGTGGCGCCTCCGGCAGTGGCGCCTCCAGCAACAGCCGCAAGACGAGCGCCTCGTCGTCCGTCAGATTGGAAATGATGCCGGCTACCAGTCGCTGCATGCTTTCCTGGGGCGTCCCGCGGGAACTCCCCAATGGATTGGCTTTGCTTGTCAACCGATCGCCCGCAGCGGCGTCGAGCCGTGACTGGCCGTTGCTCATGCGGTTTTCCGGCGCCTTCGCCGCATCAAAGCCTAAACGGGCGCTGTCGTTGCTCCCATGCTGCAAGGCGCCTTGCGTTCCAGCTCCAGCAACGGCGGACGCCTGCATCGACACTCTGGCAGCGGCAGGCGCCATCGTCGGCCCCGGCTCGACACGCGAGCGGCCGTGGCTTGGGCGCGTTTCGCCTCCAGCCTCGAACATCCTGCGCAAAGTCGCCTGCAAGGCCCTGCTGTCGCCTGCACCCGGATTCACTCCGCCGGAGGGCGCATCCCGCCCAAATTTCCGCGACGAGGCCGCAAGCTGCGCCTCCAGGCCGGCAAAGCGCTGATTGAGCCTGCCGGCCGCTCGGTCGACATTCGGCGTGTCGGTGGCGGTGGCAAGCAGCGCCTGCGCCAGCCGCTGCGCGTCCCGGCCTCCGGGATTGCGGATGATCTCCATCAGCACACGTGTTGAAGCAACGGACAGCGCCGTCGTCAGCAGCCGCTCGATCGACGGCCGCATCTCGGCCGGCAGCCGCGAAAGCAAGTTCGCAAGGTGCTTGGCCGGTTCGTTGTCCTTGCCGTCGCGGGGCGGCATCGTTTTCATCGCCGCAAACAGAACGTCGAGCAGTTGATGGGCAACCGCGCCGTTGTCGCCCCTTTGAGCGATCTGGCGCATCATGGCTTCGAGCAGACGAAGAACCACGGCGGCTCGCAGGTTGGCCAGCGCCTCGGCGGAAAGCACCGGGCGTGGCCCGCCCTCGGTGCTCGGTTCCGGCGGCGGATTTGGGACTGTGACTTGTGTCGCCAGGCGCGGCAGCATCACTTCCTCCATCCGGCATCTTCTGCGCGCCGCCATCCGACTGGCACGATGCCTCTCTCCAACGATCCATGGTCAAACTGGGAGGGCATCATGCGCGCCCATCAGGTTCCGACTGGCTGGCGGCCCGCGCGGCGAGGGCCCTGCAAGTACGCGCGGCAAATCGTGGCCGCGGATGCAAGATCTGACGATGCACGCACCGACAGCGATCGGTTCGCCGATCTCCTGCCGGGATGTCGCGCAAGACAATCAATGGGCCAAGCTTCTCATCATATGGTTAACAACTGGTAAAATCGGCTCTGCCAGACGTTACAGGCGGGGGCCGCGCTGGCGGACTCCGAAATGCAGGGCATCGCCCAAGGGAGCGGAAACGAGCTCTGGCCGGGACCATCAGCGCGCAAAATCGCGATGCTTTTTTGGCTTGCACATCGTCCTGCCATTTCCGATCTTCACGATATGCCTGGCCAGCATCATTGGAGGTCCCAATGTCCGTACGCCCGCCGCAATCGCTTGCCCGACCGACGTTCTCCGGTTTCAACGTGCTCGAATACGAGTTGATGGCCGAACGCGCCGACGCGCTTGGCCGCCACGGGCTCAAGGTCGAAAAGGTACTGGAGCGGTTGAAGGTGGATGCCGGGCCCGGGTGCGAGCCGAAATTGCGCGAGGACCTGTTGGACTCGGCGGCGGATGCCGTCTGGGCCTTCTTCATCCAGCGCGAGATCTGTGGCCTGCGCGACCAGCGCGACATCATCCGCCGCTACGAGATCCCGAAAGCGGTCCTCGCGCGGGTCGGGATCGTGCGCAAAAGTGGGCCGTAGGGAACGGGCTCAATCAGCGCGCATGACGGCCTGGTTCAGGCGGCCTTGCGTCTCAGCAGGTCGTAAATCCCGATATCGTCGACGGGCAGCACCAGCACATTGTTTTGATCGATGGTCTCGGATAGCTGCAGGATGTCACGCATCTCGTTTTCCGCTTGCGCGCCCGGCGCAGCGTTCGACAGGTTCCCCGCAATGTTCTCGGCCGAAGCGTTACCACTGTTGGTTGCGTCATCATTGTCCGCTTCGTGCCTGACCGCTTGGGATGCAAGGACCTGGATGACCTGCAGGCTGCCGTCGATGGATGTCGTTGTGTCACCAGTGCTCTCAACCTCATCGAGGTGATCCTTCACGGCGACCTGCTGTTCGCGGACGTCATCCAGCTTCTCGGCGTTTTCGAGATTCTGGATGTCCTGCTTGCGCTCCGCCTTTGTCTCGGCGTCCTCGACCCTGCCCGGTTCGGATCTCGTATCGCGCTCCTTCAGTTCCTCGACGGTCTTCGGATCCGCGACATCCTCAAGACGCTGAAGCACCTTGCGCATCTCCCGCGTCATCGACTTGTCCTCTTCGGCCTTCTCTGCCAGCGCCGCCTTTACCTTCCGGGCCGCCTCGCCCCAGGGATTGGCTATCGCGTCGATGACGTCCTGCGCCTTCAGGCCAAGCTCCTTTAGACCGGTCTTCTCTTCGAGGCGATCGACGTTCTCAGGCAAGGTGGCACGCACTGACATCAGCGCGGCGGAGATCTGTTCACCGAAGTCCTTCTCCTCTCCGGTCAAGCCTGCTTCCTTGGCAATGCGCGCGGCCATTTGCGACGCGGGGTCGGCGCCCGTCGTTGCCGTGCCATTGAGGATGGCGATGACATCGTCTTCGGGAACACCCAGCGATTTCAGCGAAATCTTGACGGGCTTTCCAAGCGAATCGGCTTTCTGGTACTCCAGCATGGCCACAGCATCACTGAGCCGTTGTGCAAAGGCTTTGCTCGATTCGTCATGTCCCTGCGACAGTCCCACTGCCGACGCGAAGCGTGCGATCAGGGTCGCCATCGGATCTGGATCGCCCTTCATCGCGCCAAAGAAATGGGCGTTGATCTTTTCGTTCGCCGCCGCCGAGACCGGATCGGCGTGTGTTCCGACGATCCTGTCGTTCTTGTCCTTGCCCGCGGCCTTGTCCTCGGCCTCCTTCCGCCGTGCCTCGACGTCTTCGAGCATCGAGCGAAGCTGGTCGGTCGCAAATTGGCCGTTTGACTGTTGAAGCGGCGGGAGCATGCAATTGTCCTGATTGCAAAATCGATAGACTCTGCAGCCGAGGATAAAGAGGCGTGGTTAAGCCGGTATTACCCGGATACCCGCAGTATTCGGGACACCAGTTCTTCAGCTGTGGGCGAAGATATCGGTTTCTTCCCAGCCGAGCAGATCAAGCTTGGCCCGCGTCGGCAGGAAGGCGAAGCAGGCCTCGGCATGTTGCAGCCTGCCGTCGCGTACGAGCCGCGCCATGAGCTTGTCGCGCAGCGCATGCAGGTGCAGCACGTCGGACGCGGCATATTCGAGCTGCGCCTGCGACAGCGTTTCCGCAGCCCAATCGGAGGATTGCTGCTGCTTGGAGATGTCGATTTCGAGAAGTTCCTTCAGATTGTCCTTCAGCCCGTGCCGGTCGGTGTAGGTCCGCGTCAGCCGCGAGGCGATCTTTGTGCAGAACACGGGCGAACAGGTCACGCCGAAGGTGTGAAACAGCACGGCGATGTCGAAACGGCCATAGTGAAAGATCTTCTGGCGGGACGGGTCGCTCAGCATCGCGACGAGATTGGGGGCGCGCGTCTGGCCGGCGGCAATCTTGATGACGTCGGCCGTTCCGTCCCCAGGCGAGAGCTGGACAACGCAGAGCCGGTCGCGGCGCGGGATCAGACCGAGCGTCTCGGTGTCGATCGCGATCGCACCGGTGTAGCGCGCCGCATCCGCCGCCGGGATGTCGCCCTCGTGATATCGTATTGCATTTGCCATCGAAGACCCCACATGAAACCGCACAAACTTTGAGTGCGCTATATCGCATGTTTAGCCGTCGGGGTACTCCAAAGCGGCGATATGGCGCGCCGATCAGAAGACCGACCATGAACAAGCCCTTTAGACACCGCACTTTGAGCTGCCTCCTCGCTCTTTTTCTCTCGGCGCTCCCGCCAATGGCTTTTGGGCAGCCGCTGGGTGCATTTACCGTCGACGGTGGAAGTGAGCCATTCACCGACCTTCCCGGCGTCAAAAGCCCGGACGACGCGGCCCAAAAGGACGAGGTGGTTTGCACGCGAGGTTACGAAGAGACTGAGCCGCGTCGGTGGGGTGAATTAAAGCAGCCGGTCTACACATGCACGCAGAACGGCCGGACTTTTACCAGCCGCAACCCGCCCCCTTCGCGCGAACGTGATCTGCGGGGTATCGGCTGGTAGCCTGACACGCGGCAAGTCCGTATTATCGGGCGCTCAGAAAGAGTAGCAATTGACGAGCGGGGGGGGAAGCCATGACCGACACGACCAAACCACTGGTAATCAGCGCGCCCGCGCCGCGAACACTCGATCTGATCTTCACACCCGAAGCACTTGGACGCCTCAAAACAAACTACCGGATTGTCGAGGCAGATCCCGAAAACATCGGCAGGCTCGACGACTCCATTCTTTCCGAGGCACGCTACATCCTCGGCCAGCCGCCGCTCTCGGCAGAGACGCTTGGCCGGATGCCTGAGTTGCGCTGCATCCTCAATGTCGAGAGCAATCTCATCAGCAACATGCCCTACGACATTCTGTTTTCTCGTGGGATACACGTGGTGACGACCGGGCAGGTTTTTGCCGAACCCGTCGCCGAACTCGGTCTCGCCCTGGCACTCAACCTTGCCCGCGATGTCATCGATGCCGATCTCGATTTTCGCGAGGGACGCGAACGCTGGGGTGGCGAAGGCAATGCCGGCGCACGCCTTGTTTCCGGTGCCGACATCGGCATCATCGGTTTCGGCGACCTTGGGAAGGCGCTGAACCGTGTCCTGTCGGGCTTCCACGCCCGCATCCGCGTCTTCGACCCCTGGATGCCGCCGTCGATCCTGAGGGAAGCCGGCGTCGAACCCACCTCGCTCGACACCGTTCTGTCGGAGAGCGATTTCGTCTTCGTCGTCGCCGCCGTGACCAGCGAGAACAAGGGCTTTCTCGGCGCCGAAGCCTTTGCGCGGATGCGAAAGGGGGCGGCCTTCATCCTGCTCAGCCGCGCCGACGTCGTCGATTTCGACGCCCTGATCGCGGCCGTCGAGAGCGGCCGGATCGTCGCTGCGAGCGACGTCTACCCGCAGGAACCGCTTGCGGCGGATCACCCGGTCCGACGGCTCAAGGGCTTCATCCGGTCGGCCCATCGGGCCGGCGCGCTCGACAGCGCCTTCAAGAAGATGGGCGAAATGGTGCTCGAGGACATGGATCTGATGGACCGCGGTCTTCCGCCCATGCGCTGCAAGCGGGCCGAGCGGGAGACCGTATCACGCATGCGCTCCAAGCCGGTGAGCGTGAACTGATACGAACCGCTCCGCCGGCTCGGGGTCACTGCGGCCAGTTACACCCTAGTGCCCGGGGTGCAGCGCGTCGCTCAGATACATGCAGGTGAGCATGGTGAAGATATAGGCCTGGATCACGGCCATCAGCAGTTCGAGGCCAGTAAGGGCAACCGTCATGGCGAGCGGTGCGATCGCAGACAGCATGCCGAGCGATCCCAGACTTCCAAGGCCGACGACGAACCCCGCAAACACCTTCAGCGTGATATGGCCGGACAGCATGACGGCGAAAAGACGCACGGAGTGGCTGACCGGCCGCGAGAGGTAGGAGATCACCTCGATCGGAACGATGAGCGGCGCCAGGACGATCGGAACGCCGGAGGGCAGGAAGAGGCGAAAGAAGCCAATACCGTGGCGGACCACCCCGCAGATAGTCACCGTGAGAAAGACCAGCATCGCAAGCGCGAAGGTGACGATGATGTGGCTCGTCACCGTGAAGGCGAACGGAAACATGCCGATCAGATTCGCCGTCAGGATGAACATGAAGAGCGAAAAGACCAGCGGAAAGAAGCGCGCTCCGGCTTCTCCGGCGTTCTCCCGCAGCGTTTTGGCAACGAATTCGTAGAGGAGTTCGCTCGCGGATTGCCAACGATCGGGCACCAGCAGACGGCGGCTCGTCGTGAGCACCAGAAACAGGCTGGCGGCGACAACGGTAAGCACCATGTAGGCCGCGGAATTGGTGAAATCGATATCAATCGCGCCGAACTCGGCAACGTCGAAGAGTGATTTGATTTCGAATTGTTCGATTGGCCCCGCCATCATCGACCCCTTGGTTGGTGGGGCCGTCCCCGACGAAGCGCAGCGGCATAGGTCGTCCTACGCAGGGTCCCGGGTACTACGGCGCCGGATGCTGATCAACCTGCTGCGACAAAATGACCGAAGGCCTCCATCGCCCCTTCTCCCGCCCGGGCACCGAAGCGGACCGCCTAAGGGTCCGGCGGAGGACCTCCTGTCGATCCTGTAACGGCAGCCTCGTCACCAGCAACAGCCATCCCCGCCTCGATCGTCGCGACCCAGGCGCGCGCGATCGCGAGCCCCGCAGCGTCGGCGTCCGGTCCATGGGCGGCGGCAAGCTCATCGTGACGCTCAAGCCACCCGGGCGAGGTGCGCTCGATCTGATCGGGAAAGACGTCGCGCCAGTGCTTGGCAACGCTTCGGTCGACCTCGAAATGAAACTGCGTCCCGTAAGCCGCGCGGCCGAGGCGAAACGCCTGGTTGGCAGCGATCGCATTGTGCGCCAGATGCGTTGCCCCAGCGGGCAGCGTGAAGGTATCGCTATGCCATTGGAAGATTGGGAACGTACCACCGACCGATGCCAGCAGCGGGTCAGTGAGCCCCTCGTCCGTGGGATGGATGTCGCACCAGCCGAACTCCGCTGCCACGCCGATCAGGTTTGTTGCACCGTAGCCACGCGCCAACAATTGACTGCCGAGGCAGACCCCCAGGACCGACTTTCCGGCGTCCCCGTATTGGCGCATCAATGCCGCCAGATCGGGCAGATAGGGGTGCTTCTCATCATCGATCGCCGATTGCGGCCCGCCCATCACGACGAGGGCATCGTGACCGACTTCACCCTCCGGCAGGGCCTCCCCGGCATGGGGCCGGCACAGCACGATCTCGGCCCCAGCCTCCCTGAGCGCCGTCTCGACCTGCCCGAGGACCGTCACCCTGTCATTTTCGACGACAAGCACCCGCATCAAACAATTCTCCTTGTCCGTGAACACGTGCAAGGAAGCACGGGCCGGCGGTCGTTTCAAGGACGCACAAAATTGCCCGGCTGCATTCGCAGCCGGGCAAGGCGGGGAGGATATCGAAGGCAAGGCGAACATGCCATGGGATCCGCGGCCTGGCTGTTCCCTGCGGAACAGCCTCTACCCCGTCGATATCAGGCGGTTTCCTTGAAGAGGACGTTCTGGTCGAGCAGGTAGCGGGCAAACAGCGGCAGGCTGGCGGCACCGATGGTTCGCGCCTGACTGCCGGCCTCGCCCTCGAGTATTTCGGGCATGATCACGCCCTGCAGATCGTGCCGGTCGAGTGCGGCGCGGGTGGCGATCACGATCCGCTGCCGCACCCAGGCCGGAAAGCCGCCGTCGATCACCGCCGCCGAAAAGTCGATGACGGAGGCCGCCGCGACGAGCGCCTGGGCGAGTGCCGCGGCAGTATCCTGGATCCAGGTTTCAAGCAGCTCGCCGAAATCGATCCAATCGTCCGGCGAATACCACAACGGTCTCGGGTCGATGCCGCGGGCACGCAAATGATTCTCCAGCACGAAGATCGAGGCGATCTTCAGTAGCTGCACCGTCCTTCCATCCCTGCCCTGCACGGGCAGCGGGCCGATGGCGCCAGCCGTTCCGGTGCGGCCGGAAAAGAGTGCCGAATTGAGCACGACGCCGCCCCCGATGAAGGAACCGATGAAGAAGTAGATGAAATCGGGATAGCGCTGGCCCAGGCCGAAGACGAGTTCCGCGGCGCAGGCGCTGGTCGCATCGTTCTGAAGGAAAACCGGGTGACCGACGCGACGGGCGACCTCCCGCTGCAGGTCGACGCCGCGCCAGCGATCCATATCAAACTGCGGCGCGCCGACCTCTGCGGCCCAGTTCCACAGCTCGAACGGCGTCGCAATGCCGATGCCGGCGATGCGCTGACGCTGCTCATCGGTGAGTTGCCCTTCCAGTTCGGCAATGCCATCGATGATGAACGACAGAATGTCGTCCGGCATGGGATAGGCGTAGATGCGGCGGACCTGCAGCCGGACCTGGCCGACGAAATCCATGACGGCGAGCTCGGCGCTGCGTCGCCCGATCTTGACCCCAAAGGAATAGACCGCGTCCGGGTTGAGCCGCATGGGGATCGACGGCTGGCCGACTTTGCCGCGCGTGGGCTCGCCACGGATCAGCAATCCATCGGCCTCGAGCGCGCGCATGATGACCGTGACGGTCTGGGCAGAGAGACCGCTGCGGCGGGCAATTTCAGCCTTGGACAGTTCGCCGTGCCGGCGCACCAGCGACATGACGAGCCGTTCGTTGTAGGCCCGCACGCGCACCTGGTTCGACCCGCCGGACGGATCAAGAATCACCGCCGGCGAGATCGCCGGTGCGGTTGTCTCAGCCATGCAGGTCTCCTCCCGAAATCCGGCAAGGGATTCAATTCGAGTCTTCTGCGCCATCCCCAAATTCCCGGGCAGGCGCGTTGCTCTGCGGGCTATGCCCCGATTTGCCGCAGCATGCCACAACGAATTAATAATTCAATTCGATTTATTTATTGACAGATCCCGGCTTCGGTGCTTCCCTTGAAAGTGGAAGCGCGACCACGGACCTGCGGAGGAGCAGGCGGGCATCGGCATCCTGGATGCCCAGACGGCATCGACCATTTCGTCCTTGGGAGGATTACATGAAGAAGACCATTGTGAGCGCTGCTCTCGGCGCACTCGCGCTCGGCGTCGCATTTGCTTCGCCTGCCGCCGCTGAAGATGTCACCGCCTGCCTGATCACCAAGACCGACACCAATCCCTTCTTCGTCAAAATGAAGGAAGGCGCGACGGCGAAGGCCAAGGAGCTTGGCCTGACGCTGAAGGCCTACGCCGGCAAGATCGACGGTGACCATGACAGCCAGGTGGCCGCGGTCGAATCCTGCATCGCCGACGGCGCCAAGGGCATCCTGATCGCCGCTTCCGACACCAAGGCAATCGTCGATCAGGTCAAGAAGGCGCAGGACGCCGGCCTGCTCGTGATCGCGCTCGACACCCCGCTCGACCCGGCGACTGCCGCCGATGCGACGTTCGCGACCGACAACCTGATGGCTGGCAAGCTGATCGGCCAATGGGCCGCCGCCACCATGGGCGACAAGGCGAAGGACGCCAAGATCGGCTTTCTCGACCTGATCCCGTCGCAGCCGACCGTGGACGTGCTGCGCGACCAAGGCTTCATGATCGGCTTCGGCATCGATCCGAAGGACCCGAACAAGATCGGCGACGAGGACGATCCGCGCATCGTCGGCCACGACGTGACGAACGGCAACGAGGAAGGCGGCCGCAAGGCGATGGAAAACCTCCTCCAGAAGGATCCCGACATCAACGTGATCCACACGATCAACGAGCCGGCCGCAGTCGGCGCCTACCAGGCGCTTAAGGCTGTCGGCAAGGAGAACGACGTGCTGATCGTCTCCGTCGACGGCGGCTGCCCGGGCGTCAAGTCGGTTGCCGAGGGCGTGATCGGCGCCACCTCGCAGCAGTACCCGCTGATGATGGCCGCACTCGGCGTCGAGGCGATCAAGAAATATGCCGAGACCGGCGAGAAGCCGAAGCCGACCGAAGGCAAGGACTTCTTCGACACCGGCGTGGCGCTCGTCACCGACAAGCCGGCCGCCGGCGTCGAATCGATCGACGTCAAGACCGGCACGGACAAGTGCTGGGGCTAGCCCTTTCGCCCAGCACCGCGCGGCGCATGAAACCGAGGGGCGGCCCGCCGCCCTTCGCACACCGACGCTTTGACAAGACAGTAAAAACCGCGCAGCTTTCCAGGAGTGCCGGGCCTGTTGGTCGCAGGCGGGCGGCGCGGAACGCACGCACCCCAATGAAGCGGGGCACGGGAGGAAGGCCATGGGCGAGCCCAACCTAGCCGCACAACCATCCCAGGAATTCGAAAGGGTCCTGGTCCACAGCGCCACCGAGGTCGCATCGTTCGATACGCACGACAAGACGGCGGTCCAGAAAATCCAGCATTTCCTGCATTCGACGCCGGCTGCAATCCCGTTCATCGTGCTCGTGGCGGCGATCATCATCTTCGGCATGGCGATCGGCGGAAAGTTCTTCTCCTCCTACACGCTGACGCTGATCCTGCAGCAGATCGCGATCGTCGGCATCCTCGGCGCCGCCCAGACACTGGTCATCCTAACGGCCGGCATCGATCTCTCGATCGGCGTCATCATGGTATTTTCCGCCGTGATCATGGGTAACTTCGCCGTCACCTACGGCCTGCCCGCGCCCCTCGCCGTCCTGGCCGGATTCGGCGTCGGCGGTCTGTGCGGCTTCCTCAACGGCTTCCTCGTTTCCAAGATCAAGCTGCCGCCCTTCATCGTCACGCTGGGCACCTGGTACGTGATCATGGCCACCAACTTCATCTACTCGGCAAACGCGACCATCCGCGAGGCCGACGTGACGGCGGTGACACCGCTGCTGCATATCTTCGGCGTCAGCTTTAAGGTCGGCTCGGCCGTGTTCACGCTCGGTGTCCTGATCATGGCGCTGCTCGTCTTAGGGCTTTGGTATACCCTGAACCACACCGCCTGGGGACGGCATCTCTACGCGGTCGGCGACGACCCGGATGCTGCTGAACTCTCCGGTATCCGCGTCGATCGCGGGCTTCTCGGGGCCTACACGCTGGCCGGACTGATCGCGGCGCTCGCCGCCTGGGTCTCGATCGGGCGCAATGGCTCGATCTCGCCTTCGGCCGCCGTCACCGACTACAACCTCCAGGCCATCACCGCAGCCGTGATCGGCGGCATCTCGCTGTTCGGGGGGCGCGGCTCGATCCTCGGCACGCTGATCGGCGCCATGATCGTCGGCGTTGTCTCGATGGGCCTCAACATGCTCGGCGCCGACCCGCAATGGAAGGTCTTCCTCACCGGCGTCCTCATCATCACGGCTGTCGCCGTCGACCAGTGGATCAGAAAGGTAGCAGGCTGATGGCAAGCGATCCGATCCTCACCGCACGCGGCCTGACCAAGCGCTATGGCCGCGTCACCGCACTCGACAACGCCGATTTCGACCTCTATCCCGGCGAGATCCTTGCCGTGATCGGCGACAACGGCGCCGGCAAGTCGACGCTGATCAAGGCAATCTCCGGTGCCGTTACCCCGGACGAGGGCGAGATCAGCCTGGACGGCCATCCGGTGCATTTCCGATCGCCGATCGAGGCCCGGCGCGCCGGCATCGAGACCGTCTACCAGAATCTCGCGCTCTCACCGGCGCTCTCGATCGCCGACAACATGTTCCTCGGCCGCGAGATCCGCAAGCCCGGCGTGCTCGGCGGCTGGTTCCGCAAGCTGGACCGCTCCGCGATGGAAAAATTCGCGCGCAACAAGCTTTCCGAGCTCGGCCTGATGACGATCCAGAACATCAACCAGGCCGTCGAGACGCTGTCTGGCGGCCAGCGCCAGGGCGTTGCCGTGGCGCGCGCCGCCGCCTTCGGCTCCAAGGTCATCATCCTTGACGAGCCGACCGCAGCGCTTGGGGTGAAGGAAAGCCGCCGGGTGCTGGAACTGATCCTCGACGTGCGCTCACGCGGGCTGCCGATCGTGCTGATCTCGCACAACATGCCGCATGTGTTCGAGGTGGCGGACCGCATTCACGTCCATCGGCTCGGCCGGCGATTGTGCGTCATCGACCCCAAGCAGCACACCATGTCGGACGCGGTCGCCTTCATGACCGGCGCCAAGGAACCGCCTGTAGAATCGCTTGCCGCATGATCGCGGACGTCGACGATATTGCCGCGGAGGTCGCCCGCCGGGCGAAAGACGCAGGACGTTTCCTCATCGCCATCGCCGGCCCGCCCGGTGCCGGCAAATCGACCATGGCCGACCAGTTGGCCGACGCCCTGAAGGCAAGGGGAGAAAGCGCCGAAGTCCTGCCCATGGACGGCTTCCACATCGACAACGGCCTGTTGATCGAGCGCGGGCTCCTGGCGCGCAAGGGCGTGCCGGAGAGTTTCGACGTCCGCGGCTTTCTCGACATCCTTCGCGCCGTGCGCGCGGCCGACCAGGAGGTTCTGGTCCCGGTCTTCGACCGATCGCGCGAGATCGCCATCGCCTCGGCGCGAGCCGTTTCACCCCGGCATCGTTTCATCGTCGTCGAGGGCAACTACCTCTTGCTGAACCAGGGCAAGTGGACCGACCTGGAAGGCCTGTTCGACTACTCGATCATGCTAGCGCCGCCGATCGAGGTTCTTGAAGAAAGACTCTGGGCGCGCTGGCGCGGCTACAAGCTGAGCGAGGCGGCCGCGCACGCGAAGGTCTACGAAAATGATCTCCCGAACGGGCGCCTGATCCTGGGAAACCGCAGACCGGCTGATCTCACCCTGGAGCAGGGTTGATCCCCCGACATTGCGTCCGAGAGCGAATCGTTGCAACGTCGCCTCGGCACAACCTTGGTGTGCAAGCACTCAATCATGGGGCCAGAGGGATCATGAATTTTCAGGAAGCAGTCTCGACCGTCTTTTCGAAATATGCCGATTTCACCGGGCGCGCGGGCCGTCCGGAATTCTGGTGGTTTGCACTTTTCAATCTCATCGCCTCGGTGGTCCTCGGCGTCATCGACCAGGCGATCTTCGGTCAGGAGATCCTCGGCTTCATCTTCGCGCTGGGCGTGCTCCTGCCGGGCATCGCCGTGGCCGCCCGACGGCTGCACGATATCGATCGCTCCGGCTGGTGGCTGCTGATCGTCCTCATTCCGCTGATCGGCTGGATCGTGCTCCTGTACTGGTACATCAGCGAGGGCACGCCGGGGGCGAACCAGTATGGTGGCCAGCCGGCCTGAGGCGGCAAAAGGTTTGCCACAGGCCCTGTCGGGGTGATAATGCGCGCGGCATCCCATCAAGTTAGCCGCGGAGTTCCAGCGCATGCAAACAATCACCATTCGCCGCCCCGACGACTGGCACCTGCACCTGCGCGACGGCGAGATGCTGAAGGGTGTGATCGGCGATACGAGCCGTCACTTCGGCCGCGCCATCATCATGCCGAATCTCGTGCCGCCGGTGGTCACCACGGCGGACGCGACCGCCTATCGCGAACGGATCATGGCGGCGGTGCCGGTCGGCGACCGCTTCCAGCCGCTGATGACGTTGTACCTGACGGAAGACACGAGCCCCGACGACGTCGAGGTCGGCAAGGCGAGCGGCCTTGTCACAGCGATAAAACTCTATCCTGCCGGCGCGACGACGAATTCGCATGGCGGCGTGCGCGACATCGAAAAGGCGATGCCGGCGCTGGAGCGGATGGCGAAGATCGGCCTGCCGCTCTGTGTCCATGGCGAGGTAACGACACCGTCGGTCGACATCTTCGACCGCGAAGCGGTGTTCATCGAGACCGTGCTCGATCCGCTGCGCCGGCGGCTGCCGGAACTGAAGGTCACGATGGAGCACGTGACGACGAAGGACGGCATCGACTACATCAGGGCGTCGAAGGCCAACCTCGCCGGGTCGATCACGACCCATCACCTGATCATCAACCGTAATGCCATCCTGGTCGGCGGCATCAAGCCGCACTACTACTGCCTGCCTGTCGCCAAGCGCGAGCAGCATCGCCTGGCCTTGCGCGCCGCTGCCGTCTCCGGCGATGCGCGCTTCTTCCTCGGCACCGATTCTGCCCCGCATGTCGATCCGTTGAAGGAATGCGCCTGCGGCTGCGCCGGCATCTACACCTCCATCAATACGATGAGCTGCCTGGCGCACGTGTTCGAGGAAGAGAAGGCGCTCGACCGTCTGGAGGCCTTCGCGTCGCTGAACGGGCCGGCCTGGTACGGCTTGCCCGCCAACGACGAGACGATCCGACTTGTGCGCCGCGAGACGCCCGTCGCCTTCCCGGCGAAGATCGAGACAGGCGCGGGCCCGGTCACCGTCTTCGATCCGATGTTCCCGCTTTTCTGGGATGTGGAGACCTGACACGCAAGCAGGTCAGCGTCCCAACACTCAAAACTGACGGCCGATCCGGGCGTCGACCGACTGGCCATTGGCGCTGCAGACGGCGACGTCCTTGGCCAAGTTAACCTCGCATCGCCGCCTGCACTATCAAATGGGGTCGTTGCAATCTATGCGGAATGCGCACATCCGCCGACACGGCTTCCCAACGGGAAGCCGTGTCGATAGGTGGAGTGGCCTTCGTCAGAGGGTCGCGCCGACTTCGCGCAACTCCTTCAGAGCCGGTGCCTTGGGCAGCCAGATCTTGTCATAGGCCGCGATGATGTCTGCAGTGTTCTGCAGGTCAACGTCCACGATCTTGATACCGGAATCCTTGAAGTTCTGGAGAAGCGTGGCCTCCTTGGCGACGGTTGCGTCGATCTGCTTGTCGAGCTCCTCGCGGGTGAGGCGGGTGATGATTTCACGGTCTGCTTCGGGTACACCCTTCCATACGCGGGCGGATGCCAATGCAACACAAGGCATGAAAATGGCATTCATCCGCAACATGGTCTTGGCGACCTTGTCGTAGCGCTGGTTCCAAGACAGATCGAGGTCGGCTTCAAGACCATCCACCTGACCGTTCGACATGGCGTCGAACACCTGCGGTGTCGGGATGGGCGTCGGGGCTGCACCGAGCAACTGATAGAAGTCGCGATAGGCCGGTGTCGTATTGATGCGCAGCTTCATGCCCTTGATGTCGTCAATGCCAGCGGTTTCCTTGCCGGTGAAGACGACGCGCAGGGTCGTGATGCCATAGCCAAGGCCGATCGTGCCCGTTTGAGCCGGCAGCACATCCAACAGCTTGGTTGCAACAGGATGGCGAACAAGCTTTGCCACCTTTTCCGTGCTCGATACGAGCCATGGCGCGTTGATGGCTGCGATCTGCGGAATGCGTGAGCCAAGCTCGGCCGTCATGATCCAACCCAGATCCAGCGCGCCCGACTGCATCTGCTGCAACATCGCGCCTTCATTTCCGAGCTGGTTCGACGGAAAAACCTGAATCGAGAGACGGCCGTTGGTTTCCTCCGAAAGGCGCTTCCCGACGGCCTCGGCCGCAACGTTCCAGGGATGGCCAGGAGGCGTGGTGATCCCGAGCCGGTAGATCTTGGCGCTCTGCGCACGCAGGATCGAAGGTGCGGAAACAGCCATTGCTGCTCCCAACGAGAGCGTTTTCGTGAAGGTTCGGCGTGTAATGGTCATGATGGTCCCCCTCTATGTGAGTTTGCGGTTACGAAAAGTAGGTTGAGAGCGCCGGGAAGATCGAAAGCAGCACCAGAATGATGCAGCAGATAAAGAAGAACGGCAGCGTCACGATGAACATCTTGCCGGGCTTCGCTCCGGTCACGGCGGCGGCGATGAAGAAGTTGAGACCAACCGGCGGCGACAGGAAGCCCAGGACCAGATTTATGACGGCGACGACGCCAAAATGTACGGGGTCAATGCCATAGACATCCGTTGCGATGGGCAGCAGGATGGGGATCGTCATGATCAGTCCAGGCGCTCCGTCGATCACCGTCCCGATGACGAGCAGGATCACATTGACCAGAAGCATGAACGTGACCGGGTCTTTCGCGATAGTCTGGATCCATTCTGCTACACGCTGAGGGACCATCCCGTACACGAGAACCCACGAGAATACGGCTGCGGCTGCGATCAGGAACAGAATGCCTGCGGATAGAACCCCTGCCTTGATGAACATGTCGGGGAGCTGCTTCAGGCGGAGATCGCCCGTAACGAAACGGCCGACGAGGATCGCTGCGATCACGCCCATCGCTGCAGCTTCCGTCGGGTTGGCAAGCCCGGTCACGATCGACCCTACGATGATCAGCGGAATGATCAACGTTGGCACTGCCTTCAGCGTAATGCTTACACGCTCACGCATCGGCAAACGCTCGCCGCGCGGATAGTTGTAAACGTATCCCATCAGTGCAATCACGATGCAGAAGGCCGCAGAGAGAATGATGCCGGGGATAATGCCCGCGGCCAGCATGGTTCCAACCGGCACCTGCGCGATGACGCTGTAAACCACAAACATGATCGACGGCGGAATGATCGGTCCGAGCATGCCGGCATAAGCGGTCAGTCCTGCGGCGAAGGTCTTGTCATAGCCTTTGCGCTCCATTTCCGGCACGACCATCTGGGACATCAGTGCAACCTGCGCCGCCGCCGAACCGAGAATGGAAGCCACGAACATGTTCGCCAGCAAATTGA
The DNA here is from genome assembly GCF_031455855.1 of Mycoplana sp. BE70. NCBI lineage: Bacteria > Pseudomonadati > Pseudomonadota > Alphaproteobacteria > Hyphomicrobiales > Rhizobiaceae > Mycoplana > Mycoplana sp. BE70. The sequence continues at coordinate 479,812 of NZ_JAVDTM010000001.1, forward strand.
CGTAGGCGAGCCCGCCCTTGAGGGCGCCGACGAAAGCCATCGCCATATCGATAATGCGTCGTGTAATGCCGCCGCCATTCATGATCTCACCGATGAGAATGAAAAGCGGGATGGCAATCAGGCCATAGCTGTCCAAACCGGTAAACATCTGGGTCGGAAAGGATATGAACAGAACCGTATTGTCGGTTTGCCAGATGTAAGCTGCCGCCGTCAGGCATAGCACGATGGAGATCGGCAGACCGATCAACATGAAGGCAACGAATGCGCCGAAGGTAACCATCAGGCAGCTCCTTCCGCAGTCGTCAGCGAAACCTGCTCGCGCTTGCGAGCAATTCCGAGGTCTTCAAGCAGGTTGGCCGCACAGTGTACGATTAGTGTGACAGCAAAAATCGGCAGGATGAGATTGACGATCCAGGTCGGCCATTCCAGCGTCTGGGTTTTTTCCGTGTAGAGGAAGTTGAACGTTTCTGCCGCATAGCCCTGTGCGTCGAAACCATGGGAAGCAATTCCCGCAGGATCCATCCAAACCCAGCACATTACTAAAAACCCGATAGCGAACGCCAGCGACATTGCGGTGGCGAGAGCCCGCAAGCGCGCAACCCACTTGGGCGGCAAGTGATCGGAAAGAAGGGTAACAGCAAAATCGATACGGAGCCGCGTCATAACCGAGGCACCAATGAAGCCTAGCCAGATCATCGCGAAAATCGAAGCTTCATCGATCCAATAGATCGGCACCTTGGCAAAGCGCGTCACCACGTTCACCAATATCAGGGCCAGGAGCACCGTTATGAATATTCCGGCCAGGAACTTTTCGCTCCGCAGGATCGCCTGGGATAGTCCGGTGATTTTTTCCGCCCAGCCACACCGGCTCGACGGCTCCTCTGCAGACGACATTGCGTGCACTCCTCCCTTTGCATACTTATTGTATTTATAAAGTATGCGAGATTTCTGGTGTCAACTGCTTTCCGGTATGAGGGAAGAAAAACCCACCGTCTGTAGCCGGCGCGCTCGTCAGATTGGCGAATTTGAAACTGAGATAGCGCGCTGTCATCGGCGATGACCTTCCCGACCGCGTAGGCTTCTGTGGTTGCGGGCGCCTGCGAAAGCCGGCGAATATCGCTGCTGCGAACGCCATCACATCGTTGTGAAAATCGCTATCAGGGCAAGGCGGGGAGCACCCAACGGCCAACGCTATTGATGCGACGGCGAGATCTACACCTCGATCAACACCATGAACTGCCGGCGCACGTGTTTGAGGAAGAGAAGGCGCTCGACCGGCTGGAGGCCTTCGTGTCGCTGAACAGGCGGCCTGGTATGGCCTGCCCGCCAACGGGGGGACGATCTGTGCACCGCGAATCACCCCTCGCCTTCCCCGCGAAGATCGAGCGGCCGGGCCCGTCACCGTTTTCGATCCGATGTTCCCGCTCTACGGGATGTGGAGACCTCACCGCGCAGGCACATCACCGCGTCACGATCAGAATTGACGGCCGATCCGGGCGTCGACCGACTGACCGTTGGCGCCGCGGACGGCGAAGTAGAGCATGATCGCCGCCCAGAGAATCGATTTCTCCGCCCCCATCAGTCCTTCGGCCTTGACGACCCAGTGGAAGTAGACGGTCACAGCAAGAACGATCATCGAGGCAAACGCGGCCGGCCGCGTGAATAGACCGATCGCTATCAGAATGCCGCCGAAAAACTCGGTCGCTGCCAACAACGGCGACCAGATCACGCCCGGATAAAAACCGAGGCTCTCCACCATGCCGACCGCTCCGAAGGGGTTGAGGATCTTGCCATAGCCATGGACGGCGAAGAGCGCCCCGGCGAGAATGCGCAGCAGGGTCTCTGCGCTTTCGCCCAGGGAGGAATAGACCGGGCCAAGGAGGGGCAGGATCAATCGGGGCTGCCGAGAGATGGTATCGCTCATGAGGAATCCAATCAGGAATTTTTGCACCGCACACCGTTTCGGGGCAGCGCTCTTCCGGCGCAAGATCGGCCGCGGTAAAGCCTGATGAACTCAGTTGACATGTTCGTGAACCGCGCAGCAACTCACTTAAAGAGCGGCCCGTGTGCCCGACAGCCTGCCCACCAGCAAGGAAAGACAATCATGAATGAGCAGAAGCCCCGCATCTCCATCCTCTACTGCACGCAGTGCAACTGGCTTTTGCGGGCAGGCTGGATGGCACAGGAACTCCTGCAGACTTTCGGCGATAGCCTAGGAGAAGTCGCACTGCTACCGGGCACCGGCGGCAGCTTCGAAATCCGGGTTGACGAGGACCTGATCTGGGAGCGCAAGCGCGACGGTGGGTTCCCGGGGCCGAAAGAACTGAAGCAGCGCGTGCGCGACGTGATCGAGCCGGATCGCGATCTCGGCCACGTCGACCGAAGCTGAAAATGTCGGGTTGCCGAATTGCCGGCCGCTTGCTCAACGATAGGGCGAGGAGCAGACGCGATAAACGCCGCCGCCGGCATGGTACCGGTTCGTTCCAGGGTCGTAAGTGCGGTAACGATTGAGGCACCACGTCACGTGGGAGTCGTAATTGCCGTAGGCGGGCGCGTAGTACGGGCTGTCATAGGTTTGATAATAGGTCCGGTACGGCGGATAGTAGGGTCGGTTGTACGGGCCATTGTAGTAGGGCCGGTAGTACGGCCTGTAGATCGGCCAGTAATACGAACGATAGTAAGGCTGATAGATTGGATTGTAATAGGGTCGATAGAAGGGGCTATAGAGCGGCGTGAAGTTCCAGCAGCTATAGGCATTGCACACGGCACGGGCCGGAACGACGTCGGATCCAACCCCGTGATTCGGAAAAGCCGGCGGCAAAGCGTTGACGGAAAGCGGGAACAGAACAGCCGCAAGACCCATGGCGCCGGCTGGAGCGAGACTGCGAAATCTGGACATTGCGATCCTCTCTGACTTTTCCAAAAAGGCGATTTCCTATTGCATTCCCTCTCTGCGCCTTACTTCGACGCGTTTTCGCACCGTATAATTCCCTAATCTTTCACGTGCTCCGTCCAGCACCGCATTTCTTGGAAGCAGAGGACAAGGCGGAGAAAATCGGGCATGAGATGCGGGTTGCATCAGCATACTACAACTCGGAGCACGGCATGAGTCTGAAATTCGGCACCAGCGGACTGCGCGGTCTTTCACGCGAGCTCGAGGGTCCACCGGCGGCACTCTACGCCACGGCCTTCGCCCGCCATCTTCTAGGTTCCGGCCTGGCCCGGCCGGGAGACGCGGTCCTCGTCGGCCGCGATTTCCGCCCGTCGAGTCCGGGGATCGCCGCGATCGTCATCGCCGCGCTGCGGCAGGCTGGCCTTGCGCCGCGCGATTGCGGCACGGTTCCGACGCCGGCGCTTGCGCTCCTCGGGATCAAGTGCGGCGCCGCGAGCCTGATGATCACCGGCTCGCACATTCCCGCTGACAGGAACGGCATCAAGTTCTACCGACCGGATGGCGAGATCGGCAAGGCGGACGAAACGGCAATCATGGCGATCGCCGAAACGATCGCAGCCAACGGAGAAACCATTCAACCATCGGCCACCACGGCAAGCGATGCGTCCGGTGACGCCGAGGCCTTGTTCCTCGAGCGCTATGCCGGCCTGTTGCCGCCGGGAACGCTGACCGGGCTGCGGATCGGCGTCTACCAGCACAGCACCGTCGCGCGCGACCTTCTTATGACCGTTCTTTCCGGCTGCGGTGCTGAGTGCATCGCGCTCGGGCGCTCGGACACTTTCATTCCGGTCGACACGGAAGCGGTGCCTGTCGAGACTGTCGACCGGATGCGCGGCTGGGCTGCCGAGCATCGGCTCGACGCGATCGTATCGGCGGACGGCGACGGCGACCGTCCGCTCGTCGCTGACGAGACCGGCACGCCGCTGCGCGGCGACCTGATCGGCCTGATCGCGGCGAACTTCCTGGGTGCGGATGTCGTGGTCACGCCCGTCACCTCGAACTCGGGGATCGAGGCGGCCGGCCGTTTCGGCGTGCTGCGGACGCGTGTGGGTTCGCCCTTCGTGATCGCCGCCATGGACGAGGCTGTGGCGAAAGGCGCCAGGGCTGTCGTCGGCTTCGAGGCGAACGGGGGCACGCTGACGGGCACGCCCTGCACGGTCAACGGCAAGGTTCTTGCGCCGCTTCCGACCCGCGACTGCTTCCTGCCTGCGCTTGCCGTCCTCGCGTTTGCCGCCAAGAGTGCACAGCCGCTTTCCGCCGTCGCCTCCTCGTTCCGCCTGCCGTTCGCCGCCGCCGACCGTCTGGAAAACTTTCCAGTCGAGACCAGTGCGGCGCTGATGGCCATGTTGCGCTCGGGTCCTGCGGCTCTTGCAGCCTTCCTGGCTCCAATCGGCGTGCCGGCACGCACGAGCGACATCGACGGGCTGCGGGTGACGCTCGCGGACGAGCGAATCATCCACTTCCGCCCTTCCGGCAACGCCCCGGAAATGCGCTGCTACGTCGAGGCGGCAACAGAAGAAGCCGCGCAGCGCCTTTTGGCGCAGGGACTTAACCTTCTCCAAGCCTGGGCCGGCCGGGCGAAATGACGCAATTGTGGGTGCCGTTACAAAAACTTCAGATAGCCTGTTGACAGCAACAGCGGCGCCCCTTACATCGGCCTCCGTCGCCCAGATGGCGGAATTGGTAGACGCGCCAGCTTCAGGTGCTGGTACTCGCAAGGGTGTGGAGGTTCGAGTCCTCTTCTGGGCACCATTCCATTTTTGATCTTAGCCAGATCAATATGTTAAGCCTTTCCAAGGCATTGCGCATATCGTACTGTGTAACAACGGTGTGTAACAATGCGCTTGAGGCCAGTCCGCCCGATGCCCCGTCAAGGCTCGTCAATTCCCCAATTTGTGAAGCGCATACCGGCAGACATTAAGCCGCAGCTGATCGGAAAAGAACTCGTCATTCCCTTGGGGGAAACTGCCGGGACGGCCTCCTGCCGGATCACTGCCAGTTCGCAGAGCATTCGGTTCTCACTCAGGGCCAGCACGCCATCTGACGCCAAGAAGCGACAAGCGGCGGCGCTCGAATATGTGGAGGAAGTCTTCGCGGCCCTGAGGGAGGAACGTCCCGCTTCTCTCACGAGGTCTCAAGTGGCGGCGCTCGCGGGCGAACTGTATCACTCCTGGGCAAAGGAAGCGGATGATAGCCGGACAATCGCCTTCATAGAGCAAGACGGGCGCATGGTGCGTACCTATCGCGTCGATGATGATGAGCTGTCGTTAGGGCTTGAAGCCGCTGCCCGATATGTCGAGACACATGGCGATTCTGACCTTGAGGCAGACCTTGAGCGACTGGTAGGCTCGCTTGCCGACAAGCTCATTGTCCGCAAGGGCATCATGCGGGTGGACGACAAGACCCGGACGCTCCTCCTCCAGGCATTGCCCCGCTCGCTCAGCGAAGGGATGGAGGCTCAGCGAAAGATCATCAACGGCGATTTCCGTCCCGACGACAATGCGGCTCGCTTCCCTGTCTGGGAGGCTCCAGCAATGGCCAGCCAGCCGACTAACGGTGTGCGCCCTGCGAAGGTCTCGCTCAACGGCTTAGTAGAGTCGTGGTGGATAGAGGCCAAGGCGGCGGGCAAATCCGAAAGCACCCACGAGAGCTATTCCAACACGGTTCGGCTTTTCTCGGCCTTCCTCGGTCATGATGATGCCCTCAGGATCACCCCTGAGGACGTGGTGAGATACAAGGACCACCGCCTGTCCGCTATCAATCCGAAGACGAAGAAGCCCGTCTCCGCGAAAACCGTGAAGGCCAGCGACCTCACCGCCCTAAAGAGCGTCTTCGATTGGGCGGTTACGAACTTGAAGGTGCCATCAAATCCGGCGTCCGGGGTGACCATCAAGCTCGGCAAGAAGATTAAGGTCCGGGAGCGAGATTTCACCCCGGAAGAAGCCACGGCCATTCTGACGGCTGCGAATAGTCTCGCCACTAAGGCGCGGCCGAATCAGACCGACTTGGCCCGACGCTGGGTTCCATGGCTTTGTGCATACTCCGGTTCCCGCGTTGGCGAAATGGTGCAGCTTCGCAAGGAAGACCTTCGAGACGTGGATGGGAACTGGGTCCTCACCATCACTCCAGAAGCCGGAACAGTGAAGGGCAAGGAGCGGCGAGATATACCGCTGCACCCACACCTTGTCGAAATGGGTTTTCCTGGGTTCGTCGGGCAGTCCAAGGCCGGCTACCTGTTCATGACCGTTAAGCCGGGAAAGACGTTCCGAGGCACATGGCAGAGCAAGAAGAACCGCCTAGCGGAGTTCGCGCGGGAGGTGGTGAAGGACCCGAACGTTGCTCCTAACCATGGCTGGCGGCATACCTTCAAGATGAAGGGCTTTGAGGCAGACATTCAGGAGAAAGTGTTGGACGCCATATGCGCTCACGCACCGTCCACTGTTGGCCGACAGTATGGTAGCGTCTCAATGCAGACCAAGGTTGATGCGATGGCGAAATTTCCTCGCTACGTGGAGGGATCATAACCTGCCATCTTGCGGTTCGGCGCAACCTGAGAGATAGAGTCTGGCTCCAGGCACGGATGCGAAATAGGCGAAGAAACTCATGGCAACAATCCAATATAACTGTCCTCATTGTTCGGCGATAAATGTTTCTTCGTCTGTTATGTCTTGGACAGTGCTCCCAAGAGAAGTCGTTGCCGTGCGCCATACATTCCCCACAGCCATTGTTCATTCGGTTTGTGGAATTTGCTGGGCCCCGGTTTCTGGGGTTATGTTCAATCCGAAGCACCCGACCGCAGATCATCACTCAGGCTTCAAGGATGATATGACCCGAGTGATGGCGACCGACTACAGCGCACTTTCGGGTCCCTTCGTGTTCCATCTAACGCGAACGCCGAGCCTTGATGATCATCCGCCGCATCTGCCCGAAAACGTGGCTAAGGCGTTTAGGTCTGCTGAGAGGAATTTTGCGCAGCCCGATGGGGAGGATGCAGCGGCCACCATGTATAGGCGGTCAATCGATGTGGCCATTAGGGAGAAGCACCCGGAAGTAAAGGGCTTACTGGCAGTCCGTATCGCCAAACTTACTGAGAAGGGCCTCCTCCCACCATCTATGAAAGACTGGGCAGACCATATTAGGTGGATTGGTAACGACGGAGCGCACGAGCCGGAGGGCGTTACAGCGGAGGAAGCGAAGGCCATTCGTGGTTTTGCTGACGCATTCCTCAGGTATTTTATCTCTATTCCGTTCGAGGTCAGCCTCCGGCGTGGTGAGACGCCGGATGGCGCTCTGGCCTAGCCTCTTTCAGCACCCTAAAGACACTTGCCCGACTGACTCCCAACTCTGCAACAATCTGGGCCACTGCCTTCCCTTCCGCCTTCATTCTCAAGACCTCATCCGCCTTGCTCCTGGCCGTGGGAGCCCGCCCCTTGTATTTTCCCTCCGCCTTCGCCTTGGCAATGCCTTCCCGTTGACGCTCCAACATCAACTCCCGCTCAAACTCTGCGATGGACCCCAGAAGGTTCAACATGAGCTTTCCTGTAGGAGTGGCCGTGTCGAGGTTCATGGTGAGGATGCGCAGCTCCACGCCCTTGGCCTCCAGCTTCCCGGTGATGTCCACCAAGTCCGCCACTGAGCGGGCTAGACGATCTAGCTTGGTGACAATCAAGATGTCGCCTTCCCGGACGAACTCCAAGGCCCTCTCCAACTCCGGCCTCCGGTTCGCGACCGAGGAAATCTCCTCCTTGAATATCTTGGTGCAGCCGGCCACCTGCAAATCGCGAAGCTGAGCTTCAAGCCCTGCCTTCTGGTCGGTCGTAGAGGTACGGGCATAGCCTAGAAGCACTGGGGCGGGCATGAGGCGTCTCCAAAGTCTCACATGAGATAAAGACTTTATGCGACTGGTGGTCTCAAATGTCAATAGCCATTTATGTGAGACTCAAATGGCGCACCTTAAAGGAGACTCACACGGGCTTGCCCTAGTGAGACTGGAAGAGGCGGGCAGAACGGCGGCCAGGGTTGGGGCGCGGGGTCATGGCTTGGCTCTCCGGCATGCTCGCCCTTCTTGGAGAACTCGGGGGTGGGGCACGGGGGGAAAGCCTAAGCGCTGGCACGTACATTGGACTCGTCGCGCGAGACACCCAAATTTCTTGATCCGGTAAATAGCTAGCGGCCCATCAGGGGGCCATCTCCCAGAACAGCACCAATTCGGTTTCGCAGCTTTTCGCGCAATTCCTCAGGAGTTGTCCACGTGATGTGATTGAACTGCCTGGTGTCAAAGTGGACGTGATTTATGTGATCGGCGCGGCAACACCAAATGACGGGAATTCCCAGGCCCTGCGCAAAGCCCGCCTCATAGTAGACCCCGCCACGCGGGATAGCGATGGGCGTGCCGTCCGCTTCCACCAAACCACACGTAAAGTCTGCAACAAGGAACCTTGATCTGCGTATCTCGGCAATGATTTCATCGTCAATCTTATTGCTGTGTTCCTTCTGGTCTATGCGCATTGGCTTGTAGCCGGCGTCAGTTATCGCGGGGGCAATTCCTTGGTCGTATGCGTCAGACACCTCGCTTCCAAACCACATCGCAACGAATGCCTGAAGTGAATCTTGCGCCGCACCCTTGAGCGCCTCCAAATGGGAGTAGCCTTCAAAGGTCAGCGAGTAAGTACCTTTGCCCTCCTGCGCCAAGAGATTTTGCCCAATAGCGAACTGAAGCAGAGCATCGACCTCGTCAATCTTGATCGACTCTGTTGCTGCCAAGAGATAGTCGTACTGAGCCCAATTGGGATTCTCCCTTGGATTGTCCCAAACGGAAATCGCGAGGTCTCTATAACTGAAGGTATCGCCTAGTCTTGGGGCAAGTGCAGAGGCGGCTTGAAGCAGCCCATCGCGGCGCTCCGGGAGTGTCTTCGGGCTCGCAATCTTGGCCCGCTCCAAATCTGCCGTCGTCACGAGGGGTACCTCATTGCCGCCTCTACGCTGGTCCATGAGCCAAGACGTCAAATATGCCTTCTGCCAGTCAGACAGACCCCCGACGACCTGCTTCGCAGAGCCCGTTATCTGGTACTTGCCGCCTGCCCTCGGGCAATCATACTCGTACTTGTCACCGGAATTAACACGCGCACTTGAGTCTGTACGTGCGGACCAAATGGCACATGGAGCGGACATTCAGTTCTCCCTTCAGAATAGGCTTTGGAAGAGCTACCCTGAGTCGGTCTCTTCTCATAGGGACACCCTTCCTCTTCTCCAATACTATCCGGGGTACGGAGTGGTCACTTTAAGCACAGAAGGAAGCAGCAGCACTCCGTGTTTCCTTGAAGCAGCAAGGAGAGGAGAGAGGACCATCCCCCCTCCGACCTCGAAGCAGGGAACCTAGAGCCCCCCAGAAGGTTACCCCCTATAGCGGCCGGTTATTACTCACAGTCGCCATATTGCCTTCTCTTTGACGGGGATCGTGACGCCAAAAGTCCTCACGGCAGCTTGCTCCATGACATGCGCGACACGACCGGCCTGCGAGTTCGGCACCATGACACCATCGTGCATCGGTAGGCCCGCTATGTCTTCGGCCGCAAGTTCCAGCATCACGCGGACCAGAAGCTGACTCTCAGCAAACATCAACTCAATCCCCACGTCAGTCCCGAAGAGATGAGCGATGCGAGGATGGTAGACCGCTGCCGCTTCCCGGAGCCGCTTGGCGTTCCAACCTTCAGGCAGGGCCGCCCGGAGTTCCGGCGCAAGCTGCTTGAGGTCTGTCGAGCGGGAGAGGAGCGATAGCAGCGCCATCTTCGCGCCGTCGCGGTGTTCCTCAAGTCCGGGGATGGCATAGGGGTCTATGTTCGGCGGCACCTGACCGGCCTTGAGGTAAGCCAGCCGTGCAAACATCGCGGCATAGTCGAGGTCTGCCACAGGCTCTCCGCCAATCGCCAGCTTGTGCCGCTCCCGGCTCGGAAGGTTCATCCAAAAGCCACCAAAGAGGCGGCCACCAAGATCGAAGCTCACAGGGTCTTGTGGCGACCGAAGAGTAAAGACACGGCGGAGGGCGATGGGCGCATGGCGTTCCCCGTCGAAGGTGATGGCCGCTCGGTTCAGGTGTGCATTGATGCTCTCCACCTGGGCACGGTATCGGCGGCTCTCGTCGGTATCCTGGTAGGGCATCAAGAGCTTGGGCATGGGGAGACCGTGGCGGGGTCTGAAGCCGGAACGTGCGGTAAGCCATATGGTCTCCGCTCCGGCGTCTCGTCCGATGTCCGACAATTGCACACCGTCCGTCGTGAGCTTGGCGCAAAACTCGGCGGTCGGCTCGATGGTCGTAAGGCGCTGCTTGAAGACGTACGGATGACGGTGGATCGCTCCCACATCCTCCATGGCGCTGAGGGCGTCTGAGAGGAGCCTTTGGGGGAAGTCCTCCCGGCCGTAACGGCTCGGCTTCTTCTTCTCGGTGGCAACGGCAAGGACGGCGTTGGGAGCACTTCCGGGAGCGAGCACGAGACCGGCAAGGTTGGCCATGACGTTGCTAACAAGTTGTCTGCGGCGCTGGGTGGCGTCTTGGCGTTTGCGTCCTGAGATGCTGCGCTCAATGGCGTCCGCAATCGCTCCGCTGAGGCCGGACAGCCGTGGACCACGTGAAATAAGCCATGGGTCATGGAATTGCGTTGCCGGCTCAGTGTGAGCCTGCGGTGGGTACTCTGGGGCTGCCATCTGGGGTCTTTCTACATTGCGGGACCAAATCCGCACTCGGGCGGGATTAAGTCTCGCGCTTGAAGGAATGCGCGAGGTCTCTGACCTCTTGCGCGGCCTCGTAGTCCGCGACGATTCCGGCCGTGTCCTCGATCTTAAACCCAAGCGTACGCATGAAGCGGCCTTCCGCCCGTGGATACTTGGACTTGATGGGGAACCCTGATGGAGTCCGATGGGTGCCGCTGGCGAGGCGGTGCGTGGCCTTGGCGATTTGGACGTGAAGGAACTCGCGGTCACCTCTTGGCCCTAGGTCGGACTGGGCGGCCTTGATGGTGAGGGTTAGGAGGAGCAATTGCCTCCCGCTCTTCCCCGCTGCCCGGAGGTTGGCCAAGACAGCATCAGCGCGACGCTCTGGCGGTAGTCCTCGGAGCGCATAGGCGGAGACCTGAGAACCGGAACTATCAATCATTTCCTGAAGGGCTGCGATGACGCGGGACATCATTGGAATATCTTGCTTTGCCTTGAGCCAGACAGAAGCGGCCTTGCGGTAGGGTGCCAGTTCTGCCTTCGTGAAGGACTTGCACCAATAGGAGCCATGACGGCGGTGGAACTCGACGTGAGACTTGCAGTGCGTTTCGGATAAGCCTTTGCCCTTGGCCCGCTGTGTTGGCCGGCCGCATCCCCACGCCATGCAAGTGCCGCCCCGTGGATTTGGAGGACTGTTCGCCCGACCCCGGATGTTTGTCGGATCATCACGACGGGCAGCACGCATCACGCCACCTCGCGGAAGTCTACGATGTAGTTGGAGCTGAGGATGGCCGGAACGTAGTGCCGGCTTGCAGGATTCCCCAACGCCTCCCGAAGGGCACTCTCAGCAGCAAACCGGGCTCTCTGGCTATCCGGGATGAAGACTGCGGCGGGGAGCTTCACAATCCTTAGCAGCCCCTGCTTCAGCGCCTTAGATACTACAGAAAGCTCCGGCCAGCCGACGAACGCAGTACCGTCACTCTTTAGGCCGTTCCCGCGTTGGAAGTGCTGAATGCGGTCGAGAAGACCCTTGGTGTGAACGGTCAGCGTATCGCCTTGGGCTAGGACGCCACTGGTGATGATCCACGAGACCGCGTATGCGCGGGGCATTTCTTCATCATCGGCATAGCCCCAGCCCTGAAAGGTTCGCAGGGGGAAACCATCCGCCGCGATTGTCATCCCGATGCCCACGGGTCTGCGGTCATCGAGGGCGTCTCGCGGGCCACGGGTGGTGTGCAGATAGACGTCAAAATTCGTCCCTGCTGGAAGCATGGTGAAATCCTTCTGAGATTATTGAGGGGCGCACGGCCGCGCACCGCGCCATATGGGCGGTGCATAGCTGGCGGATGATGATTAGGGGTGGCCGGGCTACTTAAGGATCAGATAGCCAACGAAGACGAAGGCTACCATCATGCACGCAAACCGGAATGTCAGTTGTCGGGTCATCTTCTCAAAGGCTGCCTTAGCCGGCCTCAGGTCTTCCGATAGGGACATTGTGCGCCTCCGCTGGCCGCCTCCGGTTGTCTTGATGATACCAGAGGCAGCCGACTTTGAAAGCTAGAGTTGGCCTTGCAGGTGTTCCGCAATCGACGCTTGGGCCCACTGCGGTACGCTTTCGGCATGATACGAAGGACCCCACGCACGCCTTGCACCATAGTCGAGATGAAGGCTGTTGTCGTAGACACCAATTCCCGTGAAGCCCTGCCTAGAGGCCAGCCGGATCAGGTCAAGGCGTTGATCATGGCTGAGGTGGGAAACATCGATGTCCACTGCGTTGCCGTGCATGTGTTGGCTCTTCTTCGCGCCCCCTGCTTTGCGGTTTCGCTTAGCGTCTCTGAAGCCCGATACGATGGGTAGCTCCTGCCCCCAAGCTTCCTGAAGTGCCCCGATGCCGGCTTTGAGTTCCGGCTTCAGGTTGTCGAGGTCGGGCGCACGGCCCCGCCTGGAGGAGGGAACGAGCGCGGCTAGGCCACGGGGTGCCTCCGGTGCTCGACGCGGGGTAGAAACCGCCCTGTCAATGAGGCCGCCAAGCTCCTCTCCCCAATTCTCCAAGTCAGGCCCGATGTCGCCCTGTTCGTCGGGGACAACCAAGCCGCCGTCTTGGGCCCCCTGGGGCACTTCCGGCTGTCCGTCCTGGTTCATGTTCTTGCGGGCCCTCCGCCAAAGCACCCCATTGTACTCTTCCGGGGTCACATCAAGATCAGCCGCCCTTTCCTCAATGAGCTTCTGGTAGTTCTGTGGCAGCGTGTCCAAGAGCGGCGGCTCATCCCCGCTATAGAACTCCGGGCCTCCATCCGTGCCGTTCCCGGCCTCGGGTAGATTTCTGGTGGTCTCCCTATCGGCCGCCTCCTGGGCCTTGGCGGCCGCCTCGCGGGCCATATCGGCTTCTCCGACGTACTTGCTCGCGTACGTTGGCGGTGCCTCCACGTTGATCCGGCCAAGGATCATCTCGCCTATCTTGTTGGTGAACTCCTCCCGCTCGATCAAGGAGGCGTCGGGGTTCTCATCCTCCCACCGCATAAGGGCAGCCTCGAAGTCCTGTATGGCCTCAAGACCCTCGTCGGTGATGGCGGAATTGCCAAAGGCGTCTAGGATGGGGAGGCCGTCATCGGTCGGCCCGGTGCGCTCGGTGATGGTCTTGGTGAAGCGCCTTGCGGTTTGGCCGGTGAGGATGCCTCCGCCTTCGCGGCGTGCCTTCTGGTATTTCTCAGCGCGGTCTAGGAGTGTGGTGAGGGTTTGCGGACTCCGTATCTGCCCTATGCGTGCGGCATGGAGGATGTCCTCGCGGGTCGCGCCCTCGGCAACTTCACGGTTAAGCTCCAAGATACGCCGGGGATCCTCATAGACGCCTGCCTCCCCCAGAGACTTCCGTATCTCGGCAAGTTCCTTGCGGGCCTTGGGGTTGTACTTCTCAAGTTCCTTGATGAGCGGTTCCGGTATCTCGGCATTGGGATCGCTGGCGAGGAGGCGGGTGGCTCCAACGGTCAACTCCGCTTCTCGCTCCTTGTCCCTCTTCTCCTGGGTACGGTCGCGGTCTACCATCTGTTGCCGGCCGATGGTCTCAAGCTTAATGATCGCGTCGGCCTTCATGTCCCGATAGTCCGGGTAGTCCTTGAGCGCCACGGTGTCACCCTCAAGGGTGCGGTCGAGAAGGTCAAGAATAGCTGGGTCTCGAAGTTCAACCGCTTTGGTGGTGAGGGTGGCGACAAGTTCGCGGTCTAGGTCTTCCTTGCGAATGCCGGCCGCAAGCGACTCCCGGCGTTGCTGCTCGATGTCGGCCCACAGCGCCCCGTAGTCAGTGCCGGTGCCGCTGCCCAAGCCGGCTGAGTTCGCAGCATCCACCGTACGGTTGACAATGGCCGCCCTGGTGGTCACCGCCCCGCCGTAAACGGACTTCGCGGACTCGCTTGAGAACGTCGCATAGGCGTCCGATGTGAGGACCTGAACGTGAGGGTTTAGCCCTCGGAGTACGTCCGGGTCATCACTCTGCACGTTCCGCGCCACGAAGTCGGAAAGGAAGGTCTGGAAGGCGGCCGGGTCATTGGCATTGCGTCCGCCCCATTGAAGATACTCCTGGGTGAACTTGTCGCGAAGTTGGATGCCGGCAAGGTTGCCCTGCGCAGACTTGTAGCTCTGCATGAAGATGGGGGAGGCGTGGGCCGGCACCTTCCCTTGGCGTACTGCTTCGGCCCATCCCATGGAGTTGTTCTTGTTAAAGAGCGCTTCCGCCCTGATCTTGTCGGCCTCGTCGGTTTTCGCGCGGCGCTTCTCCATGAATGCCCCAAGGCCCCTGTCGAACTCCGCCATACCCTCCGCGAGCGCATGAAGAGATGACGGCGCGGGCTCGGCCGGACGGACGTAGTTATTGACGGGTTGGGCAACGCCCTGAATGGCGCTCGGGGCGCTAATCTCCCGGATTGGTTCTCGGGCCATGATGTAGTCCTCAAAATGGAAAGATGGTCAGTAACCAAGGGCATCAAGGAGCTTCTTGGCGTTGTCGGGTTCGCCGCTGCGGTTCGCTTTGATCTGTGCGGCGGTCGTGGCGCTCCGGCGCGTGGTCTCCTTGCGGAGTTCCGGGTAGGTGCGGAGGAGGCTCTTGTAGGCGGCTTGCCGGTACTGCTGCACGATGCCGGCAAGGGTGTTGATCCGGGTGCCCTTCACGTCTGCATCACCATCGGGAAGGATGCTGTAGGTCTCGGACCTAATGGCCTTCGCGAGGGCTGCCTTCAGTGTCGGTCCCCGCTCGGGCTCGGCGGCAAGCTGCTGATAGAGGTCATAGGCGTTCTTGCCGTCCGACAGGGTGAAGTCCCGGAGGTCCACCCCTCCGTGGTTCGGGTTGGGGAGGGAGAAGCCCTTGCCGGTTTCGAGAAGGATGCGGCTGTGCTCTGCCTCCACCTCGTCGGCCTCCTCCGTGGTCATGAGACCAACACGCCGCCAGATGGGCTCCCCAAACGCATCCCGTCGCGGCGGTAGTGTCTCGGAGTATCCGGGAAGGTCCTTCTTGAGCTGGTCCACGAAGGATCGGGCCTCACGCATGTAAGGGTCGGGGTTTGTACCCTTGAGTAGTGAGGACAACGGAATTGCCCCGGCCGCTGTCTGTCCTAGGTACTTCCCAAGATGGCGCTCGGGATCGGAGGCCGCCCGGAGAAGCTGGTTGATGTTGAGGAGGAAACCCCGGTCGCTGAAGTTCTTCGACACTGCAAGGAGGGAGGCCGTCATGGCGTCCCCAAGGTTCCTGTCTTCCGGGTTAACCTTCTGGGCTTCCACAAGGTCCGCGATGATGGACATGGGGAGTCCCACGGGGTCAAACCTGCCAAGGGGGAAGTAATGCTTATTCCCATCCTCGCCCTCCCACACGATGCTGTAAGGCTGCCATCCCGTCGCCCTGAGGGCGGACAGCAAGGCGGGATCGCGCGGGCCTCCCCCGGAAATCCTGCCGTTGGCTGCAAGGTTCGCCGCTATCCCGGTAAAAACCGTGCCTAGCATCATCTGCCCCATCGCCTGGGCCTGGGCCTCCTTTCCGGCTCCACCCATGATCATCTGCCGGTATTCCTTCTGGAGGAGGTTGATGCCCGGCGTGTACTTGTGGGCGTAGCGGAGGACGTTGATGGGCGTCTTGATGAACGGCAGCACGAGGCCAAGCGTCGGGTGTGTCGCACGGGCATTCTGCAAGGTTGCCCCGATGGTGCCGGGGAGGAGGTCTTGCTGGAAGGTTGCTGTCTGGGCTTCTCGGAGGGCGGCCGCATCGGTCGCCTGTCCCGCATCGTCAAAGCTCGCCGCAAGCCGTCGCTCGATGTACTGCTTGAGGTCTGCCCCGGAGAGGCCCTTATCGCCGGCCTCGGTCGCTGCCTTGGCCTGCACTACAGCGCGATAGCGGAGCGTCTTCATGAGTTCATCTACAGCCCCAAGAGCGCGGGTGGGGAAGCCCACGATGGTCCGATAGTTCGCGATCAACATTGCGTTGTGCAGGATGCCGTCCAAAGACTTCATCGGCTTGAAGTTCAACGCCGGGTGTTGCCCAACATGGCCTTGGGAAAATGCCTCGCTGGCGTGGGGGCTGAGAATGCTGTCGCCCTTCAGGAAGGCGTCTCTCAGAGCCTCCCAGCCATCATGCAGGGCCGCAACGGTAGAGCCGTACTCCTTGACGGCTTGTCGGCGCACTGGAGAGCCGGCAGCCCCCAAGAGGAGAGACCCCAATGCCTTCTCGGTCGGCCGTGCTGCGAGCATGTAGGCGTTCGTTGTGAGGTTCACCGCATGGGTCGGCCAAAGCCACAATAGGCTGTTGGTGAGGGAGAAGCGGCCCTCCTCGATAACCCTACGAAGGATGCCGGGTTTGGCGAGCGATGCCAGCTTGGCGGGCTCACCCTTTGACGCATAGACCAGCTCGGCCAGCTTGGCGGCGTCCATGGTCTTCAGCGCTGCGAGGTCTTCCGGCTGAATCTGGAACTCTGAACGCATGCGGCGCATAGTCCGGCCGACATTGGAGCGGATAGACTGGGCGGCTCCCAAGAGGTCGGCGGAGACTGAAAGGCGGTTCCTCAGTTCCTCCGCTGCCCGTGCGGCGTCTCCCTCCCAGTCGGCAAGCATGCCGTTCCTGATCTTCGCGGCAACGTCGTATGTCTCCGCAAGCGCCCTGTTGGCGAGGAGGTAGCTGGCCTCCATGTTTGCCGCTAGTGACTTTGCCCCGTCGCCCGCGCGGATGAGTTCCCCGATGGTCTCACTTGGGTCCTCGTTGAAGAGGGCGGCCCGGTCCTCCACCATCCGGCGCAAATCCGCATCGGCCAAAACGTCACCGCCCTTGATGTCGTCTAGACGCGGCTTCAGGACTGCCGCCGTGTTGTCTATCAAGGCCCTGGCCTCGTCCGGTCCCGCCGCAAGTTTCTGCCAAGGGAGGTTGCCGGTGGAGAACTTGTAGCCGTTCGCAATGGCCTCCTCTCGGCTATCAAAGAAGCGGATGGCATCAAGATCGGCCTTGGCGGCTTGGATGATGGTAGCGGTATCTGCCTCACTTACCTTCGTCCCCAGCGCGGTGCCTTGCGGAATTTCCCACTCCTCAAGGGGGAAGCCGTCCGAAGTCCATGCCTGGGCCGGTGCGGCGTCTCCCTCGCCGCTGGCCGGGGCGGTCATGCTGTTTTCGCCCTCGGCGCTGGCCGGAGGGTCCGCCTTCAGAGATGCGCTATCCGCCCCCGCTGCGGTCGGAGTCTCTGATATGGCGGCTGGGCGTGCCTCGCCACTGGCCTCAGCCCTTTCGAGGGCTTCGATGGTCTCCGCCGCCGCGTCCCGGTCGCCAGACTTTAAGTAGCGCATTGCTCGAAGCGACAGGGCGAAGGCACCAGTGACGGCAAGGTCCATTCCGGCACCTTCAAGGGCATTCTTCAGGCGGCCCTCTGCGGCACTGTCTTCCGGGCCGGCTGCCAGATACTCGCTGATGGGGTTCTGGAGGGCGGGGGAGGATTGGATGAGGTTGGAAAGCCGCTCCTCATGCGGGTCTAGGAAGATTGCCCCGGCTGCCGCGCCTCGGGCTGTCTCATAGGTGGCTCGTCCCGCCGTGCCGGCTGCCTTGAGTTTTTGGACGGCATTGAGCGGAGCCACGAGCTTGCCGACGCCTAGCAGCCCGGTAACGAACTGGGAGATACCCTCAATCACCCCTGCGGCCGGCGTCGTCGCGCGGAAGCCCTCGCTCGTGGTCTCGATGTCCTGGCGGAACTGGGAGCGATCTTCCGGGGCGATGGGGGTGCCGCTGAGTTCGTGCACAAAGTCGCTCGCCTCGAAGCCGGCTTTGGCCGCGCCTGTCAGCACTGCCCCGCCCGTTGCGTTCTCGGTCGCTGCACCTGTGTCTTCCGGTGCTACCTCGGGCATGTCGTAAGTGCCGGTCGCGGAGTTCCATACAAGGCCGGCGTCGGCTGCGAATTGGCCGTTTGGTCCTGTTTGGCGTAACTCTCGGTCGGTCTCCTCGATGGCTTGGAGGAAAAGCGGGTCAAAGTCGGGCATGTGTTCTCCTTGGTGATGGACGTGCGGGATGGGCGAGCCGGAGGGTGCGTGGCGCTCGCTCGGTGGTATTCTAAGGTGTGGGAAGAAGTGGCCGCCTCATCGTAGCGGCCGGTTTTCGGGTGTGACCTAGTTTCGACCCTGCCGGGTCATCATCAGTAGGGGAGCGGCACCCCTAGACTAAATCGTCTTGTCCGCCTTGATGGTTTCTCATGGAGGGTTCGCCTCCAGCCACATCGAGACTTACTCAAGGTTCTTCACCCTGTGACCCTTGACCTCTTATGCTTGGGGAGGTCGGGAAGTCCTGCGAGAGCACAAGTATTCCATCTCCCGGAGGGCTCCCCCTCGGAGTTAAACCATTGTCGTCTCTCAGTATTCTTATTAAGAAATAGCAGACGCAAATTCAAAATTCAATAATGAAATCAATGACATGCAGCGCTGGCGAAACAAACTGACAACTAGTTGTAAATACTTCCCAATTCGCCCTACTAGGTTTTCTGAAAACTCGAAAATCACTAGACTGAACTAGATTTCAGTGTCACATCGCAGGATTTTTCAGGAATTCCCGCCCCGGCCCGAGCCGAAGCGGGGGACTGGAAGCAGCTACACAGCGAAATCACGCTGGGTCGGCGCATATCGGTAAAGAGCAAAGCTCCCAGGGCCGACATGAAGAATGAGGTCGGTCGGCATGCGCTCAAGATAGAAGTCCCATCGCCTCCACTCCCGAAAGCGGCACTCCATCTCTACCTGAAAGCCGTACCTCCCGACCTCCAGAAAGAAATACTCGCCGCGCATCCAACCGGCTTTCATTGAACGATATGTGTACTCCTTCATGCCCATCCCCTGTGGTTGATGATGATCGTAAAAAGGCTCCGAAGATTCTGAACGTACTGGGGCACCTCAAACTCTGCCGGTGCACATCGCCTCGCCCGACGCTCCACGTGCCATAGGCACCCCTCCCGCTCCTCCTCCCCTTCCGGCAGCCAGAGCGAATTGACCAAACAGGAATGGTGCCGCCTGCCATACGCAAAGGTGACCTCCCAATGGTAGCGGCGCGGGAAGTCGGCCGGCTTGCGTTGTCCAAGGTAAAAGTCTGACGGATGGGGCCGAACTTGATGGCCGAACCGGCCGATTTCACACAGCGCCGCAAACTTCGCGACCGTCATAAGGCCATCGGAGCGCGGCTTCGTTCTATCGGGCTGTCCGATGGTCACCCCGAGCCAATGTGTTAGTGGGTCGTCGGCCGGTGCGCTGTAGAGGACGAGCCAGCGCCGAACGAACCGGGGAAGATCCCTGGCTCTATTGGGAAAGAAGCCCCCGCGAATAGCTTCTGGTGTGATAAGATCAGAACCTCGAAAAGATTGGTGCAACCTAGACACAACAAACCCCTGATATAGATCATGATTTGCCGTAGGTCTGATTCCACTATTCCCCTTCGTCAAGACGAAATTGCGATAAAAAAATCATAGGGAATTTCGCTTTACTCTCACTTTACACACTATTTTCGGCGATATGCTTGAAATGCTTTTTAGTTTTGTCTCCGCAATTGAAGCACCAATGCTCATTATGAGACATGTGGTAGCGACGATTTCTGTGGAGCATCCATCGGCCTCTCGCGAACTGTGCAACAGGACTGTGTAACAACGCTTGTCGTCAACGACAAATCATGCAATAAAATCAATGGAAAGAGGATGAAAATGCGCAGTCCTCTTCTGGGCACCAATTTCACGTTCCGGATCGTCCGGTACAGCTCAAAAAACCCCGCGTTAGCGGGGTTTTTTGTTGCCCTTTTGCAAGGTTTTCGTCCGCTCGCATCCATCGGCGGCCACGGGCATCCAAAGAATTTGATGGCATTTCTGATGGCATTTTGCTGGGACGCCATCAGTGAGCGGCAAGGCCGTGCGCCGCGCCTACCATCGTGCGTCCTACTGGGATGAGCGCCTCAAAATGGCAGCCTGGCTCGATGGCCCACTGCCTGACCCAGTGGTGGCCGTTGCCGATAAGGTTCTGCTGAACGAAGTCTGCGCTGCCAAGGAGCGCCGCAGCTTCATCAAATGGCTACGCCCGAAACGGTTTGGCCCTTTATCGCAACGATGTCGTCAAACCAGCCTTGGAATGGCCTCGAGAAGCATCCTTGTGTAGGCATCCTGCGGCGTTCTGAAGATGTCCTCTGTCGTGCCTTCTTCCACGATCTTGCCACGGTACATCACGACGACGCGATCACAAAGATGACGCACGACCGAGAGGTCGTGGCTGATGAACAGCAGCGTGAGGCCGAGTTCTTTGCGCAACGTCAGCAGCAGGTTGAGAATTTGCGCCTGAATCGAGACGTCCAGTGAAGCTACCGGTTCGTCACAGACGATCACCTCGGGACGCATGGCAAGCGCGCGGGCGATCGCAACACGCTGACGTTGTCCGCCCGAGAACTGATGCGGATAACGGTCGGCAACCGCGGGATCCAGGCTGACCGCCTCGAGCCACTTTGCAACATAGCTGCGTGCGTCGGCTCGTGTCGTAAGACCGTGGGCGATCGGGCCTTCGGCGATCGATTGCCCAATCGTGCGGCGCGGATCGAGCGATGCGAAAGGATCCTGAAAGATCATCTGCACCTTGGTCGTCAGTTTCCGGCCCTGCTGGCTGTCCAGCATGACAGGCGCGCCAGCGAGCCTGATTTCGCCTTCGGACGGACGATAGATGCCGCACACCATGCGTCCCAGCGTGGACTTGCCGGATCCCGATTCTCCGACCAGCCCCAGGGCTTCGCCTCTGGCAATGGAAAGGCTGACGTCATTGACCGCCAGCACCGCTTTTCTCGGCTTGACAATACCCAGCCGCTCGCCGATGCGCCCCCAGAAGCCGCTTTTCCATTCGAAGCGCTTGACCGCCCCTTTCACGGTTACGAATTCCGGGTACGGCTCTGAAGCACCTTTGACGTCATTCGCCTGGAAAGCCTCGTTTTCGCCTGCTTGAGCACCCAGCAACTGCCCCGGCTTGGCGCGTGATGGCAGTGCATCCAGCAGCAGTTGCGTGTAGGGATGGGTCGGCGCACGCAGCACGTCGGCCGCCGGTCCGGTTTCCACGATCTTGCCGGATTTCATCACCGCAATGCGCTTCGAGATCGATGCCACGGTGGCGAGATCGTGGCTGATCCAGATCATCGAGATGCCCAACTCGGCGACCAGTGCCTTGACCTCGACGAGGATCTCGGCCTGCACCGAGACATCGAGCGCCGTCGTCGGCTCGTCGGCAATGACCACTTTCGGCTTGTGCAAAAGAGCAATGGCAATGGCCACGCGCTGGCGCATGCCGCCCGAAAACTGATGCGGATAGAAGTCCACCTTCTGCTCCGGGTCGACGATGCGCACCTGCCGCAGCGCTTCGACACAGCGAGTTCTTGCCTCAGCGTCAGACAGGCGCTCGTGGGCTCTCAGCGCCATGGTCATCTGGTCGAGGACCGTCAGCACCGGGTTGAGCGTCATCATCGGGTCCTGAAAGACCATCGAGATTTCCCGACCGCGGATCTTGCGCAGATCACCTTCACTGAGGTCGACGAGTTCGCGGCCTTCCAGCTTGATCGACCCCTGAACAATGCGCCCCGGCCTGTCGATCAATCCGATAAGCGAGAAGCCAGTGATCGATTTTCCGGAGCCGGATTCGCCGACGAGACCGAGAACCTCGCCGCGCTCGAGATGAAACGAGATGCCGTCGACGGATTTCACCGTGCCGGCGCGCGCTTCGAAGTGGGTGTGAAGATCGGTGACTTCGAGAAGGGGAGCCGTCATTTCTTCAGCCTTGGATTGAGCTGGTCACGCACCTGGTCGCCGACAATGTTGATTGCCAGGATGAGGATGATCAGGGCGACACCGGGATAGATCGAGATCCAGTAGCGGCCCGACAGGAGGTACTGGAAGCCGGTCGAGATCAGCATGCCCAACGAAGGTTCCGTGGGCGGCAGGCCGACACCAAGAAACGACAGGGTGGCTTCAAGCGAGATCGCACTGGCCACCTGCACGGTCGCGACGACAATCAATGGAGGCAGGGCGTTGGGGAGAATGTGGCGGGTCACGACGAACCAGCCGCTCATCGGCACCGAAAGCGCCGCCTCGACATAGTCCTTGTTGCGCTCGGCTGCGGCAGCACCATGCGCGGTGCGGACGAAATAGGCGTATTGCGAGAAAACCAACGCGACAATGAGCTGGCTTTTGCCCTGTCCAAGAAGTGCGGCCACGACGAAAGCGAGCAGGATAGCCGGGAATGACAGCTGCAGATCGACCAGCCGCATGACGAGTGCCTCGAAGCGGCCGCCAACATAGGCCGCCGCCGATCCCACGAGGGCACCGATCGTGAATGCGATGGCGCCGGCCAGAAGTCCCATCTGCAGGGAAATTCTGAGCCCATAGAGAATGGCGGAAAACAGGTCCCGGCCCTGGCTGTCGGTACCAAGGATATGGATGTATCCGCCCTGCCCGATATAACCCGGCGCCCGGCGCGCATCGCGCAGGACAAGGCTGGCAAGGTCGTATGGGTCCTGCGGCGCGATGAGGGGCGCAAAGACGGCCAGCAGGATGATGGCAACCACTGCAATGGCGGCCGCCACCGGGACCGGATGCCGAAGAAATTCGGCCCAGAACCCGTTGGACGAACGCGGCGTCACCGATGTCGCTGTCATTTGCCGCCTCCCTGCCGCATGCGCGGATCAAGCACGGCATAGGCAAGATCAACGACGAGATTGATTGTGATGAACAAGAGCGAAACCAGCATCAGATAGGCGACCATGACCGGGCGATCGAGTGAGGTGATGCTGTCGATGATCAGCTTGCCGAGGCCGGGCCACGAATAGATCGTCTCGGTCACGACGGCGAAGGCGATAGTCGACCCCAGCTCCAGCCCGAAGACGGTCACCAGCGGGATGGAGATCAGGCGCAGGACGTGCCTGCGCAAAATGGTGTGCTCATCGATGCCGGCGGCACGGGCGAACTTGATGGTGTCGGTCAGCATGACTTCGCGCGTGCCGGACGCCGACAACCGGATCATCATCGACATCTTGAACAGCGACAGGTTGAGCGCCGGCAAGGCCAGGTGATGCAGGCCATTGGGGGTCAGGAAACTCCATGGCACGCCGAACAGCGTGATGGTATCGCCGCGCCCTCCCGCCGGCATGATGCCGAACTGCACGGCGAACACCATGATCAGCATCAGGCCGATCCAGAAGGTCGGCACGGAAAAGCCCAGGATGGACAGGGCCATGATCGCCTTGGACAGCCAACTGTCGGGCTTGTATCCGGCATATACGCCGAGCGGTATCCCAACGACGCTCGCCAGCAGGATGGCGATCACGGCCAGTTCCATCGTCGCTGGAAGGCGGGATGCGATGAGCTCGGAAACCGGCATGTTGTAGACGAAGGAACGGCCCAGATCGCCATGGAGCAGGCTGTTCATGAATTGCAGATATTGCTGCCACACGGGAAGATCGAGGCCGTACTGCTCGATCACCCGCTGGCGGATTTCCTGCGTCGCATCGGGAGATATCAGCACGTCCACCGGATTGCCGATCACGAAGACGCCCATAAATACCAGCATCGACATCACCAGCATGACGAGCATCGCCTGCCAGATTCGCCGCACGATAAATGCAATCATCAGTCCTGTCCCCACTCGCATCCCGGCAGCCGGCTACCGGGATAAATTGTGCGGCCCCTGGCGGAACATCCCGTTTCCGCCGGCGGCCGATCAGTGCCAGTCGTTCTCCAGCAGGGCGCGGGTTTCCGTCACCGCGACGTCCCAGATCGCCAGCATGTCGGCGTCGGGCCGCTCGAACAGGCCGTGGTAGTTGCCCTCGCCGAGGCGCTCGCGCTTGCGGCCGGCATCGACGCGCGCCAGGCCGTCGAAATCGACCCGTTCCTGGACATGCTCCGGCTGGGCGACGCCTTCGAGGCGGGTCCACGGAAAATTCTCCATCCAGGACGCGTGCGACGCGCGTTTGTCGATTTCAAGCACCTTGGCCATGGTCTTGGGGGCCCGCCACCAGTCGTGCATCTTCACGCTGGCGTCCCGGTTGCGGTTCAGCCATTCGGATACGACCGTTGCCGCCGGCGTGTTGCCGCCATGCCCGTTGACGACCAGGATGCGCCGGAAGCCGGAACGGTGGAGGCTGTCGAGAATGTCCTCGATCACGCCGACATAGGTGCGCAGGCTGAAGGACACGGTGCCGGGAAAGTCGGCGAAGCTGGAGGCCAGGCCGTAAGGCACGACCGGGAAGACCGGCACGCCGAGGGGGGCGGCTGCATCCAGCGAAACCTTTTCGGCAAGGATCATGTCCGTGCCGAGGCTGAGGCGCGCATGCTGCTCGACGCTGCCTATCGGCAGGATGCAGCGGTCATCCGTCTTGACCCGCTCTTCGACCTGGCTCCAGTTCATCGCATTGATATGCATCCCAAAATCCTTCCGACCCTATTCGCTTTCGTCTCTCGTGGAGATGATTTTCGAAAACAGTAACCTCTAAATCGCATCACGCACAAGTTCCAATTGGAACAAAAAATGCGTTTGACATAGCTAATGCGCCCGGTATTTTGTCCTAAATGGAACCTAATCGCGGGGGAGAGGCGATGGATGATCCGATCAGGATAGCGCTTTTCGAAGGTCGCGCAGGGCGTGCGGAAGCCGTCGATGAACGGATTGACGAGAGCGACATTCTGCACGCCAAGCTGTGGTCGAACCCGTGCTGGCTCTCCTTCCGCATCAACTATCTCGCGCTGCACTACAACAATCCGGTCTACGGCATGATTGGTGCCGACCACGATTTGTTGCGACCGGAATTCGTGGTGCTTTATTCGCTGTTCCTGAAGGACCGCACGACGCTTTCCGAGGTCGTTGCCGGTTCCGGTTTTCCCAAGAACACGCTGAGCCGCGCCACCCAGAAACTGACCCGACTCAAGCTCATCCGGCGAGAAGAGGATCTCGGCGACCTTCGTCGCGTGGTGCTGTGCCTGACAGATGCAGGGCGTGCGATCGTTGAGGCAAAGATGGCACCGATGATCAAACGCGAACGCATGATGCTGGAGGCTCTGAGCCCGGCCGAACGCATCATGCTGTCCGATATCCTGGCCAAAATGGTCATCGCGTCCCGCGATTGGCCGGAAACGATCTCCTCCTCCGACGCGCCTGCGATCGAAGAGTAGAAAACCGCGAAATCAAAGCAGGGAACTACATGAACATGCAGAAACAAATACGTGCGCTGATGCTTGGTACGGCACTGCTGCTGACCGCCGGTCAGGCGCTGGCCGCCGATCTGGTGATGGCGATCAAGGCTGGGCCAGCTTCGATGGATCCGCACTTCACGGCAACGGCCGCCAATGCAGAAGCCACCAAGCATATTTTCGACACGCTGATCCGCTCCGGCAACAATCTCGAGCTTGAACCGTCACTCGCCCTGAGCTGGGAAGCGCTGGACCAGACGACCTGGGAATTCAAGCTTCGCCAGGGCGTGAAATTTCACGATGGTTCCGACTTCACTGCCGAGGACGTCAAGTTTTCGATCGAGCGTATTCCCAATGTCACCGGCCCCAACCCGGCGACCATCTTCGTGCGCAGCGTCAAATCTGTGGAAGTTGTCGATGCTCACACTGTCCGCGTGAAGACCGAGAAGCCGGCCCCCAATCTGCCGAACGATTTCGTGCGCCTGTTCATCACCTCGCATACGGCAGCTGCCAACTATTCGACGCAGGAAACCGCTGCTGAAGGTTTCAACAGCGGCAAGGCAACGATCGGAACCGGCCCTTACAAGTTCGTCTCGTGGGCGCCGACGCAGGATCTCGTCGTGGCGCGCTTCGATGGATATTGGGGTGGTGCCGAGCCGTGGGATCGCGTCATCCGCAAGGAAATTCCGAATGACGCAGCTCGCGTGGCCCAGCTGAAGGCCGGTCAGGTCGACATCATTTCCAAGGTTCCGGCAGCGGACGTGCCGGTCCTGGAACAGGACTCCGCCCTTTCTGTCGTGAAGAACGAGAGCATCTACATCAGCTACCTCGAGTTCGATTTCCGCGAAAACAGCCCGCAGGTCTTCGCCAAGAACGGCGCGAAGCTGGACAAGAACCCGATGCTCGATCCGCGCGTCCGCGAAGCGTTCGATCTGGCGCTGGATCGCGAGACCATCGTCGAGTTCGCACTGGAAGGTATGGCCGTCGTTCCGACGCAGCTCGTGACCGCCAACATCTTCGGCTATGACAAGTCGCTTGAAGCGCCCAAGTTCGATGTGAAGCGCGCCAAGGAACTGCTGACGGAAGCCGGCTACCCGGATGGCTTCAAGATCACGCTGAACTATGCCAACGATCGCATGCCATCGGAACTCGGACCTACGATTGCGCAGATGCTGGCGAGCATCGGCATCACCGCCGATGTCAGCGGTGTGCCGGCTGCCGTCTTCAATCCGGCCAAGACCCGCGGCGAATATTCGCTGTACATGGCAAGCTGGGGCACGCTGACGGGCGAAGCAAACTATATGCTGTCGTCGTTGATGCACTCCAATGAGCCTGCCAAGTCGCTCGGCGCGTTCAACGTTCGCGGCTACGCAAATCCGGAAATGGACAAGCTGATCGAGGATGCCGCCGCCGAGATGGATGCGGATGCCCGTCGCGGCTTGCTGGAAAAGGCCAACGGCCTGGTTGCAACGGATCGTCCCGATCTGCCGCTGGCAACGCTGCTCAGCGCCTGGGGGCTCAAGAAGGACAAGGTGGTCCTGACGCCGCGTGCCGACGAAGACACCTTGGCAATGAATATCCGCCCGGCGAAGTAGTCCGGGAGAGTACCCAAAAAGGCCGGGCCCAGCGCCCGGCCTTTCCCGTTCTAAAAACGATTGAAAGGACAAAAACATGGCCAAGGTTGCCCTTGCCATTCATGGCGGCTGTGGAGTGATGGCCAAGCTTGACTTGAGCGATGCCGAATGGACGGCCGCGCGTCACGATCTGGCACTCTCGCTCAAGGCTGGCTGGACCGTACTGAGTGCTGGAGGTTCCGCGCTCGATGCGGTCGAAGCGGCAGTAGTGGTCATGGAAGACAGCCCACATTTCAACGCAGGGCATGGTGCGGCATTGAACGAGAACGGCGTCCACGAGCTTGATGCCTCGATCATGGACGGCGCCACATTGGCGGCAGGGGCCGTCAGTGCCGCCCGCTCGATCCGCAACCCTGTCAAAGCTGCGCGTGCGGTCATGGAAAAAGGCGACGCTGTGCTGCTCGCCGGGGGGGCGGCCGACCAGTTCGCCGAGAAATCCGGACTCGCTGTCGAACCGCAATCCTATTTCACGACCGAGCGTCGCGTTCAGGCGCTTGCCGCCATGAAGGCTCATGAAGCCCGCGGGACTGCCGCCGCCGCAAAGGAATCAGAAAAGCACGGCACGGTCGGCGCGGTCGCCCTGGATGCATCCGGTCACCTGGCCGCCGCCACGTCGACCGGCGGCTACAACAACAAGCCCGACGGGCGCGTGGGCGATTCACCGATCATTGGCGCGGGAACGTATGCGCGCGACGGCGTCTGCGCCGTATCCGGCACCGGCAAGGGTGAGTTCTTCATTCGCCATGTTGTCGGGCACGAAATCGCAAGCCGCATGGCCTATCTGAACGAAAGCCTCAAGGCAGCATCGGACAAGGTCATTCATCAGGACCTGAAGCCGCATCAGATCGGTGCCGGACTGGTCGCCGTGGCCGCAGACGGTTCGATCGCCGCTCCCTACAACACCGATGGCATGTTCCGCGGCTGGGTGACCAGCGAAGGCGAAATCTTCGTCGCGACCCATGACCAGGTTTTCCAGCTCGAAGAATTTCCCGCCTGACTTCCTGAGCGGCCTCGATCCGAGCAGTGCAGCAAGCCAGGCGCGGTCCGTGCAACCCGCGCTTGGTATCGAGTTTGCCTTGGTGGAGGAGATGGTTATGGGGCACGGTAGTCGCCGACTCTTTCGCTAATCCTGACGGGGGCGTTTCTCCGCTGGCCTTCACCGCTGGATCTTTGCTAGATCGGCCTTCTAATTTTCAACGTTGATCCGAAAGAACCAGCACGGCAGCGACCGTGACAGGCTTTCATTCTTGCGACCAAGGTAGCGAAGATGAACAAGCCTTTTGTTTCGTTGCGTCCAGAAATCACTCGGACACACGCACTGATCCTGATGGACTGGTTAGAAGATGAACGCGTCACGCGCTACCTGAGCGATTCCCGCAGTGTGTCTCGATTCATCGCACAGGCCGTCGACCGAACTCAGATGCCGATCCTGACACATCTGTTCAATCAGGGCGGCCGCTTCTTTATGGCTTACGACCGAAACGATATCCCGGTCGGTTTCGTCCGTCTGGTCAAGACAGGCGCTGAGTGTGAAATAGTCTTGGTCGTCGGAGACCATGACAACTGGGGGCGCGGACTTGGCGCCAGCACCATCCGCGAAGGTTTGAAGCTCGCCTTCCTCGACATGCGAGCCGAGAGCGTCATCGCCAAAATTCACCCGAACAATACGCGCTCGCTAAAGGGTTTTGAACGCTGCGGTTTTCTTCTCAAACTCGAAACACCAACGCTCAATTCCCTGTCCATGACCTCTGGCCGGTATCTCCAACTCCTGCGCGAAGGCGCCATGGCAAAATCGACCGACATCTACGTCACGGAGATCGACAAAGCACGACTCCAGAGCCTGATTGAGTTCGAGCAAGGGGCGGCAATTGTCGAGCTTGAACACGAGATCGAGAGAGCCATTGTCGTTGATCCTCAGCACGTCGCGCGCGATGTCGTGACAATGAATTCCAGGGTCGTGCTGCAGCTTGACGATGAACAAAAGGAAGTGGGCCTTGTCTATCCGCAAGACGCCGACGAACGCTCTGGTAAGCTATCGGTGCTCTCCGACGTCGGCGCCGCGATCCTGGGCTATCAGGAAGGCGATGCCATCGACTGGAGGGTTACAGATCGTACGCGACGTATCCTGATCGAAAGGGTGATCTACCAACCGGAATCGTCCGGTGATTTTCATCTCTAGTTGCACTGTGGCAAACCTGCTTGTCGAGTTCGTCGGCAGAAAGCAGGAGCGACGGGCAGGGCTTCCGGTTACGCAACGCTCTTCGAAGGAGGAGCCGAGCCCCGAATGGCTTAAGGCCTGCCCGCTGCCGCCCCGATTGTTGATTCCATCAAGGGAGAACAAGAGCCACCGTGATCTCTCACGGCGGCTCTTCTTTTGTAGATCAATCCCTC
Organism: Mycoplana sp. BE70; assembly: GCF_031455855.1. Taxonomy (NCBI): domain Bacteria; kingdom Pseudomonadati; phylum Pseudomonadota; class Alphaproteobacteria; order Hyphomicrobiales; family Rhizobiaceae; genus Mycoplana; species Mycoplana sp. BE70. The sequence continues at coordinate 509,181 of NZ_JAVDTM010000001.1, forward strand.
AAAACTGCTTTGCGGCTCTGGCTCTTCCGCCGACGGACTTCTGTCCATCGCCCTCGACGTTGAACAACAGGCTCGATTCAAACATCCAGAAGCTGGCCGTCTCCAGGGTCAGGCCTGCGGTCAGCGACGCGTAAGCGCCCGAGCCGTCGAGGCCGGCATAGCCGCCGGCGACGCCGAGCTTCGGTGTCAGCATCGATCCGCTCTCCAGCGCGAAGGACCGGGCGATCTTCGCCCCCAGGCTCACGCGGAACTGCTCCTCGTCAAAACCGTCGATGTCGATCTCGTCGCCCGTGGCGTTGCTGATCGTGTAGTCCTCGACCTTCTCGTTGAAGTAGATCGCCCTGAGCTGCGGCGTCAGGACCGTCACCTCGTCGAGTTGCCAGGCGCCCTTGATCGCCGTGTCGATCAGCCAGCGTTTGGTATCGAAACTGCCGTCCCAGAAGGCCGTGTCGATATCGTTGGCGGAGCCGCCGTAAAGCAGGCTCGCATCCCAGAACACGCCCTTGCCGATCTCGAGCGAGGCATAGGGACCGGCGAGCCAACCGTTGCCGGTCAGCTCGGCGTCTTCGTCTGTCGGATCGGTCATCCGGTCGTAGTGGAACGACAAGCCGATCAGGGCTTTTTCCGAAAGCAGGTAGTCGGCGCCCAGGCTGATCATGCCGAAGCCGCCCCACTTGCCGCCGTTCTCGTCACGGTTATGCGCCATCAGCGTGCCGTCGACCCAGATGTTGAATGGCAGGGAATAGCCACCGACCACGCCATCGGCGCTGTCACGCGCCGATTCCATCTGTGCGAGGCTGGTCGAGAAGCTGGTGATCATGCCTTCTTCCGACGGCGTGATGCGGGTTGTGACCGGATCGGTGGTGTTTTCCAGCTGCCGGCGTTCCAGAAGGCCCGGAACCTTGATGGTCGAGGCGATCATGTTCTGCCGGGTCTGGACGAAGCCGTGCACGAGACCGTTAATCGCTTCGGCGACCTCGGCAGGAGCGTAGCCGAGCTTGTAGGTCACGGTTCCGGTGTTGGAGACGCCGAGCGCGCTCGTCAGCTTGAAGCCAACCCTCGCCGTGCCGGAAAAGGCCGGGTTCGGGACAAACTTCAGATACCAGCCGAGCGGCGCGGGGCCGCTCGCCCGGGCGAATTCGCCCCTGACAATGCTCGCCGTGCCGGCATTGGCCGGTTCCGTGAAGATCACGTCGGCGTTGGTGAACGGGCCGCCGGTGGCCCCCTTTGCCAGATTGACGTTGCCAGGCGCTCCGCCGGCAGACATGTCGATCGCCCTGTCGGTGACGGCCACGACGCGTTCCGTGACCTTGAGGCTGTAGCTTGCCGTTCCGGTTGCGCCATTGCCGTCGCGCGCTTCGATGGTGAAGCTATAGTCCTTCACGGCAGCGTTCGCATCGAGCGGGCCGGTCAGTTCGCCGGTGGAGGCGTTGAGCACCACGCCTGCCGGCAGCGCGCCGGAGGCGAGGCGGTAGGTCAGTGCGCCGGTTCCCCCTGTCGCGGAAATCGACTGGCTGTAGTCCTCGCCGGCCATGGCCGCACGCAGCGCGCCGCCGGCCGGCGTGAAGGTAAAGACCGCAACTGCGGCCACCTTCACGGTGAGAGGCGCCGAGGTCGCGGCCGCGTTGTCGACATCGCCGCCATATTCGGCGATGACGCTGTGTGAACCCACCGCCAGCGTCGAGGTGGTGAAGGTCGCCGTCGTACCGCTGATGGTGCTGGTCCCGAGCGTCGTGGCGCCGTCCTTGAAGGTGACGGTTCCGCTTGGCGCAGTGCCGCGGGCAAGCGTCGCGGTGAAGGTCACCGATGCGCCGAGCGCCGGGTTGCTGGGGGAGGCCGAGACGGAGATCGTCGGGGCAGCCTGACCGACCGTGACGGTGAGAGCAGTCGAGTTGGCGGTCGCATTGTTGGCGTCGCCGCCATATTCGGCGGTGATGCTATGCGAACCGACGGTCAGCGCCACTGTGGCGAGCATCACCGTCGTGCCGCTGATGGGGCTGGTCCCGAGCGTCGTGGCGCCGTCCTTGAAGGTGACGGTTCCGCTTGGCGAGGCGCCGCCGGTAAGCGTCGCGGTGAAGATCACCGATGCGCCGACCGCCGGGTTGATGTCGGAGGCCGAGAGGGTGATCGCCGGGGCCGCCTTTACCGTGACGGTGACGGCAGCTGAGGTCGCGGTCGTATTGTTGGTGTCGCCGCCATATTCGGCCGTGATGGAACGCGTGCCGACGGTCAGCGTCGAGGTGGTGAAGGTCGCCGTCGTACCGCTGATGGTGCTGGTCCCGAGCGTCGTGGCGCCGTCCTTGAAGGTGACGGTTCCGCTTGGCGCAGTGCCGCGGGCAAGCGTCGCGGTGAAGGTCACCGATGCGCCGAGCACCGGGTTGCTAGGGGAGGCCGAGACGGCGATCGTCGGGGCAGCCTTTCCGACCGTGACGGTGAGAGTCGTGGTTGCGGCCGTATTGTTGCTATCGCCGTCATAGACAGCGGTGATGCTGCGCGTGCCCGCCGCCAGCGTCGTGGCCGTGACGCTGGCCGTCGTGCCGCTGATGGTGGCGGTGCCGAGCGTGGTGGCGCCGTCCATGAAGGTGACGGTTCCGGTTGGCGCGGCGCCGAGGACAAGCGTTGCCGTGAAGGTCACCGGTGCGCCGGCCACCGGGGAACCGGGCGAAGCCGAGAGGGTGATCGCAACGATAGCCTTGACGACCGTGACGGAAACGGCGGCGGAAGTGGCGGCCGCGTTGCTCGTATCGCCGCCATAGACGGCGGTGACGCTATGGGAACCCATCGCCAGCGTCGTGGTCGTGAAGCTGGCCGTCGTGCCGCTGATGATGCTGGTCCCGAGCGTTGCGGCGCCGTCCTTGAAGGTGACGGTTCCGCTTGGCGAGACGCCGTCGGCGAACGTCGCGGTGAAAGTCACCGATGCGCCGACTTCCGGGGTTCTGGTGGAGGCCGAGAGGGTGATCGTCGGGGCTTGCGCCGCGGGCGCAATTGTTGGCAAAGTGCTCCACATCATCACTGTGGCCAAAAAGAAAATACATTTGGTCCATGCGCCGCGCATACCCGCCGCCATAACGCGCTGCATCTTGAACTTCATAAAAAACTTGTCCCCAATCGCCTGCAATGAAACATCGTACTGAAAAATGCACGACTCAAATTCATGTCGTTGCCTTGCACCTGAATAGCCTCATGGATTGATCGCGCAACGGCTGGCCTCTCCATACCGCCCGGAAAAATCTTTGAAAAACCGATTGGACCAATAATTTTCAGACGTTAGCAAGGGTCCACAGGCAAGCAATAAGCGAAGCCGCCATCGGCTGCGCTCCAAGGCCCTGGCGGCATTGATCTTTCTCGATGATTTGGAAGGAAATGGCGTACGCTGCAGGGGCGTTGCAAGGTGTGGTTTCAGACCATCACGGGCCTGCGGGCGGGGCCTTTCGTAGCCTGAGACTGTGGCACACGCCACTGAGGCTGCCATGCAGCCGGGCGACTGTCGGCCGACGAAAAAGCGGATTTTGGACGCGGAAAACTGCTAAGATACAGTTCCGGAGCGGGAGCCCCACCGATCATGGAACGCCGCCTGACCGCAATACTGGCCGCCGACGTCGTCGGTTACAGCCGCCTTATGGGCCTCGACGAGGCGGGAACACTCGCCGCGCTGAAGACGCACCGGCGCGAGATGGCGGACGCCAAGATCGATGAGCATCAGGGGCGCATCGTCAAGGTCACCGGCGACGGCATGCTGGTCGAATTCCCGAGCGTGGTGAATGCAGTCGCCTGCGCCGCCGACATCCAGCGCAGGATGCGCGAGCGCAACGTCGACGTGCCGGATGACCGCCGCATCGAATTTCGCATCGGCATTCATCTCGGCGACATCATCTTCGAGGACAACGACATCTACGGCGACGGTGTCAACATTGCCGCGCGCATTGAGAGCATCGCCCAGCCGGGCGGTATCGCAGTGTCCGGCTCCGTTCGCGACAATGTCGGAAACCGGCTCGACCTCGCCTTCGAGGACAGGGGCGAGCAGACGCTGAAGAACATCGACCGGCCAGTACGGGTCTTTAATGTCGACCTCTTCCAGCACGCTCCGCCGCAGGGCGCAGCGAGCGCGGCGCCCACGGCAGCGCCGGCAAAGGAAAAGCCCTCGATCGCCGTGCTGCCCTTCGACAACATGAGTGGCGATCCGGAGCAGGAATATTTCTCCGATGGCATCACGGAGGACATCATCACCGACCTGTCGAAGATTTCCGGGCTCTCGGTCATCGCCCGCAACTCCGCGTTCACTTACAAGGGCAAGTTGGTCGACATACAGGACGTATGCCGGCGCTTCAATGTCGCTACTGTACTTGAAGGAAGTGTGCGCAAAGCCGGACAACGCGTGCGGATCACTGCGCAGCTTATCGACGGCAAGGATGGAACGCACCTCTGGGCCGACCGCTACGACCGCGACCTGACCGACATCTTTGCGATCCAGGACGAAATCACGCACACAATCGTCGACCAACTCAAGGTGAGGCTGCTGCCGGAAGAGAAGAAGGCGATTGGACAGGCGCCGACAGCGAATGTCGAAGCCTATACCAACTATCTGAGGGGCCGCGAGTTTTTTCACACGCGCACCAAGGGATCGTTGCAACTGGCGCGACGCCTCTTCGCCAGGGCGGCTGATCTCGATCCCAACTACGCGCGCGCCTATGCCGGGATCGCCGATTGCGATTCGGCCCTGCATGCCTGGCACGGTGCGGAGATCTCGCTCGAGGGGCTGTTTGCCACCTGCGCCAAGGCGCTCGCGCTTGATCCCAGCCTCGCCGAAGCCCATGCCTCGCACGGCCTTGCGCTGTCGACAACCGGCCGGCACGGCGACGCGGTCGCCGAATTCGAACGCGCGATCGCGCTGGATCCGAATTCCTATGAAGGCCATTACTTCTATGCCCGACACTCGTTCGCAGAAGGCGATCTGGAAAAAGCAGTTGAACTCTACGAACGCTGCGCCGACATCAATCCCGACGACTACCGGTCGCCGCTCCTGGTCATGAACGCCTTGCACTCGCTCGGTCGACACGACGAGGAGGCCAAGCTGGCCGCCGTGGGGCTCGAGCGGGCGGAGCGCGCCCTCAGGCAGCATCCCGAAAATTCCGATCCCGCCCAACTCGGCGCCATCGCGCTCATTGCTCTTGGCCAGCACGAGCGGGCCAAGGAGTGGGCAGATCGGGCTCTGGCGATCGATGCAGACGACAACAATGCGCTGTACAACATTGCCTGCGTCTATTCGCTGCTCGGCGAGTCCGATCGCGCCATTGACCTGCTGGAACCCTACTTGCAGAAGGTGGGGCCGCACATGAAATCGTGGTTCAAGAACGATTCGGATTTCGATCCTATCCGAAGCCACCCACGCTATGCGAAACTGCTGGAACTGATGGACTAGGCCCGGTGGATGTCCGGCGCGAGCAGATCGCGCCGGAGCTTGTCGAAACGGATCAGCCGAACAGGGCTGCCGTCTTTTGCATCGTTATCCAGATGCCCCAGAGGATCGGGATACCCACGACGGCCCAGGCTGCGACCGCCTTGGCATCGAGGCCGCCCTTGCCAATGCCGAAGGAGCCGGTCGGTCCCTGATGGGCCGTTGCGGCGGTCTTTGCCTGGAGCTTCGCGACCTCCTCGTCGGACATGAACCACTTGGAGTCGAGCGGCTTGACCATCGCATTGGCGATCACGCCAATCACCAGTATGCCCGCGAGGATGTACATGGTGAAGTCGTACACCTGTTCACGCGGAATCCCGGCTGCGATCTGGAGCTCGCGAATGTAGTTCACGACCACAGGGCCGAGGATACCGGCAGTCGCCCAGGCGGTGAGCAGGCGTCCGTGGATTGCGCCGACGAACTGCGTCCCGAAGATGTCAGCCAGATAGGCAGGGATGGTGGCGAAACCGCCGCCGTACATCGACAGGATGATGCAGAAGATCGCCACAAACAGGAGCTGGCTGCCCATGCCGGCGGCAGTCGGAGCGAGTGCATACAGCACGATGCCGAGCAGGAAGAACGTGTAATAGGTGTTTTTCCGGCCGATCTTGTCCGACAGGGACGCCCAGAAGAACCGGCCGCCAATGTTGAACAGCGAAAGAAGACCGGCAAAGCCGGCGGCAATCGCCGCGATTGCACCCCGCTGCGAGCCGTCTAGTTCGGTGAAGCCGAGCTCCGGCAAGCCGATCAGGCGACCACCGAAGATTTCCTGAAGCATCGGCGAGGCCATGCCGATCACGCCGATCCCGGCGGATACGTTCATGCACAGGACGATCCACACCAGCCAGAACTGCTTGGTCTTGTGGGCGTCGCGCAGGTGGACGTGACGCGTCGTGATCATCGCCTGGTTGGACGTCGCGGGCGGTGTCCAGCCTTCCGGGCGCCAGCCAGCCGGCGGGATGCGGTAGCCGAACGCGCCCCCCATCATGAATACGAGATAGACCGCAGCCATGACCAGGAAGGCCTGCCAGACGCCGACAGACGTTTCGCTCTGGAAGTGATTCATCAGGATGTCGGCGAGTGGCGCTCCGATCATCGCGCCGCCACCAAAACCCATGATCGCCATGCCGGTCGCCATGCCGCGCCGGTCCGGGAACCACTTGATCAGCGTGGAGACGGGCGAGATGTAACCAAGCCCGAGACCGATGCCGCCGATGACGCCGGCACCGACCCACATCAGCCAGAGCTGGTGGGTGATGATGCCTATTGCTGCAAGGACCATGCCGCCGCACCAGCATAGAGCGGAGACGAAGCCTGCCTTGCGCGGCCCGACCTTCTCAAGCCAGCCGCCCCAGATGGCTGCCGAACAGCCGAGCAGGACGAAGAACAATGTGTAAATCCAGCCGAGATCGGAAACGCGCCAGTCACAGCTCGTGGTGAAGAGCGCGCTCAGCAGGCTCATGTCAGCGCAGGTCACCGGCTGGTCGATGCCGATTGCGCGCGACAGCGGCAACCAGAACACGCTGAAACCGTAGGCCATGCCGATGCACAAATGGATGCAGAGCGCTGCCGGCGGGACCAGCCAACGGTTGAAGCCCGGCTTGGCAACGATCCGCTCCTTGTCGAGAAGGCCGCCGTAGGGGCCGGCCCCTCCGGTGAATGTTTCTGTAGCTGTAGACATAATTCTCCTCCGGCCCGCGACAGGCATCTGCTGGCGGGACCATCCTGATGAGTGGTGATTGTGCTTGGGGCCCATCCTCCGTGGGCGCAGCCGACCGTACTACGACGTGACCATTCGACTCATTCGCTCCTCCGCCTGGTTCACGCTCATGCAAAGCAACATGCATGCCAGGCAAAAACATCAAGCAATTTCATAATCTTAATGAATGATGAGAAGCCTCCCATGGACATTTTGTCCGCAGCCGGAGGACAAAATGTCCGGAACCTCAATCGGCTTCCGGCAACCAGATGGTGAAGGTGGTGCCTTTTCCAGGCGTGCTTTCGACGGACGTGGCGCCGCCCTGCCGACTGATCAAGGTCTGGCTGATCGACAGTCCAAGACCGGTCCCATCCCGCCGCTTGGTCGTGAAGAATGCGTCGAACACTTTTTGCAGCAATTCTTCACTCATGCCGATGCCGGTATCTGCAACCACGAGCGCGATACCTGGTCGACCATCACGATCCTCATCGCGTGTTCGCAGCGTCAGGCAGCCGCCATCCGGCATGGCATGAATCGCGTTCACGATCAGGTTGACCAGGACCTGCTGCAACTCTGTTCGGTTCATCAGCAGCAAACGGGTCGTGCCCGCTTCGCGAACCACCGTGATGCGTGCCTTGTTCAACAGGTGTTGGACCAGCGGCAGGCTGTCCGAGATGACGTCTTCGGGCGCGTGGCGCTCCATGTAGCCGGCATATTCTTCCGGTCGCGCAAATTGCAGCAGCTTGGTCACGATCTGGCTGATGCGGTGAATCTGTTCGTCGAGCAGCCGGAACTCCGTCCGCGCCTCGTCCGCCCGCTCGCCCATCACCGCCCGAACGACTTCAAGGTTGCCCTGCATCACCGCGATAGGATTGTTGATTTCATGGGCGACTCCGGCGGTGATCTCGCCGATTGCCGCCAGCTTTTCCGACATGATGAGCTGCTTTGTCGTGGCCTCCAAACGGTTATTGGCCAGCTGAAGCTCGCGCGTACGTTCCTCGACACGCGCATTCAGCTCCTCGTTCCACGCACGCAGTTGGCCGTCGCGCTCCTGCAACTGGTCGAGCAGGTGATCGAGATGCACCGCCACGCGTCCGATCTCGTCATTTGCCGGCCGGACCTTGGTGCGTGCGCCAAGGTCGCCATCCTCCACGCGGGCAATGGTGCGGGCCATGCGCTCGAGAGGCAGAAAGATCGAGCCTGCCCAGCGCAGGAATAGGGGCACTGTCGCAGCCGCGATGACCAGAAAGGCGAACAGGATCGTCAGGAGGCTTTCGCGCTTGGCCTGCGTGAATGGCGCCTCCAGGAAGCCAACATACAGCATGCCGACGCGTTTGCCGTAGCTGTCGACGATCGGCTCGTAAGCCGAAATGTACCAGTCATTAACGACGAATGCGCTGTCGAGCCAGGTCTTGCCCTTGTCCAGCACGGCGGAGCGGACAATAGCCGAGACACGCGTGCCGAGCGCACGGCGGCCCTCGAACAGGCGAACATTCGTGCTGATGCGGACGTCCTCGACGAACAGCGTCGCCGTTCCCTGACTTCCCTCGGGAAGGCTGGCTTCGCGGTAGACAAGGTCGTTGATCGTGTCGATGAATTCCAGGTTCTGGTTGAGAAGGATGCCTCCAATCAGCGCGCCGACCGTGCCGTCGGGGAGCGTCGTCGCATAGGCTGAATGGACGACCATGCCGCGCGCCTCGGTGCTCTTGTCGGTGGGAACGGCATTCGGCGTCGGGACAAGCTCGATGCGGGCGCGCGCTGCAAGCCCGGCTGCGATTGCGGAGAGGTCGCTTTCCTCGAATATGTCGATGGCGGTCTTACCGGCTCCGCCCAACGCCTCGCCAATGATTGGCCAGTCGAGCCGCACAGCCTGTGTCTGCAACGGATGTGCGGAGGCGATGACGTTGCCGCGTTGGTCGATCAGGTAGAGGAAATCGAACGAAAGATCGCGCCGCTTCTGGTCGAGAAGGGAATTCAGCGCAGCAAAGGGCTGTTCGCCTTGTCCGATGACGTCCCTGAACCGCGCCGACGCGGCAAGCGCTCCGATCTGTTCGCCCGTGTTTTCCAGAATGCGGGCTAGATATTGGTGCGCGATGGTGAGGTCGCCATTTACCTTGGAGATCAGCGTCGCGTCGAACTTGCTGTTCCAGCGAAGGACGGTAACGCCGAGCAACAGCGGCAGAAGCACAAGCGTTGGCAAAAGGGCGATTGCCAGCAGGCGAAATCGGACCGAGCGTCCGCCCTGCCGCTCTGTCTTGGCCGCATGCAATTGCTGTTCAGGCATTCCACACCGCGCATTTGCGGTCGATCGTCTTGCGAGACACGCCGAGACGACGCGCTGCCTCTTCGCGGTTGCCGCCTACCTCCCGCAACACGGCGAGGATGTGGCGGCGCTCCATCTCGGCAAGGCTTTCCGCTTCCTGCCTGGCCTGCGCCTGGGGCAGTCCATCATATGCAAGCTGCTCATAGGGAAACCGTCCGAGGATCAGCGTGCGTTCGATGAGGTTGCGTAGCTCGCGCACGTTTCCGGGCCAGGGATAACGGGCCATTGCTTCGCGCGCGGCCTCATCGAGCGCAACTTGCGGGACCCCCAGCTGCTGCGACAGCTTCGTCATGAACAGCGCCGCCAGATCCCGCACGTCGTTCCCGCGCTCCTTGAGCGGCGGGAGATGAATCTGGAGCACATTGATGCGGAAATAGAGATCGGCCCGGAAGCGGTTCGCCTGGACCTGCTGGGCAAGGTCGGCATTTGTCGCAAATATGAACCGCAGATCCACCGGCACTTCGCGTTCGGCTCCGACCGGTCGGACACGTCGATCCTCCAATACCCGCAACAGCTTGCTTTGCAGGGACAGCGGCAGTTCGCCGATCTCATCGAGAAATAGGGTGCCGCCGTGCGCATGCATGAAGAGGCCCTCACGGGCGCTTCCGGCATTGGTGAACGCGCCCTTCAGGTGGCCGAACAGTTCACTTTCAATCATGTCCGGAGGAATGGCAGCGCAATTGACCGGCACAAAGGGCTTGTCGGCGCGGTCGGACAGGGAGTGCAGCGTGCGCGCCGCGACTTCCTTGCCGGTTCCGGATTCGCCCGTCAAAAGAACGGTTGTCGGCAGCGGCGCAACCCGGGCAATGGTTTCACGGACCCGCTGGATCGGCTCGGATTCACCGATGAGCCGGTCCCGCAGCAGCATATGATCGGACGCGGCCCGCAACTCGAAGCGCAGCACGTTGTTCTCGCGCTGCAGGCGCAGGCGGTCGAGGCACCGTGCAACAGCGTTGATAATCTGATTGGAGCGGAACGGCTTCAGCACGAAGTCGGCCGCGCCGGCGCGAAGCGCCTGGATTGCGGTCTCAAGGTCGGCAAAGGCCGTCATCAGGATCGCTTCGGCGAAAAAGCCGATCGCCCGCTGCTCGGCAAGCCAGTCGACGCCATTTCGCCCCGGCATGATGTTGTCGAGGATGACGACGTCGAAATGCTGCTGGTCCAGCTTTCGGGTCGCCTCTTCCGTGTCAGCCGCTTCCTCTATCCGCTTGCAGCGTGGTCCGAGAGTGCGAACGAGGAAGTTGCGCATCCCGGGCTCGTCATCGACGACCAGCACCGACGCATGCGCAAGCCACGGTCCAAATTCCGGATCCCGACTCGAACGGTCGATATTGCGGATTGCCGATGCTGACATTCTTTCCCCCCATGCTCCACGCCGCCGAACCTAGCTGAACGGGCCGAAGATGCAAAAGGGACGTTGGGGATTGTTGCAAGGCTCACGAGTGGTCAGGGGATGACGGCGTTTCCAGCTCTCGCGCGCTCCAGACGAGCTTACGCCGGACACGGGCGAACGTGCAGTTAGCCGCTCGCCTCGGGGTCGCTCGACCGGAACAGTCATTTCACATATGCTAACATAAGTGAGACTGCTCTGCGGCCAACTCCATCGTAGCGGAGACCAACCAGATCGGGAGGCAAGCGCACGAGCATGACGCGACCACCCGTTACAGTCTCGGTTCCCGGACAGATCGACCTGATCGAGGAGGTCATTGCTTCGTTCCCAAAGGGAAGGATACTTGATCTCGGCACCGGTTCCGGTCTTGCCGCGCGGCAATTTCACGAAGCGGGGTGGGAGGTCACTGCCACCGGCTTCGACATGGACGCCTATCTGGACAACAATCCCCTGCCCGCAGGAATCCGCGTCCTCGCAGATGTCGATATTTGTGACGCCCACCAGCTCGAGGATGCGGAATTCGACGCCATCTGGTGCGCCCACGTGCTGGAGCACGTGTCAAACACGGGACTGGCCCTGGACGAACTGCGTCGGTTGTTGAAGCCCGATGGCTGGTTGTTCATCGCGGTGCCGCCTTACAAGGACACGGTTGTCGGCGGGCATGTGAATAGCGGCTGGAATCTGGGGCTGCTGATGTATGTGCTGGCCGATGCAGGGTTCGGACTGGCTCATGGCCGCTTCATCCATCACGGTTACAACGTTTTCGCTATGGTCCAGCGCGGCCTCGGGCGGTTGCCCGCAGGGATCCTTCGCCGCGCAAACGGCGACATCGAAGCTCTGGCTGAGGCCGGTCGCTTTCCTGAAGGCTTTTCGCCGCGCCAGGGGTTCAATGGACGCCAGCGTTCGGTCAACTGGCTTTGGAGCCACCCGCCGCATGCCATCCCTGCGCGACGCAGCGAACTTGCCTCGCCCCCACCGATCACACCCATGCGGATCGGCTTCTTCGTGCCCTGGATCACCAAGGGCAAAGGGGGCACCGAAAATGTCGGCCAGATGATGGCCAACGCGATGGCGCAGCGCGGACACGAGGTGACGATCTTCACGTTCGATGACAAGCGGGCGCCGTCGCGCAGGCCCTTGGATGATCGAATTGCGCTTGTGCATTTGCCCGAGACCGAGGACGAACCCGCCGATCAACAAATGGCCGTCGAAGTTTCCAGTCGCAACCTCAACGTCCTGGTGGGGCTGCACATGAACCGCACCATGCTGCGCTATGTCCGCTGCGCCCACAAGGTCGGCTTGCCGCTGGTGTTGTCCGAACATGCCGATCCGCGTCTCCCCAATCTGATCGGCGCCTTCCCGGCCGACGAGCGCGACATCGCAATGGCGGGGGCGACGCTGATCCATCTGCTGCTCGATGATTTCGTCGAGACGCTGGATCCTTCGATCCGCGGCAAGGCACGTGTCATTCCAAACACCATTCCAGAACCCGAGAAGCTGGCCGACCCCGGCGCCGACAAGGAGAAACGCACACTTCTCGCGGTATCCCGGCTGGTGGCGCGAAAAAACCAATCACGCGTGATCGAAGCGTTTGCCCGGCTGGCCCCTGATTTCCCGGAATGGCGGCTGCAAATGATAGGCGACGGGCCGTTCCGGCGGCAACTCGAGGCACAGGCAAGGACACTGCACATCGCCGACCGGATCGACTTCGCCGGTGAACATGATGACGTGTACCCCTTCTATGCCGATGCCGACCTGTTTGTGATCCCCTCGTTCCTGGAAGGATTTCCGCTGACGCTGTGCGAGGCGATGGCGCATGGTCTGCCCGCAATAGGCTTCGGCTTCTGTGCGGGTGTGCGGGCCCAGATCAAACATTGGGAAACCGGACTTCTCTGCGAACAGAGTGACGAGATCGAGGTGCTCGAATCCGCGTTGCGGCGGATGATGGGGGACAGCGTATTACGCGCGCAGGCGGGACGAGCAGCTCGGCAAGTATTTGTCGAACGCTTCAGCAACGCCACCGTCCATTCCGCCTGGGAAAACATGCTGGCCGAAGCGCAGCAGGTTCATTCGCCTCCGCGTCGACCCGACCACGCCACCGTCATGGCGGTCCGACTGTGGGAGAAGGTGTGGCGGCCGAGTACAGGGCATGGCGCCAACTAAGCGGAAACCCGGAACAATTGAACGATGAGCAACGTAAAAGCTTTTCTCCGCTTCAAGGAACAGCTGGAAACCCGGCAACTGGCGCATGACCCGGATCGTGATATCCGCGAACATGTCCTGTCACTTACCGGGCGGAGGGTTGGCTTCGGCTATGTTTCAGAGACGCTCAAGTCGCGTTTCGGCGCCAATTTGCCCAACCTGTTCAAGGACATTGTTGCGGTGGACAAGCCCGGCATCGAGAGTGCCGATGTGTACCTGGCCTTGGGAACCATCAGTTCCGAACCGGAGAAATCACACAAGGGTGCGGTGCGCCTGTTTAACGCCGCGCCGGTCACCAAAGATATCCTGCTGTTCGAAGCCGGTTTTCTCGCCACAACGCATAGCTGGGCGCATAGCTTCAAGGAAGGCAACCCATCCCAGGCGTGTCTGGGATACGTGTACGATGACATCGCGCACTACTTCATGGCCGACTACCCCAATCGCCTTATCCAGAAGTTGAACGGTCACGAGACACCCTCGGACGAAGAACTGGCCAGGGCGGCACGATTGCTGGAGCGGATCGTCAAGCAACGCATCAGCAAGTACAACGCCCAGCCCATGCAGGCCCCGGTCATGACCACGGGATATCCGCGGCGGGTGCTGGTGTGCGACCAGACCTACGCCGACGCCTCGACCGTCTATGGCAAGGTGGGAGACGTCGAATTCGAGCGTATGCTGCTCGCCGCCATTGCGGAAAACCCGGATGCCGAAATCCTGGTCAAGACCCATCCAGATTCGGTCTGGGAAAAGGACAAGCGCACCGGCTATTACGCACACCTGCAATCGACTGGTCGCGTCCGCATCCTCCGTGATCCGGTCAATCCCTATGTGCTGTTCGACCTGGTCGAGACCGTCTATGTCGGCACCAGCCAGATGGGTCTCGAGGCGCTGTTCGCGGGCAAAAAGGTGGTGACGTTCGGCGCCCCCTTCTATGCCGGCTGGGGCCTCACCGAGGACCGTCAAAAGATACCGCATCGGCAACGCAACCGGACCCTGACGGAGATATTCCACTACTTCTACATCTGGTACACGATCTATCATCTTCCCGGCCGCAACGGGCCGGCCGAGATCGAAGATGTGCTGTCCTACATCGAAAGGAACCGTCCCTATCCCTTGCCGCTGACGGAAGCCGAGATCACCGCACCGCCTCGGGTATCGGTGATACTGCCCGTGCATGGGGTCGAAAAATATATCGAGGAATGCATCACCTCGATCCAGCGCCAAACCTTGCGCGAGATCGAGATCATACCGATCAACGATGCATCACCCGACGGCTCCCAGACGATTATCGATGGACTGGCGGCAGAAGATCCCCGCATCAGACCCATCCTATTGTCCGAGAACATTGGCCAGGGCTTTGCTCGCAACCGCGGCCTCGAAGCGGCGCGAGGCGAATATATATTCTTCATCGATTCCGACGACTGGATTATCGATTCGGAACTTCTCAGGAAACTGGTCGCGGTGGCGGACAAGACCGGCGCGGACATGATCCGGTCGAAGAAGGCAGGCGAAGCTGTCTTCGACAGCGATGACACGCTCATCACGATCCGGGAGGACGAGACCGAGCGGCACTTTTCGAACGACATCGACAAGACGACCTTCCGCGACAACCAGGACATTCTGCACAATCGGCACTTCTGGTTGTGGATGTACAGGCGCAGTTTTATCGAAAAGAACAGCATCCGCTTCTTGACCACGCAATGGGAGGAGCGCGCTTTCCTGCTGAAGGCACTTCTGAGCGCCGAGGTGCTTTCTCTGACAACCTTTCCGGGCATCATGTATCGGGTTCGGCCGGAATCGACCGCACGCCGAGAGAAAGGAACCACCGACGTTGAAAGGTTTCTGCAAAATTTTGAACAGATCTGCGCTCTTCTGAAGGAACATGGCGCCGTAGATCGCAGCAGTCCGTTGCGCCCGCATCTGAACTTCCAGATTTCGCAGTTTTTCCATCTTCTGTTCTTCGGCTTCTGGTATCCGACTCTGACGCAGGCAGGCGGCCGTCGGGAGCCCTATCTGGAAAGGCTTGCAAAGGCGCTTGAGGAGGTTGATTTCCAAAGCACGGACCTGTCGGACGCACCACTGGTGGTCAAGAAGGACTACTCCCTGACGCAAGTTTATCGCTTGATCACGACGGCCCTGCGCGCGCGGAAATTCGAGTGGATAGAGACCGCCGTGGCCTCTCGTCCCGTGGCGCAGATCAAGCTCTATCAGGAATTACTGAAGGCGCCCTCGACCATGGCCCAAGAGGAGTTTCAATCAGCGCTTAGCCTTTATGCCCGCAACGAACTGGTTGAGAGTCGCGGACCGACGCTGGAGAGCCCCGCGAAACCCCGTATCGTCATCCATATCGGCGCGACGAAGACCGGCAGCACCTTCATCCAGCACATGCTGGAGAAGAACCGCCCGGCCCTGCTGCGCCAGGGCGTCTGGTTTCCGGAAGTGGGCCTGTATTGGCAGCCCACCCGGCCCCACAAGCAGGCCGGTCATTCCGAGTTCACCCGCTCGGCCGTTCGCAACGACCCGGCGCTGCGCGATCATATCCGCCGCGGTCTGAACCTGATGGATGGGCGCATCCACACCATCGTCTTGTCCAGTGAGGCCTATTTCCTGAACCGGAACGCCCACCAGTTGGCCAACTACTTTGCGGGCCATCCGATCGAAATGGTCATATACCTGCGGCGGCAGGACGAATGGGCCAATTCGCAGTATTGCGAGTTCGTGGCCGGAGGGGCCGTCGGGCGCGTGGATGTACCCATCGACGAATGGTTAAAACTGCCCGAGACGCGTCGACGGCTGGACTACATGGTGCCGCTGAAAGCCTGGACCGACACGATCGGCATCGAGAACGTCCACGTGCGTATTTTTGATCGGAAGGAATTTGAAGGGGGCGATCTGATCACGGACTTTGCGCAGGCAGCCAAGCTGCCGGAATTGCTGGACCTGCCGCGTCCGGACGCGCGCGAACAGAATGACGCGCGATTGGCGAACGGTCATGTCGAGCTCTTGCGACTGTTCAACCAACGCCCCTTTGCCTCTCAGGAGAAATATTTCAATTTTATCGAGGAGGCCGGCACCGCGCTGACTGGATGGCGGCGCGACCATGGAATGCCGCTGCCGAAACCTTGGATGCTGTCCGTCGAGCAGGCGGATTCGATCATGGCCGAATTTGCGCCCACCAACGCCACGATCGCCCGCGATTATCTGAAGCGCCCGGACAAATCGCTGTTTGGTCCGCGCGGACCCATTCCGGATCAGATCCCGGTTTTCGCCGAGGAAATGGCGTTGGTGGAGCAAATCTATCAACGGCACGCCCAGCAGAAAGGGGCGGTTGCTTTCGATCCGAAAGTAACGGTCATCAAGGCCACCTGGCCGCTCATCAAGCAAATCCGTGTTGCGCTCAAAAAAGTCTGGCGTCGCAAGTCCATAGTCTTCGAGCGCCCACTGCTGTGGGGGAACCCGTTCACGCTTGAACCTCGCAATATTGAGCGATATGGGATCATCAAGAAGCAGTGGCCGAAGCGCAAGAGAGCAAGGGTCATATTGAAGAACATCTACCTTGGCCGGCCGATTTTGTTTCGGTGAACAAGACCGATCCAAGTCGAGCTTGAGAGGACGACGCATGCCGATGACTCACCTGGAACGGCTCGAGGCGGAAGCAATCCATATCTTCCGTGAGGTGGCGGCGACGTTCTCGAAGCCGGTGATGCTGTACTCGGTCGGCAAGGATTCGTCCGTGATGCTGCACTTGGCCATGAAGGCCTTCTATCCGGCAAAGCCTCCCTTTCCGTTTCTGCATGTCGACACCACCTGGAAGTTTCGGGAGATGATTGCCTTCCGTGACCGGATGGCCCGGGAACTGGGTTTTGATCTGCTCGTTCACATCAATCCCGACGGCATCGAGCAGGGCATCTCGCCTTTCCAGCATGGCTCCAGTGTCCATACGCATGTGATGAAGACCGTGGCCCTGCGCCAGGCGCTCGACAAGTTCGGCTTTGACGCCGCGTTTGGCGGCGCCCGCCGCGATGAGGAGAAGTCGCGCGCGAAGGAGCGCATCTTCTCGTTCCGCAACGCCTCCCATGCCTGGGATCCCAAGAACCAGCGCCCGGAAATGTGGAAAACGTATAATACCCGCGTCGCGCCTGGCGAGTCGATCCGGGTATTTCCGCTGTCCAACTGGACGGAACTGGACATCTGGCAATACATCCTGAAAGAAAACATACCGATCGTGCCGCTCTACTTTGCCGCGAAGAGACGGGTGGTGGAGCGAGACGGAATGATCATCATGGTCGATGACGAACGCATGCCGTTGTCGGCGGCCGACACGGTCGAGGATCGCATGGTCCGCTTCCGCACCCTGGGCTGCTATCCGCTGACCGGCGCCATCGAGTCTGACGCGGCGACTCTGGAGGAGATCGTCGGCGAAATGCTCACCGCCAGAACCTCCGAACGCCAGGGTCGTCTGATCGACAAGGACGAAGCAGGCTCGATGGAAAAGAAGAAGCGGGAGGGGTATTTCTGATGTCCTACGCTGTCTCGGACAATCCTGGGAAAGGGGTCGCGGAGTACCTGCGCGAACAGGAAAACAAGTCGCTGCTTCGCTTTATGACCTGCGGATCGGTCGACGACGGCAAGTCGACGCTGATCGGCCGCCTGCTCTACGACACCAAGTTGATCTTCGAAGACCAACTCGCCGCACTCGAGCGCGACAGCAAGAAGCACGGCACTGTCGGAGAAGACATCGACTTCGCCCTCCTGGTCGACGGCTTGGAGGCGGAACGGGAACAGGGCATCACGATCGACGTGGCCTACCGGTTCTTTGCAACGGAGCGGCGCAAGTTCATCGTGGCCGATACGCCCGGCCACGAAGAATATACGCGCAACATGGCGACGGGGGCGTCCACCGCTGACCTCGCGATTGTTCTCGTCGACAGCCGCCAGGGGATCCTTCGCCAAACGCGCCGGCATTCGTTCATTGCCTCGCTGCTCGGCATCCGCCACGTCGTGCTTGCGGTCAACAAGATCGACTTGGTCGGCTACGACCGCGTCGTCTTCGACCGGATTGTCTCCGAGTATCTCGAGTTCGCAAATAATCTGGGCTTCAAGACGATCCAGGCGATCCCCATCTCCGCTCGCTTCGGTGACAACGTCTCGCACCGCTCGGAGAAGACGCACTGGTACGACGGGCCGAGCCTGATCGAACACCTCGAAACCATCCCAATCGAGAACGATGGGCTCGACAAGGCGTTCCGCTTCCCGGTGCAGTACGTGTCGCGGCCAAGTCTCGATTTTCGCGGGTTCGCCGGCCAGGTCGCGTCCGGCTCGATCGCTGTGGGCGACGAGGTTGTCGTGGCAAAGTCGGGCCAGACGTCGCGGATAAAGGAGATTGTCACTCATGGCGGTCTCCTGGAGCGTGCGGTCGAGGGACAGGCGGTGACCCTGATCCTCGAGGACCAGCTCGAGGTTTCCCGCGGCAACATGTTGGTCGCCCCCGACAACCGCCCGCATGTGGCCGACCAGTTTCAAGCGCATGTGATCTGGTTTGACGCCGACGCCATGATCCCGGGCCGCAGCTATATCCTTCGAACGGAGACCGACACCGTCAGTGCGACGGTCACGACGCTCAAGCACAATGTCGACGTGAACAGCTTTGCGCATATCGCCGCAAAGGCATTGCACATGAATGAAGTCGGCGTCTGCAACCTTTCCACTCAGGCGTCGATTGCCTTCGACAGCTATGCGACCAACCGCGCGACTGGCAATTTCGTGCTGATCGATCGCCTCAGCAACCGCACGCTTGGCGCTGGAATGATCGACTTCCCGCTGCGCCGGGCGCAAAACGTCCATTGGCAGGCGCTCGAGGTCAACCGTGACGCGCGCGCGGCACTCATGCATCAACGGCCTGCCGTCATCTGGTTCACGGGCCTGTCAGGCTCCGGCAAGTCGACGGTCGCCAACAACCTGGAGAAGCTTCTCCATGCAAAGGGTCGGCACACCTACATGCTCGACGGCGACAATGTCCGGCACGGGCTCAATCGCGATCTCGGGTTCACCGAGGAAGACCGGGTCGAAAACATCCGTCGCGTGGCCGAGGTGGCCAAACTGATGGCGGATGCCGGCCTTATCGTCCTGGTATCCTTCATCTCGCCGTTCCGCTCGGAGCGGCGGTTCGCGCGGGAACTGATGAATGAGGGCGATTTCCTTGAGGTCTACGTCGACACACCACTCGAAGAGTGCGCCCACCGCGACCCCAAGGGCCTTTACAAGCGTGCCCTCAGCGGCGAAATCAGAAATTTCACGGGCATCGACTCACCCTATGAGCCTCCTGAAAATCCTGACCTTCACCTGAAGACGGTTGGCACGGAGCCACACGAACTCGCCGCCCGGATCGAAAGCCTTCTAGAGCGACGGATACATGGAACAGAATCGGATGATCGGGATATTTGAAGAGGCGGCATTGGCCGCCGGCAGCGCGATCCTCGAGGTCTTTGATGCCGGCCCCACTGTCTCCCTGAAGGCTGATTGCTCGCCCGTGACGGAAGCGGACGAGCGTGCCGAGGCGGTGATCGTGAACATCATCTCCGAAGCCTTCCCGGACATTCCGATTGTTGCGGAGGAAGCTGCTGCCGCGGGCCGCGTCCCCGAGACTTCGGGCGGCCGCTTCATTCTGATTGATCCCCTCGATGGCACGAAGGAATTCATCGGTCGCAACCCCGAGTTCACGGTAAACATAGCCCTCATCGAGGACGGGGCACCGGTTCTTGGCGTGGTCTATGCGCCCGCGAAGGGCATTGCCTACAGCGGATGCGCACAGGGCGCGGAGAAACTCCTCGTCGGCGCAGATTTCAAGATCGCCGGTCGCGAAAGAATCCAGGTTCGGCCGTGCGCCGCGCCGCTGGTCGCGGTTTCAAGCCGCTCGCACAACAGTCAGGAAACCGAGCAGTTTCTCGTCGACAATGGGATTACAGAACACAGGTCCGTGGGGTCGTCCCTCAAGTTTTGCATGGTCGCCGAGGGGCAAGCGGATGTTTATCCTCGCTTCGGGCGAACCATGGAGTGGGACACGGCCGCCGGCGACGCCGTTCTCCGCGCGGCCGGCGGCACGACGGTCAAGGTCGACGGAGAGCCGTTGACCTACGGCAAGACCAAGCAGCCGTCGGACAGCGACTTCGCGAATCCCTCGTTCATCGTCTGGGGAAATCTGGACGATCGCAAACACCAGGCCTGACACTGCCGCTCATTGCACGGAGCGCGGGGCACGGTGGTCGCGCGCCTTGCGCACTCGCTGATCCACAACGAACCTTGTCCGCGTGGCGACCCATTCCCTCGTCTCTACAGCCCGTAAGGAACGATGCGGCGCAGGTGGTGATCGACGTGCAGGCGTCGCTTGAAGGGCGGCACGGCGCGGCTGGCGCAGTTGGACCGCTCGCAGATGCGGCAAGAGATGCCGATCGGATCGAACGCATCTGCGTTTTCCAGATCCATGTTGTCGGCATAGACGAAGGCGGGCGCGTAGGAGATCTCACAGCCGAGCGCCAGCGCGTATTCGGGCCTTGCCGCCCGGAACCCGCCGCTTCCCTTCGAGGCATGCGTGGCCAGACAGAGATAGCGCACGCCGTCCGGCGTCTCGGCGAGCTGTCGCAGGATCCGACCGGGACGCTCGAAGGCCTCGTGCGCGTTCCACAGCGGACAGGCCGCCCCGAAGCGAGCGAACTGGAACTTTGCCGCACTGTGGCGCTTGGTGATGTTGCCGGCCCGGTCGATGCGGGCAAAGAAGATCGGCACGCCCTTGCGGCCCGGCCGCTGCAGCGTGCTTAGGCGATGGCAGACCTGCTCGATCGAGGCACCGAAGCGGGCGGCGAGCAGTTCCAGGTCGTGCCTTAACTCCTGCGCGGCCTCCAGGAACGTGCCGTACGGAAGCAGCAATGCGCCGGCGAAATAGTTCTGCAGGCCCATGCGGCAGATCTCCAGCGCCTCCTCGGACCGGAAGCCCGCCCCTTGCGCCACTGCGTCAATTTCCTGCGCAGCCTGCAATTGCGAGATCTGCAGCGCCAGTTGGAAGTCGCGCGTGGAAGCGGCCGCATAAGGATTGATCGTCAGCACGCGCGCGGCCGGGTCATAACGGCGGATCGCGTCGTCGCCGGCCGCACCACGGGCCACCCGCACGCCAAAACGCCTGTCCAGATAGTCCGTCAACGCCGACTGGTTATCGCCGACGCCAATGCCGAGTTCGCCGGCCAGCCGTTCGGCGATCATGTCGAGCTCGTGGATGTAGTTGTCGACGAAATGGAAGAAGTCGCGCACCTCTTCATACGGCGTCGTCTCGGCCGGGCCGCCGGCACGCCCGAGCGTGGCGTCGAAGCTCGCAAGACGTTCCGAGTTGCGGCGATAGGCCTGATGACAGGCGATCAGCGCATGCGCCAGGCCGGGGGCGTTCTGGGTGACGAGCTTCAGCTCCTGCAGGCTCGGCGAGTAGGTCTCGAACAGCGGATCGGTCAACGCCTCGGACAGCGCCGACAGCAGCCGGTCGTTCTCGCCGACCGAGAGTTCGGAAATGTCGAGGCGGAACTTGTCGGCGAGCGCCAGCAGCACGGCAGCCGAAACCGGACGCTGGTTGTTCTCGATCTGATTGAGGTAGCTGGTGGAGATGCCGATGCGCTCGGCGAACTGGCTCTGCGTTGTGCTGCTGGCCAAGCGAAGATCGCGCACCTTGCGGCCGATGAAGAGTTTGCCGATCGCCATGACTTGCTCAATCGTGTTTGCAAATTCGCAGTTTCAATTTTGCTATTTTATATTTCTGCCTTTGCACATCTTCAACTGTTTTCAAGCACGAAAGATCGGCATAATGGCGCCCGATACAGGTTCCAAGGGAGTAAAAATGCGCCCCATACTCGAACAGTTGCAGGCCCGTCGCGACGAGGCCTACCTCGGCGGCGGCCAAAAGCGGATCGACGCCCAGCACGGCAAGGGCAAGCTGACGGCGCGCGAACGTATCGAAGTGCTGCTCGATCCGGGCTCGTTCGAAGAATACGACATGTACGTCACCCACCGCGCTGTCGATTTCGGCATGGCCGAGCAGAAGATCGCCGGCGACGGCGTCGTCACCGGCTGGGGCACGATCAACGGCCGCCAGGTCTATGTTTTCTCCCAGGACTTTACCGTGCTCGGCGGCTCGCTGTCGGAAACCCATGCGCAAAAAATCTGCAAGATCATGGACATGGCGGTGCGCAACGGCGCGCCGGTGATCGGGCTGAACGACAGCGGCGGCGCGCGCATCCAGGAGGGCGTCGCCTCGCTTGCCGGCTACGCGGAGGTATTCCGCCGCAACGCCGAGGCGTCCGGCGTCATCCCGCAGATTTCCGTCATCATGGGCCCTTGCGCCGGTGGTGCGGTCTATTCGCCTGCCATGACCGACTTCATCTTCATGGTGCGGGACAGCTCCTACATGTTCGTCACTGGACCGGACGTGGTGAAGACGGTGACGAACGAGATCGTCACGGCAGAAGAACTCGGCGGCGCCGGCACCCACACGAAGAAGTCCTCGGTCGCGGACGCGGCCTACGAGAACGACATCGAGACGCTGGAGCACGTGCGGCTCTTGTTCGACTTCCTGCCGCTCAACAACCGTGAGAAGCCGCCGGTGCGGCCCTTCCACGACGATCCGGCACGGCTGGAAGCGCGGCTCGATTCGCTGATCCCGGACAGTTCCAACAAGCCCTACGACATGAAGGAGCTGATCCTGGCGATCGCCGACGAGGGCGACTTCTTCGAACTGCAGGAGAATTTCGCGAGGAACATCGTCACCGGCTTCATCCGGCTCGAGGGCCAGACGGTCGGCGTTGTCGCCAACCAGCCAATGGTGCTGGCCGGCTGCCTCGACATCGATAGTTCGCGCAAGGCCGCCAAGTTCGTGCGCTTCTGCGACGCCTTCAGCATCCCCCTCTTGACGCTGGTCGACGTGCCGGGCTTCCTGCCGGGCACCGCGCAGGAATATGGTGGCGTCATCAAGCACGGTGCCAAGCTGCTGTTTGCCTACAGCCAGGCGACCGTGCCGATGGTAACGCTGATCACCCGCAAGGCCTATGGCGGCGCCTATGACGTGATGGCCTCGAAGCACATCGGCGCCGACGTCAACTATGCCTGGCCGACCGCCGAGATCGCGGTGATGGGCGCCAAGGGCGCCACCGAAATCCTCTACCGCTCGGAGCTCGGCAATCCGGAAAAGATCGCTGCGCGGACGGCCGAATACGAGGAGCGCTTCGCCAATCCCTTCGTCGCCGCCGAGCGCGGCTTCATCGACGAGGTGATCATGCCGCATTCGTCGCGCAAGCGCATCGCCCGGGCCTTTGCGGCGCTCCGCAACAAGCAGGTCGATACCCGCTGGCGCAAGCACGACACGATACCGTTGTAAGGGAAGATCAGAACCCATGGCCAATCTTCCCGACATGACAAAGCATCGTGGCTTCCCTTCCGGCATGCCGGGCACGGGTGTGCAGTTCACCATTCGCCGGGCCAATCCGAAAGGCGTGACACCGGTCAAGGCGCTGCCGCGTCGCGCCCGGCCGGGCTCGGCCGAGCACAAGATCGATGCCGCCTTCCTGCATGCGCTCTGGCACCATTTCGGACCGGAACCATTCGAGCGTGGCAATCTCGATGCGGCCCGGCTCAACCTGCTCTTCGGACGCGAGGTGTTGGCGGCGGAAAAGGATTTCGACCCGACCTCCTACGAGGCATTGCTGGTGATCGACGAGAAGGTGGCCCGTGCCTCCTTCCCGGAATCGTTTGAAGACGTGATGGAGATCTAGCCTTGCCGTTCAAGAAAATCCTGATTGCCAATCGTGGCGAGATCGCCTGCCGCGTCATCAAGACCGCCAAGAAGCTCGGCATCCCCACCGTCGCCGTCTATTCGGATGCCGACCGTGACGCGCTGCATGTGCAGATGGCCGACGAGGCGGTGCATATCGGCCCGGCGCCGTCCAACCAGTCCTATATCGTCATCGGCAAGATCATCGACGCGATCCGCCAGACGGGGGCCGATGCCGTCCATCCCGGCTACGGCTTCCTGTCGGAAAACGCCGCCTTTGCCGAAGCGCTGGAGAAGGAAGGCGTCACCTTCATCGGCCCGCCGGTCGGCGCCATCCAGGCGATGGGCGACAAGATCACCTCGAAGAAGATCGCCGCCGAAGCCGGCGTCAACACGGTGCCCGGCCACATGGGCCTGATCGGGGATGCCGAGGAGGCCGTGAAGATCGCCTCCTCCATCGGCTATCCGGTGATGATCAAGGCGTCCGCCGGCGGCGGCGGCAAGGGCATGCGCATTGCCTGGAACGACCAGGAGGCGCGCGAGGGCTTCCAGTCGTCGAAGAACGAGGCGAAGAGCTCGTTCGGCGACGACCGCATCTTCATCGAAAAATTCGTCACCCAGCCGCGCCACATCGAGATCCAGGTGCTCGGCGACAAGCACGGCACCACGCTCTATCTCGGCGAGCGCGAATGCTCGATCCAGCGGCGGAACCAGAAGGTGATCGAGGAGGCCCCCTCCCCCTTCCTCGACGAGGCGACAAGGCGGGCCATGGGCGAGCAGGCGGTCGCGCTTGCCAAGGCCGTCGGCTACCATTCGGCGGGAACGGTCGAGTTCATCGTCGACGGCAGCCGCAACTTCTACTTCCTCGAGATGAACACCCGCCTGCAGGTCGAGCATCCGGTGACCGAGCTGATCACCGGCATCGACCTCGTCGAGCAGATGATCCGGGTTGCCTCCGGCGAGAAGCTCGCCTTTGGGCAAAAGGATGTGAAGCTCCACGGCTGGGCGATCGAGAGCCGGCTCTACGCCGAGGATCCCTACCGCAACTTCCTGCCCTCGATCGGCCGGCTGACGCGTTACCGCCCGCCGGCCGAAGGCAGGCATGCGGACAGCACGGTCGTGCGCAACGATACCGGCGTCTACGAGGGCGGCGAGATTTCGATGTATTACGACCCGATGGTTGCCAAGCTGTGCACCTGGGGTTCGGACCGTACGGCCGCCATCGACGCGATGGGCCGGGCGCTTGATGACTTCGAGGTCGAGGGCATCGGCCACAATCTGCCCTTCCTGTCGGCGGTGATGGGCCACAAGCGCTTCCGCGAAGGGCATCTGACGACCGCCTTCATCGCCGAGGAATTTCCGGACGGCTTCCACGGCGTCGAGCCGGACGCCGTGTCGGCGCGGAAGATCGCGGCCGTGGCAGCGCTGATCAACGACCGCCTGCAGCGCCGCGCGACGAAGATTTCCGGAACGATCGGCAACCATCGCCGCCGCGTCGGCGCGGACTGGGTCGTTGCCTTCGGGCGCGACACCGTCGACGTGACGCTGGCGCAGGAAGGCGACGCCTCGCGGATCGCCTTCGAAGACGGCGAAACCGTGGCGATCAGGAGCGACTGGCTGCCGGGCCAGACGCATGCGACCTTCTTCATCGAAGGCGTGCCGATGGGCGTGAAGGTCAACAAGATCGGCCATGCGCTGCGGCTGCGGTGGCAGGGCATCGACGTGATCGCCCGCGTGCGCGAACCGCGCGTCGCCGAGCTCGCCAAGCTGATGCCGGTGAAGCTGCCGCCGGACACCTCGAGGATGCTGCTCTGCCCGATGCCGGGCCTGATCACGGCGCTCGCGGTCTCGGAAGGCGACACGGTCGAGGCCGGACAGGCACTGGCGACGGTCGAGGCGATGAAGATGGAGAACATCCTGCGCGCGGAGAAGAAGGCGGTGGTCAAGCGGGTGCCGGTCTCGGTCGGCGCCAGCCTCGCCGTCGACGAGATCATCATGGAGTTCGAATAGAGGGTGTAGAGTGGGTGTCGGCGCTTGCCTCCCACCCCGGGGGATTGCCCCTCACCCTAGCCCTCTCCCCGCAAGCGGGGAGAGGGGATTGGAAGCGCTCCTTTGCCAAAGCTGGCAAGAGGAACGCAGGCGGCGCGGCTCCCGCCTTCTTCCCGCTCGCGGGGAGAAGGTCCCGGCAGGGGGATGAGGGGCCGACGCAGCCTCGAGATGACCCGCGATTGCCCGCACGAACTAAAATCGGAGCAGAACGATGACCGAGAAGACCATCAAGGACTGGGAAGCGCTGGCCGAGAAGGAGTTGAAGGCCTCGCCGGAGACGCTGACCTGGCACACCCCGGAAGGCATCGACGTCAAGCCGCTCTACACGGCGGCGGACCTGCAAGGCATCGGCCATCTCGCCTCCCTGCCCGGCATGGCGCCGTTCGTGCGCGGGCCGCGCGCCACCATGTATGCCGGCCGGCCCTGGACGATCCGCCAATATGCGGGCTTTTCGACGGCAGAGGAATCGAACGCCTTCTACCGCAAGAACCTGGCTGCCGGGCAGAAGGGCCTCTCGGTCGCCTTCGACCTTGCCACCCACCGCGGCTATGACAGCGACCACCCGCGCGTCGTCGGCGACGTCGGCAAGGCGGGGGTGGCGATCGATTCGGTCGAGGACATGGCGATCCTGTTCGACGGCATCCCGCTGAACGAGATGTCCGTCTCCATGACGATGAACGGCGCGGTGATCCCGATCCTCGCCAGCTTCATCGTCGCCGGCGAGGAACAGGGCGTTTCCCGCGCCGAGCTGTCCGGGACCATCCAGAACGACATCCTCAAGGAGTTCATGGTCCGCAACACCTACATCTATCCGCCCGAGCCCTCGATGCGGATCGTCGCGGACATCATCGCGTATACGGCAAAGGAAATGCCGAAGTTCAACTCGATCTCGATCTCCGGCTACCACATGCAGGAGGCCGGTGCGACGCTGGTGCAGGAGCTGGCCTTCACGCTCGCCGACGGGCGCGAATATGTGCGGGCGGCCCTTGCCAAGGGGCTCAACGTCGATGACTTCGCCGGCCGCCTCTCCTTCTTCTTCGCGATCGGCATGAACTTCTTCATGGAAGCCGCCAAGCTGCGTGCAGCAAGGCTGCTCTGGACCCGCATCATGCAGGAGTTCGAGCCCAAGAAGACCTCGTCGCTGATGCTGCGCACCCACTGCCAGACCTCCGGCGTGTCGCTGCAGGAGCAGGATCCCTACAACAACATCATCCGCACCGCCTTCGAGGCGATGTCGGCAGCACTTGGCGGCACGCAGTCGCTGCACACCAACTCGTTCGACGAGGCGATCGCGCTCCCGACGGAGTTTTCGGCACGCATCGCCCGCAACACGCAGCTGATCCTGCAGCACGAGACCGGCGTCACCAAAGTCGTCGACCCGCTCGCCGGCTCCTACTATGTCGAGAGCCTGACCGACGAGCTGGTAACGCAGGCCTGGGCGCTGATCGAGGAAGTGGAAAAACTTGGCGGCATGACCAAGGCGGTCAACGACGGCCTGCCAAAACGGATGATCGAGGAGGCTGCGGCGCGGCGCCAGGCGGCCGTCGACAAGGGCGACGAGGTGATTGTCGGCGTCAACAAGTACCGGCTGGAGAACGAGCAGCCGATCGACATTCTCGAGATCGACAATTCCGCCGTTCGCGCCGCCCAGATCAGGCGCATCGAGGAGACCAAGCGTCGCCGCGACAGCGCCAGGGTGCGCGCGGTCCTCGAGGGGCTGGCCGAGGTGGCTCGAACCGGCAACGGCAATCTGCTGGCAGCCGCCGTCGAGGCGGCGCGCGAACGCGCCACCGTCGGCGAGATCTCCGATGCGATGCGCGAGGCCTTCGGCGATCACGCCGCAACGCCGAAGGTCATCAAGGACGTCTATGGCGAGGCCTATCGCGACGAGCCGGAACTGGCCGTGCTGAAGTCGCGGATGTCGGGCGTTGCCGATAAGCTCGGGCGCAAACCGAAGATCATGGTCGCCAAGCTCGGCCAGGACGGCCACGATCGCGGCGCCAAAGTGATCGCCTCGGCCTTCGGCGATATCGGTTTCGACGTCCTCGCCGGCCCGCTGTTCCAGACGCCGGAAGAGGCGGTGGAAATGGCGTTGGGCGAAAAGGTCAACGTCATCGGCGTGTCTTCACTTGCCGCCGGCCACAAGACGCTGCTGCCACAGCTCGTCGAAGACCTGAAGAAGAAGGGCGGCGGCGACGTGATCGTCGTCTGCGGCGGCGTCATTCCGCGCCAGGACTACCAGTTCCTGCAGGACCACGGCGTCGCCGCCGTGTTCGGCCCCGGTACCAACGTCATCGAGGCGGCGAACTCCGTTCTTGACCTTCTGGAAGGCCGTCGGCGCAATATTTGATGGGCGGCGCACCGCGAGCGCAACCTTCCACCGTCACCCCGGACTTGATCCGGGGTCCAGCCGCGCCGCGTCTGCGGCGCGAAGGAGTCTTACGCACTCAATGACTTGAGTGCGCTGGATGCCGGATCAGGTCCGACATGACGGATCAGTTGGGAGCCGCATTCACAAAATTCGTCCGCGCTCACGGTACGCAACGCGTCATTCTCGTGGTCGAGCGCCTCATCCGTCCTGCCGGGCACCTTCTCCCCGCAAGCGGGGAGAAGGAAGGGAGCCGCAACGTCACCAATCCCCTATCCCCTTGCGGGGAGGGTCAGGGTGAGGGCAAAGTTGCGACCGAGATCGCGCCGTTTCCAGATCGCGCGTAGTAAGCCGCCGCCAAAACGCCGCCGCGGCCCACCCGTGCAACAGCAAACGTCGCGGCTGGTCCATCCCTTTCAGCCGGCCTTGGCGTACTCCACCTTGCGGGCGAGCCAGCATCCGACGGCGAGGCCGCTGATCTGGCCCTCGCCGTCTCGGCGCACCACGATCGTCCAGTCGCCGGGGGCCGGCGCGTCCATCGAGCGGCGGCAGGAGAGCCGCCAGACGTCTTGGCCAACCGGATGGATCGGGTGCATGGCGCCCTTGCCGAGAAAGCCGTCAAAGGCGCCATACCAGGCGCCGCCGGCCGAAACGATCTCGAGCGATGCCTCCAGTTCCTCCGACACGAAGCGGCCGGCAATGTCGTCGCGCAGTCCGGCGGGAATGCGGCGGGCGATGGCGCGCAGGTTCTCGCCGGGCCGTTCCATCTGGATGGTATCGCCGTCCTGCACCAGCGTCATCGATGCGCCGCGGGCGATACCGTCCGCATCCACCGTCAGTTCTTCCGGCGAGGTGGCAAAGCGCGTGGTCAGCCCGTCTCCGCAGGAAGAGATCCGGAGCAGCAGGCCGGTCGATGGCTCCAGGTAGTTGCCGTTCCACTCGGGCTTGGGACGGGCAGGTTCGGCCTTCTTTTCCGGCCGGCCGAGGGCGGCGCGCAGGACGGCGGTCGCCGTCCCATGAGCATCGCCCTCGTGATTGAACATGACGACCACCGAAAGGCGCTCGGACGCCGCGTGCAGCCGGCGCGCACGGAAGCCGCGGAGCGCGCCGCCGTGGCCGGTCAGTGCGATTTCGTCCACCGTTTCGCGCGCCAGCCCGAAGCCGTAGCGCGAGGCCGTGCCGTCGGCGAAAGGCTGGGGCACGGAAAGGCGGCTGTAGACGCCGTCGGGATCGTCGCGCGTGCGGTCGATGAAACGCTCCCAGGCGAGCATGTCGTCCAGCGAAGCGGCAATGCCGGCGTCACCCGACCAGAAGATGCGATTGGTTGCCGGGAGGAAGCCGACGCTCTCGTTGCCCTCGTAGCCGACGACGCCGTTCAGAGGGGCTGCCGTATCGGAGGCGAGAATGGCGGTGTCCATGCCAGCCAGGGCAAACAGTCGCTCGCGGTAGACCTCGGCAAGCGGCTTGCCGGCTGCCGACTCGATCAGGTCGGAGAGGATGCGAAAATTGCCGTTGGAGTATGAATAGCTGGTACCCGGCGCGAAATGGGTCTTGCGCATGCGGGCGAACAGCCGCGCGGTATCGTCCCGGGCAAAGACGCCGTCGGCCATCGCGCCGTGCAGCACCGTCAGCGCCCAGTAGTCGCGCAGGCCCGACTGGTTGTTGCACAGGTCCGCGACCTTGGGCCGCCGATCTTCGAGGTTCGGCAGGTGGCGCGCAAGGGCCGCATCGAGCTTCGCCGGATCACCGACGATATCCAGAAGCGCCGCGCAGGTGAACTGCTTGGTGATCGAACAGATCGGGATCAGCGTCTGCGCCGTCATCGGCACGCGCCGGTCGAGATCGGCAAAGCCCCAGGCGTGGCGTAGGATCACCTCGCCATCCTTGGAGACGCCGACGACACCGCCGGGACCCTTGCTTCGCTCGGGCAAAGATTGGACCATGGCTTGCAGGGCGGCGAGATCGATAGCGGGCATGGGAGATCACTTCGGAGCTGGGTAGGGCGGGACGCATCGCCGATCGGCGGTACCGCCCATTCCTAGCGCGGCCAACGGGCACTGACAACTGGAGGGCACCGCCCTTTGACGCCGCGTGTCGAGGAGCGGTTCCAGGAGGCGAAGGGGGGGATGGAGTGAGGCAGATGCCGTGGCACGCATTCTTTCAGCTGTAATCGTTCTGACTCCACCGACTTTTCGAGCACCGCGCGTCGGAACCTCGTTCGGCCATTCGTCTTCAAGGCAGACAAGCTGGAGAGAGCAGCATGACCATTACAATTACCGCCTTTGAACGCTCGCCTGACGGCGGCAAGGGCCTGGCGCGAGACATGCGGGTTCGCTGGGCGCTGGAGGAAGTGGGCCAGACCTACGAGGTTCGCCTTGTTTCGTTCAAGGCGATGAAGGAACCTGCGCATCTGGCGCTTCAGCCTTTCGGGCAGATTCCGACCTATGAGGAAGACAATCTCGTCCTGTTCGAGTCGGGGGCGATCGTGCTCCATATCGCCGAGCGCCATGCCGGCCTGCTGCCGGACGATGCGAATGCCCGGGCGCGGGCGATCACCTGGATGTTTGCCGCGCTCACCACGATGGAGCCGCCGATCGTCGACCGCGAAGTCGCCCGGTACCTGGAAGGCGACGCGTCCTGGTACGAGCAGCGCCTGACCGTCATCGACGAACGCATCAGCAAGCGGCTGAGCGAACTTTCCGATCGACTGGGTGATGCCGAGTGGCTGGACGGCCTGTTCAGCGCCGGTGACCTTCAGATGGTGTCGGTGCTGCTCCGGCTGAAGGGATCGGGTCTCCTGGACGAATATCCGAACCTCTCCGCCTATGTCGCCCGCGGCGAAGCCCGGCCGGCATACAAGCGTGCTTTCGACGCGCAGCTGGCGGTGTTCACCGCCGCGACGGCGGAGTGAGAGGGTCTGTTCCGGATCCACGAGCGGTCACCGGTCTCGTCCACGAGCTTTTCAACAATATCGGTCAGAAATAGGTAACGGCGTCACAACGGCCACCGCCCATCGCGAAGGATATTCAGAATCTTCATCAATGTATGAAACGCCTCTTCCTTCAGTCGGTTCGGCGAGGAAGCAGAAACAATGGTAGTGAAGGCATTCGGAAAGTCGTCCGCAGAGTTGAGGCAGCAGGAAGCTGATCGCCTGGCCGCACTCGAAGACCTCGATCTGCTCGACACCCCAAAGGACGAGGGGCTCGAACGCGTGGTGCGCCTGCTGAAAGAAATCTTCGCGATCGAGATAGGGATCGTTTCCCTGATTGACGCGCACCGCCAATGGTACAAGGCATGCTCGGGCCTCGTGGCCGACGAAGTCCCGCGAGAAGACACGTTCTGCCGACACATAGTTGCTTCCGAAGAGCCTGTCGTGGTGCAGGACGCCACAAAGGATCCGCGGTTTTCGCAGCATCCCGCCGTCACGGGTGATCAGCATATCCGTTTCTACGCGGGCGTTCCCCTGAAAACCAAGCAAGGACATACCATCGGAACCGTATGTGCGATCGACCGCAGGCCGCGATCGTTCGCAGGCAGAGAACTCGTCATCCTTGAGGAATTGGCCGGTGTGGCAATGGACCGGATTACGCTGCTGCAGTCGGCGGCGACGGACGGGCTCACCCAAGCCCTTACTCGCCGCGCCTTCCGCGAGGAGGCCGAACAGCTCATCTCGATGGCCCTGCGGCACCAGAATAGCCTGTCGTGCATCGTCCTCGACATCGACAACTTCAAGCGTGTCAACGACACCCTTGGGCATGCGGCGGGAGACGAGGTTCTCAAGGTTGTCGCAGCGACCTGCAAATCCAACCTCAGAGCAGGTGATCTGTTCGGGCGCCTTGGAGGTGAGGAATTTGCGATCATCCTTCCGCATGTCGACCCCGAAGCCGCGCTCGCCGTTGCGGAAAAACTGAGGGCCGCTATTTCATCCCAAGCGATCGATGGAGACTTCGGTTCGCTCCACGTTACCGCCAGCTTTGGCCTGTCAGCGCTTTCGATCGTCACCAAAGATGTCGATACGCTGCTGGCTCAGGCGGATGCGGCCATGTATCAGGCGAAGAATGGCGGCAGGAACCGGTGCGTTTCCTGGAGGTTACTCCAGGCCGAGATGGGCTCTCGTCGGCGCGTGCTGAAAGCGGGCACCATTTTGTTCAACGCTCGGCGTTCGGTGATTGATTGCACGATCAAATCGCTCGGAGTTGATGGTGCGGGCATAACCGTATCCAATTCCGCCGGCATCCCACCGGAATTTGTCCTGGTTATCACTGGCGAAGGCTTCGAGACGAAATGCAAGGTGATTGCGCGAGATCGTCAAAACCTCGAACTCTCCTTCGGATAGGCGGCCGAAGAGGTTGCCAGACGACAATGCGCTTCAAAGCGGATCAATAGACGATGTCCGCTTTCGGGGGCGGCCGGCGGACCGCCCTTCGTTGCCTCACTCGTCGCCCATCTTCAGCGCCGCAATGAACGCTTCCTGCGGGATCTCGACCTTGCCGAACTGGCGCATGCGCTTCTTGCCGGCCTTCTGCTTTTCCAAGAGCTTGCGCTTGCGGGTGGCGTCGCCGCCGTAGCACTTGGCAGTCACGTCCTTGCGAAGGGCCGAGATAGTTTCGCGGGCGATGACGTTGCCGCCGATGGCGGCTTGGATCGGGATCTTGAACATGTGCTTCGGGATCAGTTCCTTCAGCTTCTCGCACATTTCGCGGCCACGCTTCTCGGCCGCCATGCGGTGCACCATCATGGACAGCGCATCGACTGGCTCGCCATTCACCAGGATCGACATCTTCACCAGATTGCCTTCCTTGTGGTCGGTGATCTGGTAGTCGAAGGAGGCGTAGCCCTTGGAGATGGATTTTAGACGGTCGTAGAAGTCGAAGACCACTTCGTTGAGCGGCAGATCGTAGGTGAGCATCGCGCGCGTGCCGACATAGGTCAGTTCGATCTGAATGCCGCGACGGTCCTGGCAGAGCTTCAGGATGCCGCCGAGATAGTCGTCGGGCGTCAGGATCGTCGCGCGGATCCACGGCTCGTGGATCTCGGAGATTTTCATCACATCCGGCATGTCGGCCGGGTTGTGAAGCTCGCGCTCCGAGCCGTCGATCATGCGCAGCTTGTAGACGACCGAAGGCGCGGTCGCGATCAGGTCGAGGTCGAACTCGCGCTCGAGCCGCTCCTGGATGATTTCGAGGTGCAGAAGGCCGAGGAAGCCGCAGCGGAAGCCGAAGCCGAGGGCCGCAGAACTTTCCATCTCGAACGAGAACGAGGCGTCGTTGAGACGGAGCTTGCCCATCGCTGAGCGCAGATCCTCGAAATCGGCCGCATCGACCGGGAAGAGGCCGCAGAACACGACCGGCTGCGCCGGCTTGAAGCCGGGAAGCGCTTGCGCCGTCGGGCGCTTGTCCTCGGTGATCGTGTCGCCGACGCGGGTGTCGGCCACTTCCTTGATGGATGCGGTGATGAAGCCGATCTCGCCGGGCCCGAGGCTATCCATCGCCACCATCTTCGGCGTCAGCACGCCGACGCGCTCGACGGTATACTTTGCGTCCGTGCCCATCATGCGGATGGTCTGGCCCTTCGCCAGCCGGCCCTCGATGACGCGTACGAGCACCATGACGCCGAGATAGGTGTCGTACCAGCTGTCGACCAGCAGCGCCTTCAGCGGCGCGGTCTCGCCGCCCGGGCTCTTCGGCGCCGGCAACTTGTGAACAATCGCCTCGAGCACGTCGGGAATGCCGAGGCCGGTCTTGGCCGAGATCAGCACGGCGTCGGAAGCGTCGATGCCGATCACCTCCTCGATCTGCTCCTTGATGCGATCCGGCTCGGCGGCCGGCAGGTCGATCTTGTTGAGGACGGTGACGAGCTCGTGGTTGTTGTCGATCGCCTGATAGACGTTGGCGAGCGTCTGGGCTTCGACCCCCTGGCTGGCGTCAACGACGAGGAGCGACCCCTCGCAGGCCGACAGCGAGCGCGAGACCTCGTAGGCGAAGTCGACGTGGCCGGGCGTGTCGATCAGGTTGAGGATATAGGTCTCGCCGTTCTGCGCCTTGTAGTGGAGGCGCACGGTCTGGGCCTTGATGGTGATGCCGCGCTCGCGCTCGATTTCCATGTTGTCGAGCACCTGCTCGGACATTTCGCGATCCGCAAGGCCACCCGTCGACTGGATCAGCCGGTCGGCCAGCGTCGACTTGCCGTGGTCGATGTGGGCCACGATCGAGAAGTTGCGGATATGGTCCAGGGGCGTCGAAGAATTGGTGCTCATTGGCGCCATATAGCAGCGGCTTCAACGCCCGCAAAGCGGTAAATGAACCGGCGCTTTACCATGTTTGCGGTGTGGTGGCAGCGGCATGGTCTTTATACCGATGGCCAGCGACCCGGCGGTGCGGTCGACGGGCCCCCCGCATCGAGGGGTTGTACGGCCGCCATGCAAATCCCGATTGCAAATGCGCTGCTCAGGGTCCACCATCATCGCGGTTTCTAGGGGAGCACGTGCGATGGTTTTCGGACCCTCCAGGCCGCCGATCACAGAGGACGTGGCGGAAGTGATTACCAAGGACTTGATGGAGGGCGAGGGTCATACCCCGACCTCCGAAACGCCAATCGCCTTTGTCAAACATCCGGCCAATCCCACAACACCGGACTTGAACAATCGGGTGCGCTGGGTGCTCTTCGGCACCCTCGCGGCAATGCTCGTTCTGATCGCCATGCTGATTCTGCGATGAGCAGCCAGCTGGAAAAACCGCGCCCGATCGGGGATGACGCTATTCGCTGTCGGCCCTGGCGAGCGTTTCCAGCGTCGGCATCGAGGTGATGTTGAAGCCGGAATCGACGTAGTGGATTTCGCCGGTCACGCCGCTGGAGAGATCCGACAGCAGATACAGCGCGGAACTGCCGACATCGTCGATGGTGACAGTGCGCCGCAGCGGCGAGTTCTTCTGCTGCCAGGACAGCATGGCGCGCGCGTCCGAGATGCCGGCGCCGGCCAGCGTGCGGATCGGGCCTGCCGAGATCGCGTTCACGCGGATGCCGCGCGGGCCGTAGTCGCCCGCCAGGTAGCGGACCGAAGCCTCCAGCGCCGCCTTGGCGACGCCCATCACGTTGTAGTTCGGCATCACCCGCACTGAACCGCCATAGGTCAGGGTCAGCATGGTGCCGCCCTCGTCCATCAGATCGGCGGCGCGACGGGCGATTTCGGTGAAGGAGAAGCAGGAGATCACCATGGTGCGGGTGAAATTATCCCGCGAGGTGTCCGCATAAAGCCCCTTCAGCTCGTTCTTGTCAGAGAAGCCGATGGCGTGGACGACGAAATCGAGCTTGCCCCAGCGCTCCTTGATCGAGGCGATGACGGCATCGACAGACGCAATGTCCTCGACGTCGCAGGGTAGCAGGAACTCGGAGCCGAGTTCGGCCGCCAGCGGCTTGACGCGCTTGCCGAGTGCTTCACCCTGGTAAGTGAAGGCGAGTTCCGCCCCCTGCCCGGCCAGCGCCTTGGCGATGCCCCAGGCGATCGAGTGATTGTTCGCGACCCCCATGATCAAGCCGCGCTTTCCCTTCATGATCCCCGTCATTTCGTCTCTCATCCGTTGTAGCGCTGGAAGACCAGCGTCGCGTTGGTGCCGCCGAAGCCGAAGGAATTGGACAGTGCGATGTCGAGTTTGGCGTTGTCGATGCGCTTGCGAACGATCGGCACACCGTCGAATTCCGGGTCGAGCTCGGCGATATGCGCACTTTCGCCGATGAAGCCCGCCTGCATCATCAAGAGGCTGTAGATCGATTCCTGCACGCCGGCGGCGCCCAGGGAATGACCGGTGAGCGACTTCGTCGACTGGATGTGCGGGATCTTGTCGCCGAAGACTTCGCGAATGGCGCCGATCTCCTTCGAATCGCCGACCGGCGTCGAGGTCCCGTGCGTGTTGATGTAGTCGACGTCGCCCTTCACCGTCGAAAGCGCCTGGCGCATGCAGCGCACCGCACCCTCGCCCGACGGGGCGACCATGTCGTAACCGTCCGACGTCGCGCCGTAGCCGACGATCTCGGCATAGATCTTCGCGCCGCGGGCCTTGGCACGTTCCAGTTCCTCGAGAACCAGCACGCCGGCGCCGCCGGCAATGACGAAGCCGTCACGGTTGGCGTCATAGGCGCGCGAGGCGGTAGCCGGCGTCTCGTTGTACTTCGAGGACATCGCGCCCATGGCATCAAAGAGGTTCGACATCGACCAATCGAGATCCTCGTGGCCGCCGGCGAACATCACGTCCTGCTTGCCCCATTGGATCATTTCGGCGGCGTTGCCGATGCAGTGTGCGGAGGTCGAGCAGGCCGACGAGATCGAATAGTTGACGCCGTGAAGCTTGAACCAGGTGGCAAGCGTGGCCGACGCGGTCGACGACATCGCCTTCGGTACGGCAAACGGGCCGATGCGCTTCGGGCTGCCGTTCTTGAGCGTGATGTCGGAGGCCTCCACGATCGTGCGCGTCGACGGGCCACCCGAGCCCATGATGATGCCGACGCGCTCGTTCTGGGCGTAGTCCGCTTCGTCCAGGCCGGAATCGGCGATCGCCTGCTTCATCGCGACATGGTTCCAGGCGCCGCCCTGCGACAGGAAGCGCATGGCGCGGCGATCGACCAGATCGGTCGCGTCGAGATTGGGCGCACCCCAAACCTGGCACTTGAAGCCGTGATCGGCGAAATCCTTGGAAAAGCTGATGCCAGACCTGGCGTCGCGCAGCGAAGCCGTCACCTCGTCCGCATTGTTCCCGATGGAGGACACGATCCCCAAACCCGTGACAACAACCCGTCTCATTTCAACAGACCTTTTCTATTTTTGTCGCTCGATACGCGCAGCGGCCTCACTCGGCCTTGTCTTTCGACAGGCCGACGCGCAGGTCGGTCGCCTGGTAGATCGTCTCGCCGTCAGCCTTCAGCCAGCCGTCCGCCGTGCCGAGTACCAGACGTCCGCGCATGACGCGCTTGAAGTCGATGCCGTATTCGAGCAGCTTCGTATTCGGCCGCACCATGCCCTTGAACTTCACTTCGCCGGTGGACAGCGCCATGCCGCGGCCGGGCTCGCCGAGCCAGCCGAGGAAGAAGCCGGTGAGCTGCCACATGCCGTCGAGGCCGAGGCAGCCCGGCATGATCGGGTTGCCCTGGAAGTGGCAGGGAAAATACCAATCGTCGGGACGCACGTCGTATTCCGCGCGGATGTAGCCCTTGTCGAAGGCACCGCCCGTTTCGGAAATGTCGGTGATGCGATGGACCATGAGCATCGGCGGAAGCGGCAGCTGGGCGTTGCCCGGGCCGAAAAGCTCACCGCGTCCGCAGGAGAGGATTTCTTCATAGTTGAAGCTGGACTGCCTGGTGGTCATGGACTTTTCTTCCCCGGTCCTAAAGTTCTTATCATCCAGCATTAGAGCAGGATGGCACCAAATTGAAAGCGCCGGCTCGATCCCGCGCCGCTGAGGAGAGCCGCATCCCGGTCGAAATGCGGCGTCATTTTCGCGTTCCGCATACATGATGACCGGGTCTACAGCTAGTCTAAAGTGCCGACCTGATCGCCAAACTACTGGTTTTCCGCATTGCGCCGCTTGGTCGCACATTTCAAAACTATTGAATCCGCCGGTTCCAAAAGTTATATCGAAACGTCAAGATTGTTCTGCAAGGTCCGGTAAGTGGATTCGTCACCCATGGCGCATGCAAGAGAAGTTAGCCTCGAAGCGCGGTTGCGCGACTGCGGCCTGCGGCCCACGCGGCAGCGCATTGCGCTGGCCGATCTTCTCTTCGCCAAGGGCGATCGCCACCTGACCGTCGAGGAACTGCACGAGGAGGCCGTCAATGCAGGCGTCCCCGTTTCGCTCGCAACGGTCTACAACACGCTGCACCAGTTCACGGAAGCAGGGCTTCTCCGCGTCTTGGCCATGGAAGGCTCGCGTACTTATTTCGACACCAACATTTCCGACCACCATCATTTCTTCATCGAGGGCGAGAACGAGGTGCTCGACATTCCGTTGAGCAGCATCGAGATCGGCAACCTGCCCGAACCGCCCGAGGGCATGGAAATCGCCCACGTCGACGTCATCATCCGGCTGCGCTCGAAAAAGTCTCGCTGACGCTGGCCTTTCGGAGACCTCTCTTCTGCACCATTGCCGACCTACATCACGTCGTCGGGATGTCGCCCGGGGCGTGGTTTGTAGACGGGAAAGCGCCAGCCGAACCGCAACGCGCCCCCGCGCACGAGAAAGGCGGCGACGAAACCTGCCGCCGAGGCGGCCGCAAGCGGCGCGCCAATCAAGCCCGCAGCCGTGAACACCGAGGCGCCAGTAAGTGCCGCAGTCACGTAGATCTCCGGCCGCAACAGAATGGTCGGCTCGCTTGCCAGCACATCGCGCAGGATACCGCCGACGCTCGCAGTCATGACACCGGTCGCGACCGCCACGGTCGGAGAGCCCGTCGCCGCCAATCCCTTGGCCGCCCCCATCACGCTGTATGCCGCCATGCCGAGCGCGTCGAACCACAACAGCAGGCGATAGCGCGACTCGAACAAATGCGCGGTGAAGAAGACCACCAGCCCCACGGCGACGCACACGATCAGATAGGTCGGCTTGGCCACCCAGAAGACCGGCGCGGCACCCAGAATCAGATCCCGAAACGTGCCACCACCGATCCCCGTCGCCGCCGCCAGGAAGAGAAAGCCGATCACATCGAGCTGTTTGCGGGAAGCCGAAAGCGCACCGGTCGCGGCAAACACGGCGACGCCGGCATAGTCGAGCAGTTCGAGTATCGTCACGCGTTCCCCTTCTCACAGCGGTCGTCGCGACAGACAGCCAGCCTCGCGACAGATTGATCAGGCAATGATGCGGTCCAAATAGCCCACGCGCGCCGAGAAGAGGCGTGCGGCGCTATCTTGACCGATCCCACCATCATGGAAAGGCCTCGCACGATGTTTTCCCGCTTTGCCCTTCGGATAGCCCTTCTATCCTTTGCCCTGGTCCAGGCAGTACCGGGCCAGGCGGCGGAAATCATCGATGATGCGGTCGCCTACGAGAAGACCCAGGTGGCCGAACAGTGCAAGACGGCGGTCTATGGTGACGACTTCGCCGCCGTCGTCGACTTCAACAATGACGGCCTGGACGACGCGATCACCAATCTCGGCGCGGTCAATTGCGACGGGATCGATGGCAAGCTCTGCGGCAGTGTCGGCTGCCCCCACAATTTTTACGTCGGCGTCGCGGAAGGCGGATATGTCTTCATCGCCAACGCCGATCTCTACGGATACGAACTGAAGAAGCGCTACGGCAACCTCGTGTTCGAGATGAAGGCCAACG
The DNA here is from genome assembly GCF_031455855.1 of Mycoplana sp. BE70. Classification (NCBI taxonomy): domain Bacteria; kingdom Pseudomonadati; phylum Pseudomonadota; class Alphaproteobacteria; order Hyphomicrobiales; family Rhizobiaceae; genus Mycoplana; species Mycoplana sp. BE70. The sequence goes on from NZ_JAVDTM010000001.1 coordinate 548,780, forward strand.
CCGCCTCCTGCGGTCGCGACAACGACGAATACTGCATCATCACCAGCCGCGTCCGCGGCCTGCGCTTCGACACCATCTCCAAGAGATAGACGCCGGCCACGCCGGGTCGGGTCGAATCAGCGCGGCAGCAGCGCCGGTGTACGCCCGGCGAGGTAATAGGCAAGGAGCCCGACCCATTCCCGCATCGCCGTCGTGGTCAGTTGCGCGTTGGCCGAGGGCTGAGTGAAATCCAGCGCCAACCCCGCGGCGCCGCTCGTGCGGTAATCCGTCGGCCAGGGCAGAACGTTCAGGCCAGCCTTGCCAAACAGCCCGATCGCGCGCGGCATGTGGAAGGCCGAGGTCACCAGCAGGCAATTGTCCAACCCGTTTTCGCCAAGCAGGCTCTTCGTGTTCTCGACATTCTCGAAGGTCGTCCGCGAGCGTGTCTCCTGAACCAGGCGCCCGGCCGGAATCCCGAAACTTTCGAAAAACTCGGTGGCAACGGCGGCATCGCCCGCGTAGCGGCCGCTGAACGAGCCATCTCCACCGGAGACCAGAATGCGGGCATCCGGATAGCTCTGCGCCAGCCGCAGCGTTTCCACGAAGCGGTCACCGGCCTGGTTCATCTCCAGCCCGCCGCGCGAAGCGATCACCTCCGCCTCGAAGCTGCCGCCGAGCACGATGATGCAGCCGGGCCCGGCGCTCGGCATCGCAGCTCTCGGAGTGTGGTTCTCCAGCACCTGCAGCATGACCGTGCCGGTGCTGGTGTAGAGGGTGACGAAGAGGATCAATGCGGACATCGCCATCGACAGCGCCTGCAGGCGTTTTCGACCGAACCAACCGAAGACAAGCGCGAAAACGATGGCGAAGAAGGCCATCGACAGTGGCTGTGCGGCCAGCCAGAAAATCTTCGATGCGAGATAGCTCACGTACACTCCATCAATGACGGTGCGTTCGGCGGGGCCGAATCGTTGCCGCGGAGGGAATCACGCGTGAGGCACAAAGAAAAGGCCACGCCGCGCCATTCAGGCCGGCGTCGCTGCCATACTACCTGACCGCAGGCACCGCCTGCTTGCCGCGACGAAGGTAGACGACCCCGGCTGCGAGCAGAACTCCGGCGATGAGGACAGCTGTCGCGACCAGCGGCCGGTAGGCGATCCAGGCGATCGCAATCACCAGGGGCCCTATCAGCATCGTCAGGACGAGCGCCACGGCACCCGTACCGAAGCGGACGATCGATCCAATGAACGGCACCACATCGGCGATCACGCCGAGGATCGACAGCATCATCGCAAAGCCGACGAAGATCCCGACGAGTCCGCCAGCGCGAACCAACCAGGTGATGAGGGTGTTCTCACTTTGCGCCGCGTCGAACATCCGCGCTGCATCGACCATCCCCGCCTCGCTCAGAAACAGTGTGCGTCCGTTGCTGGTCCGATAGCCGACAAGCCCGTCGCCCCGCTGCGCGCCGACGAAGCTCGCCTCGCCGAGATCAACCCGCTCCAATCGGACGCGCAGATCGCCGATCGCCGGCCTCCGGGGATCCTCGGAAAAGATCGCCCACCCGTTTTGCATGGATGCGGATGCGTCCACATCGATGATAGCGCCTATTTGCACGGCATCATCGGGCGTCAGCTTGATCGCGGCGCTTCGGCCCAGAGCGGCAGCCGCCTCGCCGTCGACCCGGAATGCCCCAAGGCGGGCACTGTCGACGGTGAAGAAAGCGCCCTCGATCGGCATGTCCGGATTGTCGTGCCCGGATTGGCGAAAACCGCCGGAATCAATGGCGTCGCTTCGCCATTCCTTGGCGTAGGTATAGGTTGTGACCGTCTCTTCGCTGCCGCCGAGCTGCTTCTGGGTCTCGGACTTTTCCTGCTGGACCCACTGGTACATTTCCACGATACGCCGGACGGCGAAGGCACCTTCCGCCGAGACGACAAGCTCGTCGTCCGCCGGCACGCCATCGGGTTTAATGGCGCCGGCGACATGCACCAGCCTGCCTTCGTTCGCAGGATCCATCGATGCGCTGTCGACCGAAACAACCAGCCCCGCGCCTTCGACCAGCGCCCGGTAGGTCGTCACCGAACGGCCTTCGTTCCAGGCAAGCAGCCAGATGCAGCCGCAGACCAGCACGATGCCGACCAGGATCATGACAAGAGCGTTCTTGAGCCTGGCAAACCAGGACGTCGTGGTCGTATCGGTAGAGGTCATCGCCAAATCCCCGGCCAAGCGCTGCAACGGCAGCCCGGTTCCTTAAAACGTATCCGAATTAAAAAAGGGAATACGCGGCAGCCTACGACCCGGCGTCGGCTGCCGTTTCCATCAAGAATGGACGGATTTACCGCTTGCCCCACAGAACCTTGAAGCGAGCGTTGCGGCAGACTTCGCCGCTGTCCTTGAAGGCTTCCTTCAACACCGGCTCATAGGGCAGGCCGCGATTGGCGACCATCAGGAGCCGGCCGCCGGATTTTAGCGACTTTGCCGCCATGCGGATCATCGCCGCACCGAGGCCGTGGTCGGCGGCGTGGCCTTCGTGGAAGGGCGGGTTCATGACGATCAGGTCGTAGTGGTCGCGCGGCGCTTCGGCGGTCAGGTCCTGCCAGAAGAAGCGGGCCGGCACGTCGGGGCAGTTCTCGGCCATGTTCTCCTTGGCCGCCTCCAGCGCATTGTAGTCCGCCTCGAACAGGTCGACCCCCTTGAGACCGGGCGCCTGCTCGCAAAGCAGCACCGAGAGATAGCCCCAGCCCGCGCCGAAATCGGCGGCATGGCCGCGGAAGTCGGCCGGAATGCGGCTTGCCAGCAGTTCGGAACCTTCGTCAACGCGATCGTGCGAGAACATGCCCGGCGCGGCGGTGAAGCGGCCTTCGACGCGGACGGACCTGGCCGTCAGCGCCATTGCCGCCTCGCTGACATCGGCAGAACGGGCAAACCAGAACGCGACGCCATGATGCTTCGGCGCGTGATCGCCGACGAATTCGTAGCGGTCGATGCGCTTGCGCAGCGACTGGATGCCGTCCTCCTTGCCACCGGCGACCAGGATCAGGCCGCCCTCGCGTACGCGCAGCAAGGCTTCGGCGATGCGGTTCTCGTTTTCCCCCTTGTGCTTGCTGCAAAGCACGAGCGCGCCGTCATAGCCCTCGCCTTCGGCAACCGGCGCCACCTTCGCGCGCGCCGCCTCCAGCGCCCGGAACAAGGGCCGCAGGGGCTGCACCGCGTCGATCTCCGCCGCAAATCCCTCCGGCGGGCGCTGGCCGGCTTCGGCACCGAGGAAAAGGTAGCGCTGGCCTTCGGCCGGCATGTCGACCAGGCCGGCGGCAAAGGGATGGAACAGGGTTTTAAGCGCGTCGCGGCTCATGGACTGGACTTTCAGGAGGTGTGCGGATTGTTCCCGCTTCTTCAATGAAAAAGGGGCGCGGAACATGCCGCTCCGCGCCCCCGCATTCGATCGAGACGATGTTACTCGGCAGCCTCGCCGCCGTCGCTCTTCTTCTCGGCTGCAACTTCCTTGCCGGTCGCCTGGTCGACGACCTTCATCGACAGGCGGACCTTGCCGCGCTCGTCGAAGCCCATGAGCTTGACGAAGACCTTGTCGCCTTCCTTGACGACATCGGTGGTCTTGGCGACGCGCTCGGAGGAGAGCTGCGAAATGTGAACCAGACCGTCACGCGGGCCGAAGAAGTTGACGAAGGCGCCGAAGTCGGCGGTCTTGACGACCGTGCCCTCGTAGACCTGGCCGACTTCCGGTTCGGCTACGATCGAGTGGATCCACTTGCGGGCCGCTTCGATCTCCTTGGCCGAGGAAGAGGCGATCTTGACGGTGCCGTCGTCCTCGATGTTGACCTTGGCGCCGGTCTTTTCGACGATCTCGCGGATGACCTTGCCGCCCGAACCGATGACTTCGCGGATCTTGTCGACCGGGATGTTCATCACTTCGATGCGCGGAGCGAACTCGCCGAGTTCCGAACGGCTCTCGGTGATGGCCTTGGCCATCTCACCGAGGATGTGCAGACGGCCGCCCTTGGCCTGGTTCAGCGCGACATTCATGATCTCTTCGGTGATGCCGGCGATCTTGATGTCCATCTGCAGCGAGGTGATGCCGGCTTCGGTGCCCGCAACCTTGAAGTCCATGTCGCCGAGGTGGTCTTCGTCACCCAGGATGTCGGAGAGGACGGCGAAGCGCTCGTCTTCCTTGATCAGGCCCATGGCGATACCGGCGACCGGCTTGGCCAGCGGAACACCGGCATCCATCAGCGCCAGCGAGGTGCCGCAGACGGTGGCCATCGACGACGAGCCGTTGGACTCGGTGATCTCGGAGACGACGCGCAGCGTGTAGGGGAACTGCTCGGTTGCCGGCAGCATCGGACGGATGGCGCGCCAGGCGAGCTTGCCGTGCCCGATTTCGCGGCGACCCGGGGAACCCATGCGGCCCGTTTCACCGACCGAGAAGGGCGGGAAGTTGTAGTGGAGCATGAAACGCTCCTTGTACATGCCCGTCAGGCTGTCGACATACTGCTCGTCTTCGCCGGTGCCGAGCGTGGCGACGACGATGGCCTGCGTCTCGCCGCGGGTGAAGAGCGCCGAGCCGTGCGTGCGCGGCAGGAGGCCGACTTCCGACACGATCGGACGGACGGTGACGAGGTCACGGCCGTCGATGCGGCTCTTGGTGTCGAGGATGTTCCAGCGGACGATCTTGGCCTGCAGGTGCTTGAACACCGCGCCGATCTCTTCGGCGGTGTATTCCGGGCTTTCGACGCCCTCGGGCAGGAAGTGCGCCTTGACCTTTGCCTTGACCGCGTCGACGGCGGCGTAGCGGGCGGCCTTCTCGGTGATCTTGTAGGCATCGCGCAGTTCGGCTTCGGCGATCGCCAGCATCGCCGTCTCAAGCGCGGAATAGTCTTCCGGCTCGAATTCACGCGGCTCCTTGGCGGCGACTTCAGCGAGCTTGATGATGGCGTCGATGACCGGCTGGAAGCCCTTCTGGCCGAAGACGACGGCGCCGAGCATGATGTCTTCCGGAAGCTCCTTGGCTTCGGATTCGACCATCAGGACCGCGTCCTGCGTGCCGGCGACGACGAGGTCGAGCGAAGATTCGTCCATCTCGTCGAGATGCGGGTTGAGGACGTAGTCGCCGTTGATGTAGCCGACGCGGGCGCCGCCGATCGGGCCCATGAACGGGATGCCGGAAAGCGTCAGCGCCGCCGAAGCGGCAACCATCGACAGAACGTCCGGATTGTTTTCCAGGTCATGCTGCATGACCGTGACGATCACCTGGGTGTCGTTCTTGTAGCCTTCCGGGAAGAGCGGGCGGATCGGGCGGTCGATCAGGCGCGAGACGAGGGTCTCGTTCTCGCTCGGACGGCCTTCGCGCTTGAAGTAGCCGCCCGGGATCTTGCCGGCGGCATAGGTCTTTTCCTGGTAGTTGACGGTCAGCGGGAAGAAGTCCTGGCCGGGCTTGGGCGCCTTGGCCGAGACGACGGTGGCGAGAACGACGGTCTCGCCGTAGGTGGCGAGAACCGCACCGTCAGCCTGACGGGCGATCTTGCCGGTTTCGAGCTTGAGCGGACGACCCGCCCATTCGATTTCAACCGTGTGGGTATCGAACATGTCTTGTCCTTACGTGTTGCGGAGATACGCACCGCCGCCTTGCCGGCGCAGGTGGTTCTATCCGCATTCGTGACGCATCATGGGCAAGACAACGGGAGGCTTCCTGTTCCTGGCTCTGCTCACCGTCCGGTTCCGGCGCGTCGCGCCGGCGGACACAGGCGAGCGCCTGAAGCATCCTGCAATCCTGCCCCATGACAGGTCATCGGTTGGTTCCGCAGGTCCGGCCCATCCGGCCTGCTGGAGATGTCTCGTTCCGATCAGCGGAACAGCAGCGGAAATCTTCCGCGAATACGACTGGCGGGCGTCCCGTGAGGAACGCCCGCCAGGAAACCTTTAGCGGCGGATGCCCAGAGCAGCAATCAGCTTGCTGTAACGGGCCTCGTCCTTCTTCTTGAGGTAGTCAAGAAGCGAGCGGCGGCTCGAAACCATCGTCAGGAGGCCACGACGGGAGTGGTTGTCCTTCTTGTGGCCCTTGAAGTGTTCCGTCAGGTTGTTGATGCGCTCGGTCAGGATGGCAACCTGGACTTCCGGCGAACCGGTATCGCCTTCGACGGTTGCGTATTCCTTGATCAGCGCAGCCTTGCGCTCAGCAGTGATCGACATCGGTGATCCTTTCTTGAAATGGAGGACTTTGGGTCGCCAATCGCCGGGATGTCGTCCAGCGATGGCCATTCAGGCAGACGGAAACGTGTCCGCATGCTGGCGCTGCCTATAAACCATTCGAGTCCGAAATGGAAGGGGCGTCGATCGGGCTGACCGCGTGCCGGCCCTCACCGCATATCGCCTTCAGACTTCCCCTTCACTAGCCCCTTCCTTGAGCTTCGACAACGGGATCGAAAACCGCCATTCTATTCCATCCGCATGCATTCTACGTTCCAGCTCCGCATCCAAGGCAATGCCGAGCATGCGTTCCAGCACGACGCTTCCGAAGCCCTTCGGTTGAGTCTCGGCCAGGCCCGGATCGAAATTCGAACAGCTTTCGCGCCAGACAAGGTTCAGGCGGTCTGCCTCCAGTGCCCAGGACAATTCGACGATGCCGCTGTCATTGGCGAACGCGCCATGCTTGGCCGCGTTGGTCGCAAGTTCGTGAAGCGCCATACCCAGCGTTTGCGATGCCTGGCTGTCGAGCCGCACCGGCGGCCCGGACACCCGAACCCGTCCTGCATCGACGGGCACGAAGGGTTTCAGCTGGTTTTCGGCAAGCTCGGCGAGGTCGACACCAAGCGCGGCATTCGTGATCATCAGTTCGGTCGATCGTGCAAGCCCGGCCAGCCGCTTGCGGAAGGAATCGGCGAAGGCCACGGCCGTTTCCCTTATGCTGACGGACTGGTTCAACATCGCCTGGATGACGGTCAGCTGGTTCTTGGAGCGATGCGCCACCTCGCGCATCAGAAACCGTATCTCGTTCTCGGCCCGTGTCCGTGCTTCGGCTGCCTCCGACAGAGCTTTGGAAACCGTGTCCAGCTCCGCGATAACGTGGCGCCGCGGCGGCACGCGTTCGCCCATTCCAAGCCGCTTGGCGTCATGCGCAAGCAAACGCACGTCCCGCGAAAGAATCCGTGCGATGAGAACGGCGCCCGCCGTCGCCAGAGTGGCGATGATCGCCCCGCCGGCAGTCAACCATAGCAGCGACGACATCGCCGTTGCCCGAACATCGGCCGCCTTCGCCCAAGCAACGATTTTCCAGCCGGTCAGGGGCGAAAAGTCCGTCACGACCTGATAGTCGACGTCCTGATGGCGCGCGCTGCCAAGACCGATCCGCAAGGCGGGAACCACCTGAAGGAAGAATGGATCGCCGGTGTTGATCGCGGGGTCGGTCGACACGATCACTTTGCCAGCATCGTCCAGCACGGCTGCATTCCACTCCGGAGAAAGAATGTCCGGGTTCACGACCTTGAGCAGATGGTTCGCATCCTGCGTCAGGGTCAACAAGATCCGCTCGCCGGAATTGAGCCGGACAGGATAATGCACATTGAAGACCCAGTTCTGTGCGGTTTTCCCGAAAAACAGGCTGGATACTGCGGGTCTGTCGGTCGCAAATGCCTTTTCCGCCGTCGCCCGATCCGCTGTCTGGCCGAGCTCGGTGCCATAGGGCACGCGCGAATTCAGTCGCTGCTGATAGTCCGGACCGATCACAAGCAGATGGGCATTCGTCCCCACCAGCGCCTTATCCGCCTGTACCTGCAGGTTCCGGTAGTCGCCAGTCTGCAGATAGTTCGAGGTCGAGAAGAACGCCAGCATCGACAGCATGGACGACACCTCGCGGTCGATCACCCTGTTTACCGACTCGGTCGAGGCTTTCAAAAGCAGTTCAACCGCGCGCTCCTGGGCATCGTTCGTCCGGTTGAGGACGATCGTGGCGTATATGAAGGAAGGCAGGACGACCACCAGAATGAGGCAGACCAGGTAGAAAGCGACCGGACGGCGCATTCGTTCGCGCCAGCTGTCCGAACCGTTGGGTTGGCTTGGTGCTGTCGGTCTGCCTTTTTTGCTCATCGTCAACCGGGGCCGCTCCGCGTAATGCGCTTCGCGCTACTGCTTGCCTAGCATTGCACCGCCGTCGAAATGTCAGTGTCTGCTGTACCATTCAGCCTTGCGGATTGACGGAAATCAAGTCGCGACATCTGGTCATTCCGCGACATGCAGGCGAGACCCAGCGATCAAATCCCGTGTTTTCAAACGAGCGCCAGGGGAGTATTGCCGGCGTCGTTGCAGATAATTTTCCAGAAAGGGAAATCCACGTGAAGCTCTACTATTCGCCCGGCGCCTGCTCGATGGCCTCCCATGTAATCCTCCACGAAATTGGGAAGCCTTTCGAGGTCGAACAGGTTAGCACCAAGACCAAGGTCATGGAGAGCGGCCGGGACTACTGGGCGATCAATCCCAAGGGCGCCGTGCCTGCGCTCGAAATCGCCGAAGGCGAAATCCTCACCGAAGGCCCGGCAATCCTTCAGTACATCGCAGACTCCAATGGCGCGACGGACCTTGCGCCGCCGGCCGGGACCTTGGCCCGCGCACGCGTGAACGAAATGCTGAGCTTTGTCGGATCGGAGCTGCACAAGGCGTTCAGCCCCATCTTCCAGCCCGGCAAGACGGATGCGGAAAAGGACGCCGCACGCGAGATGGTCGGCAAGAAATTCGCCTGGTTGGAATCGTGCCTCGCGGATGGTCGGGCCTACTTGACCGGCTCAGCCTTCACGGTCGCGGATGCCTACGCGTTCGTCGTCGCCAGCTGGGCAAACGTCACCGGCATTTCGCTTGCCGCCTGGCCCAATCTCACGGCTTACGTCGAGCGGATCGCGGTGCGCCCGTCCGTTCAGGCGACGCTGAAAGCCGAAGGTCTCGCCTGATCGGCTAAATAGTGCGCGCGGCTCGGCCGCGCGCATCAGCTTAACTGAACACCCGCTTCGGGCGGAACTCGCCGCCGCCAATCTCGCCGATTGCAACAAGCTTGCCGCGCGCCGTGACATAGGCCTCGTCGGCGGATACCGGTGCGTCGCGGCCGCGCAGGATGATCGGATTGCCCATCCGCAAGCGATGCGCCTGGTCGTCGTTGACGACGATCTGCGGCAGGCTCGACAGCGCCTCGGCGGTCTCAATCAGGAACGCATCCAGGGCCGCGAGCCGCTCGGCCTCGTCTTCGATCGACTCAAGCGCAGTCAGATCCGCAAGCGGGACCATGTCTTCCTCGCCGAACGGAGCGACATAGGTCCGGCGCAGTTCCGAGATATGACCGTAGCAGCCAAGATCGCGACCGAAATCACGGGCAAGCGCGCGCACATAGGTGCCCTTTCCGCACTCGACCTCGAACTGCGCCGTGTTTGCGTCCGGGCAGCCGAGAAGCGTCAGGCGGTGAATTTCCACCTCGCGCGAGGGTATTTCCACGGTCTCGCCGTCACGGGCAATGTCATAGGCGCGTTCACCGTCGATCTTGATCGCCGAGAACTGCGGCGGGACCTGCTGGATGACACCGGTATAGCCCGGCAGCAAGGCCTTGATCGCATCCGCGGCCGGGCGCGTGTCCGAAGACCGCGTCACCTCGCCCTCGAGATCGTCGGTCGCGCGCTCCTCGCCCCAAGTCACGGTAAACTCATAGATTTTGCGGCCGTCCATGACATAGGGGACGGTCTTCGTCGCATCGCCGAGCGCAATCGGCAGCATCCCGGAGGCGAGCGGATCGAGCGTGCCGGCATGGCCGGCCTTCTGCGCCTTGAACAGCCACTTGATCTTGGAAACGGCTTCGGTCGAGCCGAAATCAAACGGCTTGTCGAGGATCAGCCAGCCCGAGATCGGGCGGCCCTTGGGTTTACGTGGTTTGGACATTCGTTTCTTCGGTTATTGTTCGTCGGTGTCGTCGAGATCGCGGGCGACCTCGGGCGAGCGCAGCAACTCGTCGATCTTCTGGTAGTTGTCGAAGCTCGTGTCGTCGCGGAAGCGCACGTCCGGCATGTATTTCATCTGCCTGAGCTGCGGCCCGAGCCTGCCGCGGATGTATTTCGCATGTTTGTTCAGCGCCTCGATAACGGCGTTGTGATCCGCCACGCCAAGCGGGGTGACATACGCCGTCGCGTGCTTCAGGTCGGGCGACATGCGCACTTCGGATATGGAGATCACCGTCTTCTCGATCAGCGGATCGCGCACTTCGCCGCGCTGCAGGACCTGCGTGATCGCCGCCCGCACCTGTTCGCCGACGCGCAGCATGCGCTGCGAGGGGGCGGAGGAAGTTGCTCTGGTCATTGTCGTTACCTTCAAAAAAATGCGAGCGCCGAAAACTCCGGCGCTCGCATGACAGCTGAGTGGACGAGCCCTTACAGCGTGCGCGTGATGTGCTCCACGCGGAAGCACTCGATCGTGTCGCCGGCGCGGATGTCCTCGTAGTTTTCGAAGGCCATGCCGCACTCCTGACCGGACTGCACTTCCGACACTTCGTCCTTGAAGCGTTTGAGCGTCTTGAGCTTGCCCTCGTGGATGACGACGTTGTCGCGGACCAGGCGAACGCCCACACCACGCTCGACCTTGCCTTCGGTGACGCGGCAGCCGGCGACCTTGCCGACCTTGGTGATGTTGAACACCTCCAGGATCTCGGCGTTGCCGAGGAAGGTCTCGCGGCGCTCCGGCGACAGCAGGCCCGACATCGCCGCCTTCACGTCATCCATCAGGTCGTAGATGATGTTGTAGTAGCGGATCTCGATGCCCTGACGCTCGGCGAGGCTGCGGGCCTGCGCGTTGGCGCGGACGTTGAAGCCGATGATGGCGGCGTTCGACGCTTCGGCGAGCGAGATGTCCGACTCGGTGATGCCGCCCGCGCCCGAATGGACGATGCGAGCGCGCACCTCGTCGGTGCCAAGCTTTTCGAGCGAGCCGGCGATGGCTTCGATCGAGCCCTGCACGTCACCCTTGATGACGAGCGGGAACTCCTTCAGTCCGGAGGAGTGCAGCTGGCTCATCATCTGCTCGAGCGAGCCACGCGAACCCGACTGGCGCGCCACCTGCTTTTCGCGGGCGAGGCGCTGGCGGTACTCGGAGATTTCGCGGGCACGGCTCTCGCTCTCGACGACGGCGAACTTGTCGCCGGCAGCCGGCGTACCCGACAGGCCGAGAATCTCGACCGGCGTCGAGGGACCAGCAGCCTTCACATGCTCGCCCTTGTCGGTGACCAGGGCGCGGACGCGGCCCCACTGGTCGCCGGCGACGATGATCTGGCCCGGGGCCAGCGTACCCTTCTGGACGAGGACGGTGGCGACGGCGCCGCGGCCGCGATCGAGTTCGGCTTCGACGACGACACCTTCGGCGGTGCGGTTCGGGTTGGCCTTGAGATCGAGGATTTCGGCCTGCAGCAGAACCGCTTCGAGGAGCTTGTCGAGGTTGGTGCCGTTCTTCGCCGATACCTCGACGTCGAGCACTTCACCGCCCATGGTCTCGACGAACACCTCGTGCTGCAGGAGCTGCGTGCGCACCTTCTGCGGGTCGGCCGTCGGCTTGTCGACCTTGTTGATCGCCACGATGATCGGCACGCCCGCCGCCTTGGCGTGGTTGATGGACTCGATCGTCTGCGGCATGACGCTATCGTCGGCTGCGACAACGAGGATCGCGATGTCGGTCGCCTGCGCACCGCGGGCACGCATCGCCGTGAAGGCGGCGTGGCCCGGGGTGTCGATGAAGGTGATCTTGTTGCCGTCCTGCTCGACCTGGTAGGCGCCGATGTGCTGGGTGATGCCACCCGCTTCGCCGGCCACCACGTTCGCATGGCGAATGGCGTCGAGCAGCGAGGTCTTGCCGTGGTCGACGTGACCCATGATGGTAACGATCGGCGGGCGCGACACCAGCTCCGCCTCGTCGTCGGAAACGTTGAAGATGCCCTCTTCGACGTCCGATTCCGATACGCGCTTGACGGTGTGGCCGAATTCGCCGGCGATCAGCTCCGCCAGGTCGGCGTCGATCAGGTCGCCCGGCTTCATCATCTGGCCTTCCTTCATCAGGTACTTGATGACGTCGACGGCGCGTTCGGACATGCGCTGCGACAATTCCTGAATCGTGATGGTCTCCGGCAGGACGACTTCGCGGGAAATCTTCTCGCGGGTCTCCTGCATCATGGAGCGCTTGAACTTCTCCTGACGGCGGCGCATGGCCGACAGCGAACGGCCGCGCTGCGTGCCGTCCTCGTCCGTCGAGGCAGTCGTCAGCGTCAGCTTGCCCTGGCGGCGCCCCTCGTCGCCCTTCGGGCGGGCCGGCACCTTGGCAGGCTCGGGACGCGTGACCTTGCCGCGTGCCGGACCGCTTGGACCGCGTGCGCGGCTCTCCTCTTCTTCGGTTTCACGGCGACCGCGTGCGCCAACAGCTGGGGCGGAGGTCGGGGCGACCGGGCGGGCGCCCTGCGGACGCGGCGCTACAACGGGGGGAACAACTGGCGCTTCGACGGGTGCGGCAGCCTGCTCGTCGATGGTCTCGCCGCGCGCTTCGGCTGCGGCTCGGAGCTCGGCCTCTTCCTTCTCGCGCTGGATGCGTGCTTCCTCATCGGCCTTGCGGCGCGCTTCTTCCTCGACCTTGCGGCGCGCCTCTTCCTCGGCGCGGCGGCGCGCGTCCTCGGCCTCGCGCACCTGCGCTTCGGCAAGCGCCCTGCGGCGGGCCTCGATCTCTTCCGGCGAAAGCTGGTTCAGCACGACGCCCACGCGCGGGCGCTGCGGTTCCTGGCGCGGCGGCGGAGCCGGCTGATGGCGCACGGGCTGCTCGGCGACACGCGGCGACGGCGCCGGCGTATGGACCGGCGGGCGCTCGTCCTCCGGCCGCGACGGACGCCGCTTGCGGGTCTCGACCACGACGGCCTTCGTGCGGCCACGGCCCATGTCCTGACGCACTGTACCCTGCTGAACCCCCGAGGGCTTCAGGGTCAGCGTCTTCTTGCCCGCTACGCTGATCGTCTTGTCGTCTTTGTTGTCCGTCATTCCGTTTCCGTTCCGTTAGATCAGGGCCGGATGCGTATCACCAGACCCTGCCGTTCAATTCTGTCACGCGCGAGATGCCGGTTTCGGCCGGTCACCCGCGTCATTGCTTTGGCTGGCGAGCGTCGCCCTGCGCCCGAACCGAGCCATCGCCACGGTACCTTTCGAGCATGATTGCGCGCTTCACTACACCCTCACCCGCCTGCCCTGCAAGCGCCGCGGCATGGATAAAAGCATTCTGGCCCAAAAGCGCCTCCATTTCCGCCTCCGTCACGAAGCGGAACGAAGGCACTTCTGTCTCTTCGTCCGCGGCGAACATATAGGCCCGCCGCGCCTGGTCAATCTTGCGGACGCCATCGGCGGCGGCGTCGGCAGCATGGAACACCGCGAGCGCCGCGCCGGCGCGCACCGCCTTGTCGACGTTCATGCCGCCGGTGATGAACTGCCCGGCCTTGCGGGCCATGTTCATCATGCCCGCAAGCTGCCCCAGGAGGAGCCGTTCAACTTCAGCGCCGAGATCGGCCGCGGCCTTGACGTCCGCCTTGAGCGCGCGACCGAAGAGTTTTCTGGCCGCCGCCTTGTCGATCAGCGCCCGTTCAGCCTTCACCCAGCACCCGCGGCCCGGAAGTTGTCGCTTCAAGTCGGCAACCACATTACCGTCCGGACCGGCGACGAAGCGGATCAGCATGTCGGGATCGCCGCTTTCGCGGGTCACGATGCACATCCGGCCGAGTTCGCCGTCGTCCTTCGTTCTTTTCTCGGGCAACGGCATCTCCAGCTGCTGCTCACCTCAGGAGCGGACGCCGGTCAGGCGTCCTGCTCCGCACCTTCCACGACCTCAACGGGGGCATCCTCGCTGGCAAGGTCGTCCTCGGTGATCCAACCGGCCGCAAGGCGCGCCTGCACGACCATCGCTTCCGCCTCGGCACGCGAAATCTCGAACTTCGAGAACAGGCCCTCGTATTTCTTGGTCTCCCCGTCCTTGCGCTCCGTCCAGCCGACGAGATCGTCGGCAGCGCAGCCGGCAAAGTCCTCGATGGTCTTGATGCCGTCCTCGCCCAGCGCGACCATCATCTGCGAGGTGATGCCGTCGATCTGACGCAACTCGTCGGAAACGCCGAGTTCCGTACGCTTGGCGTCGGCCTCGGCCTCGATGCGGTCGAGATATTCGCGGGCGCGCGTCTGGATTTCCGTAGCCGTGTCCTCGTCGAAGCCGTCGATGGAGGCGATCTCGTCGAGGTCGACATAGGCAAGCTCGTCGACGGCAGCGAAGCCTTCGGAGGCCAGGACCTGACCGACCATCTCGTCGACATCGAGGGCATCCATGAACAGGTTGGTGCGCTCGTTGAATTCCTTCTGGCGGCGCTCGGACTCCTCGGCCTCCGTCAGGATGTCGATGTCCCAACCCGTGAGCTGCGAGGCGAGGCGGACGTTCTGGCCGCGGCGGCCGATCGCGAGGGAAAGCTGCTCGTCGGGAACGACCACTTCAATGCGTTCCGCATCCTCGTCGAGAACGACCTTGGCGACTTCCGCCGGCTGCAGGGCGTTGACAATGAAGGACGCCGGATCCTGCGACCACGGGATGATGTCGATCTTTTCGCCCTGGAGCTCGCCGACGACGGCCTGGACGCGCGAACCGCGCATACCGACGCAGGCGCCGACCGGATCGATCGAGCTGTCGTTGGAGATCACGGCGATCTTGGCGCGCGAGCCCGGATCGCGGGCGACCGACTTGATCTGGATGATGCCGTCATAGATTTCCGGCACTTCCATCGTGAACAGCTTCACCATGAACTGCGGATGGGTGCGCGACAGGAAGATCTGCGGGCCGCGCTGCTCACGGCGCACGTCGTAGACGAAGGCGCGGACGCGGTCGCCGTAGCGCATGTTCTCGCGCGGGATCATCTCGTCGCGGCGGATGATGCCTTCACCGCGGCCGAGGTCGACGATGACGTTGCCGTATTCGACGCGCTTGACCGTGCCGTTGACGATCTCGCCGACGCGGTCCTTGTACTCGTCAAACTGGCGGTCGCGCTCGGCTTCTCGTACCTTCTGCACGATCACCTGCTTGGCCGACTGGGCGGCGATGCGGCCGAAATCCATCGGCGGCAGCGGATCGGCGATGAAGTCGCCGATCTTGGCGTCCGGGTTGCGATCGCGGGCCAGTTCCAGCGGGATCTGCGTGGAGTAGTCCTCGGCGTGCTCGACGACTTCCAGCAGTCGCTGGAGGCGGATTTCGCCGGTCTTGGAGTTGATGTCGGCACGGATATTGGATTCCGAGCCGTAGCGCGAGCGTGCCGCCTTCTGGATGGCGTCGGCCATCGCCGCCAGAACGATTTCGCGATCGATGACCTTTTCGCGGGCCACGGCATCCGCGATCTGCAGAAGTTCGAGCCGGTTAGCACTGACTGCCATTGTCTCAAGTCTCCGTTTGATGCCGGGGCCCTGCCTCCGGCGGTGGGGAGCGGCCTGCCGCCCCCGGGTTCCGTCTTCTCCATCGCGCCCCGCCCGGGGCGACGCCCGGCAGACGCAACGCACTCAAAAACTATTCGTCCGCGTCGTTCTGGTTCGCAGCTTCCGCCTTCGCCAGCTTGTCGGCGCGCAATGCGTCGCGGATCAGATCATCGGTCAGGATCAGCTTCGCCTCCGCGAGCGCCGAAAACGGGATCGTGACGCTCGGCTCCTCGCCATAGGCGGGCTGATCGCGCTCGATCGTGAATCCCTCCGCGTCGGCGGCGACGATCTTGCCACGGAAGCGCTTGCGGCTGTCGATCAGGATCGACGTCTCGCATTTGACGAGATGCCCAAGCCAACGGGAGAAGTCCGATTTCCGGACCATCGGGCGATCGATACCCGGCGACGACACTTCGAGATGATACGCCTTGTCGATCGGATCCTCAACGTCGAGCACCGGCGAGACGGCCATGGAGACCGCTTCGCAATCTTCCACTGTCATGGTCCCATCGCTGCGCTCGCACATGATCTGCAAGGTCATGCCGTGCTGCGCCGACAGGCGAACCCGCACCAGCCGGTAGCCGATCTGCTCGATCGTCGGCTCGATGATATCGGCCACGCGCCGGTCGAGGCCTGTCTCGACGATCAGCCGCGGTTCGTTCTGTTGTTCCGTCATTGTCGCGTCCCTTGCCGCCCGCATCCCTCCATCGAAGGCTACGACCCGGCTCTGAGGCTTCGGGCCGCGACTTCACCGTTCGACGGGTGAGCAACGCTCCGGAGCATCGTTCATCATGCGCTCGGCCGGGCCAATAAAAAAGAGCGGGTCCTCGCGGGCCCACTCCTCATCAAACCGATCAAGAATTTGACGGCTATATACGCTGCCCGACGGGGAATTGCAAGCTTTCGTCGGATTGCTGGTGGAAAGCCGGCGCGGAGCAAAGCGCATCTCTGGCAATTTATTCACCCATATGGTTGACTAATGAAGCAAAAAGGAATATTCAACCCCATGGGTGAACAAATGGAAGACGAGATCCTGTCACGCATTCTGAAGGCCGCCGGCGACACGACCCGGCGGCAGATTCTCACGCTTCTCGTCCAGGAGGGGCCTCTGAGAGTGACGGGACTTGCTGCCCATTTCGACATGTCCCTGAACTCGGTGTCGAAGCACATCAAGGTGCTCGAGGAGGCGGGACTTGTCACTCGCCGGACTTTGGGCCGCGAGCATTTCATTGCAGCGGAGCTCGACCCACTGAAACATACGGAACGATGGTTCGGGCAACTGAAGTCGATATGGGAACTGCGCCTGTCGGCGCTCGATCAACTGCTCGCTTCCGAGGAGAAGGACCATGAGCCAACTCGAACTGACCAGGGACCTCGAACTGACCAGGGACCTCGAACTGACCGTGAACCACACGATCGCCGCTCCGCGTGAGAAGGTGTTCAATGCGTGGCTCTCGCCGCAAATGCTGGCGAAGTTCATGCGCGCCTGTGAGGGAATGGAGGTGCCGAAGGTGCATACCGATCCCGTCAAGGGCGGCCGGTTCTCCATCCTGATGGCGGTCGACGGAAAAGAGATCCCGCACGCCGGCACCTATCTGGAGATCGACCCGTATTCACGCCTCGCGTTCACCTGGGAATCCCCCTATTCGGTCGATGACAGCGTGGTGACGATCGATCTCAGGGAAATAGACAGCGGCACAACGGAGGTTACGCTCCGCCAGGTGAAGTTTGCCAGCGAAGACGCCCGCAACGGTCACGAGAGTGGCTGGACCCGCATTCTGGCCGAACTCGGCGCGGCTCTCGCGTGAGCCCGTAAAGCGAGCCGGGCGGTTTCGCCGCCCGGCCGTTCCTTTGGCGCTGACAACCTTGTCAGACTGCGCGCCACCGCAACCATCCTTTCCACGCGGACATGGTCGCAACGATTCCATCCCGTTAGGAATCGCAGCCGCACCCATTTCGACGGCGGGTTTTCCTTGCCGCCACGCATTACCTCGCTATCTTGGTGGCGAGCCAAATCAGAAGAGGTGAGACTGAGCGGTGCCCGATCGCATTTCCCCCCTTGCACCCTTCAGGCACGACACCTTCCGCCTCATCTGGGCGGCAAGCCTGATTTCCAATTTCGGCGGCCTCGTCCAGTCGGTGGGTGCGGCCTGGATGATGGCCTCGATTTCCAGTTCGGCAAACATGGTTGCACTGGTGCAAGCCTCGACAGCACTGCCGATCATGCTGTTTTCGCTCGTCTCGGGCGCACTGGCCGACAGCTTCGATCGCCGCCGCATCATGCTCACCGCCCAGTTCTTCATGCTTGTCGTATCGATCACCCTGACGCTGGCTGCCTGGTATGGGCTGATCACGCCCTGGCTGCTTCTCGGCTTCACCTTCCTGATCGGCTGCGGCACGGCGTTGAACAATCCGGCCTGGCAAGCCTCGGTCGGCGACATGGTGCCGCGCGAGGATCTGCCGGCCGCGGTGGCGTTGAACTCGATGGGGTTCAACCTCACCCGCAGCGTCGGCCCCGCCGTCGGTGGTGCGATCGTCGCCGCGGCCGGCGCTGCGGGCGCTTTCGCCGCCAACGCGTTCAGCTATTTCGCACTGATCTTCGCGCTTCTGCGCTGGAAGCCGGCGCTCCCCAGGAGCCCGCTGCCACGCGAGCCGTTCGGCCGGGCGATTTCCGCCGGCTTGCGATACGTGTCGATGTCTCCGAACATCGGCAAGGTGCTGTTGCGCAGTTTTGCCTTCGGCCTTTCGACCAGCGCCATCCTCGCGCTCCTGCCGCTCGTCGCGCGCGACCTGGTAAAGGGCGGCCCGCTGACCTACGGCATCCTGCTCGGCTGCTTCGGCGTCGGAGCGATCGGCGGAGCGCTGGCGAGTGCGCGAATGCGGGAAGTGCTCTCCAGCGAGGCGATCGTGCGCCTGGCTTTCGCTGGATTTGCGCTCAGCGCCGTCGTGACCGCCTTTAGCGACAATTCCATCGTCACCGGCCCCGCCCTCTTCGTCGCCGGCGCCTGCTGGGTATTGGCCCTGTCGCTGTTCAACACGACGGTGCAGCTTTCGACGCCGCGCTGGGTCGTCGCGCGTGCGCTGTCGCTCTATCAGACGATGACCTTCGGGGGCATTGCCGGGGGGAGCTGGCTTTGGGGCGTCGTCGCGGACGGCCGAGGGGCGTCGAACGCGCTACTCTGGGCCGCCGTCGCGATGATGGCCGGCGCCGCGCTCGGGCTGCGCTATGGCCTGCCGCAGTTCGAGTCCCTCAACCTTGACCCGCTGAACCGCTTCAGCGAGCCGCAACTGCCGCTCGACCTCAAGCCGCGCAGCGGCCCGATCGTCGTTCTCATCGACTACGAGATTGCGGAAGAGGATATCTCCGCCTTCCTGACGGCGATGGCGGAGCGCCGGCGCATCCGAATCCGCGACGGCGCCGGCCAGTGGACGCTGATGCGCGACCTCGAAAATCCAACCATCTGGAGCGAGACCTACCACGTACCGACCTGGATCGAGTATGTGCGCCACAACCAGCGCCGCACGCAGGCGGATGCGGAGAATGGCGACCGCCTGCGGGCGCTCCATCGCGGCCAGGAGCCACCGCGCGTGCACCGGATGATCGAGCGGCAAACGATCCTGCCGACCGAATACGAACGCTACAAGCGGCAGGTCGACATGCACTGACAGAAAGTCAGCGCAGCCTGGCCTTCAAGGTGACATCGGGGTAGCAGGTGGGTGCCAAGCCGGACTTCGACTGCCAGTCGCCAAGCGAACGGCGGGTCTTGTAGCCGGGTAATCCATCGACCTTGCCGACGTCGTAGCCCTTGGCGACCAGCGCCTTCTGCATGGCCAGCACGTCGGAGCGCATCATCTTGCCGACGTCGCCCCAGCCGCCCTGGAAGGGGCCGTTGCCATAGGCGATGCGATCCGCAAGATTGCCGATGAAGAGCGCGTAGAGATCGGAGTTGTTGTACTCCTTGATCACATAGAAATTCGGCGTGACAATGAATTCCGGACCGTGCCGGCCGGCCGGCACCAGCATCATGCCGGAGGCCCGGCCCTCCGTCTTCGAAAAGCCCTTGCCCGAAATGCGTTCGATGCCGGCGGATGCCCATTCCCCGATGGGCTTTGCGAGATCGGGTCCTTCCTGCGCACAGGAGACGCCCTCGGGAATGCGCACCTCGTAGCCCCAGCCGCGGCCCGGCTCCCAACCCTTCTCGCGCAGGTAGTTGGCAATCGAGGCGAGGCTGTCAGGCACGGAGTTCCAGATGTCGCGGACGCCGTCGCCGTCGAAGTCGACGGCGTATTTGAGATAGCTGGTCGGCATGAACTGCGGTTGGCCCATCGCGCCGGCCCACGAGCCTTTCAGCTGCGCCGGGGCACGGTCGCCTCCGTCGATGATGTGCAGGGCGGCAATCAATTCGCGCCGGAACATGTCCTTGCGCGTCGACATGAAGGCCTTGGTCGCCAGCACTTCGACAGCCGGATGCGGGATATCGGCGCGCCCGAAGCCGGATTCGCGCCCCCACACCGCAAGGATTATCTCGCCCGGCACGCCATAGGTCCGCTCGACCTTGCGCAACGTCGCGGCATGGGTCGACGCCAGCGTGCGCCCACTCGCAGCAAGCCCCTGCAAACGCTTCTCGGAGAAATAGGCGCCCGGCGAAGAGAACTCGGCCTGGCTCTGCTTCTGCTCCTTCTTCGGCGCGGCGCCGGGCGGCACGAGATCGGGGAGGTCCCAGTTCAGGCGCACGCCGTCAAAGGCAGCCTTGAAGGCCTTCTGCGAGACGCCGGCCTCCGAAGCCTCGGGCCAGAGGTCGCGCTGCAGCCAGGCCTGGAACTGCGTTTCGACGTCGGCCTTCGAGACGGCATGGGCCGCCACGGGCGCCAGCAGCACGCCAAGGGCGATGGCGCCTCGGGCGATGCGCACAAGGGTTCCTGCCTTGATGTTCGCAGCTGTCATCCAGTTCCCTCTCAGATGGTCGTACGGGCACGCAGGGCCGCCGTCAGCGTGCCCTCGTCGAGATAGTCGAGCTCGCCGCCAACCGGCACGCCGTGGGCGAGCCTTGTTATTTTCACGTCAAGGCCCTGCAGATGATCGGTGATGTAGTGCGCGGTCGTCTGGCCTTCGACGGTCGCATTCACCGCAATGATCAGCTCGCGAATGCCGCCGGCGGTGACGCGATCGATCAGGCCGCGGATGTTGAGATCGTCCGGGCCGACGCCGTCGAGCGGCGAGAGCGTGCCGCCAAGCACGTGGTAGGCGGCATTCATGGCGCCGGCCCGCTCCAGCGCCCAGAGATCGGACACATCCTCGACAACGATGATCACCGACCGGTCGCGGCGCTCATCGATGCAGACCGTGCAAGGATCGATCGTGTCGACATTGCCGCAGCAGGAGCAGATGCGCACCTTGCGATGCGCCTCACCCATCGCCTCGGCCAGCGGCCCCAGCAGCTGGTCTTTCTTCTTCACAAGATGGAGCGCCGCCCGCCGGGCGGAACGCGGGCCAAGCCCCGGCACCTTGGCGAGCAGCTGAATGAGTTTTTCGATTTCCGGACCGGTGACGCGTTTTGCCATGGGCTGCTTCTATCGCAAATCAGTGCGGAACTGAAATCGCGAAAGCTGGACTTTTTCATGAAATTGGCATCGGAGAGCGGACCGCATGCACGCCAGCGCGTCGCTCATGCGGCCTCGTATGTTCGCCGAGGCAGACATCGAAGATGGCAGCTGCCTAAGCGGCAGCGCGGCCTTTATGCGGCTCGCGTGGAGGGGACGCGTTTCAGAACGGCATCTTGAAGCCGGGCGGGATCGGCAGACCGGCCGTCAGGGCCTTGGTCTTTTCGGCTGCCAGCGCCTCGGCCTTGTCCTTGGCATCCTTGTGCGCGGCAACGATGAGATCCTCGAGAATCTCGACGTCGTCCTCCTTGAACATGGACGGATCGATCTTCAGCCCCTTCATGTTGCCCTTGCCATCGAGCGTGACCGTGACGAGACCGCCGCCGGAGGTGCCGTCGACGGAGAGCGCGGCGATCTCCTCCTGCATCTTCTCCATCTTGGCCTGCATTTCCTTGACCTTGCCCATCATGCCCATGATGTCGCGCATCGGTCGCTCCTTCCGTATTTCGTATTAAGACCGTCAGAACTCTATGTCGTCACCGGGCAGGATGTCACCCTCGGCGGACTCGGCGGCAGCCGCCACTTCGATCGTCTCGCTTTCGACCGGCGGTGCCTTGATGCGCACGTCGGTGATTTTCGCACCCGGGAACCGCTGCAGGATGGCAGCCACATCGGGGTCCTGGCGCGCATCGGCGACCCGCTGCTCCTGCGCTCTCGCCTCGGCTTCCGCAAGTGTCGGCCCGCCGGCTTCGCGGGAAACGATCACCATCCAGCGGATGCCGGTCCATTCCTCAAGACGCCGCTGCAGGTCGCCGACCAGCGCTTTCGGCGCGTCGTCGGCAAGGCCGATCTCCGCACGGCCTGGCTCGAATTTCACCGGACGGACGAAGTTGCGAAGCAGCGCGCGCAGGCGGATGTCGCGATTTTTCGTGCAAAGCTCGGCGATATCCTCGAGCGATCGCACCGGAACCTTTACCACAGGCGCGGCCTCGACAGGGTCCGGACGCTGTTCGATCGCTGGCACCACCTGCGGCAGTGGATCACCGGCCGGCACCGCCCGCAGCATGGTTGCCCCACCGTTGCCGGCACGCATCGTCGGCTGCTCCGGGGAACGCCCTACGGCAGAAACAGGCGGCTGTGACGATGCCTGAGTCCCACCGGAATAGCCGTTGCCCGAGGGTGCGCGTTGCCCGTTTCCGCCATCACTCCCGTTTGCAAGCTCGGCCAGACGCCGAGCGGCATCCTCCGGTGACGGCAAATGCGCGGCGTGGGCGAGCCTGATCAGCACCATTTCGGCGGCGCCCGCCGGTCGGCTCGAGGCTTCCGTCTCCGGAATGCCCTTCAGCAGCATCTGCCAGATGCGCGACAGGGCGCTGACGGCGACGCTCTGGGCCAGCTCCGCACCGCGCACGCGCTCGATTTCGCTCAGCGACTGGTCATTTGCCGCGTCGGGCACGTATTTCATGCGGGTGACAAGATGGGTGAAATCGGCAAGGTCGGTCAGGACCACCGGCGGGCTGGCGCCGGCCTCGTACTGGGCGGTAAATTCGGCAAGGGCCGCGGCCACGTCGCCGCGGACGACATGGCTGAACAGGTCGACGATACGAGCGCGATCGGCAAGGCCGAGCATGGAGCGCACAGCCGCCGCTTCCACCACGCCCGCGCCGTGGGCGATCGCCTGGTCGAGCAGCGACAACCCGTCGCGGGCGGACCCCTCGGCGGCACGCGCGATCATGGCGAGCGCATCCGGCTCCGCCTGCACGCCTTCCTTCTCAAGGATCGTCGAAAACAGCCCGACGAGGTCGGTGGCTGCAATGCGGCGCAGGTCGAAGCGCTGGCAGCGCGACAACACCGTGATCGGAACTTTTCGGATTTCCGTCGTCGCGAAGATGAACTTTACATGCTCCGGCGGCTCCTCGAGCGTCTTCAGCAGGCCGTTGAAGGCCTGCGTCGAGAGCATGTGCACTTCGTCGATGATGTAGACCTTATAGCGGGCAGAAACCGGGCGGTAGCGCACCTGCTCGATGATCTCGCGGATATCGTCGATGCCGGTGTGGGACGCCGCGTCCATCTCGATCACGTCGACGTGCCGGCCCTCCATGATTGCCTGGCAGTGTTCGCCGAGGACCTTCAGGTCAATCGTCGGCCGGTCGATCTCGGCGGTCTTGTAGTTGAGGGCACGCGCGAGAATGCGCGCCGTCGTCGTCTTGCCGACCCCGCGCACACCGGTCAGCATGTAGGCCTGTGCAATGCGGCCGGTCTCGAAGGCGTTGGTGAGCGTGCGGACCATCGGCTCCTGGCCGACCATCAGATCCGTGAAATCCTTGGGACGGTACTTTCGCGCCAGAACCCGGTATGCGGCGGGCTTTTCACCTGACGGAAGTGGTGTGTCTTCGCTCATCGCCCCTGCCGCATCGCTTGAAAATCGCGTCCCGACAGGACGTTAGGTGGGAGGCTGGCACGATGACCCGTGCCGGGCTCGTTAGGGCTGCTTCCTTCCGGACCTGACCCGGTTGGCGAGTGGCTCGTCCACCACCAACCTCCCGGTTTCCATATCGGCAATAATGCATCAGAATGCAAGGCGGCGCGGCAAAAAACTGTTGGAGCGGATGACGAACCCGTGGCATGACTCGCAGTGGGGCGAAACAACGGGAGCGAAACATTGAGCGCATTCGAGGCGGACGAGCGGCTGGCACGCGACAGCGAGATGCTGACGAGGATCGGGCTTTGCGAACTGCGCCTGATGAATGACGCGCGCTGGCCCTGGCTCGTGCTCTTGCCGCAGCGGGCAGATGTCTGCGAAATCTTCGAGCTCACCCCGCTCGATCAGACGATGTTGACTTTCGAGATCAATCTCGTCGCCGATGCGCTGAAGCGCGCCACCGGCGCCACCAAGATCAATGTCGGCGCGCTCGGCAATATCGTCAGACAGCTCCACGTTCATATCATCGCCCGCAACGAAGGAGACCCCAATTGGCCCGGCCCCGTCTGGGGCTTTGGATCAGCAGAGGCCTGGGACGCGGACAACAAGGCTGCCTTCACCGCCAAGCTGCTGGAACACCTGGGCTCATGACATCATCGATCTTCGACCGACACCTTCCGCACGCCGAACCCAGCACCATGGTCGCCTTTGCCGAGAACAGCCTGGACCGGCGCTCGGAATACCGGGCGGAGGACTGTGTGGACCGCGCCTTCGAGACCGATGGCGTGCATGCTTTCGCCCTGGCCGGCGGCAAGTTGGTCGTCAAGCACGACGAGAAGATCATCGATCCGCTTTTCGCCCCTTACGAGCTTTCGGGACTGGACCCGATCGTCGAGGAAACGATCCTGCTGGGCTACCTCAAGAACGGTGAGCCGCGGCTCGCCGTGCCGGTCCGCGCCGACCCTGACGCGCTGCACGAACCGTTGAAGGCGGCCGACGGACGCACCCTCTATCGCCAGCAGATGCTCGACGACGACCTGCTCGGCCAGTTCGCACAGGCCTCCAGCCTGCTGACCTGGAACGGCAACAACCGCTTCTGCGGCCGGTGTGGCGCGGCCAACCGCATGGAGATCGGCGGATATCGCCGGGTCTGCACCGCCTGCGGCCATCAGACCTTTCCGCGCACCGACCCCGTTGCCATCATGCTCACAATCGATGTCGAACGCGATCGCTGCCTGCTCGGCCGGTCGTACCATTTCCCCGAAGGCATGTATTCGTGCCTGGCCGGCTTCGTCGAGCCCGGCGAGACGATCGAGCATGCGGTGCGCCGGGAGACGCTGGAAGAGTCCGGCATCCGGATCGGGCGGGTGCGCTACCACGCCTCGCAGCCCTGGCCGATGCCACATTCGCTGATGATCGGCTGCTATGCGGAGGCGAAATCCTTCGAGATCCACCGCGACGAGCAGGAACTGGAGGACTGCCGCTGGTTCACGCGAGCCGAAACCGTGGAATTGCTCGCCCGCACCGCAAGCGTCGATCCGGCAACCGGGGCGACGATCTCGCCGCCGAAAGGTGCCATCGCCCACCGTCTGATGCGCGACTGGCTCGACTGGCCGACCCCATAGGCTTGGAGGCAATGGCGCGCTCGGAACGCCTCTTGACCCTGCTGCAGACGATGCGCCGCTACCGCCGTCCGGTGAGCGGCGCCGCGCTCGCGGCAGAAACGGGCGTCAGCATCCGAACGCTTTACCGCGATATCGCCAGCCTGCAGGCGCAGGGGGCGCTGATCGATGGCGAGCCGGGAGTGGGCTATGTCCTGAAGCCCGGTTTCATGCTGCCACCCATGATGTTCTCGCAAGACGAGATCGAGGCGCTTGTGCTTGGCTCGCGCTGGGTCGCGCGCGCTGCCGATCCGCGCCTCGCGACCGCCGGCGCCGATGCTCTCGCAAAGATCGCCGACGTCCTACCGCCGGAGATGCGGGAGGCGGTGGAAGCATCGACACTTCTCGTCAACCTTCGCCCTCCGATCGAGGCAAAGGCCGATCTCGGCGCCATCCGCAAGGCAATCCGCAGCGAGCGCATGTTGAACCTTACCTACTCCGACGAAACCGGCGCGGTGTCAGTCCGCCGAATCTGGCCGTTCGCGCTCAGCTACTATGAGCAGGTGCGCGTGGTGGTGGCCTGGTGCGAACTGAGGCAGGATTTCCGCCACTTTCGCACCGATCGCATCATCGAGATGGTTCCTCAAGACGAGCGTTACCCTCGTCGGCGGGCCATTCTCCTCAAGGATTGGCGGGAGCGGCAAGAGGAGCAGGTCGGCAGCACCCAGGATTAATCTGCCCCGACGCGAGGCTACTGCCATAATCTGTCAGCATGATCCGCTATGATCCATACCATTCAAGCGTGAATGGAGGACGAAATGATCGCAACCCTCAATCCTTCCGGGCCCTGTGCTTCGGCGCGCTTCGCACCTGTTGGACGGCCCGCAAAGCAGCGGCGAACATTCCTTTCGCGAGTTGTCGATGCAATCGGCCGGCCCATGCGAACGGCACGCTGCCCGCGCCTCGACCTTGAGGCGATGCCGGAGTACCTGCGCCGCGACATCGGCTTCATCGACTGGCGATCACCATCCGGGCGCGTCTCATGCGAGCAATCGCAGCAGCCCGTTGCGCCCTGGACGATGTCGAACTTCCGATAGTTTGGCTCGCACCCCGGCCTTTCGGGTCTGCAAGCAAAGGGCCTGTCGCTGCACGGCGACAGGCTTTGGCTTTTCAAAGTTGACCGCGCATGGAATGCGCCCGGTAGGATCCGAGGATGCGCACCTTTTCGGAGAAGAAGCCCAGCTCTTCCAGCGCCCGGCGCACGTTTGCGTCGTCCGGATGGCCCTCGATATCGACATAGAACTGGGTCGCGTAGAACTTGCCGGCGATCTGGTAGCTCTCCAGCTTCGTCATGTTGATGCCATTGGTGGCAAAGCCGCCGAGCGCCTTGTAGAGCGCCGCCGGGATGTTGCGGACGTTGAAAACGAAAGTGGTGACGATCACCTCGTCGGGCTCGGCGCGGGCAGGGACGCTCGGCTCGCGGGCCAGCACCACGAAACGGGTGACGTTGCTCTCCGAATCCTCGACGTTCTCGGCGATGATCTCGAGGCCATAGAGCTCGGAGGCCAGACGCGGGGCAAGAGCCGCCATGCTGCGGTCCCCGGTTTCGGACACGAGCTTTGCCGCCCCGGCGGTATCTCCCGCAATCACCGGCTTCCATCCGTTCAGGCGCACGATCCTGCGGCACTGGCCGAGCGCATGGATATGGCTGTGGACAGTGCGGATTTCGTCCTTCACGACACCCGGCAGGACCATCAGCTGGAAGCGGATCGGCATGAAGTATTCGCCGACGATATGAAGGCGCGACTCCGGCAGAAGGTGATGGATGTCGGCGACGCGGCCGGCAAGCGTATTCTCGATCGGGATCATCGCCAGATCGGCGTCGCCGTTCTCGACGGCAAGAAAGGCCTCCTCGAAGGTCTGGCAGGGCAAGGGTTCCATCTGCGGGAACATGTCCCGGCAGGCCATGTCGGAATTGGCGCCGAAATCCCCCTGGAAGGCGATCTTGTTGTTCTTCTGTATCATGGGTCGATCCATTTAGGGGGCTGTCAGCGGGCCGCGGCCGCGAGCAGCTTGCGCGCCTTCTCGAGGTCGGCGGGAGTATCGACACCAAGCGGAACGGTGTCAACGATCTCCGCATCGATGCGCAACCCTGCTTCCAGGGCACGCAGCTGTTCGAGTGATTCACGTTTTTCCAGCGTCGACGGCGGAAGCGAAACGAAGGTTTCCAGCGCCTTTCGCCGGTAGGCGTAGAGGCCGATATGGTGATACAGCGGCCCGTCGCCATAGGGCGCGGTGGCGCGCGTGAAATAGAGCGCCCGCAGCCGGCTGCTGCCGATGGGCGAGCCCACGACCTTCACGACGTTCGGATTTGTCTTCTCGTCCGGATCCGTGATCTCGGTGGTCAGCGTGGCGATGTCGGTCGACGGATCGGCAAGCGGGTTCAACGCGGCCCGGATCGTCGCGGGATCGATCGTCGGCAGATCGCCCTGGACGTTGATGACAAACCGTGCCCGCTGGTCCGGATCGCAATTCAACAGCGCTTCGTAGATGCGGTCGGAGCCCGACTGATGGTCGACCTTCGTCATCACCACCTCGAAGCCGGCGGCGGCGACCGCGTCGAAGGTTTCCTGATGGTCGACCGCCACCACCACGCGGCCGGCGCCGGACTCGGCCGCCCGCTTGGCGACCTGCACGATCATCGGCAAGCCACAAATATCGGCAAGCGGCTTGCCGGGCAGGCGCGTCGAGGCCATGCGGGCCGGGATCAGCACGAGCGTTTCTTCAAAATTCGGAGGATTCATGTCCTAACCTTCAAAAAGCACGCAAAAAGTGTCAAATCGTCTCATCAGCCGCTGCACAATCACTGTTGCAACGAAGCAGCAAAAGACATAGGTTCCGCGCGATTTCAAGACTGGCCGGCTGCGATGCGCCGGCTCCCAGGGGAGCTGCGGATGAACTCTTATGTGAACATGGGCGTGGGTGCCCTTCTCGGCACGGTTTTCGTGCTGATGTCGGTATCCATCGCATCGGAAGGCATCTTCCACTCGGCCGCCCCAGAAAAGGAAGGCTTTGTGATCGCTGCCGCGGAAAGCGGAGGGGAAGCCGCAGACGAGGGCGGCGCAGCCGAAGCAGCCGCGACGCCGATCGCCACCTTGCTGGCGAGCGCGGATGCCGCAGCCGGCGAAGCCGTCTTCAAGAAGTGTGCAGCCTGTCACAGCGGAGAGAAGGGCGGACCGAACAAGGTCGGCCCCGATCTCTGGGACGTCGTCAACCGCCCGATCGCCTCGCATGAAGGCTTCAGCTACTCGGCCGGCATGAAGACCTTTGCGGAGGACGGCAAGCAGGTATGGGACTTCGACCATCTCAATCACTTCCTCGCCGCGCCGAAGAAGTACATCGCCGGAACGGCCATGGGCTTTGCCGGCCTGAAGAAGGACGACGAGCGCGCCAACCTGATCGCCTATCTGCGCACGCTGTCCGACAGCCCGGCACCGCTTCCGGACGCATCGGCGGAAGGCGCGGCAGCCGCCCCGGCTGCCGAAGGCGCTGCTCCGGCCGCAACCGAAACTGCTCCGGCTGAAGGTACTGCGCCGGCAGCGACCGAAGCTGCTCCGGCTGAGGGTGCCGCACCGGCTGCGCCTGAGACCGCTCCGGCTGCCCAGTAAGCTGCGACCACTCA
Organism: Mycoplana sp. BE70; assembly: GCF_031455855.1. NCBI lineage: Bacteria > Pseudomonadati > Pseudomonadota > Alphaproteobacteria > Hyphomicrobiales > Rhizobiaceae > Mycoplana > Mycoplana sp. BE70. The sequence goes on from NZ_JAVDTM010000001.1 coordinate 577,562, forward strand.
GTTCATCAGACTCATCAGACCCGGCCGCCATCGGCCGGGTTTTTTGTTTGTGCAATACTGCGAAAGCTTGTGCGAGCCCCCGGGGGGGGGTGCGGACAGGAAAAAGGGAACTGCGGATATGAAAAAAGCGGGGTCATCTCACCCCGCTTCCTCATTCCCGGTCTCGCCGGGAGAATGCCCGTACACTGCCAGTACATCCGTGGTCAGCGTCAGGAACAAACCGATTTGTCGCCTTCGATGGCGAGCGCCCGATGCGGTCCTTGTAACTTGTCTCGGTAACAACCGTATGACGGGTCCGCTGGTTCCGATTGGCCCAACATCGGCGAATTTGGTAAATAAAGAGTTAATCATCCACCGGTGATCCGGTGCCGTCCCTTTGGAACCCGATGCCGGTCTTTCGAGTTTTGGCAAAACTAGCCGTTGCAGGAGATTCGGACATGACGGACGAGAATAAGACCAACCCGCGCGCACCGCTCGATGTCGTTCGCGGTCGGAACAAGGCGACGGGAGTAACCGGGACGACCGAGGACGTCGATGCGGAAGCGGCAAAGGCAGAGATCGCGGAACAGATCGAGCTGCTGAAAGAAGAAGTGGCCCGCCTCAGGGAATCGCTCGGAATCCTTGCCGCGCGCAGCGGTCGCTATGCAGTTTCGCAGGTCAACTCGCTGCGGGAAGATGTGCGCGCCGGAGTTGCGGCCAATCCGCTGTCGGCTTTGCTCTGCGCTGCATTCGTCGGCTATCTGTTCGGCCTGCGGCGGCGTTGATTGCACGCCGCCTCTCACAAGGGCCCTTGCCGATGCGCTTCCCTTCTGTTTGACGGCAACCTCAGTGTCGCCAATACCTGCTGTACTTGCTGGGTGACGGCGGCTCGGACGCGAGAAGGTAGCCGAGCATCAGGCCTGCAAGACCGGCCATCAGCACAAGCGTCGAGACGGCAGCGGGGTGTTCGCGCGCCGCGCCAGCCGCAGCGGCCCCCTCCGAGCGGACATAGTCGGCGCCCGTTCGCATTGCTGCACGCACGGATCGACCTGCGTTCCCGGCCCGGTTGCGGATGTCCTCGTAGGTTTCGGCCGATTGTGCCGCGAGTTCCTGACGCAGCTTTTCTATTTCTTCCCGGAGAGCGGTGATCTGGCCCTGAGCATCAAAATTCGCCATGCCTGCCTCCATCCATCTCGCTCTGTCGAGCGGTCAGCGCGGTCAAGTTGCCGGAAGTCCTTTGATGGTCAAACGGGAAAACGTCCGGGAAGTTCCTGAACTTCCGTCGACCGGCATCGAAAGGTCGCAGGAAGAGCCCGGCGCTGCGCGCGGGCGCCGGGGAGGCACAGGTTTGGGACATTTGTAGGGGTGGAGCTAGCACCACCGCTGAGAGCTTAGTTGCAATCAGGGTGTGTTCCAAGCGGAATTGGGCAGTCTAGATCGAATTGTTGACGGACACGTAAGCCGCTGTACCCAACTGCCCGGGCCTGGTGATGACGCGCGCGAGGCGATGCAATCGCTCAGTGATCACCTATTCCACAACGGCGGCCTGCTCGACCTCGTTCGCTGCGAAATGGATGTCGACAAGCTCGGGAACAAACGCCAATCCAACCATGACGGCGACAAATGTGACAAACACCGCCAGGGACAGGGTGGTACGAATCATCTCGGCCCTCCATCTACTGATCGGACCATAGCACCGGCGAGCGGCGAGGTGGCCTTTTCTGAACGCCAGATGAACACAAAACCCTTACGGCGGAAGTAACATATTCTTTACGCCTGTCATCGCAGCGCGGAACGCGGACCGTCAGACGGCCTGCCCCCTCATTGGGGCTTTGACATGCCGATGGCGGCAAGGCTAGCTACCGCAACCGCACCAATCCCGATTCCGGACCCCAGAGAATGCCCCCCAAGAAGCCGCGAAAACGCAGAAGCAACGGAACTCGCCGGCGCGCATCCGCGCGCGGTCGAATGTGGCCCTGGTATCTCCTCGGCCTCCTGATGGTGGGGGCCATCGTCGCGCGGGAGAACCTGCCCTCCCTTGCCGAGCGGCTCAGCCCTTCCGATCGCGCACGAAAGGCCGCGGAGACAACCACCACCGCCCGAGCGGCCCCCGCAGCACCTCGATTATCGCGGCCAGCGCCGGTTCAAAAGCCGGCGCGACAGCCCGCGACCACAGGCGAGACTGGCACCGGCGACATCACCTTCTTCTATTGCGGGATCAAGCAGGACAACTGCATCGTCGATGGTGGAAACTTCATTTACCGCGGCGCGACAATCCGCATGGCCGACATCTACGTGCCGGCGACCAAGGAAGCAAAATGCGATCGCGAGCGGCTCCTCGGTGGGGATGCCAAGGAGGCACTGCGGGTGCTGCTCAACGCGGGCAGGTTCGAGTTGGAGACATGGGCGCCGATCGGCGAGGACCAGCATGGCCGAAAGTTGCGCATCGTGCGTCGGGACGGCAGGTCAATCGGCGACGCCCTCGTCGAAAGGGGGCTGGCGCGTCCCTGGACCGGACAACGACAATCGTGGTGTCCGTGAGACGAGGCTACAGGCGTCGCGCGCTCTTCTCCGGACAGCGGAACGACCAACGACAGCATGTCTCCAGAATGTGGGAATCGGTTTCGGGACAAAGACCTGCGAAAGACCAAGGACCTAAAGCCTGACAAGCGAACTTTGAAAAATCGCGAAGCGCTTTAGATCGTTCCGCGCTGGAAAACCACCTTGATCCGGCTCAAACAGCGTTCGATTTCAACAGCGAGGCTATCCACCATCTGGGTAAATTCGATGCGCCGTTCGTCGCGGATGGCGCTGGGCAGCCGATCGACCGAAAGCAAGGCCCGCTCGGCGATTGCAAGATCATCGCACATCGCGCGGAAGCTCTCGTTACGCTCGATCAGATGGCGGATTTGCGCGGAATGGGTCGGAAATCGTCGAAGCGCAGAAGCCAGTCCTTCATCTTGCCCCGATACAGTCATGGCGATTTCTCCGGCCAGACGCAACCTGCAATGCTGATACTAAGATGATGATATTGCGTCATCGTCAGCGATTGACGTAATATACTTGAACATACAGGCGTTAATCCTCGCAGTCTTGTCATGCGTCGCGATGAGAGGAATGGATGTGAGTCTGGCATTTCCACAAAGCGCCCCCGCGGACGTCTCTACGCCGCCGACAAACAGTGAGATTGAGGACCAACTGGCGCGAATCCGGTCGAGTTCGGCGTTTGACGCGCCCGACCGGGCTCACAAGTTCCTGACCTATGTGGTCCAAGAGGCACTGCAGGGGCGGGCCGACAGGATCAAGGCCTATTCCATCGCCATCGAGGTTTTCGGCCGGGACGCAACCTTCGATGCGCAGAACGATCCGGTCGTGCGGATCGAGGCAGGCCGCGTCCGACGCGCGCTGGAACGCTACTACCTCCTGGCGGGGCAGAAGGACCCGATCCTCATTACGATGCCCAAGGGCGGGTATGTTCCGGTCTTCACCCGCTTCACCGGCGTGGAGCCAGGGACGCCGGCCCCCCGCCACGAGCGGAGTTGGCTTGGCGTGCGGGCACCTAAAATACCATGGTCGATCGTTGGTATCGTGGCCTTGGCGATTGCCGGCATGGCCCTGCTGGCCAACCTGGCGCGATGGGAGTTCCGGAGCCCCGAATCGAACCCACCTGCAAGTGCCGTACCGGACATGCCGCAGGTGGTCGTCAGGCCGTTCGAGGATCTCACCGGCACGCGGGAATCTGCGATGATTGCCAGAGGACTAACCGACGAGGTCATCGGGCAAATGGCCCGGTTCAAGGAGATCTCGGTCATTGCCGGCCGGCCGGACGATGGCGGCGTGAAAGAACGGGCGACGAGAAACGACCTGCCGCTCTATGCGCTCGAGGGCCGTGTCCGGGCCGACAATGACAAGCTCCGGCTCACCACTCGTCTCCTCAGCCGGGCCGACAACTCCGTCGTCTGGACTGGAAGCTTCGATGCCGACCTTGGCGTGCGCCAGCTGCTGGATATGGAATCCGATGTGGCGCGCGCAGTCGCAACCGCCCTCGCCCAACCCTACGGCGTCATTTTCCAGGCCGACGCGGCGCAGATGCTGCAGGCGCCCCCGAGCAACTGGAAAGCCTACGCCTGCACCCTGTCCTATTATGGCTATCGGGCGGATCTTAGTCCGCAAACGCACGCCTCGGTTCAAAGCTGCTTGAAGGAGACGGTGGAGCATTTTCCGAACTACGCTACGGCATGGGCGCTTCTGTCGCTCACCTATATCGACGAACTTCGCTTCCGTTACCGTCTGGAACCGCCGTCGCCGCCACTGCTCGACCTGGCGATCCAGGCGGCCGAGCGCGCGGTGGAGCTCGACCCCGAAAATGTTCGCGCCCTACAGGCCGAAATGCTTGCCCGGTTCTTCCAAGGCGACGTCGAGACGGCGCTCGCCGTGGGCGAGCGCGCCTTCCGGATCAATCCGAACGATACGGAACTGAGCGGAGAGTATGGTTTTCGGCTGGCATTGTCCGGACAGTGGCAGCGTGGCTGCGGCATAGTCGCCGAGACGGTTGGCCGGAATCCAGGGCCAATGGGGTATTTTCAAATGGCGCTGGCAATCTGCTCCTACATCGACGGGGATTACAGCGGCGCCGAACGGTGGGCCCGCCTGGCGGACCTGCGTGAGAACGCGGTCTACCACCTCATCCTGACCGCCATTCTCAGCCAGCAGGGCAAGCTTGCGCAAGCAAACGAGGAGCGCAACTGGCTGGAGACGCACGCGCCGCAATTTTTGAATGACCTCCGAAAGGAAGTGGCACTGCGCGTCCACCGCCCCCAGGACCAGCAGCAACTTTACGATGGACTGCGGAAGGCCGGCATAGCGATACTGCCGCAGTAGAACCGTGCCTTCGAAATGGGTCGTCAGTCTTCTCGGCGTCTCTTCAGGCGGAGGGGAAAACCTCTTCCGCGATGTCCATGAATTCGCGGATCGCGCCCTTCGCACCAGGTTTCGGCAGGGCGACGATGTATTCGCCAGCGGACATGTCCGCATCCGTAACCGGAATGCCGCGCAGACGTCGGTCAAATCCGAGTTCACGACTGAGGACGATGCCCGCGCCGAGGCCGGCGGCGACCGCCTCTTTCACCGCCTCGCGGCTGCCCAGCACGAAGCGCGGCACGATGTTGACCGAAGCCCGCGAAAGGCCGCGCTCGAAAAGCTGACGCGTCATCGACCGTTCTTCGCGCAATACGAATGTCTTCCCCTCCAGTTCGTCGACGGAAACGCTGGCTCGGCCCCACCAGGGGTGCCCCTCGTTCACGATGACGAGGACGCTCTGATCGACCAGATGGCGGCACAGAAACTCCGGCACTTCTTCCGTCAGCGTCGCAAGTGCAAGGTCGACCCGATGGCTGGCGACGAGATCCAGCAACTGGCTGGAGTTCTCCATCCGCACATCGACCCGCACGCCGGGAAATCGCGCCGAGAAGCGTTCGAGGATGGGCATGACGAGGCAGGGCGAGCACACACCGAGAGACAGGTAGCCGGACCGCAGCGATCGGCTGTCCTCCAGCCGCGCAGCGATGTCGTCGATCGTCAGCATGACCTCGCGAACCATGGGCAGCAGGTCCAGGGCGTCCGCCGTCAGCTCGATCGTGCCACCGCTCCGCACGAACAGGCGCGCGCCGCAGCTGTCCTCAAGGGATTTTACATGCTGGGTAACGGCAGGCTGGCTGACCCCCAGCGCCTGGGCCGCCGCCGAAAATGTGCCCGTCACGGCAACCGCATGAAATGCCCGTAGCTGCGCGAAGTTCATCCCGCCCATCCTCCCGCTATAAGTTTCGCTTCATATGCCTGTCACGAAACTAAGTAAGAATTATAACACGCCAGTCAATATCGCGCACTGGTCGTACGGAGATCCACAATGGCAATCATGAAATCCAATCTGACACGACTGACGACGGCGGTTGCGTGCCTTGCACTCACCTCCACGGCCGCCCTGGCGAAGGAGCTCGTCATCTACAACGCATCGGACAGCGTCAACACGGCGCTCGTCGAAGCGTTCCGCGCCAAGCACCCCGACATCGAGGTCAAGTTCGTCTCCGGTTCGACGGGCCCGATTACCGAACGCGCCATTGCCGAGAAGGCCAACCCGCAGGCGGACGTCGTCTACCTGGTCAACAATACCGCACTCGACCAGCTGACCGCCGCCGGCGTCTTCGAGCCCTATGAGCCCAAGGACTCGCTGATCAGCGAACAGTTCCGTCATCCGGACGGCTTCTACAACAAGCACTTCGCCACGACGATGTGCATGGTCGTCAACACCGAGCGGCTGGCGAGCAAGAAGCTGCCGATGCCCAACAGCTGGGAAGACCTTCTGAAGCCGGTCTACGACAATGAAATCTCGCTTCCCTCGCCGATGAAGTCGGGAACCGGCGGCGCCATCCACACGACCTTCGTCGACGCGTTCGGCTGGCCGTTCGTCGAGAACCTCAACGAGAACGTCTTCAAGTATTCGGAAGGCGGATCGGGCGGCGCCGAACTCGCAGCCACCGGCGAAGTCGCGATCGGCATCAGCTTCGATACGACCTGCTACCAGCTGAAATCCTCCGGCCGCCCGGTGGAAGTCGTCTACAGCGGCATTACCCCCAACGTCACCGAAGGTGGTGGCCTGGTGGCCGGCGCGCCGAACCCGGAAGAAGCCAAGCTGTTCCTCGACTTCATGGCCAGCAAGGACGCCGCCGAAGTGCTCGGCAAGGTCGTCGGAGCCACCGCCGTGCCCGGTTACGGTCTCGTCGACCTGTCGAAGGTAACGCTCTGGAACATGCGTCGCCCGGTCTCCATCGACGAATTCCGGACCGAGTTCAACACTCGCATTCTCAGCAAGTCATGAATATTTCGGTACCGATCGCGGCCGAACGGCTGGTCCCCCACGGGGGCCAGCCGCATATCCGTGTCAGCAACATCCGCAAGATCTTCGGCGGCTCGGCGGCCGTCGACGATGTCAGCCTCGACCTTGGCCGAGGCGAGTTCGTCAGCCTTCTTGGCGCCTCCGGCTGCGGCAAGACCACGCTGTTGCGCATCATTGCCGGCTTCGTGACCGCCGATTCCGGACGGGTCCTGCGGGCGGGGGACGATGTCACCGGGCAACCGCCGTCGAAGCGGCAGATGGGCTTTGTCTTTCAGTCCTACGCACTTTTCCCAACCAAGACCGTCGCCGACAACATCGGGTTCTCGGATGCCATCAAGTCGACGGCGCGCCCGGAAATGCGCGCCCGAATTCGGGAGCTTGCGACCCTTGTGGAGCTGGACCACCTGCTGGACCGCTACCCGCACGAACTCTCCGGTGGCCAGCAGCAGCGCGTCGCCCTGGCGCGGGCGCTGGCGTCGCGGCCCGAAGTCCTGTTGCTCGACGAGCCGATGTCGGCGCTCGATGCCCGGATCCGCGCCAAACTGCGGACCGACCTGCGCGTCCTGGTCAACCGGCTCGGTCTCACGACGCTTTATGTGACCCACGACCAAGAGGAGGCGTTCGCCCTGTCGGACCGGATCGCCGTGATGGCCAATGGCCGGATCGAGCAGGTCGGCACGCCGTCGGAGATCTACCATCGGCCCAAGACACGCTTCGTCGCCGAGTTCGTCGGCGTCTCAAACGTCATCGAAGGGGTCGCAATCGGGTCGGGCATCGAGGCCGATGGCGAAGTGTGGCCGGCAATCCTGCCCTCGACCGCCCTGCCGAACAGCCGTGCGACGGCCATCTACCGGCCCGAACATCTTGCGATCGCCGCGCCCGATCAACCCGGATTTGCCGGCCGGATCGTGACGGCGACCTTCTGCGGCGCGCATCTGCGGCTGCAGGTGAGGCTGGAATCGGGTCGCACCGTCGTTGCCGACCGGCCTTCGGCTGCCAGCGACCTCATCCTGCACCCCGGCCTGCCCGTGCGCGTGCAGCCGAGCGCCGCGCATTGCTGCATCCTCCCTGACGGAAACCGTTGATGACCGTCTCGGCGCGAAATTTCCCCGGCATCGTGCTCTCCGCCATCGTTGCGGCGGTGCTGGTGCTGTTCATCGCCTATCCGCTCGGCACCGTTTTGGTCGAAAGCTTCGTCATCCGCGGGCCGATGACGCTCGAGCGGATGAGCGTCGTCACCACGAACGCACTCGATGCGATGCCGCCGCTCGAGCGGGCCGCGACGATGGACCGCTGGGTCACGACGGCCACGGAGGCGGAAACGGTCGATGCGACCGCAGCCGCCTTCGAACTGGCCGGCATCCCCGTGACCTGGGACCGCAAGGCAGCCTACAGCGATCAGAGCGTCAGGGTCGCGGCTGCCGTGTCGGCATTGTCGACGGATGAGCGCGTGGGTTTCGACGAAGCCTACCCGATCGCCCATGTCGCCCTGCACAAGCGGGTTGCACTGGCCTTCAAGGTCAAGGACGCTCTCGGCCCGGCCGGCTTCGACGAGTTGCGCCTTGGCTCCGAGACGCGGTTCGGCCTCGACAACTATCTCGAGGTGACGCGCGACAGCCAGCTGCGCACCGCCGCGTTCAACAGCCTCAAGCTCGCCTTCTGCGCCATGCTATCCACGGTATCGCTTGCCTTCGCGCTGGCCTATGGCGTCAACTTCGGCGGCGTACGCTGGCCTGGCGTGACGCGCGCCGTGCTGCTCACCCCGCTGGTGGCACCGCCTGTCCTCATCGCCACCGCCACGGTGATGCTGTTCGGGCGACGCGGGCTCGCCACCTACACGTTTCTCGACCAGTGGCTCGGCATGATCGACGCCGAGAAGTCCAACATCTATGGCTTCGCCGGCGTGCTGATCGCCCAGACGCTCGCCTTCATGCCGGCCGCCTTCATTGTCTTCGACAACGTCATGCGCAAGCACAATGGCAATCTCGACGAGGCATCGGCCAATCTCGGCGCGCGGCACGCGCAGACCTTTTCGCGGGTCACCGTGCCAATGGCCTGGCCGGCGATCAAGCGGGCCGTGGTGCTGGTGTTCATCCTCAGTCTCACCGATTTCGGCAACCCGATGCTGCTCGGCCACGACATGCCGGTGCTGGCCGAATTGATCTACGACCAGATCACCGCCTTCCAGAACACCCCGCTGGCTGCCGCCATCTGCGTGTGGCTGCTGGTTCCCTCCCTGCTCATCTACCTGATGCTCGAGAGCGTCGGGCGGCGGAAGCGCTATGCGAGCACCGGCGCGGGCGGGCGCCGTTCCGAGCTGGCGCTTCCGCTTGGCTGGCGTGTCGCCCTGTCGGGGCTGACGACGACCGTCGCGCTCGTCATCCTTGCCATCTACGTGACGATGGCGCTCGGTGCGGTGGTGCGCGTGTGGGGCGTCGACTGGAGCTTTACGCTCGGCTACTTCACCGCCACCGGCGTCGATGTCGGCCTTGCCGGAACGGGCTACGGCAGCTCGGAGCGCGGGCTGGGCCTGGTGTGGAGCAGCGTCTCGCTGGCCGTCATTGCCGCGCCGATCGGCGGCCTGCTCGGGATCGTGGTCGGCTACGTCATCGAGCGGCTGCGGCCGCCCGGCGCCAACGTCATCTTCTTCATCGCGCTGGCACCGGCGATCGTGCCGGGGATCATCTTCGGCATCGGCTACATCATCGCCTTCAATCTGCCCTTCGGCATCAAGGCGCTGGCGCTCACCGGCACCTCCGCGATCCTCGTGCTCAACATCCTGTTCTCCAACCTGTTCGTCGGCGTCCTGGCGGCGCGGGCAGCCCTGCAGGGGCTCGATCCGGCCATCGAAGAGGCCGCCGAGGGGCTCGGCGCCGGACTGGTGTCTCGCTTCGCCCGGGTGATCCTGCCGATGCTGCGGCCGGCGCTGCTTCTCGGAACGCTCTACGTCTTCATCGACGGGCTGACGACGCTCTCCTCGGTGATCTTCCTCGTCTCGGGCAATCACAAGCTCGCGTCGGTGGCCATCTTCAATCACGCCACGTCCGGGGAATTCGGTTACGCTGGCGCCAAGAGCTTGCTGCTGCTCGTCCTGGCATTGTCGGCCATGGCACTGGTCTGGCTGCTGGACAACCCAGCCAACAACCGCGCCCGCAGCTTCGGGCGCAGACTTCAATCCCTGACGGAGCGGCTGCGCGCCGTTCTTGCCCGACCGGAGAAAGCATGATGACGGATATTCTCACCGAGCGCGACGGCATTGCGTTCTTCCACCAGCACGGATCCTCGCCCTGCCAGTCGGCGCTGCGCGCGGTCGGCGGGATCTGGCTGGAGGAAACCGACGGCCATCGGCTGATCGACCTGCACGGCAACACCGCCCATCACGTCGGCTATGGCCATCCCACCCTCGTCGCCGCCTTGAAGGCGCAGTTGGACGAACTGCCCTTCTCGCCGCGCCGCTTCACCAACCTGCCGGCTGTGAGCCTCGCCGAGAAGCTGCTCTCCCATTGGCCCGGCGCACCGGCAAAGGTTCTGTTCGCCAACAGCGGCTCGGACGGGATCGAGATCGCGATGAAGCTTGCCCGGGTCGCCACAGGCCGGCACGAGACGATTTCGCTGCAGGGGTCCTACCACGGCCACGGTTTTGGCGCCTTCGGCCTGTCACGCGCCGAAATCGACCCGCGGCTCGGACCGTTCCTGCCCGGACGCCACCACGTCGCCCCCTATTGGGGACCGGGCGGCGCGGACCGCATGCTGTCCGAGATCGAGGCCGCCTTCGCCGCCTCGGAAACCGGCATCGCCTGCCTCGTCGCCGAGCCAATTAGAACGAACTGCCACGTGCCGCCCGACGGGCTCTGGGCGGAGGTGCGCCGGCTGTGCGACCGCCACGGCGCGCTGCTGATCTTCGACGAAATTCCCACCGGGCTCGGCAAGACCGGCAAGTTCTTCGCGTTCGAGAACGTCGGCACGGTGCCCGATGCCGTGGTGCTGGGCAAGGCGCTCGGCGGCGGCATGCTGCCGATTTCGGCGGTCGTCGCCGATGCCCGGCTCAACATCGCGCCCGAGCTCGACCTCGGCCACTACACCCACGAGAAGAACCCGCTCACCACCCGCGCCGCGCTGACCACAATCGAGATCATCGAGAACGAAGGGCTGGTGGCCGCCGCCGCCGCCGGTGAGCAGGTGTTCATCGACGCGATCGCGGCCCTGTCGCGGAAAATACCGGCGATCAAGGGCGCGCGGGGCAAAGGTCTTCTGCTGGCGATCGAGCTCGACTTGCCGGCCATGGGCCGCGAGCCAGGTCCGGACTTCGAGCGCCACATGCTGGCGGAACTGCGCAAGGAAGGCGTATCGACTGTCTTCAAGGGCGGATCGAGCATCTCGTTCTCGCCACCGCTGGTCATTTCCGAGGTGGAGATCGTCGATACGCTCGAGCGGATCGGCAGGGCGGTCCAGGCCGTTTCCTAAGCATGTCTCCCGAAAGTGGAACCGGTTTCGGGACAAAGACATGCGAAAGACCAAGGACCTAAAGCGTGGCAAGCGAATCTGAAAGATCGCGACACGTTTTAGCGGCTTCGGATCCGGAGCGCCGACACCGGAAGGGCAAGTCTCGCAAGGGCGACCGCTCTTCCGGGCCCTCGCCTTCCGCCCTACTTTCTTGATTTCAATCGCTGCCGAGCCTGTCGCGGGCTTTCACCGAAGGTCGCCCGGAAGCGGCGGGCAAACGTAGATGCGGAGCTGAAGCCTGTCTGGATGGCGATCGTCGTGATGGACTTGTGGGTATCGAGAACCAGGCGCCGTCCTTCCTTCATGCGCAAGTTCAAATAGTAGTCGCGCGGGGACAGCCCGACTGTCTGGAGGAAGAGCATCTCCAGCGTGCGCTCGCCAACGCCGAGGATGTCAGCAATCGCAGGGATGGAAACGGGCTGTTCGATGCGCTTCTCCATCACTCTTATTGCCGAGGAGACGCGCGGTTCACTCCAGTCCAGCTTTCCGAGGGAAACCATCGGCTGCGGATCGCCAGCGGCACGAACCTCTTCATAGATAAAGATCGAGGCGACATCCATGGCGAGCGAATAGCCCTGCCGCGCCCGAATGAGATGCAGCATCATGTCCAGCGCCGGTGAAGCTCCGCCGGTCGTGAACCGGTTGCCATCGACCACGAATCGGTCCGGCCGTACATCTATCCGCGGATGACGCGCTGCGAAATCCTCTAGATCCTCCCAGTGTGTCGTCGCTTGGCGACCGTCGAGGATGCCGGCCTGTGCCAGAACCCAGGAGCCGGATTCGACGCCGCCGATTGCGATGCCACGCTGCGCGAATTTACGGATACCGGTGAGCAAACGCGCGGTCGTGTGCCTGGCGACGTTGAACGCAGCCAATATGATCAAGGCATCGACGTTGTCGTCCAGTTCGAATCGACCCTGCACCGGAAGAAGCAGGCCGCTCGAGCTGACCACCGGATTTCCGTCCTCGCTGACGACCCGCCAGGTGTAGTGGTCATGGCCGGAGGCGCGATTTGCGGCCCGCAACGGCTCCAGCGTCGCTGCAAGGGACAGGAGCGAGAACTCAGGGAAGACCAGAAGGGTGATTTTCAGCCTGTTCGACGACGGCGAGAATATCGAGTTCATTGCGTAATATGCATCGTCTCATGCGGATTTTGCGGCGTGTACGAAGTCGCTGCGCATATAGCATCCATGAGCAACCTGAGCGAGGACTTTGGGGAGGGGTGCTTGGATTTCCCGGATCTACCGTTTGCCGGTGCCGGCACATTGGCATTGGACCGGGTGCGGGCAATCGGATCATGAGCGCACGCGAAGCGCAATGACAGGGAAATACCTGCAAAGCAGGCCCATGCTCAGGAACACAGCACGGCGCGTGTCGCATCTTCAGCGTGATACGCGGTTCATTTAGGAGAGGCGGATTGATGACTGATTATTCAAAGCTGATCGACACCGAGACCTGGGCCTTCATCGATCGCACCAACTCCTATTATCCGCCGGATGCGGTTGACCATTCCATCGCCGAGCAGCGTCGCACCTATGATCGCATGTGCCGCGAATTCCACGCCGGCTATCCGGAAGGCGTGGTGGCCGAGGATTCCAGGATCGAAACGGCGACGCACGCCATCCCCATCCGGACCTATCGACGAAATGCACCGGACGAGGCGGTGCGGGTGCTCTATTTCCATGGTGGCGGTTTCGTCGTCGGTGGGCTTGATAGTCACGACGACGTCTGCGCCGAGATTTGCGCGCGCACGGGCTATGACGTTGTCTCGGTCGACTACCGCCTCGCGCCGGAACATGTCCATCCTGCAGCCTATGACGACTGCCGTGCCGCGTTCGAATGGGCGGCCACGCAGCAGGACCGGCCGATCCTGCTTTGTGGCGATAGCGCCGGCGGCATCCTCGCCGCGGCCGTATCTCACACGGTGCGTGGCCACGCCAACGCGCCGATCGGCCAGGTGCTGATCTATCCGGGCTTCGGTGGCGACCAGACCAAGGGATCCTACGTCATCCATGCCGAGGCGCCGCTGCTGACAGTGCGCGACATGGCCTTCTACAAGGACGTGCGCACCGGCGGAAAGGACGTTTCGAAGGATGCGACCTACGCGCCGTTCGTCGATCCCGACTTCTCCGGTCTGCCGCCGACCGTGATCATCTCGGCGGAGTGCGATCCGCTTTCCGATGATGGTCAAGAATACCGTGATCGCGTGCGGGCGTCAGGTGGCAAGGCGGCCTGGTTCAATGAGGAGGGACTGGTCCACGGCTATCTGCGGGCACGACACACGGTGAGCCGCGCCCGCGACAGTTTTACGCGCATCGTCGAAGCCGTACGCGGGCTCGGCAAGGGAGAGTGGAACTACTGAATGCGGCGCCCCGCGCGCGCACCATCAAAATCACAGGGAGGGAACGTCATGTCGAATGAAATTGAGTTTCTCAGCCATCAGGCCGTCCGCGGCAGGATGAGCCGCCGCGATTTCCTCGGTCGCGCCGCGGCCTTGGGCCTGACGGCCGCATTTGCAAATTCGCTGCTCGGCAGTGCGGCACGGGCCGCCGGACCGATCAAGGGTGGCCTGCTGAAGGCGGGCCTGGTCGGCGGCGATTCCACCGACGACCTCAATCCCGCGGGCATCAACAACCAGGTCAGGGGCGCCTTCACGCGCTGTTGGGGCGAAAAACTGACCGACGTTGCCCCCGACGGCTCGCTGATCCCGTGGCTGGCCGAGGACTACGGCTCCTCGCCCGACGCCAAGACCTGGACCTTCAAGATCCGCAAGGGCGTGACCTTCCACAACGGCAAGGAGCTCGATGCCAACGACGTGCTCGCCACCATCGAGCGCCACGCTGGTCCCGAGAGCAAGTCGGGCGCGCTCGGCGTGCTGCGCGGCATCGACACGCTCAAGGTGGACGGCGGCAATTTCGTGATCACCCTGAAGGAGGCCAATGCGGACCTCCCCTTCGTAATGTCCGACTATCATCTCGTCATCCAGCCCAACGGCGGCAAGGATGATCCGCTGGCGGGTATCGGGACGGGCCCCTACAAGGTCGTCGCCCATGAACCGGGCGTGCGTGAGGTCGGTGAGCGCTATGACGGCTATTGGGACCTCGCGAGCCGCGGCCATGCCGACCAGGTCGAGATCGTCGTCATCAACGACGCCACCGCGCGCATGGCCTCGCTGCAGAGCGGGCAGATCCACATGATGAACCGGGTCGAACCGAAGGTGGTCGAACTCATCAAGCGGATCCCCGGTGTAACCATCCAGAACGTGGCGGGAAGTGCGCACTACGTCCTTGCCGCGCAATGCAACACCGCGCCCTTCGACAACAACGACCTGCGGCTGGCATTGAAATATGCCATCGACCGCCAGGAGATGGTCGACAAGATCCTCAGCGGCTACGGATCGCTCGGCAACGATATTCCGGTCAACGCGGCATATCCGCTGTTTTCGGATGATATCGAGCAGCGCGCCTTCGATCCCGACAAGGCCGCCTTCCACTTCAAGAAGTCTGGCCACAGCGATCCCATTCTGCTGCGGACCTCAGACGTCGCCTTTCCGGGTGCGGTTGATGCCGCCCAGCTCTTCCAGCAAAGCGCCGCCAAGGCAGGCATCCCGATCGAGATCAGGCGTGAGCCAGGCGACGGATACTGGTCCAGCGTTTGGAACAAGGCCCCGTTCTCGGCCTCCTATTGGACCGGACGGCCGACGCAGGACCAGCAATACTCGACGGCCTATCTCTCGACTGCCGACTGGAACGAGACCCGTTTCTTCCGTCCGGATTTCGACAAGCTTCTCATCGCCGCTCGCGCCGAACTCGATGAGGCCAAGCGTCGGGCGATGTACCGCGACATGGCCATGATCGTCCGTGACGAAGGTGGTGCGATCATTCCCGTCTTCAACGACTGGATCGACGCGGTTTCCGAGAAAATCGGCGGCTTCACGCCGCATCCTGCCGGCGAACTCATGGGAGGATTGGCACTGGCGTCCTGCTGGCTGGCAGAATAGGACCATCACCACTGACGCACCCCCGCCAAGGCGCGGGGTGCGTCTCTATGAGCCGCCCAGCATGAAGAACGCAAACCCGTAGTCGACGTCGAGCCGTTCGGTCGTGATAGCCTCATTCAACTGTTGAAACAAAGGCGTGCTCTTCGCAGGCTCGGTCAGCAGGCTGCCCGGAATGGACTTGTCGCTTGACAAAGTCAGAACCAGTTGCGGCATCGGCCTATCCCCGGATTGCGCGATGCGCCCGATTTCAAAACGATCGCCTTGGCGCAGCGTGTCGAGGCTGTAGACGATGCCGTCGTTGTCGATCAGGTAGAGCACCGTATTCTTCTTCGTGAGATTCTGCAGTTCGCCCTGCAGTGCATCGCCGTTCTTCAATTGGTCGTTTGCCAGCGAGATTGAAACGCCGGGCTGCTTGATGCGGGAAAGCGACCTCAGGAACGTCGCTACACCACATTGCATATTGGTGATCAGCCGTCCCTCTATGTCGGGGGCGAAGCCAAACTCTTTGGTAAAGTCGGCATCGAGTTTTTCGAGTGGGTCGGCGCTCGTCGCCAATCCTTCGATGCGCACTGTCCGGCGAACTCGTCAACACATGGGCAAAGAAGCAACCGCCGGCATCAAATGCACGGAGGCATGCCAGCCGTTCATCGATGGCGCCCCCCGGCAGGCGTGCCGATAGAGAAACGGCAAGAGATCATTGCCGGCCTGCACCGATGCATCGCCGCGCCGACGCCACCGCCACCAAGGTCTATGTGGACGCCGTCAGGATGTTCTCGACACGGCTAGGCGCATCACTGCCGGCTAACACGTTCGCCCCTCCAGCGCCGGGCCGAGCGGGAGGGGGCTGCCGGGCGCGATCTGCTCGCGCAGGCGATGTCGGCGGGCATGTCTTGGGTTTGCCTGCCGTCGGTTTCGCTGGCACGTGCAAAGGGCGCACTTCGTGGGATGCTTGGTGCGTCGCAGGTGTTGAAGCGCTTCTCTTTTCAACATAATTAGGTGCAGCACGCGAGCTGTACTCGCATTGGGGGAGGTCAGCACATGAACGCGGGTGGTCTTGGGGGGATTGCAGGGGGGCTTCTTGTACTGTTCCTGACAACATCTCTTTGGTCGGTGGTCCTAAGGAACCGTGTTCCAAGAACCGCAGTGCCTTTTGCCGCAAGCGTATTGTCACTCGGCACAGCTACAATATTGGGGGGGTATGGGTTCGGCAACGGCAGCAGCGAGGCTTTCGGCTACTCGTTCGGTTTCTATCTCATCCCTCAGATCGTTGTGTGCGCCGCGTTTTGGCTCCGACTACCTTCCTTTGCCGCGAGTACAGAAACTCGGCCTCGCTCAGCTTCTGAAAACCATGCGGATAAGGCTGAGTACCAAGCCCCTACTGTCCAAGTGGACGCAAACGAACATCCTGAATGCCGCGAAGGCGCTGGAGCGTTGGCCCCAAAAGGGGTGCCAGAAGCTCCGCGGCCGAATTTGTTTGCACGGTACTGGCGCGGTGAGTTCCCGTTAGCGACCTCGTATTGGGGCGTGAACTTCCTAGTCAATCTGGCTGTGGTCTCACTTATTAGCGCGCTAACGGAGGTGTTTTCGCTCGAGGGAGGCTTTGAACCTAACTCGTTGTTTTGGTTTCTGGTTCTGCTGTGGCTTGGTTTATTGGTGCTCTTAATGTGGCAGGTGGTGGGGCTCTGGAGGTCTGCGCGACGCCACGCCCAAAGGCAGCGACAAGCCAACAAGACAACCTTTTGGGCAGGGGCGGCACGGGTTGCTGCCGTGTTGGGCGTTCTACAAACAGCTGGAACCTTCATCAAGAGTGGTGCTCCCCAGATTGGAGAATTGTATAAAATAGCCTTCGAAGGCGACCCTGACATTCCACCCAGCGAACTCAAGCTTTTGGCTGGTGGCACCGAGCTTAGTATTTTCGGCGGGATAAAGTATGGGTTATCGAACGATGTTGAACGGCTGCTCAAGGTGGCGCCGGCGGTTACAACAATTCATTTGACAAGCAGTGGGGGGCGCATCGCTGAAGCGGGCAAGCTCTTAAAGCTAATCAGGTCCCGCGCGCTCGACACATACGTGCCGAATGAGTGCTCGTCAGCTTGTACGCTAGTGTTCGCAGCAGGCAGCCGCCGGTCATTGCTAGAGGGTGCCAAACTAGGGTTCCACGGCCCTTCATTCCCTGGGTTAGGTGACGCGGAGCTGCGACATTTGACAGAAGAATGGGCGCACTTATATCGGGAAGCAGGATTGAGAAGCGAATTCGTCAATAAAGCGTTGGCGGTTTCTCCGAAAACAGTGTGGTATCCAAGCGCTAGTGAGCTATTGGAAGCGAATGCGGTAACAGCCGTGGTAACAGGTGACGGGTTCGCGTTGTCGGGGCACGAGGTCGTCCCATCGCTTGCAGCGATCGAGCGCGAAATGCGTGCAGCAAATCGATTAATCGATGCTCTCCATACGACATATCCAGACGCGGCTCGGCAAATCTACACGACTACAAGGCAAGGCATTCTGGCAGCGAAGCCTGAGGCCAAACTGCGCGAAGACGTAAATGATCTGCTCACCAAGGCTATCGTAGCCAATCTCGCCCGAGCAGACGATGATACGCTCGCACAGTATGCTGCGCTTATGTCAGATCAATACACCGCCTTGAATGCGAAAGACCCTGCCCTATGCTTTCAATACGCGGCACTAGGAGCGAGTGTCCAAGTAACTTCTGCATTCCCCCAAGAGTTGATTACGGTGGAAACAATTTTGAATGAGCGTGTGCTCCGCTCCGCTCGCGACCGGCCGCCTATGCAGCCAGAGGAAAGTGAAGCAGCGTGGGCGTCGATATTCCAGAGCATGACTTCCGACGAGGTGGAAGTCTTTTCGCTTGAACCGAGCAGCGTCGCGCCGGAACGCCATGCAAAGTATTGTCAGGTAACAATAGCTATTTTCAAGAGTATAAGCCATCTGGAAACAAGGCAGGCGGCAATGCTCATGAGGGAGATTTTCTTGGATCGTTGAGCCACGGGATGGCTTCTATCTGGCTGGTTCGCCTGGGTAATCTGGTTTGAAAAGAACTCTCCGAATGGCGACGCCATAGCTGGATGTGTTTTTTGGAGCTGGGCGCTGTCGGCTGGCGGTGAGGATTGTTTCGGCACCGCGGTCTGCGGCGCAATGGCTCGACAGCTATGCGAAAAGAGGTGGTTGGACCACGAGATCGTTTCGGTGTTGACCGCGTCTTGTATCCGCAAGGACACCGAAGCGAGCTAACGCGCTTCAGCATGGGCGACGTGAAGGAATGCTGGAAAGCTGGAACGTTCTCTGTGAACCGCAAGCCAATGGCCTGATATTCCGGGCCCGGCCAGTTTCTTGTTTCTGGCTCAAATTGCATTAATTCATACCCGCCACGAAGGTGCAAGCAGAGATGCAAGGGCCGGCCAAGGATCCTCGAAAAAGACCGATATTTCAAATGCTTATGATTAATGGCGGACAGAGAGGGATTCGAACCCTCGATACGCTTTCACGTATACACGCGTTCCAGGCGTGCGCCTTCAACCACTCGGCCACCTGTCCGTCCGCAAACGACCGGCGGTCAACCCGGTGCGGGCCGCTTCGCTGATTTCCAGTTTGGCGGGACGGCGCGATATATACCGATGACGGCGGAAGGATCAACCGCTTTCTCACAGATTTTTGCCCTCGGCCGCTTCGCGCTTCCGCGCGGAGTGGATTGCAAGCCATGATCGATGACCCTATCTATTGGCGGAAGGGGCGTTTTGCGCCATACCGCTCCTTTGGAGTCCGGCAATCCATGTTCCGCTTTGTCTTCAGGCTGCTCAGCCTCATCACCCTGGCGATGGCCATCATGGCGGCGACGCTGGACGCCATCCAGTCGGTCGCAGCGTCCGAACCGGTGCTCACGCCCCTTGCGGTCGCCTGGACCGCCGCCAGCCCGCAATCGATCGCTTTTGTTGCCGACACGATCATGAACAGGCTTAGCCCCCTGCTTTGGGATCCCGTGGCCTTGTGGGTGCTTTCGCAGCCGGCCGCCGCCGTCCTTTTGGCACTTTCGCTTCTGTTCTGGATGGTGGGCTACAAACGCCAGCCCTTCGCCGGACGTTTCACCGCCTGACCGGGTTCGAATGGCGCCACAGGTTGGCTAAAGAGGAGACTCGCGTGTTTCTGATCGACATGTTCAACAAGAAGACCACGATGCCGACGCCGGAGGGCGCGCTGCCCGGCCGGCCGGACCCGATTCCGACGGCCGAAACCCATTTCGTCAACGGTCGCCCATTGGGAGAGCCCTACCCGGACAACACACGCTCCATCCTGCTCGGGCTTGGCTGCTTCTGGGGTGCCGAGCGGCTCTATTGGCAGGTTCCCGGTGTCTGGGTAACGGCGGTCGGCTATTCCGGCGGCTACACGCCGAACCCGACCTATCAGGAAACGACGACGGGCTTGACCGGTCACACGGAGGTCGTTCGGGTCGTCTATGACCCGCAGGTCGTCTCGCTCGAGGAACTGCTGAGGATCTTCTTCGAGCAGCACGACCCGACGCAGGGCATGCGGCAGGGCAACGACATTGGCACCACCTATCGCTCGGCGATCTACACCAACAGCGACGATCAGCTGGAGGCGGCCGTGAAGGTGCGCGACCAATACCAGGCGGCGCTGGAGGCGGCCGGGCATGGCGGCAAGGTCACGACGGAGATCGCCCCCGCCGGTCCGTTCTATTTCGCCGAACCCTATCACCAGCAGTATCTCGCCAAGAACCCCGGCGGCTACTGCGGCCTGCGCGGCACCGGCATCTCCTGCGCCATCGGCTGACGGATTGCAACGAAGTGGCCCGGCAAGCCCCTGCGAATCCGGGCGACAACGTTTTTTTACCAAGTGAAAAATTTCTGGTGAATTTTTCCTACAACCATGCAAGGATCGCGGCCGTCTGACCCTAGGGAACGGGGTCGGCAACTCCGCACCCGTGATTTACGGGACGTGCGGGAGGGACCCGACATAATCAGAGCAACAGGGCTGCACGATGAAAAAAACCTTACTGACTTTTCTTGCCACCGCGGCGATGTCGGCGACGGCGCTTGCGGCCGACATCAAGCCGGCGATCATCTACGATCTGGGCGGCAAATTCGACAAATCCTTCAACGAAGCAGCCTATAACGGCGCCGAAAAGTTCAAGACCGAGACCGGCATCGCGTATCGCGACTTCGAGATCGCCAACGACGCCCAGCGCGAGCAGGCACTGCGCCGCTTCGCCGGGGACGGCAACAACCCGATCGTGATGGCCGGGTTCTCCTGGGCCGCCACGCTGGAAAAGGTCGCAGCCGAGTATCCGGACACGAAATTCGCCATCATCGACATGGTCGTCGACAAGCCGAACGTCCGTTCGGTCGTCTTCAAGGAAGAGGAAGGCTCCTGGCTCGCCGGCATCCTCGCCGCCATGTCGTCCCAGTCCAAGACCGTCTCCTTTGTCGGAGGCATGGACATTCCGCTGATCCACAAGTTCGCCTGCGGCTATATCGGCGGCGCCAAGTCGACGGGTCCGGACGTCAAGGTGCTCGAAGCCTATACGGGCACGACGCCGGACGCCTGGAACGACCCGGTCAAGGGCGGTGAAATCGCCAAGTCGCAGTTCGACCAGGGTTCGGACGTCGTCTACCACGCTGCCGGCGGCACGGGCGTTGGCGTCCTGCAGGCGGCAGCGGATGCCGGCAAGCTCGGCATCGGCGTCGACTCCAACCAGAACGGCCTGCATCCGGGCAAGGTGCTGACCTCGATGCTCAAGCGCGTCGACGTCGCCGTCTACGACGCCTTCAAGTCGGCGAACGAGGACAAGTTCACCCCCGGCATCAACGTGCTTGGGCTCAAGGAAGACGGCGTCGGCGTCGCCATCGACGACAACAACGCCTCGCTGATATCGGCGGAGATGAAGGCTGCGGTAGAGAAGGCCAAGGCCGATATCATCGCCGGCACGGTGACCGTCCACGACTATATGTCGGACGAGTCCTGCCCCTACTGATAGCCTTCGAACAAAAAGCCCGCCGGATCGCAACGGTCCGGCGGGCTTTTGCGTATCTGCTTCCAGATGTCAGTAGTGCGGCGGGCGCGTGATCGGCGGTGCTTCGAGCGAGCTTTCCTCGAGAACGAGGAAGCGCTCCGTCAACCGGTCCAGCTTGGTCCGCATTTGCTCGACGACCTTCCACTGTTCGGCCATCTGGCCGGACAGCTCCTCGATTGTCCGGTCCTGATGGGCGATATGCTCCTCAAGGGCCGCGATGCGGCCCGAGCTGTCGTCGTCGAGGGGCACTGGGTTGGTCATTGTTCGATCGGCCATGCTATGGCCGCCTTCCGTTTCATTGCGGTGGATCTATCGAATGGCGAGGCAGGCCGCAATGATGCTGGACAAGCGGACCGGAAGCAACAAGACTGGACCTGAAGAATCCGCAGCAAGCGGACGGACGGCTCCCACGCGGAAAAACAACGGATCGTCATGGGCGAATTGGCTATCGAATTGAAGGGCATAGACAAGAGCTTCGGGCTCGTCCATGCCAACAAGGACATCAACCTGAAGGTCCGCAAGGGCACCATCCACGGCATCGTCGGCGAGAATGGCGCGGGCAAGTCGACGCTGATGTCGATCCTCTATGGCTTCTACCAGGCCGACCGCGGCGAGATCCTGGTCGACGGACGCCCCATCGACATTCGCGACCCGAACACGGCGATCGCCGCCGGGATCGGCATGGTCCACCAGCACTTCATGCTGGTGGAGAACTTCACCGTGCTTGAGAATATCATGCTCGGAGCCGAGGAAAGCCGGATCCTCAACGCAGGCATCGCCAGGGCGCGCGCCGAGCTCAAGCGGCTCGAAAGGGAGTATGCGCTGGAGGTCGATCCGGACGCTGTGATCGAGGAACTGCCGGTCGGTTTGCAACAGCGCGTCGAGATCCTGAAAGCCCTCTACCGCAAGGCCGACATCCTGATCCTCGACGAGCCGACCGGCGTATTGACCCCCGCCGAGGCCGACCACCTGTTCCGCATCCTCGAGCAGCTCAAGGCTCAGGGCAAGACGATCATTCTGATCACCCACAAGCTGCGCGAGATCATGGCGATCACCGACGAGGTCTCGGTCATGCGCCGCGGCGAGATGGTGGCGACGCGCGAGACTGGCAAGACATCGGTGGAGGAACTGGCAGAGCTGATGGTCGGCCGACGCGTGCTGCTGCGGGTGCAGAAAGGCGAGGCGCAGCCGGGTGACGTGAAGCTCTCGGTCGAGAACCTCACCGTACGCGACAGCCGTGGCGTGACGATGGTCGACAACGTGTCCTTCGATCTGCGCGCGGGCGAGATCGTCGGTATCGCCGGGGTTGCCGGCAACGGCCAGTCGGAGCTGCTGGAGGCGATTTCCGGCATCCGCCGCGCCGTGTCGGGCAGCGTGCTGCTGAACAGCGAGGCGATCGACGTCACCGGCAATGCCGATCCGGCGGAGCTTCGCGCACGCGGGCTGGCGCATGTTCCCGAGGACCGCCACCATGTCGGCCTCGTGCTGAAGTTCGAGGAAAGCGAGAATGCCATCCTCGGCTACCACGACGATCCGAAATACCGGAAGGGCTTCCTGCTCGACATCGACGCGATCCGCGCAGATGCCGAGGAGAAAATCGAGAAGTACGATATCCGCCCGCCGAATGCGCGGCTGAAGACCGCCAATTTCTCCGGCGGCAACCAGCAGAAGATCGTGCTGGCGCGTGAAATGGAAAGAGACCCGGACGTGCTCATCATCGGCCAGCCGACGCGCGGCGTCGACGTCGGCGCGATCGAATTCATCCACAAGCGCATCATCGAGATGCGCGACCAGGGCAAAGCGGTGCTGTTGGTATCCGTCGAACTCGATGAGATTCGCGCGTTGTCGGACCGCATCCTCGTCATGTTTGCCGGCCGCGTCGTCGGCGAGCGCGCCCCCGATGCCTCCGAGGGCGAGCTTGGCCTGCTGATGGCCGGCGTGGAAGGCCGGAAGGAGGCCGCAGAATGAGCGTACCCTATGCGAAACTGCCCGCCTGGGCCGAGTACGGCCTGATCCCGCTCGTCAATCTCATCGTCGCCTTTGCGGTGGCCGGCCTCGTCGTGCTGCTCGTCGGGGAGAGCCCACTCGAAGCGGCCTACCACATGATCAACGGCGCCTTCGGGCGCGGCGAGTACATCGGTTTCACGCTCTACTACGCCACCACCTTCATCTTCACCGGCCTTGCCGTTGCCGTCGCCTTCCATGCCGGGCTGTTCAACATCGGCGGCGAGGGACAGGCCTACGTCGCCGGCATCGGCGTGGCGCTCGCCTGCCTTTCGCTCGACCGGATCATGCCCTGGTATGTGGTTTTCCCGGTTGCGATCCTCGGCGCCGCCCTCTTCGGTGCCGCCTGGGCCTTTATCCCCGGCTGGCTCCAGGCCAAGCGCGGCAGCCACATCGTCATCACCACGATCATGTTCAACTTCATCGCCGCGAGCCTGATGAACTACATGCTCAACCGGGTTATGAAGCCGCTCGGCTCGATGTCGCTGGAGACGCGCACCTTCGAGGCCGGCGGACAGTTGCCGAAGCTCGACTGGCTGATGAAAATCTTCGGGCTGAGCGTCGGCACCTCGCCCTTCAACGTCACCTTTCTGCTGGCGCTCGCAGCCGCCTTCGGCGTCTGGGTGCTGATCTGGCGGACCCGCCTCGGTTACGAGATGCGCACCATGGGGCATAGCCCGGCGGCTGCCCGCTATGCCGGCATCAAGGAGGCGCGCATCATCGTCATCACCATGATGATCTCCGGCGCGCTTGCCGGGATGATGGCGCTGAACCCGATCATGGGCGAGACCTACCGGATGCAGCTCGACTTCGTCCAGGGCGCCGGCTTCGTCGGCATCGCAGTGGCGCTGATGGGGCGCTCACACCCGGCCGGCATCATTCCGGCGGCGATCCTGTTCGGCGTGCTCTACCAGGGCGGGGCGGAGATCTCCTTCGAGATGCCGTCCATCTCGCGCGACATGATCGTCATCATCCAGGGTCTCGTGATCCTCTTTGCCGGTGCGCTGGAGCACATGTTCCGCCCCGCCATCACGCGCGCGGTCCTCGCCGTCTCCGGGCGCGGACACACGGAAGCGGCTGTCAAGGGAGCCTGATGCCGATGGATCTTCTTCAGCTCTTCCTCGAACTGGCCCAATCGACGGTGCGCCTTTCCACGCCGCTGATCCTGGCGGCACTGGCAGGCCTCTTCACCGAGCGGGCCGGCGTCTTCGACATCGGCCTCGAGGGCAAGATGCTCGGTGGCGCCTTTGCCGCCGGCTGCGTCGCCTTTGTCGCCCAGTCGGCCATGGCCGGACTATTGGCGGCGGTCGTCGTCTCCGTCCTGTTGTCGCTGGTGCACGGCTATGCCTCGATCACCCAGCGCGGCAACCAGATCGTCTCGGGCGTCGCCATCAATTTCATCGTCGCCGGCTCCACCGTCATCCTCGGCCAAGCCTGGTTCCAACAGGGTGGCCGCACGCCGGCGCTATCCGAAGGGGCCCGTTTCCAGGAGATCGAGCTGCCGTTCGCCGAGGCACTCCGGAGCGTACCGCTGATCGGCCCGATCTATGCCGAGCTGCTCTCCGGCCACGCAGCGCTGACCTATTTCGCCTTCCTGATGGTGCCCTTCACCTGGTGGGTCCTCTACCGCACGCGTTTCGGTCTTCGGCTGCGCGCCGTCGGCGAGAATCCGGGCGCGGTCGATACCGCGGGCATCTCGGTCATCTGGATGCGCTACCGCGGCGTGATCTGCTGCGGCATCCTGTGCGGGGTCGCAGGCGCCTATCTCTCGCTCGCCGCCAATGCCGGCTGGACGAAGGGCATGACGGCCGGCAAGGGCTACATCGCGCTGGCCGCGCTGATCTTTGCCAAATGGCGTCCCGTCAACGTCATGTTCGCCTGCCTGTTGTTCGGCTTCCTCGACGCGTTTGCGATCCGCTACCAGGGCACGCCATTGCCGTTGATCGGCAAGGTGCCGGTCCAATTGATGCAGGCGCTGCCCTATATCCTCACCGTCATCCTGCTTGCGGGCTTCATCGGCAAGGCGATCCCGCCCAAGGCCGGCGGTGTGCCCTATGTGAAGGAGCGCTGAGATGTCCCACGACCTGTTCGAAGCGGCACGCGACGCGATGGCGTATGCGTATGCCCCGTACTCGAAGTTCCCGGTGGGGGCCGCGATCCGCGCCGAGGACGGCAAGGTTTACACTGGCGCGAACATCGAGAACATCTCGTTTCCGCAGGGCTGGTGCGCCGAGCCGACCGCGATCAGCGCCATGATCATGGCTGGAGCAAAGCGAATCGTCGAAATGGCGGTGATCGCCGAAAAGCTGCCGCTCTGCCCGCCCTGCGGCGGCTGCCGGCAGAAGATCGCCGAGTTCGCCTCGCCCGCGACGCGTATCTATCTGTGCGACGAGACTGGCGTGAAGAAAATGATGACGATGGACGAGCTTCTGCCGAACAGCTTCGCGACGGAGGTGATCGGATGAAAGCTGTCGTCGACCATCTCACCCCGCGGCTCGGCGGCCTTGCGCCGCGCTACGGCATCGTGCTCGGCTCCGGCCTCGGCTCCCTCGTGGAGGCGGTGGAAGGTGCCGTGCGCATCCCCTACTCCGAGCTCCCGAGCTTCCCGGTCAGTTCCGTCTCCGGTCACGCCGGCGAGATGGTGATCGGCCATCTTCGCAGCGTCCCCGTCATCATGCTTTCCGGCCGTGTACACTACTATGAAAAGGGCGACGCGAATGCGATGCGCGGACCGCTCGAAGTGCTGAAGGGTCTCGGCGTCGACTCGCTCATCCTGACGAACTCCGCCGGCTCGCTGCGCGAGGACATGCCGCCCGGCTCGGTGATGCGGATTGCCGACCACATCAATTTTTCCGGCGCCAACCCGCTGATCGGCGTCGACAGCGACGAGCGCTTCGTCGGCATGACCAACGCCTATGACGCCGGGCTCGCGGCGCGGATGGAGGCGGCCGCCAAGAAGACCGGGACGCCGCTGCATCAGGGCGTCTACATGTGGTTCTCGGGACCGAGCTTCGAGACGCCGGCCGAAATCCGTATGGCGCGCACCTTCGGGGCGGACGCGGTGGGCATGTCGACCGTGCCGGAGGTGCTGATCGCCCGCTTCCTCGGCCTGAAGGTCGCAGCGGCCTCCGTCATCACCAACTTCGGGGCGGGCATGACGGGTGCAGAACTAAGCCATCACGAAACCAAGGACATGGCGCCGGTCGGCGGTGCGCGGCTGTCCGCCATCCTTGCGGAGATGATCGCGGATGGAGAGTAGGACAATGATCGAAACAACCCCTCGCCTTGTCGCCGCGAAAGCCCTTTCGCTGCTGGACCTGACCGATCTGACCGACAATTGCGACGCGGCGGCGATCGAGCGCCTGTGCCAGCAGGCGCAAACGCCCTTCGGCAACGCGGCAGCGATCTGCATCTGGCCGCGCTTCGTTCAGCAGGCGCGCGCACTGCTCGGTCAGAACAGCCCGGTCCGGATCGCCACCGTCGTCAATTTCCCCTCCGGTGATCTGCCGGTGAATGAGGTCGCGGCAGAAACGAAGACGGCAATTGCCGATGGCGCCGACGAGATCGATCTGGTCATCCCCTACAGGAAGCTGATCGCGGGCAACGAGCAGGCGGTGCGCGAGATGGTCGCCGCTGTGCGGGCCGTTTGCACGGCCCCCATCCTGCTCAAGGTCATTTTGGAGACCGGCGAGCTCAAGGATCGCGACCTGATCCGCAACGCCTCGCAACTGGCGATCTCCTCTGGAGCCGACTTCATCAAGACCTCGACCGGCAAGGTCCCTGTCAACGCCACGCTCGAGGCGGCCGACATCATGCTGAACGCCATCCGCGAAAGTGGGCGCAATATCGGCTTCAAGCCGGCCGGCGGCGTCCGTACCGTCGGCGACGCTGCGCTCTATCTCAATCTCGCCGCGGCGATCCATGGGCCGGACTGGGCGATACCCTCCACCTTCCGCTTCGGAGCCTCTGGCCTGCTTGGCGACATCCTCGCCACGCTCGAAGGCAGGCAGGGCGGCAGCGCGAACGCGACCTACTGAGATGCTCCCGCAGGAGATCATACGCCGCAAGCGCGACGGCGCGGAATTGACGGATGAAGAAATCACCGGCTTCATCGCCGCGCTGACAGACGGCACCGCAAGCGAGGGGCAGATTGCAGCCTTCGCCATGGCGGTGTGGTTTCGCGGGATGGACGCACGCGAGACCGTGGCACTGACCCAGGCGATGCGCGACTCGGGCGACGTCCTCGACTGGCGGGACGTCGACCGGCCTGTCGCCGACAAGCATTCCACCGGCGGCGTCGGCGACAATGTCTCGCTGATGCTGGCGCCGATTGCGGCCGCCTGCGGACTGGCGGTGCCGATGATCTCCGGCCGCGGCCTCGGCCATACGGGCGGCACGCTCGACAAGCTGGAATCGATCCCCGGCTACATGATCAATCCACCTGACAGCCTGTTTCGTCGAGCGGTGCGGGAGGTCGGTTGCGCCATCATCGGCCAAAGCGCCGATCTGGCGCCCGCGGACCGCCGCCTCTATGCCATTCGCGACGTTACGGCCACCGTCGATTCCGTGCCATTGATCACCGCCTCGATCCTGTCGAAGAAGCTTGCCGCAGGGCTGCAGTCACTGGTGCTGGACGTCAAGCTCGGCAACGGCGCGTTCATGACGGACCGGCCCGACGCCGAGAGGCTTGCCCGAGCGCTGGTGGACGTGGCCAACGGCGCGGGCCTGCGCAGCACTGCCCTCATCACGGACATGAACCAGCCACTCGCCGATGCCGTCGGCAATGTTGTCGAAATCGAGAACTGCCTTGCCTTTCTCAAGGGAGAAAAACCCGGGACGCGGCTCGAAGCCGTGGTTCTGGCCCTTGCGGCCGAGATGCTGGTGGCCGCCGGAATCGACCCGGACGGTGCGGCGGCCCATGCAAGAGCGCAGCGCGTGCTGTCGGACGGCAGCGCCGCCGAAGCCTTTTCCCGCATGGTCGACCTCCTTGGTGGCCCGGCCAACCTGCTCGACGGCGGCAGCTCGATCCTCGCCAAGGCGCCGATCATCCTGCCGGTCACCGTTGACGAGACCGGCTACCTGACGGCGTGCGACACGCGCGGTCTCGGGATCGCGTTGATCGAACTCGGCGGTGGTCGCACGAGACCGGACCAGGAAATCGATCCTCGCGTGGGTTTCGACCGGCTGCGCCCGCTCGGGACATGGATCGACAAGGGCGACGAGATCGGGCGCGTGCACGCCCGCACACTGGATGAGGCGGCTGCCGGCGCCGCGCGCCTGCGCCGCCTCTATACGGTTGGCGAGGTGGCGCTAGGACCGGATTATCCGATCGTCAGCCGGATCAGCGGATGAGCCGCATCTGCGCGCCATCGACCTGGTAGGACGACAACCCTTTCAGGAAGGTCATGCCGACCAGCATCCCCGAGAGCGCCTTGTCCTCCAGCACCATCGCGCCGACATTCGGCACGCTGATGGAACCGATCGCGACACTGTCCAGCCGGACATAGGCTGCGCGCGCCTTGCCGTTCGCCGTGTCGACGGCATAGCGGAAGTCGAGGTTCTTGCGGGGAATGCCGAGCCGTTCGGCGGTCGAAAGATTGATCGCCACCATGCTGGCGCCGGTGTCGACCATGCCCTTTTCCTTGCGGCCGTTGATCGTGAACACGCCGGAAAAATGGCCGGTGGCGTCTGCTTCGAGCGTCACGCCGCGACTACCGGTGTAGCGCGCGGTCGACACCGGTTGGGCCTTTGGTGCATCCACCGCCCTCGTTTCCGGCTTGGCCGGCAGATAGGTGCCGGCAATGCCGGGCACATAGACGGCGGCAACGGCAATGGCGGCAACCACGAACAGACTGCGGGTGAGCATTGGCATCTCCTTTGGGAAACATCCCGACTAGAGCATGCCCGGGTTGATGGAACGGAAAAACCGTCCTCACTGTCCCGCTTTGCCACAACGAACCGACGCCATGGCTAACGGCGGATTAACGCCCTACTTCGTGCCGTACATCCGATCGCCGGCGTCGCCGAGGCCGGGCATGATGTAGCCCTTTTCGTTCAGATGACTGTCGATCGAAGCGGTATAGATCTTCACGTCCGGATGCGCCGCCCGGAAGTTCCGGATGCCCTCGGGGGCCGCCAGCAGGCAGAGGAAGCGGATGTTGCTGGCGCCGCGCTCCTTCAGTTTCTCGATCGCCGCGATCGCCGAGTTGCCGGTCGCCAGCATCGGATCGACGACGATGACCAGGCGCTCGCCCAGGAGATCCGGCGCCTTGAAGAAGTACTCGACTGCCTCGAGCGTCTCATGGTCACGGTAGACGCCGATATGCGAGACGCGGGCGGAGGGGACGAGTTCGAGCATACCCTCGAGCAGGCCGTTGCCGGCACGAAGGATCGAGGCGAACACGAGTTTCTTTCCCTCAAGGATCGGCGCGTCGATCGCCTGCAGCGGGGTCTCGATGCGTTCGGTCGTCAGCTCCAGATCGCGCGTCACCTCGTAGCAGAGCAGCGTCGAAATCTCACGGAGGAGCCGGCGGAAGCTGCCGGTCGAGGTCTCCTTCTTGCGCATGATGGTCAGCTTGTGCTGCACGAGCGGGTGATCGATGACTGTGACGCCGTCCATGGACAAACCTTCCCTGGTTCTGTGTTGATCGCCCCTTTTTCCACGATAACGCCCTCGCCCGCAAGGGACGGGCGTAGTCTACGACGGCTCATCCCCGATCGAGCGAAACGTCGTTGGCGGCGTCAGAGGCGCTCAAGGAGCGCTGCCCGCGTCGCCTCGTCGACGAAGGCGGCGTCGATGGCGGTCCGAGTCATTTCATCAGTCTCCGCCGCGGTGAATCCCATGGCCTCGCTGGCAACGGCGTATTCGCGCTGGAGCGAGGTTTGGAAGAATGGCGGGTCGTCCGAGTTGAGCGTGACTTTGACGCCTGCGGCATGAAGCCGGCGAAGCGGATGGCTGGCAAAATCCGGGAACACGCCGAGCGCGACGTTTGACCCCGGGCAGACTTCGAGCACGATACCTTCGTCCGCCAGCCGATCCACGAGTGCCGGGTCCTCGATCGCCCGCACACCATGGCCGATGCGGCTGGGACGGACATGGTCGAGTGCGTCGCGCACGCTAAAAGCGCCGCAAAGCTCGCCGGCGTGGATGGTGATTCCGAGACCGGCATCTCGCGCGATGTCGAAGGCGCGGGCGTAATCGGCAACTCGTCCGACGCGCTCCTCACCCGCCATGTTGAAACCGGTGACGAGCGGATTGCGGCAGTTCGCGGCATAGCGCGCCGCCCATTCGACCCGCTCCGGCCCCTTGTGCCTGAGGCCGATGACGACCATTCGGCACTCGATCCCGGTGCGAATCCTCGCTGCCTCGATGCCTCGGCTGATGCCGGCAATGTATCCGTCAGCGCCCAGCCCGACCGCCTCGCCATGGTCGGGAGAGACGAAGATCTCGCTGTAGACGGTCCCCGCCGCAGCGAGTGAGCCGAGATAGGTCTCGGTCAGCAATGCGTAGTCGGCCTCGGTGCGAAACAGGCTTGCGACCGCATCATAGGCGCCAAGAAAGCTCGTGAAATCATGCCAGACATACGCGCCGTCGCGCAGAAAATCGCGGGTGTCTACCCCGTATTTGTTGGCCTGTGCCTGCGCCAGCACCGGTGGCGCGGCCCCTTCGAGATGACAGTGCAGTTCTACCTTCTTCAGGTGCCCGATCACAAAAAGCTCTTTCCGTAAGGGCCGGGTGTGAGACCCAGGTGCTTTGCAATCGTTTGTCCGATGTCGGCGAAGGTCGTACGGGTCTCCATCAGGCGGGACCGGATGCCCGGACCGAAGGTCAGGATCGGTACCCGCTCACGCGTGTGATCGGTGCCGCGCCAGGTCGGATCACAGCCGTGATCGGCGGTGAGAACGAGGAGGTCGCCGGGACGCATCTTGCGATCGACCTCCGGCAGGAGCCGGTCGAACGCCTCAAGCGCCGCAGCATACCCGGCCACGTCGCGGCGATGGCCGTAGAGCATGTCGAAGTCGACGAAATTGGCGAAGACGAGGTCGCCGTCCTTCGCCTCGTCCATGGCCCGCAGCGTCGCCTCGAAAAGCGCCCGGTTGCCGTCCGCCTTCGACAGTCGGCCGATCCCCTTGTGCGCGAAGATGTCGCCGATCTTGCCGATGGCGTGAACGGTGCGTCCTGCCTCGGTCAGGCGATCCAGCAGCGTCGGCTCCGGCGGCGAAACCGAATAGTCGCGCCGGTTGCCGGTCCGCGTGAAAGTCGCCGGCGTCTCGCCTGTGAACGGACGCGCGATCACCCGGCCGATCCTGCCGCCGGGCCATTCGTCGAGAATGATCCGCACGGTCTGGCAGAACGACAGGAGCCGGTCGAGCCCGAAATGGGTCTCGTGCGCCGCGACTTGGAAGACGGAATCGGTCGAGGTATAGCAGATCGGCTTGCCGGTTCGGATGTGCTCGTCGCCGCACCGGGCGATGATCTCGGTTCCGGACGCATGGCAGTTACCGAGAATGCCCGGAACCTTGCCGAGCTCGCAGACGGCGGCGACCAGTTCGGGGGAAAAGGCGTCGCCTTCGGAGGGAAAGTAGCCCCAATCGAACATGACCGGGGTCCCGGCTATCTCCCAGTGGCCCGACGGTGTGTCCTTGCCGCGCGAGACCTCGGTCGCTGCCCCGTGGTGACCGAACACGCGTTCGGGTACGTCCATGCCGGCCGGAAAGCGACCGGTCGCGGCGCGCGCGGCGTGCAGCAGGCCGAGAGTCGACATATTCGGAAGCTTCAGCGGACCGTGGCGCAGACCGGCCCGATCGGCAGCGCCGGCGGCGCAGAACTCGGCGATATGTCCGAGCGTATTGGCGCCGTCATCACCGAAGGCGGCAGCGTCCGGCGCCCCGCCAATGCCGAAGGAATCGAGTACGAATAGAAACGCTCTGGCCATCCGCCACCTGCCGAAATCGGAACAGTGCGCCCGCCACCCCGGGCCGGAGCAGCGAACAGCCGTCGAAATGACACAGAAGACGCCGTTCGCTCAAGAAGAATCAGTTCTTCACGCAACCGGGCCATTGTGTGACGGCACCCGCGGCCATCGTACAGGAAATCGTGTCGCCTTTGCGAACGCGGCTGAGGCTGGTTCGGCGGAATGTCGGGTCTTCCAGACGCCAGGCGATCTCGCGGAGAAAGAGCAGGTATTCGTATTTCATCGACAGTTGGGTCTGGACGTAGAACGACTTGCTCATTCTCATGTCTGCAGCCAGCGCAAACGGATCGCCCTTGGCGGGTGTGCTGCCGGTGGCCGCAGCATTCTGCCAATACCAGGCGACCGTGGCGGTGCCAGCGTCGTCCACCTGAACCCCGGTAATCTTGATCTCGAAATCCTCGCTTGTGAAGGGAGCAATCACGTTGAGGGCTATGTCCGTCGCCGCCCCCTGCATGTCCTTCTCCACCGAAACGGTTTCGCCCTGGGTCAGAAAATCGGAAATCGTTGCCGAGGCTCGGCCGACCTTGTTGAGGAACGACATTGCAACCGACGTTTCGTAGGCGCCGATATAGGCGACGAGCAGCAGGGGGACGAGGATCGCGAACTCGACCGCACCCACTCCCTCCCGCGCCGACAGGAGGCGACGCAACGTTGCGATCATGTCGGCAAGGAAATGCGTCCGCCCGTTGCCACGTACCGTCATTTGTAGTCCTCGTTCCTGAACACAGCCGTAGCGACCAATAGTTGCTGGTTGATCGAAGACCGCTGCGCTTCCGGCCTGTGAAACGTTACCAGCCGCAGGTAATCAACAATGACGGGCCAGGTGTAATAGGAACGCACGATGTTGATCGATGACTTCCCACCAGGTGTGAAATTGTTAGGGAGAGAGCTTGGAATGGTCGTCGGCTCATTGAACGACGTGACGCTGCGCACGTCGACGTGCAGGCGTGACGCTATCATTGCCTCCTCGGGCGTGCAGGAAAGGAGGACGACCAGTTCGTCGCAAAACAGCGCGCGAAACTGCTCCTTCGTCTTGTCTGTCGGGCGTCCCGTGTTGAAGGTGATCTCGCCCATGCGGATTCTGCGCGCCATCGCGTCGTTGGCGTTGAGCAGGACCTGCTCGGCAACATAGGCGACACAGGTTTCGATGATCGCAAACACCACGCCAAGGAATATGGGCGCCAGAATCGCGAACTCCAAAGCAGTCGCACCCCGGCGATCGCCGAGGACGCGCCTGAAGGACCCGGATTTCCTGCTTGTCCGCTTGCCGATTGTCAGCATGGTTGCGACACACCCTACGCCCGCATCGCCGGTCCATCATCGATGGACACCGGATGCTTCGATCCACGCATCGCCGTGCCGTCGACCTCATGGCGCAACGGCAGAACAGCTTCGGCAATTTAAGTCATCGATTGTTTATTTTTCGTAAGCGGAGCCGGGCTTCTAGCGGGCTCACTTTCGCGCGCGGTCGGCGCATTGCAGAGAGCCGCAATTTTTCAGCCGTTCCGCGATGCTGGGCTGCCGGCAGGGACCGCGTCAGGGAGACGGACTGGCAATGCGCTGCGCGTGTTGCTCGCAAATCGGAGTACAGGAGAGTACCGAGCGCTCCGTCTGGCGGAACACCCGGACCGTATTGCCCTCATCGATCGAAACGAGGATGCGCTCGTCGACGATCGCGTTGCCGTCGGCATCGAGAAGGACGAGATTGGTTGTCCCGAAATTGCGCCCCGTCAGAACAATCGTCTTGGCATCGGCCACGGTCGCGTCGGCGACATCGGCGTTGCCGACGATGACCTTGCTGACCGGGCGGTCGAGCTTAAGCACGCGCGCGTGGTCCATATAGACCCGCAGCATGTCAGTGTCCTCGGCACGGGCGGCGCCGATGGCAAGACATGCCTGTGAAAGCAAAATGCCGATGACCAGGCGCATGGCCCTGGAGGTGGCAAGTGTCCTGGCGGTTTCCATCCCGAATACCCTATAGCTGTCGCTCGCGTAAGCATCGCCGCGAATGGTGAACGAAGCCTTAACCGCGCAGCAGTTCCCGCCCGGCAATAGAAGGGCAGGTAGTGCGCGATCCCATCCCCTACAGCTGGCTCCGACGAGCAAGGTTCCTTGAGGTCTTTGTTTACCACGATTTCTGACAGTCTGCATTAACGCTCCGGTAACCGCCTTCCTTAAGCAGGTGGCAATGCGGCGCCTGTAGGTTGCAGTCATCCGAACAACGGCAAACAGTTGTCGGACGTGCTGAACCCAACACTTGTGGAGTTAGGAGAGTTCCCATGACCAAGATTTTCGCTCGCTTCCTGAAGGACGAATCCGGCGCGACCGCCATCGAATACGGCCTGATCGCAGCCCTCATCTCCGTTGCCCTGATCTTCGGCGCCAACGCTCTCGGTGGCGCGCTGAACAATCAGTTCAACTTCCTCGCGACCACGATGACCGAGTCGCAGAGCTAAGCGACGGCGCCCGCCCTGGGGCGGCCCGACGCGACAGTCGCATAATCAAAAAGGACCGCCTTCCTGGGAGGCGGTCCTTTTTTCCCTGAGCCAAGCACGATCAGCACCGATGGCTTACTTTGGAAAACCTTAACGCTCACGCGCTAGAGTTGGCCGCAAAGGGGAGCATGTCATATGACCGAAGCAGCCATCTTTGTCGTCTTTCCGCTGTGCCTGGCGATCGCTGCCTTCTCTGACTTCTTTACCATGACCATCCCGAATCGCGTCTCCGCGATCCTGCTGGCCAGTTTCATCGTCGTGGCACCACTTGCAGGCTTGGCCATGCCGCAGATTGGATTCCATCTGCTCGCCGGCCTGATCGTGTTCGCCTCTTGCTTCGCGCTCTTCGCCATCGGCGTTATGGGCGGCGGCGATGCAAAGCTTCTTTCGGCGAGCGCCATATGGTTCGGCCTGACGCCGTCGCTCGTGGCGTACCTCGTCTATGTTTCGTTTTTCGGTGGCATTCTCACGCTCGCAATCCTGTCACTTCGTGGCCACGCCAGCGCAATCATGGCTTCCGGCCTGCCCCTGCCGAACCATCTCCTGACGGCCAAAAAGGTACCCTACGGCATTGCAATCGGCATTGCGGCCTTTTTCGCCTATCCGTCTTCGCCACTCATGCAAGCCGCACTGGCCAACTTCCATTGAGACGCTGGCGTACCGCGGCACGACTGCCGTTCGTCCAGCCATATCGGCTCAGGTACCTGGCGTCAGTTGCGTGGGCGTAGACGGGATTTCCTCCCTCAGAAATTGCGTTAGCAATGCGCAATTCCCTGGCAGACGCTCGCCAGAAACGATCTGTTAACCAAACTCCTAAGCAACTCATT
This sequence comes from Mycoplana sp. BE70, assembly GCF_031455855.1. NCBI lineage: Bacteria > Pseudomonadati > Pseudomonadota > Alphaproteobacteria > Hyphomicrobiales > Rhizobiaceae > Mycoplana > Mycoplana sp. BE70. The sequence continues at coordinate 613,280 of NZ_JAVDTM010000001.1, forward strand.
AACCATAAATACACCAATTGATGGTTAAGGTGACGTTACGCATCTCCGCACGTCCAGGGGCCAACCATGAAACCGGCGCGAATCATCATACTGGCAGTGGCCGTCCTTTCGGCGGGCGGCGCGGGCTATCTCGCGCTGCAGCTCACCCGCGGCAAGTCCGTGGTTCAAAGCGAGCCGGTGGTCGAGCGCGAACCAACCGTCAACGTCCTGGTCGCAACCCAAAGCCTTCCGGTCGGCTCGCGGCTGAACGCCGATTCGTTCGGCTGGAGCGCCTGGCCGCAAACCGGCGTCGCCGAGGGCTTCATTACCGACCAGAACCGGCCCGACGCGGTGGAGAAACTCGAGGGCGCGGTCGTGCGCATGCCGATCTTCAAGGGCGAACCGATCCGGCAGGAGAAGGTTGCCGATTCGAGCAGCAAGATCATGTCGTCGTTGCTTCCTGCCGGCAAGCGCGCCGTCTCGACCGAGATCTCCGTTGCAACCGGTGCTGGCGGCTTCATCCTGCCGAACGACCGGGTCGACGTCATCATGGTCCGTCCGGGGGACGCCGAGATGAAGATCACCGAGACCATCCTGAGCAATGTGCGGGTGCTGGCGATCGACCAGCAGATCGAAGAGAAGGACGACGGCTCAAAGACCGTCGTCGGCACGACGGCGACGCTCGAGCTGACGCCCGACCAGGCCAAGGTAATCACGGTCGCCCAGCAGATGGCCGAACGGCTGCAGCTGGCACTGCGAAGCGTAGCCGATGCGCAGGAGCAGGATACCGAGGCCGCTGACTATCTTTTGAGTGGTGGTGACGGCGCGCCGATCATCCAGGTCATCAAATCCGGCGAGATCGTCAAATCGAACTCGCCCGGTGCCAACCAATGAAGCAGGAGCGCAACGTGCGTGGATTCGGAAAGAGATTTCGAGCTTCTGTCGCCGGCGGGATGACCTTCTGCCTCGCCTTCTCCGGGATGCCCGGAGCGGTGGTGACGGGCGGCAGCGCGGTTGACCTGGCGCAGGCGGCTTCGACCTCGCTCGTTCGCATCACCAATGCCGGTCCGGGCGCGCGCAAATCGCTGAAGCTCGGGCTCAACAAGGCAATCGTCGTGGACCTGCCAACCGACGCACACGACATCCTCGTCGCCGATCCGATGAAGGCCGACGCCGTCACCCGGACCTCTCGCCGCATCTATATCTTCGGCAAGGAGGTCGGCCAGACGAACGTTTTCATCTTCGGGCCGAACGGCGAAGAGATCATCAGCCTCGAGCTTGCCGTCGAACGCGACATCGCCGGACTTCAGGAGCACCTGCGCCGGTTCATTCCCGACTCCGACATCTCCGTCGAGATCATCTCCGATAACATCGTTCTCACCGGGACCGTGCGCACGCCTCAGGATGCGCTGCAGGCCGCTCGCCTGGCGGACATCTTCCTGACAGGCGGTGAAGCGACGACGCGAACCGTAACCGCACAGGGCAACAACGGTGACGCGGCGATCTTCGGCGAAGACCGGCAACGCTCGCAGGTCGTCAACATGCTCAAGATCGACGGCGAGGACCAAGTCACGCTCAAGATCACGGTCGCCGAAGTCAGCCGCCAGGTCCTGAAACAATTGGGCTTCAACGGCTCCGTCCTGGGCAACGACGGCGGTATCTCCTTCCGCAACCCCACCAATCTCGGCGGTTCGGTCGACTGGGCCACCAATGCGGCGCTTTCGGGAACGGTCGGTGGGACAGCGATTGCCAGCTATCTCAACGCCATGGAACAGGCGGGCGTCATGCGCACACTCGCAGAACCGAGCCTCACGGCCATTTCCGGCGAGGCGGCGAACTTCTATGTCGGCGGCGAGTTCCGCCTGCTCAGCGAGCAGGGAATCAAGACCAACGAAGAGACCAGGGAGACCGAAGTCAGCCGCGACTACGACACCGTGGAATACGGCATCCGGCTGAACTTCAAGCCGGTCGTGCTGTCGGCCGGCCGCATCAGCCTGCGGGTCGATACCGAAGTTTCGGAGCCGACCTTCGAGGGCTCGGCTTCGCTGATCGGCCAGAAGGGCATTCCCGGTGCGACCGCGCTCAGCATCCGCCGCCGCCAGGCTTCCACCAGCGTCGAACTGCCCTCCGGCGGCTCGATCGTGATCGCCGGCCTCGTCAAGGACGACATCCGCCAGGCGATGTCGGGCTTCCCGGGTCTCTCCAAGATCCCGATCTTCGGTACCCTCTTCCGCTCCAAGGACTTCGTGCGCAACGAGACCGAAATGGTGATCATCGCCACCCCCTACCTCGTTCGCCCGGTCGCACGCAGCGTGCTGAACCGACCGGACGACAACTTCAACCCGACGAACGACGCCGCGAGCTTCTTCCTCGGCCGGGTCAACCAGATCTACGGCCGCAAGGAGGCTGGGGTGCCGGTCGGAAACTATGCCGGCGCCGTCGGCTTCATCTACAAGTGATCGGGGAACGGACATGACCGCACGCATTCGCTTAAAGGGTCCGCTCGAAAGGCTCCGCCCAATGCCGCTCAACCGCGCCGTTCCGGCAGTACTCGTTCTTTCGGCCGCGCTGCTTGCAAGCTGCGCCAACCGCGACGTTACGACAACCGCTTCGATCCCCGACGACTATCGCACCCGGCACCCGATCGTGCTGACGGAAGCCGAACACACCCTGGATGTTCCCGTCGCATCGGGCGATCGGTCACTGACACTCTCCATGCGCGACAACATCCGCGGCTTTGCCCAGAACTATGCGTCGAAGTCGAACGGGACAGTGCAGATCATGGTACCGCAAGGATCATTGAACGCCGGCGCCGCCGCCGCTCTGCGCAAGGAAATCCGCGCGACCCTCGTCGCGGAGGGCGTGCCGAGCAAGCGGATCATCCAGACCAGCTATGGGGCCGCCGGCCAGGGCGACGCCGCCCCGATCCGGCTCGCCTTCGTCTCGACCACGGCCAAGACGAACCCCTGCGGTCAGTGGCCAGAAGATCTGACGCTGAACACCATGGAAAACCGGCAGTACTACAATTTCGGCTGCGCGACCCAGGCCAATCTCGCCGCACAGATTGCCAATCCGATGGATCTCGTCGGACCGCGCGGCATGACGCCGATCGACGCAGAGCGCCGCGCAACTGCGATCCAGGATTACCGCGAGGACGGCACGAGATTCTAACGGACGCCAGAGCGGCCTGACGGTCAAGGATGGGACTTGAGAGATGACGAGTATCGAATACGGCATTGAGGCGCACGAACCCGCCGACGTCTTCCTCGAGGACGGCGGGCACACCGGCCAACTCGATCATCTGCGGCCGCTGCCACGCATTTCGATCCATGCGTTCTGCGAGAGCGAGGGCATGCTGCAGACAATGGAGCGCTGCGCAAGCGACCGCCGCATGGCCAAGGTAAGCCTGCGCATCAACAGCGGCAGTATCCCGGCGGCCGCCAACATGTTCGCCTCCGCCCCGACGCCAAACCTCATTGTCATCGAAACGTCGACCGAACCGTCCGCGCTGATGGCTGAGCTCGCGCCGCTCGCCGAAGTGTGCGATCCGAGCACGAAGGTGGTGATCGTCGGCCATCACAACGATATTGCGCTCTACCGCGAGCTGATCCGCAACGGCGTCTCCGAGTATCTGGTCGCGCCGGTATCTATGGCCGATGTCCTGAACGCCGTCGCCTCGATCTTCATCGATCCCGAAGCCGAGCCGCTCGGCCGCACGGTCGCCTTTATTGGCGCCAAGGGCGGGGTCGGATCGTCGACGATCGCGCACAATTGCGCCTGGGGCATCTCCAGCCTGTTCTCGACGGAAGTGGTGCTGGCCGACCTGGACCTGCCCTTTGGCACGGCCAACATCAATTTCGACCAGGATCCGGCGCAGGGGATGGCCGAGGCCGTCTACACGCCCGAGCGGCTGGACGAGGTCTTCCTCGATCGATTGCTGTCGAAGTGCTCCGAGCACCTGTCCCTGCTTGCGGCACCCTCGATGCTCGACCGCGCCTACGATCTCGAACGCGGTTCGTTCCAGCCGATGATCGAGGTTCTCCAGCGAAGCGCCCCGGTCAACGTGCTCGACGTGCCACATGCATGGTCGGAGTGGACCCGCACGCTTCTCGGCGAGGTCGACGAGGTGATCGTGACCGCCGTGCCGGACCTCGCGAACCTGCGCAACGCCAAGAACATGTTCGATGCTTTGAAGAAGCTGCGGCCGAACGATCGCCCCCCTCACCTGGTTCTCAACCAGGTGGGCTTGCCGAAACGACCTGAGATCGCCCCCAACGAGTTCTGCGATCCGCTCGAAGTCCAGCCGATCGCGATCATCCCCTTCGATGCCCAGCTGTTTGGCACGGCCGCCAACAGTGGCCGCATGATCGCCGAAATGGACAAGAAGTCGCCGGCGGCGGAAACCTTCTCGCAGATTGCGCACATCGTGACGGGACGGGCGACGGTGAAGAAGCCCAAAAAGGGCGGGCTCGGCAAAGTGCTGGGCATGCTCGGCCGCAAATGACGCCCTGCCAGGGCTTTGAGAACTGGATGAAGCAGTATGTTCGGTAGACGCGGAAACGAAGGCTTTGGAAAGAGTGGTGGCCCAAGTGGCCATCCGCCGCAGGCCGCGCCGGCGCCTGCCCCTGTCGAGCGCACGGCCGCTATCGCCGTGGCTGAACCCGTTCGCGAAACGACACCCCCGCCGGCGCCGCACCAGCCCTCACCGATCGGCCGCAAGCGCTCACCGCGCACAGAAGACTATTACGACACCAAATCGCAGGTCTTCTCCGCCCTGATCGATACGATCGACCTGTCGCAACTCGCCAAGCTCGACACGGAGAGTGCGCGCGAGGAAATTCGCGACATCGTCAATGACATCATCACGATCAAGAACTTTGCGATGTCGATTTCCGAGCAGGAGGAACTGCTCGACGACATCTGCAACGACGTTCTCGGCTACGGCCCGCTGGAGCCGCTGCTGGCGCGCGACGACATCGCCGACATCATGGTCAACGGCGCCGGCAAGACCTACATCGAGGTTGGCGGCAAGGTGGAGGAATCGGAAATCCGCTTCCGCGACAATGCCCAGTTGCTGTCCATTTGCCAGCGCATTGTCAGCCAGGTCGGCCGCCGGGTCGACGAATCAAGCCCGATCTGCGACGCCCGCCTGCCCGACGGCTCGCGCGTGAACGTCATTGCCCCCCCGCTCGCCATCGACGGCACCGCACTCACCATCCGCAAGTTCAAGAAGGACAAACTGACACTCGACCAGCTGGTGCGCTTTGGCTCGATCACCTCGGAAGGGTCGACGATCCTGCAGATCATTGGCCGCGTGCGCTGCAATCTCGTCATCTCCGGCGGTACCGGCTCGGGGAAGACGACGCTGCTCAACTGCATGACGCGTTACATCGATACCGACGAGCGCGTCATCACCTGCGAAGACTCCGCCGAACTGCAATTGCAGCAGCCGCACGTGGTTCGCCTCGAAACCCGCCCGCCGAACATCGAGGGCGAGGGCGAGATCACCATGCGCGACCTCATCAAGAACTGCCTGCGCATGCGGCCCGAACGCATCATCGTCGGCGAAGTTCGTGGTCCCGAGGTGTTCGACCTGCTGCAGGCCATGAACACCGGTCACGACGGATCGATGGGCACGATCCACGCCAACTCCCCCCGCGAATGCCTGAGCCGCATGGAATCAATGATCGCCATGGGCGGCTTTACGTTGCCGGCCAAGACCGTCCGCGAGATCATTGCCGGCTCGATCGACGTCATTATTCAGGCGTCACGCCTGCGCGATGGTTCACGTCGCATCACCCACATCACCGAAGTGGTCGGCATGGAAGGCGACGTGATCGTCACCCAGGACCTGATGCGCTTCGAGATCGAGGGAGAGGACGCTAACGGCCGCATCATCGGCCGTCATGTCGGAACCGGTATCGGCAAACCACATTTCTGGGACCGCGCGCGCTATTTCAACGAGGAACGGCGTCTGGCGGCAACGCTCGACATGATGGAAAAACCGGAATAGCCGAGGCTTGAGATGTTCGGACTGGATATCATCGTCGTCGCGATCATCGCCCTGGCCGCCCTGGCGGCCGGCGCCCTCGGATACGGCGTGCTGTTTTCGCGCATCGAGACCGAAAAGAAATCCGAAAGCCGCGTCAACCGGGTGAAGGCTGCCGAAACCGACCAGAACAAGGTCAAGGCTGCGCGCGAGCGCATGCAGGAGATGACGAAGCGCCGCAAATCGGTGCAGGATTCGCTGAAGGAGCTCGAAAAGAAGCAGCAGGAACGGCACAAGAAGACCTCGCCCAATCTCAAGGCCAAACTTTCTCAGGCGGGGCTCTCCGTGACACCGATGCGGTTCACGGTCATGGGTGCGGCCTTCGGCTTCTTCATGATGGTCGCGTCGATCATTGCCGGGGCGCCGCTCCTCATCGCCGTTGGCGTCTTTGTCATCGCCGGTCTCGGCTTTCCGCGCTGGGCGTTGAGCTTCATGGTGAAGCGACGCATGAACAGGTTCCTCGAGGAGTTTCCCAATTCGCTGGACGTCATGGTGCGTTCGATCAAGTCCGGCTTGCCGCTCACCGATGCCCTGCGCCTGATCGCCGCGGAGGGTCAGGAGCCGGTCAAGTCGGAGTTCCGTCGCGTCATCGAATCACAGCAGATGGGACTGAGCGTGCCGGAAGCCTGCGCGCGCATGTTCAATTACATCCCGCTGCAAGAGGTCAACTTTTTCTCCATCGTCATCGCCATCCAGAGCCAGGCTGGCGGCAATCTCTCGGAAGCCCTCAGCAATCTTTCCCGTGTCCTGCGCGAGCGGCGCAAGATGAAAGCCAAGATCAGCGCCATGTCGATGGAGGCGAAGGCGTCCGCTGCCATCATCGGCGCGCTGCCCCTGATCGTCATGCTGCTCGTCTACCTCTCGTCGCCCGCCTACATGATAGTCCTCTTCACCGATCCGCGCGGCCACCTCATTCTCGGCGCCTCGGCGGTCTGGATGTCGATCGGTGTCATGGTGATGCGCAACATGATCAACTTCGATATCTGAGAGGGAACGGCGCAATGTCGGAACTGGCCAGCACGCTTACAAACCCCGATATCCTGTTGCCCGCTTTCGTCGCGATCGCGGTGCTGGCGACCTTCTACACGCTCGCAGCCCCCTATTTCGAGGGTGGCGATCTCAATAAGCGGATGAAGACGGTCGCGCTTGAGCGGGACCAGATCCGGGCGCGCGAGCGCGCGCGGCTGAACGCCGAGTTGCAGGGAAAGGGCTCGCTGCGGGCCCGGAACAACACTTCCGTGCGCCAGATCGTCGACAAACTGAACCTGCGCGAAGCACTGGTGGACGCCGGCACGATGAACAAGCTGCGTCAGGCGGGCTATCGATCGCAGAACGCGCTCAACATCTTCCTCTTCGCGCGTTTCGTCCTGCCGTTCGTGTTCTTCGCCGTCGGTGCCTTCTACATCTTCTATCTCGGCTATCTTGGCGACAAGCCGATGTCGATCCGCATCCTGGCCTCCATCGGCATCGCCTATCTCGGTTTCTACGCGCCGAACATCTACATTTCGAACCGTGTTTCCAAACGGCAGCTTTCGATCCGGCGCGCCTGGCCCGACGCGCTGGACTTGCTGTTGATCTGCGTCGAGTCGGGAATTTCGATGGAGGTGGCGCTGCGCCGCGTGGCCGATGAAATGGCTGTCGCCTCGGCCGAACTGGCAGAAGAGCTGGTGCTGACGACGGCGGAGCTTTCCTTCCTGCAGGATCGCCGGGTGGCCTATGAAAACCTCGGCACCCGCACTGGACTCGACATCGTCAAGGCGGTCATGCAGGCGCTGATCCAGGCCGAGCGCTACGGCACGCCGATCGCCCAGGCGCTGCGCGTGCTGGCGCAGGAAAGCCGGGATACGCGCATGAACGAGGCCGAGAAGAAGGCCGCCGCCCTGCCGCCCAAGCTGACGGTGCCGATGATTCTCTTTTTCCTGCCGGTGCTGATCGCCGTGATCCTCGGCCCCGCCGGCATCCAGGTAGCGGACTCGTTCTGATCTCGCCGCGGTCTTCGGCCGACATTTTTCGGTTCATTGGGAGAGCGGTGGGGCGGCGGCGAACTCGCGCAAAGCATCCTCCGCCCTGACAAGCGTCGGCATTCGCACGGATGTTCGCTCACAGAGCAGACGTCAGTTCGTGTTGCCCTGCTCGTCCTTCGAGAGCTGTTTCCAGGCGTTCTGCTGCGAGAGCATGCCCCGCAGATAGGCGACGTTCGCTTCAGCCTGCTCGGCGCTGAGCTCCTGCCGGGCGATCTGCTCCGCCTCGGCAAAGCGGCCCTGCAGGCCGATGGTGAGGGCAAGGTTTTGTCGGACGCTGGATTCGGCGCCCGGCTGCTGCGCGGCCGAGCGCAGATAGGTCTCGGCGGTGCGCAGATCGCGCGCGAGTACGTAGGACATGCCGAGATTGGAGAGGACGGACGGCTCGTTCGGCTGCAGGTCAAGTGCCTCGCGGTAGCGGGTACGGGCGTCGGACGGGCGACCCAGCTGATCGAGGATCGCGCCTTCCGCCGATTTCAGCCGCCAGTCCGGACGGTCGGGGGTCTGCGCCCGCTGAATGGTGCCCAGTGCTTGCTCGAGCCGGCCCGCCGCAGCTTGCGACTTCCCGTAGGCGGCAAGGACTTCGCGATCGGTCGGATGGAAGATCGCCACCTGCTGCATCACGGCAAGCGCCTGATCGTTGCGGCCGGTCATGCGAAGCAGGTTTGCGTAATTCAGACCCGCCTGCCGATCCTTCGGGTTTTTCTCGTAGGCCTTTCCGACGCTTTCCGCTGCGCGGCTGAGCTCGGTCGCGTTCATATCGGTGACGGGTTTCGATAGCTTGGGAATGGATCCCGTCTTCAGGTCATCACGCCCGCCGCCGGCGCAGCCTGCAAGCGTCGCCGTCAGAAGTGCAGTCGCGGCCAGCAGAAGCAATTTTCGGCAAGACGAATTTGCGTGCGCGGAGCAGAGCATGAATTTTCCCCAGTGCATCACTTGCGACGAATGAGGGACTCACGCCGCAATCCTCACGCCAGCAATAATCTGTTAACCCTAACAGACCGTTAATTCGCTGATTCCCGGACAGCACCGCAAAGGCTCTGCAATGGCCCCCTACCAGTTCATCGATCGCCCCTCCCCGTTCAACACGCGTGGCGGCAAGACGCTTCCGATCTTCGCGATCACCCCTGCCCATATCGAAACGGGCACGATCGAACCGATCGCGCTGGACTGGGCCAAGAAAGCGGGTTTCAAGGCGGAACCTGGGTCGCTGCTGCTGATCCCGACGGATGACGGTCACCTCGGTGGCGCCCTGTTCGGCCTCGGCAAATCACCGTCAGACGCACCATTCCTCACCGGCAAGCTTGCGCGTACGCTCCCGGCCGGCGACTGGCATATCGAAACCGCGCCGCTGACGGCAAACCGCCTCTCGCTCGGCTACGGGCTCGGCAGCTACCGCTTCGAACGCTACCGGACGGCGACGAATGACGCGCCCACGCTTCTCATTCCGGCAGACGCGGATGCCGCTGACATCAAGCGCCAGCTCGCCGGCGTCTTCCTCGCTCGCGACCTGATCAACATGCCGACCAACGACATGGGGCCGGACGCGCTGGAAGACGCTTTCCGGGCGCTCGGCGCGCACTACAAGGCGAAGGTCTCGGTGATCCGTGGCGACGACCTCTTGAAAGAAAATTTTCCCCTGATCCACACGGTCGGCCGCGCTGCCGCCGAGGCACCTCGCCTGCTGGAAATGCGCTGGGGCAAGAAGGGCCATCGCAAGGTGACGCTGGTCGGCAAGGGCGTGTGCTTCGACACCGGCGGGCTCGACATCAAGCCGTCCGCCTCGATGCTGCTGATGAAGAAGGACATGGGCGGGGCGGCCAACGTCATGGGGCTGGCGCTGATGATCATGGACGCCAAACTCAAGATCGACCTTCGTGTCCTGGTGCCGGTCGTGGAGAATTCGATTTCCTCCAACGCGTTCCGGCCGGGCGATATCTACCGCAGCCGCAAGGGCCTGACGGTGCAGATCGACAACACCGATGCCGAGGGCCGGCTGATCCTCGCCGATGCGCTGGCCCTTGCCGATGAGGACGAGCCCGACCTTCTGATCGACATGGCGACGCTGACCGGTGCCGCACGCGTCGCGCTCGGCCCCGATCTTCCGCCGTTCTTCACCGACGACGAGGATCTGGCAGACGACCTGCGCGAGGCGAGCCTGTCCGTCGACGACCCGCTATGGCGCATGCCGCTCTACATGGGCTACGACAAGGACATCTCGGCCCGCATCGCCGACCTGACCAACGCGCCGGCAGGCGGCATGGCCGGGTCGATCACGGCCGCCCTGTTCCTGAAGCGCTTCGTCACGCGGACGAAGGGCTGGGCGCATTTCGACATTTATGGCTGGGCGCCGGCCGAACGGCCGCATTCGCCGGTCGGCGGCGAAGCGCAAGGGATACGGGCGCTCTACCAGCACATGAAGTCGGTAGCCAGCTAATCAATGGGCCCAAGGTCGCGCGGAAAACCGGTGTCTGGCCACGCGGCCGATACCGTGTCGTGACATACTTTCCATCTCCGCATCGATACGATAGCGTAACGAAACTGCCCTATCTTGATCTTGTCGGAGATTGTCGTGCTGGATCTGACGGCCTCGCAGGCGCTCGGCCTCTGGCACACCGTGTCGCTGCAGCAGGTACGGCTTGACGGAAGGGACCTGAGCCTGCGCCAGCTTGCGATCCTGCTCGAGATCTACCTCGTGCCGCCGCCCCACACGGTGCGCGGACTTGCCGCCAGGCTCGGCGTGACGAAACCGGTGATCACGCGGGCGCTCGACACGATGGGCGACCTCGGGCTGGTGACCAGGGAGCGCGACGAGCGCGACCGCCGTAATGTTGTCATCAAGCGCACCATCAATGGCGCGCTCTATCTGGAAAAGCTCGGCGACCTGATCATCGGTCAGGGTCGGGCGCTGACACCGTGAGACCGCCATGAATGCTTTGCCCGACCGCCGCCTGAACGCCTATCGCCCCGATCTTGCCGAGGATGCGCTGCGCGAAACCGTCGACGCCCCTCGCTATACCGCCGGCACGCCGGCACGGGTCTCCGCTTCCGTTATCGGCCTTCGTCCGCGGCCGGACCTGACGGCCGGCATCGATACGGAGCTCTTGTTTGGAGAAACCGTGAACGTCCTGGATCGCGCTGAGGGCTGGGCCTGGATCAAAGCAGACTTCGACGGCTATGTCGGCTACCTGCCGGAAGCGGCTCTTACCGAGAACGGCAAGGCTGCAACCCACGTCGTCGCCGTTCCGCGCACCTTTGCCTATACCGGCGCGGATCTGCGGACGCCGCCGGCCTTTCCCCTGTCGCTCGGCAGCCGGATATCGGTCGTCGGGGAAAGCGAAACCCGGGGCACGCGCTATTTCACGCTGGAGGGCGGCCAGTCGGTCGTGGCGAACCATTGCGCCCCAACCGGCCAACCGATTGCGGATGACTACGTGTCCGTCGCCCTGCGATTCCTGGAAACGCCCTATCTCTGGGGCGGCCGCAGCGGTTTCGGCATCGACTGTTCCGGTCTCGTCCAGCTCGCCATGATGATGACCGGCCAAAAGGCCCCCCGCGATTCGGACATGCAGGCGAACGGCCTCGGCACCGCCATCGACCGCAGCGCACTGCGGCGTGGCGATCTCGTGTTCTGGAAGGGCCACGTTGCGATCATGGAAGATCCGGAAACGATCGTCCATGCCAACGGCCACACGATGAGCGTCGCCCGGGAGGGCCTTGAGGCCGCGATCGAGCGGATCGGCTGGCTCTATGAGCAGCCGACCGGTTATCGCCGGCCCTGAGGCCATTGCCGGATCAGTAGCCGGCGGAGCGATCGACGACATGCTGCAGCGGCTTGCCGCTTTCCAGACGCGATATCTGCTGCTCGACATGGGCAAACAGCGCCTTGACGTCAGAGGCCGCGGCGGCGTGCGGGGTGACGAATACCTTTTCGTGCGTCCAAAGCCGGCTTTCGAGCGGCAGCGGCTCCTGCTCGAAGACGTCGAGCGAAGCGCCCGCGAGTGTGCCATTGTCGAGCGCTGACAGAATGTCTGCCTCGACCTGGCTGCCGCCGCGACCGGCATTGACAAAGATCGGCCCGCCGAGGGCCCCCTCGCGGCGCAGCTTGGCGAAGAGGCCGGCGTCGAAGAAGCCGCGCGTGTCCGCCGTCAATGGCAGAAGACCAACAAGGATATCCGTCCGTGCAAGGAAGGCGTCCAGCCCGGCGGCATCGAAGGTTTCGATGCCCTCGATCTCCTTCTTGCGGCGCGACCAGCCGATGACGTCGAAACCCATGGTGCGCAGCTTCGCCGCGGCATCGGATCCGAGTACGCCGAGCCCCATGATCCCGACCGTGACCTCTTTCGCCTCGGGCTGGGCGAGCTCGCGCCAGATGCGCTTGGCGTTCAGCGCCTCGTAGGCCTTGAACTGGCGCAGATGCAGCAGGCACTGCAGCACGACCCACTCGCTCATGCGCGTCGTCAGCGTCGGGTCGACGAAGCGCACGACAGGCACCTCCGGCAGGCCCGGCAACGTCATGACATGGTCCACCCCGGCTCCGCCCGAGAAGACCGCCTTGAGATCGTTTGCCCGTGAAAACAGGTCGGCGCCAGGCTTCCAGACCACCGCATAATCGATACCCGACAGGTCGCGGGCCTTGTTCGCCGGATGGGCGAGATCGATCACATCCCGGTCGGCGAAGGCTCCTTTCAACGCGGTGGCAACCTCTTGGCGATCGAACTTCAAATCGATGATGACGGGGCTGTTCTTCTGCACGTTCAAACCTGCTGTATATCGGGGAATCGGCTATTGGCGGATAACATCTGATTTTACCGCCGCCAGGTCAAAGGCGGCGGCCATCAGGGCTTTGGTATAGGGCATCTCCGGTGCTGCGATGATCCGTGCCGCCGGCCCCTTCTCGACCACCTTACCTGCCCGCATGACGATGATGTCGTTGGCAAGCGCGCGCACGACCTTCAGGTCGTGGCTGATGAAAAGATAGGCGAGGTTGTGCTTGGCCTGCAGGTCTCGCAGGAGATCGACGACCTGCGCCTGGACGCTCATGTCGAGCGCCGAGGTCGGCTCGTCCAGCATGACGAACTGCGGCTTCAGCACCATGGCGCGGGCAATGGCGATGCGCTGGCGCTGGCCGCCGGAAAATTCGTGCGGATAGCGCCAGCGGGTGGCGGGATCGAGCCCCGTTTCCTCCAGCGCCGACGCAACCCGGCGGTCGCGCTCGTCGGCCGACAGTTTCGGCTCGTGGATCTCCAGCCCCTCGGCCACGATATCGGCCACCGACATGCGCGGCGACAGCGAGCCGTAGGGGTCCTGGAAGACGATCTGCATGCGGTTCCTGAGCGGCCGCATCTCTTTGAACGAGTAGTTGGCGATGTCCTTGCCGACGAAGGCGATCCTGCCCTTCGACGCGATCATCCGCGTCAGCGCCAGCCCCAGCGTCGTCTTGCCGGAGCCCGATTCACCGACGACGCCGAGCGTGTGGCCGGCCTTCAGCGTCAGGTCGATGCCGTCGACCGCCTTCACATGGTCCACGACCTTGCGCATGAAGCCGGCCTTGATCGGAAACCAGACCTTGATGTCGTCCGCCGCCATGATGACCGGCTTGGTCTCGTCCGGCGGCAGCGGCGCGCCCCGCGGCTCGGAGGCCAGCAGGTGGCGGGTGTAGTCGTGCTGCGGATTGGTGAAGATCGCCTCGACCGGCCCGGCCTCGACGATCTTTCCGCCCGTCATCACGCAGACGCGGTCGGCGAACTTGCGCACGATGCCGAGGTCGTGGGTGATGAACAGCATCGACATGCCGTGCTCGTCCTTGAGCTTCTTCAGGAGCTCGAGGATCTGCGCCTGAACGGTGACGTCCAGCGCCGTCGTCGGCTCGTCCGCAATTAGAAGCTCCGGCCGGTTCGCGAGCGCCATGGCGATCATGACGCGCTGGCGCTGACCGCCGGAAAGCTCGTGCGGATAGGCAGACAGCCGCTTTTCAGGCTCGCGGATGCCGACCTGGTTCAGGAGTTCGAGCGTTCGGGTCCGCGCCTGCGCTCCCTTCATGTCCTGGTGCAGCTCGAGAATTTCCCCGATCTGCCGCTCGATCGAATGGAGCGGATTGAGCGACGTCATCGGCTCCTGGAAGATCATCGTGATGTCGTTGCCGCGAACCTCGCGCAGCACGGGATCCGGCGCGTTCATCAGATCGCGCCCCTTGAAGATCACCGTCCCGGACGGGTGGCTCGCCGCCGGATAGGGCAGGAGTTTCAGGATCGAGTTCGCCGTCACCGACTTTCCCGAGCCGGATTCGCCGACGAGCGCGACCACCTCGCCGCGCCCGATCTCGAAGGAGACGCGATCGACGGCAACCGACGTCTTGCCGCCCTGGTGGAAGGCGACTGACAGGTCCTTCACGCTGAGGATCGGATCGTGGTTCTCTTCGGTCATGGCGGCGCTCAACGGAAGGTCTTCCTCGGGTCGAAGGCGTCGCGTGTCGCTTCACCGACAAAGATCAGGAGCGACAGCATTAGCGACATGACGGCGAAGGCGGTCAGCCCCAGCCAGGGCGCCTGCAGGTTCTGCTTGCCCTGCGCGATCAGTTCGCCAAGCGATGGCGAGCCGGGCGGCATGCCGAAGCCGAGGAAATCAAGCGAGGTCAGGGTGGTGATCGATCCCGACAGGATGAAGGGCAGGAAGGTCAGCGTGGCCACCATAGCGTTCGGCAGCAGGTGGCGCACCATGATCGTGCCGTTGCCGACGCCGAGCGCGCGGGCGGCGTTGACGTATTCGAAGTTGCGCGCCCGGAGGAACTCCGCACGCACGACGCCGACGAAGCCGACCCAGGAGAACAGCAGCATGATCGACAGCAGGATCCAGAAGCCGGGCGGCAGGATCGCCGAGATGATCAAAAGAATGTAGAGCACCGGCATCGACGACCAGATCTCGATGAAGCGCTGCATCAGAAGATCGGTCCAGCCGCCGAAATAGCCCTGCACCGCACCGGCCGAGACACCGACGATCGCCGATGCGATCGTCAGCGCCAGCCCGAACAGGACGGAGATGCGGAAGCCGTAGATCGTGCGCGCCAGCACGTCGCGCGCCTGGTCGTCGGTGCCGAGCCAGTTCAGGTTGCCGACGATGCAGCCGGGATCGTCCTGCCCCATCGGGTAGCCGGAGCAGCGCTCCTCCTTGCTCATCAGCCAGAACGGTTTCGTCGGGGCCGAATGGGGGATGTTGGAGTTGGTGCTGCGATAGGAATAGCGGATCGGCGGCCAGATCATCCAGCCGTTCGCCTCGATCTCGTCGCGGATGAAGTCCGACTTGTAGTCCGTCTCGGCCAGGAACCCGCCGAACTTTTCCTCCGGATAGTTCACCAGAACGGGAAAGAGGATTTCGCCCTTGTAGGAGGCGACGACCGGCCGGTCGTTGGCGATGAACTCGGCGGAGAGACTGAGGCCGAACAGGACGAGAAAGATCCAGAGCGACCAGTAGCCGCGCCGGTTGGCCTTGAAGTTCTCCCAGCGCCGGCGGTTGGTCGGAGACAGCAACCCTTTCGGCGGCGCACTGGTGGGCATCGAGCGGGCATCGGGCAGGACGGCCATCAGACGTCCCTCCGCTCGAAGTCGATGCGCGGATCGACCCAGGTATAGATCAGGTCGGACAGCAAGCTGACGAACAGGCCCATCAGCGAAAAGATGTAGAGCGTCGCAAAGACGATCGGGTAATCTCGGCGGACGACCGCGTCGTAGCCGAGACGGCCAAGGCCATCGAGCGAGAAGATGTACTCGATCAGCAGCGATCCGGTGAAAAAGGCCGAGATGAAGGCGCCGGGAAAGCCGGCGATGATGATCAGCATCGCGTTGCGGAAGACATGGCCGTAGAGCACCTGGCGCTCCGTCAGCCCTTTCGCGCGGGCGGTGACGACGTACTGCTTCTTGATCTCGTCGATGAAGGAGTTCTTCGTCAAAAGCGTCGTCGTGGCGAAGGCCGAAAGCAGCAGCGTGATGATCGGCAGCGTCATGTGCCACAGATAGTCGAGCGGCTTCTGCCACCACGGCAACTGCCAGAAATCGTCCGAGACGATGCCGCGCAAGGGGAACCAGTCGAAGAACGAGCCGCCGGCGAAGACGACGATCAGGAGAATGCCGAACAGGAAGCTCGGCACCGCATAGCCGACGACGATGACGCCCGAGGTCCAGACGTCGAACGTCGAGCCGTCGGAAACCGCCTTCCTGATGCCGAGCGGGATCGAGATCGCGTAGGAGAGGATCAGGATCCAGATGCCGAGCGAGATCGAGACGGGCATCTTCTCCTTGATCAGGTCGACGACGGAGGTGTTGCGGAAGAAGCTCTCGCCGAAGTCAAAGCGCAGGTAGTTGCCCATCATCGTCAGGAAACGCTCGAGCGGCGGCTTGTCGAAGCCGAACTGCTTTTCCAGCTTGGCGATGAATTCGGGATCGAGGCCGCGCGCACCGCGGTAGCCGGAAGACGCGTCCTGCGAAAAATCCTGCAGCATATCACCGGAACCGGACAGCCGATCGCCGCCGCTCTGGCTGGTGAGATCGGAGATCACCTGCTCGACCGGTCCGCCGGGCGCGAACTGCACGACGATGAAGGAGATTGCCATGATGCCGACGATCGTCGGGATCATCAAAAGCAGCCGGCGAAGGATATAGGCACCCATCAGCCGGGCCTCCGCTTTAACGCGGGCGCCATGCCGCCGTCTGTCGCCCTGTCAGCTTTCAATCCGCCGGTTCCCGATGCGTTGTACCGCCGTGGCGGTGATTCGTGTTTCCCGCAATTTGGATTGCGGCTCCGTTCCAAAGCAAGCTCTCATTCCGCCTTCACCTCGGTCGACCACCAGACGTCGGGAAAACCGAGGCCATAGGTCGGCAGTTCGGCGGGGTGGGTGATCCGGTCCCAATAGGCGATCGGCGCCGCCATGCGGTAGTACATCGGCACCACATAGTGATGGGCGAGCAGCACCCGGTCCATCGCCCGCGTCGCCGCCACGAGTTCTTCGCGATCCTTGGCGAAGATGACGCGGTCGATCAGCGCGTCGATCGCCGGATCGCCGATACCCGCATAGTTGCGCGACCCCTCCCGTGAAACCGAAGAGGAGCCCCAGTAATCGCCCTGTTCGTTGCCCGGATGCAGCGTCTGCCCCCAGACGTACCAGGTCATGTCGTAGTCGAAGGAGCGCAGGCGGTTCGTGTACTGCGCGGGATCGACGGTGCGCACGCGCGCATCGATGCCGATCCGCTTGAGATTGTTCGTATAGGGGACGGCCACGCGTTCCAGCGTCGGGCTCGACAGCAGGATCTCGAAGGAAAGCGGCTCTCCCGTATCCGCCTTGACCATCCGGTTGCCCTTCAGCACGTAGCCCGCATCCTTCATCAGCGCGACCGCCTTGCGCAGGTTCTCGCGCGCCTTGCCGGGGTCGCCGCCGACCGGATTTTCATAGGGCTCGGTGAAGACACTCGGCGGCACCTTGTCCTTCAATTCGTTGAGGATCCCCAGTTCCTTGCCTTCCGGCAGGCCCGAGGAGGCAAGCTCGGTTCCGAAGAAATAACTGTTGACCCGCTTGTACTGGCCATAAAAGACCGTCTTGTTCAGTTCCTCGAAATCGAATGCATAGTTCAGCGCCTCGCGAACGCGTTCGTCCTGAAACATCTCCTTGCGCATGTTCGGCACCATGGCCTGCATGATGCCCGTGGCGCGGTAGGGATTGGGTATCTCCTCGCGCTTCACCCGGCCGTCCTTAACGGCGGGAAAATCATAGCCGGTCGCCCAGCGGCTCGCCTGGTTCTCGAACCAGTAATCGACATTGCCGGCGCGGAAGGCTTCGAACTCGACGTTGCGGTCGCCGAAGAAGGAATATTCGATCCGGCCGAAATTGTTCTGGCCGACATTGACGTTCAGGTCCTTGGCCCAATAGTCGTCGCGCAATTCGTAGCGGATCGCCGATCCCGGCGAAAAGGAGGCGATCTTGTAGGGACCGGAACCCATCACCGGTTCGAGCGTCGTCTTGGAGATATCACGCTGCTTGCCGGAGGCGTCCTTGCCCTCCCACCAGTGCTTGGGAACGACCTGAAACTGGCCGAGGATCTGCGGCAGCTCGCTGTTGTTCGTTTCGTCGAAGTGGAAGGTGACGTCGCGCTCGCCCGTCTTTTCGGCCGACGTGACGTGCTTGTAGTAGTTGGTGAAGAGCGGACTGTGCTCGATGACCTTCTCGAAGGAGAAGATCACGTCCTCGGGGGTCACCGGCTGGCCATCGGCCCATTTCGCCTCGGGACGCAGGCGGAAGGTCGCAGACGAAATGTCGTCCGGGTAGGATACGCCTTCGGCAAGCAGGCCGTAGGAGGTGGTTACCTCGTCTTCGGAGGACTTCATCAGCGTGTCGAAGACGAGGCCGATGCCGACAGCGGTCTCACCCTTGGCGAGCAGCGGATTGAACGTGTCGAAGGTGCCGTCGTTCGAGAGCTTGAGGGTCCCGCCCTTCAGCGCCTTCGGGTTGATGTAGTCGAAATGGGCAAAGCCGGGCTGGTATTTCAGCTCGCCGACGGTCGAAATCCCATGGCGCCATTGCGGGACGGCATCCTCGGCCCGTGCAGGGGCAAGCAGGGAGGCGGCCGCTGCCGCAACGATCAAGCCTGAGTAAAACCAGCGTGGTCCGAACTGCATGCCAAGCCCCTTCTTGTCTGTTGCCTATGCCCCTTGCCGGAAAGATTAGTCAAATTCCGGGCACGCCGCCATCAAAGCGGCAATTTTTTGCGGCCCCCTGCCACAGTCAAAAATCCATTCACGCGAAAGCGCGCTGTGCTACTTCGCAAAGAACTATAGTCACGACCGATTCTGGGCCATCAAATGTCTTCCATGTTCAAGCCGCTCCTTTTCCGTGCCGGTCTCGCCGTAGCCCTGCTTTCGGCGATTGCCGCGCCGCTCCATGCCGAAGACCGCCCGGCCAAGGAACTGTTCGGGGCCAAGCGTCTGCCGGCCCAAATGGAAACCGCGTCCTACGGCTCCTACGCCAAGGGCTGCATTGCCGGCGCCGTGGCGATCCCGGCGGACGGACCGGGCTGGCAGGCGATGCGGCTGTCGCGCAACCGGCGTTGGGGCCATCCCCAGATGATCGCGCTTCTTGAACGGTTCTCGCAGGACGCGCAGAAGCTCGGCTGGCCGGGGCTGCTGCTGGGCGATATCTCGCAGCCGCGCGGCGGGCCGATGCTGTCGGGCCATGCCTCGCATCAGATCGGTCTCGATGCCGATATCTGGTTCACGCCAATGCCCGATCGGCGGCTTTCGGCGCAGGAGCGCGACGAACTGCCCTTCACCTCCATGCTCGACAAGAGCAAGTTCCTGACGGTCGATTCGCGCCGCTGGACCTCCACGCACGCCCGGCTCGTCATGAAGGCGGCGAGCTATCCGCAAGTCGAGCGCGTCTTCGTCAATCCGGCGATCAAGAAGAAGCTCTGCGATACCTGGCAGGGAGACCGCTCGCTGCTCGGCAAGGTGCGACCGGTCTACGGCCATGACGAGCACTTCCACATTCGCATCAAGTGCCCTGCAGGTGCTGCCGGCTGCAAGCCACAGGCAGCGGTGCCGACCGGCGACGGCTGTGACAAGTCGCTCGCCTGGTGGTTCACCGACGAACCCTGGGCCAAGCCGAAACCGAAAAAGGACGAGAAGCCGGTCAAGCCGCGCGTCACGACATTGTCCGACCTTCCGAAGGCGTGTGCCGTCGTTCTTGCCGGGGCGGCGCCTGCGTCGGAGCAGGAGGTTACCTATGGCGGCGGATCTGCACTGGCCTTCAGCGGACAAGAAGCGCCCGACAACAGCATTGCCGCCGTGATCGCCGCCGACGCGGCGGCCGAGCCGGCCGGTCTCATCCCCGTGCCCCTGCCGCGGCCATCGCTGCAATAGAGGCCATGCGACACCCTCAGCGCCGGACTTCTCAGGGGCCAAGCGGTCCGGTATAAAGTCGTCAAATCGATTTAGATTTGCCGATACCGCCCTGAGCGAGGCCGTCCATGTCTCTTCCGAAAACCATCGCCCTGATCGCGCATGACGAGAAGAAGGACGCCATGGCGGAGTTTGTCCGCCGCAACGAAGCGGCACTACGCCAGTGCCGGATCTTCGCCACCGGCACGACCGGCGGCCGGGTGCTCGACGCCTGCCCTGACCTCGATGTCAACCGATTGAAAAGCGGTCCGCTCGGTGGCGACCAGCAGATCGGCGCGCTGATCGCCACGGGCGAGGTGGACATGCTGATCTTCTTCGTCGATCCGCTGACGGCGATGCCGCACGATGTCGACGTGAAAGCCCTGATGCGGCTTGCAATCGTCTATGACATACCAATGGCATTGAACCATGCTACTGCCGAGATGCTGGTTTCAACCGGCATCTGACAATGGCGGCGCAAGCTTGCGGGCCGAAAAGATCTTCGAGACGAAACTGAACGAGAGGCGCAAGACCCAATGGCAAAGGCGAACGACGGCGAGATCGCCCTCCCCTTTCCGATCCTGATCGGCGACATCGGCGGCACCAATGCGCGCTTCGCGCTGCTGATCGACGCCTTTGCCGCGCCGCGGGAGTTCCCGGTCATCCAGACCGCGCAGTTCGACACCATCGATGACGCTTTGCAGCGCTGCATCCTCGATACGACCTCGATCCAGCCGCGCTCGGCGATCCTTGCGCTTGCCGGGCCGATCCAGGGCGACGAGGTGCCGCTGACCAATTGTGACTGGGTCGTCCGCCCGCGCGACATGATCGCCAATCTGGGCTTCGAAGATGTGCTGCTTGTCAACGATTTCGAGGCGCAGGCCCTGGCGGTCGCCTCGCTTTCGGACAGCGATCGGGAACAGATCGGCGGTGGAAAGGAATACTATTCCGCCTCCCGCGCCGTCCTCGGACCCGGGACGGGCCTTGGCGTTGCCGGTCTCATCCACGCCCAGCGCACATGGATTCCTGTTCCGGGCGAAGGCGGGCATGTCGACATTGGGCCGCGCACGGAGCGTGATTACCAGATCTGGCCCTTCCTTGAGCCGATCGAAGGGCGCATGTCCGCCGAGCAGGTGCTCTGCGGTCGCGGCATTATGAACATCTACCACGCGATCAACGCAGCCGATGGGCGGGAAGCGCCGCTCGAAACGCCAGCAGCTGTCACCTCGGCGGCCCTTGCCGGAAGCGACGACGCAGCGGTCGAGACCGTTTCGCTCTTTTCCACCTATCTCGGACGTGTCGCTGGAGACATGGCGATGATCTTCATGGCCAAGGGCGGCGTCTATCTCGCCGGCGGCATCTCGCAAAAAATCCTGCCGGCGCTGCACCGGCCGGAATTCCGCACCGCCTTCGAGGACAAGGCCCCCCACAACGAATTGCTCCGCTCGATTCCGACCTATGTCGTCACGCACCCGATGGCTGCGCTTGCCGGCCTTGCGGCATTCGCCCGCATGCCCGATCGCTTCGGCGTCGCCACCGAAGGGCGGCGCTGGCAAAAATAGGCCGGCCGCTTTCAACACAGAGCAGACTCGCCAAACGGGCCGGGACACACTATAGAGCGCGCCAAGGCCCTTGTGTCGGCAGGCACCGGGTAGAGCTGCAGGAAAGTTGGTTTATTGAGCGACAAGAGCCGCACCGATCGTCACCTCAGTGCCGAAACGATCACGAGCGTCCTCAAGCGCGTCATCGCCGAAAACGGGCGAGACCATATTCGCGGCTATCTGCTCGCGATCTTTTGTCTCGCCGTCGTCGCCGGATCGACCGCATTCACGGCCTGGATCATGGAGGCGGTCGTCAACGAGGCGTTCGCCAACCGGCGCGCGGATCTCGTCGCCTGGATTTGCGGCGCCATCCTGCTTGCCTTCATCCTGCGTGGCTTCGCCACCTACGGGCAGGCCGTGGCGCTTTCCAAGATCGGCAACAGCATCGTCGCGCGCTACCAGCGCAGGCTCTATTCGCACCTGATGACGTTGAGCGTCGACTTCTTCAGCGAAGCCCGCTCCGCGCGCCTTGCCGCGCAGATCAACCAGAACATCAACGGCATTCGCGACGTTCTGAACATGACCGTGACGTCGATCGCCCGCGACTTCCTGACCCTCATCGCGCTGATCGGGGTGATGATTTCGAAGGACGCGCTTCTGACGGGGATCGTCTTCCTTGTCGCGCCGCCGCTTCTGTTGGGCCTGCGCTACATTTCCAAGCGGTTGAAGTTCGCGACGCGCGAATCGGTCCTGATCAACAGTCACGTCCTCGGCGCCATACAGGAAACGATCCAGGGCATCACCATCGTCAAGGCCTTCACGATGGAGGAGCAGCTGCGGGCAAAGGTCGAGAAGATCATCGACCAGGCGGAAAAGCGGTCCAACCGGATTGCCAGACTTTCCGAGCGCACGGCTCCGATGACGGAAACCTTTGCCGGCGTCGCCATTGCCAGCGTCCTCGGCTACTCCGCCTATCAGGCCATCTACGGCGGCGTCCTGCCAGGGGCCCTTTTCGCCTTCATCGCCGCGCTTCTGATGGCCTACGACCCCGCGCGCCGCCTTGCCCGCCTGCAGATTTCGCTGGAGCGTGCCGTCGTCAATGCGCGGATGATCTACGAAATCCTTGATATCGAGCCACACCAGCGCGACCGCCCGGGTGCCGAACCGCTACAAGTGGGCAAGGCGCAGATCGAGTTCAGGGGGGTGTCGTTCTCCTATGCCAACAGCAAGCCGATCCTAAAGGAAGTCAGCTTTGTTGCGGAAGGCGGCAAGACCACCGCCCTCGTCGGCCCTTCCGGCGCCGGAAAGTCGACAGTGATCAACCTCATTCCGCGCTTCTGGGATCCGGCGCAAGGACAGGTTCTGATCGACGGGCAGGATATTGCCCACATCGAGAAACAATCGCTGCGAAACAACGTCGCCTATGTCTCGCAGCAGCCGTACCTTTTTGAAGGCACGATAAGGGACAACATCCGCTACGGCCGCGCAGACGCAACCGATGCCGAAATCGAGGAGGCGGCGCGGCTCGCCTATGCCCACGATTTCATCCTCGAGCAGCCGCAAGGCTACGAGACCCCCGTGGGTGAAAATGGCGCCACCCTCTCGGGGGGGCAGCGTCAACGGCTTTCGATCGCCCGTGCACTGGTGCGCAACGCGCCGATCCTGCTTCTGGACGAGGCGACCTCGGCACTCGACACGGAGTCGGAAAAGGCCGTGCAGAAGGCGCTCGAGCATGCCATGAGCGGGCGCACCGTCGTCGTCATCGCCCATCGCCTGTCGACGATCGTCAACGCTGACAAGATCGTCGTCATGTCGGACGGGAGGGTCGTCGAGGAAGGCTCGCATGACGTGCTTGCCGCCCGTACCGACGGTCTCTACGCTCGGCTCCACAACCTGCAGGCACCGGGCGCCTCTCTCCAGGAAGCCGAAAGGAAAGCGGGCGAATGACGGCAAGGGACATGAAGCTGGTGGTGGTCGGGGCTGGCGGCCGCATGGGCCAGACGCTCATCCGGACCATCCACGCGATGGGCGGAGCGACGCTTTTCGCAGCGGTCGAGCGGCCCGGCTCACCCTTCGTCGGCAAGGATGCGGGTGAACTGGCCGGCCTTGGCCCGATAGGCGTCACCGTGACGGACAAGCCGCTTGAGGCCTTCGTGGAGGCGGAGGGCGTGCTCGACTTCACCGCGCCCGCCGCGACCATCGAGTTTGCCGGCCTTGCGGCGCAGGCCCGGATCGTCCACGTGATCGGCACCACGGGGTGCTCGATGGAGGACGACGTGAAGATCGCCGCTGCGGCGCGCCACGCCCGCATCGTCAAGTCCGGCAACATGAGCCTCGGCGTCAATCTGCTCGGCGTTCTTACTGAACAGGCTGCACGCGCCCTGGACGCTGCCGATTGGGACATCGAGATCGTCGAGATGCACCACCGCCACAAGGTCGATGCCCCTTCCGGGACCGCGCTTCTGCTTGGCGAAGGCGCCGCCCGCGGACGCGGGATCGCGCTGGCCGAGAATGCGGTGCGCGTTCGGGACGGGCATACCGGCCCACGCGTCGCCGGAACGATCGGCTTTGCCACCCTGCGCGGCGGTTCGGTCGTCGGCGATCATTCGGTGATGCTGGCCGGCGAGGGTGAACTGGTGACGCTGTCGCACAGCGCCGCCGATCGGTCCATCTTTGCTCGCGGTGCGGTGAAGGCCGCACTCTGGGCGCGCGACAAGAAACCCGGCCTTTATTCCATGCTCGACGTGCTCGGGCTCAACTGACATCCAACTTCCTCGAGGAGCGAAGACCTTATGAGCGGAACCCTTGTCCTTGTTCGTCACGGCCAGAGCGAATGGAACCTGAAAAACCTCTTCACCGGCTGGCGCGATCCGGACCTGACCCCGCTAGGCGTCGAGGAGGCCAATGCCGGTGGCAAGGCGCTCGCCGACTACGGCATCAAGTTCGACATCGCCTTCACCTCCGACCTCATCCGGGCGCAGCGGACCTGCCAGATGGTTCTCGACAATGTCGGCCAGCCGGATCTTGAGACGATCCGCGACCAGGCCCTGAACGAGCGCGACTACGGCGATCTTTCCGGCCTGAACAAGGACGATGCGCGCGCCAAGTGGGGCGAAGAACAGGTGCATGTCTGGCGCCGCTCCTACGACGTTCCGCCCCCGGGCGGCGAAAGCCTGCGCGACACCGGCGCGCGTGTCTGGCCCTATTACCTGACGGATATCCTGCCGCGGGTGCTGCGGGGCGAGAAAGTGCTTGTCGCGGCCCACGGCAACTCGCTACGCGCCCTCGTCATGGTTCTCGACCGGCTGACCAAGGAGCAGGTGCTGAACCTCAACCTCGCGACCGGCGTTCCGATGGTTTACAAGCTGAATGCGGACTCCACCGTCGCCTCCAAGGAAGTGCTGGGCGACATGTCCGGCGCGCATTGAGCGCCCCCAATCCTACCTGAAGCGGGCCGCGTTGCGCCACTTGCACCGCTGAGAAACCCGTCGATTTTTTCGGCGGGTTTTGGTTTGTGGGGCGGGCCGGACGGCGCCGGGATTGTCTTGTGGGGTACTTCACTTTCGCCTTGCAGCGCCTGCCGAGCCACGGGTCAGTGCTGTTGTGATCGATGCCTTCGCGTCAGCCGCCCCGCGACCGCAAGCGAGGCTGTTCGGACGGCGTCGTGAACGGCATGACGAAAGCGTACCGGAGACGTTGCCGCCGTCTCCAGGAGCTCGTTCAACCTTTGCCCGATCGTGTCGATGGAGTAGTGCCGTTCGACATATTGGCGGGCAAAATCGCCAAGCGACCGCCTGTCCTGCGATGAGTCCAGCAGACGCTTCAACGCGGCGATGAGATGATCGTTGCTGGGATTTCCGTCGCCAAGGCCGTACATGCCGTTGAAGGTGAAGAATTCTTCCGTTTCCGGCGCGAAAAGATCTGAAAAGCCATGTTCGCCGACCACGATCACCGGCTTGGAGAAGGCCATGCCGCGCATCGCCGATCCGCCCATCCCCACGACAATGTCCGCGGCGGCATAGCCGGGGCGAGGATCCAGCAAGGCCCCCGAGAAGAGAATGGCATCGCGTCCAAGCTCTGCGTTCACCCCCCTGGCGTACTCTTCCAGATCGTTCCTGGCGGTGCCGTCACCGACGATCGCAAATCGCAGGCGCGTGTCCGATCCGAGCGCGCGCACTGCGTCCATCGTTCTTCGGATGCTTTCCGACTTCATCCAGTCCGTCAGCCGGCTGACCGTGACCACCAGCACATCCTGCTCGGCGATGCCGAATTGCTTGCGGAACGCGGTCGGATCGATCACGTCGGGCGCGTTGAATTTCACATCGACCGGCGGAACGATCAATTCCGCGCGTCGAAAGCCCGCAGCGCGCGCCTGACTGACGAGATCGGGGGTTCCGAAGGTGGTTAGCGCCCTCTTCGGCAACAGGCTTGGCACCACCATCGACATGCAAGTCACCACGACGGGGACCTTGCGGTACAGCTGTATCCCAAGGAAGGCGTCCAGCCATTGCGGCCAGTCCCAGACATGGACGACGTCGGGTCGCTCCAAGCGTATGATCTCGTCGATGACCCGCATGCGCGCCACCGACGGATGCGACCTCGTATCGGGTATGGGGCGGAAGGTTATGCCGGCATTGTCGAGCAGATCCTGCATTGGGCCGGCGCTCGCGAAATAAGTGACCTGATGGCCGCAGGCGTCGCGCAGATATGCACTGAGCTCGATCGCATTGACCTGGGTGCCGCCGACCTCGAGACGATGTCCGAAAATCAGAACCTTCATGCCGTTCGTTCCTGTTGGAGCTGGTCGGGGGCGCTGGCGAAATGCCGGCCGCGTTGAGACCGCATAGGCTGACCGAGCGGCTCCCGCGCGTCCACTAGGACAAAGTGGTTAGACAAATCAGGCCGATGGCACGTGGCTATTTCGGCGATACCCCTTTCGGACACGGCCGTACGTCGTTTTTTTTCTTTACGGATTTGGCGAAAAGAACTCTCCTGAATCGTAAAGAGATCGGGTGCGGAACCGGCAAACAAGACAGTTCGGACACGATCAATACCGCGAAATTTCTTTCGAGATCTGGGGCAATTGGGATAGTGGGGTCCTGCGCGACATGATTGCAACTAGCGTTACGCTGGGAGAGGGCGTCGTCATACATCACCCTGAGTTGGTGAACCTCTATGGCTGCACGATCGGCGCCGGTTCGCGCGTCGGGACATTCGTGGAAATCCAGAAGAATGTCGTGGTCGGCCGAAACTGCAAGATCTCCAGCCATTCCTTTATTTGCGAGGGGGTGACGCTTGAGGACGGGGTCTTCATCGGCCACGGCGTCATGTTTACCAACGACCTCTATCCGCGGGCGGTCAACCCCGATGGAAGCCTGCAGTCCGAGCAAGACTGGCAGGTGATCCCGACACTCATCAGATGCGGCGCCTCGATCGGCAGCAACGCCACGATCCGGGCGGGGGTAACGATCGGCGCGGGGGCGCAAGTCGGCGCCGGCGCCGTCGTGACCAAGGATGTGCCCGACTATGCGATTGTTGCGGGCGTCCCGGCGAGGGAGATCGGCCGCGCCAAGGACGCACCGCTCGAGCTCCCTTCCTCCAGGAGAACGGTATGATCGGAATTGCTGTGATCGGCTATGGGTACTGGGGGCCGAATCTGGTTCGCAACATTGCGGATATCCCCGATGCTCGCCTCGTCTATGTGTGCGACCTGCAAAAGGACCGGCTTGCCCCCGTGCAGGCTCGCTATCCGACCGTGGCGGTCACCGACAATATCGACGAGGTTCTGCGCGACCCCCGCGTGGACGCGGTCGCGATCGCCACGCCGGTTTCGAGCCACTTCAAGCTTGCCATGAAGGCGCTGATGGCCGGCCGGCACGTCTTTGTCGAAAAGCCAATGGCCGCGACGTCCGAGGAGGCGCGTCGCCTCGTCGACGAGGCCCACCGCCGCGGCCTCAAGCTTGCCGTCGACCACACCTTTGTGCACACCGGTGCGGTCCGCAAGATGCGTGAGATCGTCGAGGACGGTCTCGGCGACATGTATTACTACGATTCCGTCCGGGTGAACCTCGGTCTGTTCCAGCACGACGTCAGCGTGGTCTGGGACCTGGCGGTGCACGATCTGTCCATCATGGACTATGTGCTGCGGGAAAAGCCGATCGCCGTTTCGGCGACCGGCATGAGCCATGTCATCGGCGAGCCGGAAAACATCGCCTATCTCAACCTGTTTTTTGAAAGCAAGCTGATCGCGCATGTCCACGTCAATTGGCTCGCACCGGTCAAGGTGCGCCGGACGCTGATCGGCGGCAGCAGCAAGATGATCGTCTATGACGACCTGGAGCCGAGCGAAAAGATCAAGGTCTACGACAAGGGCATCACGCTGAACGGGACCGGCAATGGCGATGTCTACCAGATGCTGGTCGGCTATCGCACCGGTGATATGTATGCGCCCCAACTGGACATGACCGAAGCGCTCGGTCGCGAACTGCGCCAGTTCGTTTCGTGCATCGACGGCGATGCCCAGCCTACCACGGACGGGCTTGCGGGCTTGCGCGTCGTTCGCATCCTGGAAGCCGCGACCCAATCCCTCGCGCAACGCGGGCGCGTCGTGGAACTCGAGCCGGCAAGGATGATCGCATGATCCCTTTCCTGGACCTGAAAGCGCAATATGCCTCGATCAAGCAGGAAATCGACCGTGCGGTCCTTGATGTACTCGCCTCGGGACAATACGTGCTGGGCGACGAGGTAGCGCGCTTTGAACGCGAATTCGCCGACTATTGCGAGACACGGCACGCGATCGCGGTGAACACCGGAACGAGTGCCCTGCACCTGGCGCTGCTTGCCGCCGGCATCGGACCCGGCGACGAGGTCATAACCGTGCCCCTCACGTTCGTCGCGACCGTGTCGGCGATCTGTTACACCGGCGCAAAGCCGGTGTTCGTGGACGTCGAACCTGTCACTTTGACGATGGATCCGTCCAGGGTCGAGGCCGCGATCACGCCGCAAACCAAGGCCATCATACCAGTTCATCTCTATGGCCAGATGGCCGAGATGGATCCGATCAATGCCATTGCCGAGCGCCACGGCTTGGCGGTGATCGAGGACGCGTGCCAGGCGCATGGAGCCGAGTACAAGGGGCGCCGTGCGGGCAGTCTCGGCGTATCGGGTTGCTTCAGCTTCTATCCGGGCAAGAACCTCGGTGCGTGTGGCGAGGGCGGCATGGTGGTCACCAGCAACGACGAACATGCCAAAACCATGCGCATGCTCCGCGACTGGGGCCAGGAGCAACGCTATCATCACGTGCTGAAGGGGTTCAACTACCGCATGGATGGCATCCAGGGCGCCATCCTGCGCGTCAAGTTGAGGCATCTGGAGGCCTGGACAAAGGCGCGCCGGGACCATGCCGCTCGCTATTCGTCGATGCTCGCCGGCTCGACCACCGTCCGCCCGCAAGTCGAGCGGGCCGACCGGCGTCATGTCTATCACGTCTACGCCGTTAGGTGCCGGGATCGCGCGACCGTGCAGCGTTCACTTCAGGCCGATGGCATCCAGTTCGGCCTGCACTATCCGATACCGGCACATCTGCAGAAGGCGCATGCGGACCTTGGTCATCGGGTCGGCGATTTCCCGGTATCCGAGGCGGCGGCGCACGAGATGCTGTCACTTCCCATGTTTCCCGAAATGTCGGCGAAGGAGATTGCGCGCGTCGTCTCCGCAGTGGGGCAGGATGCCTATGTCGGTTGATCTCAAATCCCTCCCGAGGCTCGTACAGGCAATGCACGGCAAGCGCGACTGGATCAACGATCCGCCCTACGAACATCAACTGGCCGAAGAGTTGAAGGGGATTTACGGACCGGCCGGCCTGATAGAACTCTACGGGCGATTTTCGGCAGGAACGGGCTTCGTCGACAGCCTGATGCGCAAGGTGATCTGGCGGGCGCTCGCCCGCCGATGCGGCACCGATCTGCGCGTCGGCAGCGGCGCCGTTTTCAAACACCCCGAGACCTTTGAGATCGGTCACGGCGTCCATATCGACACCCAGACCTATCTTCAGGGGCGCCATGATGGAACCTGCATCATCGGCAACAAGGTCTGGATTGGCCCGCAGGCCTATCTCGATGCCAGGGATCTCATTCTCGAGGATTATGTCGGATGGGGCCCGGGCGCCAAGGTTGTGGGTTCCACCCACACCGGCATTCCGCACGACCTGCCCATTATTGCGACCGATCTGGAAATCCGGCCGGTGCGCGTCTGCGAATGGGCGGATATCGGGGCGAATGCAACAATTCTTCCGGGTGTGCGGATCGGCAAGGGCGCGATCGTCGGGGCCGGAGCGGTGGTCGTGACCGACGTCGAGCCCTTCTCGGTCGTGGCGGGCGTGCCGGCGAGGTTCCTGCGCTGGAGGAAGGATTCGGACTCGACGGCAGCAACACCGTGAATTTTGGGAGCAGGCCATGAAAGACCAAAGGATTCTGATCACCGGCGGCGCCGGTCTGATCGGCTCTCACATCGCCGATCTCGTCGCCATGGAGCGGCCGCGGGAAATCCTGATCCTCGACAATTTTGTTCGCGGCCGCCGTGAAAACCTGGCGCAGGCGGCATCGATGCTCCCGCTGACGATCGTCGACGGCGACATTCGCGACCGAGCGCTGCTGGCGGAACTGTTCGCAGGCGTCGATGTCGTCTTTCATCAGGCCGCCATCCGCATTACCCAATGTGCGGAAGATCCCAGGCTCGCCTTCGACGTGCTGGCGGCCGGCACCTTCGACGTGCTCGAGGCAGCGGTCAAGGCGGGCGTGTCGAAGGTGGTCGCGGCCTCGTCAGCGTCGGTGCTCGGCCTTGCCGAGAGCTTTCCGACGACGGAAGCCCACCACCCCTACAACAACCGCACCATCTACGGGGCGGCCAAAACCTTCAACGAGGGGCTGCTGCGCAGTTTCGCCGAGATGTACGGCTTGCGCTACGTCGCATTGCGCTACTTCAATGTCTACGGCCCGCGAATGGATGCTTATGGCGTCTATACGGAGGTGATGATTCGCTGGATGGAAAGGATCGCGGCCGGTCTGCCGCCGGTCATCCACGGCGATGGGCTGCAGACGATGGATTTCGTGCATGTCCGTGACATCGCCCGCGCCAACGTCCTGGCGGCAAAGTCCGATGTGACGGACGAGGTCTTCAACGTGGCCAGCGGCAGCGAGACCAGCCTGCGCGACCTGGCGCGGATGCTGTCCCGTGTCATGGGGGGAACTTGCGAGCCGCAATTCCAGCCGGCGCGAAAGGTCAACGCGGTGACGCGAAGGCTCGCCGACACGAGCACGGCGGAACGTCGCCTAGGCTTCAGGACGCAGGTGCCGCTGGAAGACGGTTTGCGCGAGCTGGTCGCATGGTGGCGGCAGGAAAAGGCACTGGCGGACGGAGGGGAAGCGGCATGATCCCGACAGGCGTGCAGATTCCGGTCGCCAGACCGCTTCTCGATGAGCAGGAGACGGAGGCGGTCCGACGGGTCGTGCTGTCTGGATGGCTGACACAAGGGCCGGAGGTCGAGGCGTTCGAATCAGAGTTCGCCGCGTTCGTTGGCGCCCAGCATGCCTGTGCCGTATCCAATTGCACGACGGCGCTTCATCTGGCGTTGCGGGCCGTTGGCGTCGGTGCGGGCGACGAGGTCATCACCGTCAGCCACTCCTTCATCGCCACGGCCAACGCCATCCGCTACTGCGACGCGCTGCCGGTCTTCGTCGACATCGAAGCGGGCGGCTTCAATATCGACCCGACCCTGATCGAGGACGCCATCACGCCCCGCACCAAAGCGATCCTATGCGTGCACCAAATGGGTATGCCCTGCGACCTCGCCAACATCGTTGCCATCGGCAAGCGGTTCTCGATCCCGGTCGTGGAGGATGCAGCCTGTGCCTCGGGCAGCGAAATCCTGTGGGACGGCCAATGGGAGAGGATCGGCAAGCCACGCGCCGATATCGCCTGCTTCTCGTTCCATCCGCGCAAGCTTCTCACCACCGGCGATGGCGGCATGCTGACCACCTGCCACGCGGAACTTGACGCAAAGTTTCGCCTCTGGCGGCAGCATGGAATGAGCGTTCCCGACACCGTCCGGCACGGCTCGAAACAAGTGATCTTCGAGAGCTATCCCGAGCTCGGCTACAATTATCGCATGACGGACCTTCAGGCCGCGATCGGTCGCATACAGCTGCGCCGTCTGCCGGGCTTCATTTCGGAACGACGGCGGCTGGCCGACCTGTACCAGCAAGGAATCGGCCAGATTGCGGGCTTGGAAGCACCCGTGGAGCCATCGTGGGCGCGAACCAACTGGCAGAGCTATTGTGTGCGCTTGCCGCAATGGCTCGACCAACGGGATGCGATGCAGTTTCTCCTCGACCGCGGCATCTCCACCCGGCGCGGCGTGATGACCATTCACCGCGAGGGCGCCTACGCGGGCGATCATACCCATCGCGTCGCGGGATCCCTGGCGCGCAGCGTGGCGGCGCAGGAGAACTCGATCATCCTGCCGCTGTACGCGCAGATGACGGACGCCGACGTGCTCATGGTTCTTGATGCGCTGCAGGACGTGGCCGATACCCTTGGCCTACGGTCGCTGCAGGCCAGCCAGTCGCGTTAGAGGCACAATCCCGCTTATTGCCGGCAGCTATCGCAGCGCCCCAGACTGGGCGGACAGAGCCCATCCCTGTCGGCCCTTGACGCACCTCCCTATTGAAGCGGTTCCGCGGACCTGATCACGGCGATCGTGAGAAGGCGCGGAGCGGCAACGGCAGAGCGCTTGCCGGCAGCAGACTGAACAGGCACCTCAGCGAGTAGCAGCCGCTCAAGAGGGTTGCCAGGGCGCCGAGCGTCATCGCCTGCCACGAGGGCAGGATCTGCGTCGCCAGAAACACGAATCCTGCCGAGGCGAGGAAGATGACGCCAAGCCTGAAGTTGGCGGAGGACCAGCGAAAATCCGTCAGCCACCGGGCGACGACATAGACGAGGCCGGTGTGCCAGACATACAGGCCGAGGAATGCCATCCCGGCGCCTATCGGCCCGACATGCGCAACCAGCAGCCAGGCCAGCCCGACGTGAACCACCGTTGCGGCAATCTCGGCCCAGAAAAAGATGGCGCGCGTGCCCTTTGCCAGCATGATGAACCCCATGGGCCACGAAACGATCCGCAGCATCATGCCGAGGCAGATCCACCGCAGGATCGCGGCGGCGGGATGGAACTCGGGGGAATAGAACAGCCACATGGCCAGCGGCGCGAGCGTCAACGTGGCGATGACGCCGGGGCCGGCCAGCAGAAGGCTGATCTGTGTCTGTTCGTTGACCAGGCGGTTGCAAGCGACGTGGTCGGAAGCGATCGCTGTCAGGCGCGGATAGAAGTCCGCGCCCATCGCCTGCAGGATGAAGCCTGCATAGAGCCCGCCCAATGCCCAGGCCGCCTGATAGAGGCCCGCGGCAGCAACGCCGTCGTTGTGCAGCACGATCAGGCGAATGGTGTAAGAGGCGCCAAACATCAACAGACTGCTCGTCATGAAGACGAAGCCGAGTTTCATGAGCGAGGCAATTTCCTCGCCAAGACTGCGTGTCGACATGGCCGGCCGGCCGGCCTGCAGGCGTCTGCTGAACCACCACGAGATGAAAAGCATCGCGAAGGCCGAGACGACGATCGAGGGCGCGATGCCGTCGGACCCGAACAAATACACAAGTGCTATCGTGGTGACCGTGGCGCAAAATCCCGACAGCACGTTGATCCACGCGAGGTTGGCAATGTCCCGCATTCCCTGCACCAGCGCGAGCTGTCCGCCGGCGATCAGCTGGAAAAAGATGGCGAGCGAGAGCAACGTCACCCCGACCGTATGCTGGGCGTCGCCGAATGTCAGGTGGGCGACCGGGCGTGCGAAAGCGGCAAGCAGCAGGGCGCCGATCACCCCGAGTGCGATCGACGTTCGACGAAGGGCGGTGGCGGTGCGGGCGATCCGGCCGGAGTCGCCGGTGCCGGCCGCTTCGGCGATCTGGCGAACGCCGCTGGCCTGAACCCCGACCCCGGCAAGCGCCTGGGTCAGGTCGACGATCGACGTGTAGAGCCCCATCTGTCCGACGCCCGCCGGTCCGAGCAGGACAGCCATTGCCTTGTTGCGGACGACGGAAAAGCCGACATTGACCGCCGATGAGCCGCCGATCATCGCCATCGATCGGAGGATCTGGAAGTAGGACTGCCCTTCCGCCGGGGTTTCCTGTGATGCCATGGTCGCTCGGGCGTCTCGATCAGACGCCCGTCCCTTGAGACTGGTTGCGGTAATCGACCTCCAGAAGGCGCCGCACCACTTCTTCGGTGCTCACCTGCCAGGGCGGTGCGCGCCAGCCAAATGTCCGCTCGAACTTGTCGCAGCAGAGGCGCGAATTCAGTGGCCGTCGGGCTTTGGTTCGGTACTCGGCCGTCGCAATGTCCTTGACTTCGGCGCTGGGGCCGCCGTGAGCGGCACTGGCGCGAAAAACATGGCGGGCAAAACCGGCCCAATTTGTCTCACCCTCCCCGGTCACATGATAGATGCCGTAGCGGTCTCGGGCGCGATGGGTGGCGACCAGCAGGATGGCGGCTGCGAGGTCGAGCGCGCTCGTCGGATTGCCCCACTGGTCGGCAACGACCGCGATCGCGCGACGCTCGGCGGCAAGTCTCAGCATCGTCCTGACGAAGTTGCTGCCAAAGGGACTGTAGACCCAGCTGGTCCGCAGGATGAGGTGCCGAGGGTTGGCACTTGCCACCGCATGCTCGCCCCTGAGCTTGGTATAGCCGTAGACCGTCTTTGGTTCGGCTTCGTCGCCCTCCAGGTAGGCGTGGGAAGCTTCCCCGGAAAAGACGTAATCGGTGGAGACATGGATGACGGGCACCCGCAACGTCGCTGCGGCCTCGGCGACGCAAGCCGCCCCGACGACGTTGACCTGATAGGCCTGATCCCGTTCGTCCTCGGCCCGATCGACCGCCGTGTACGCGGCTGCCGAGACAACGATGTCGGGCTTCTCGGCGATGATGGCACGGCGGATCGACGAGGGATCCGACAGATCGAAGCCGGGACGTCCGACGCGGACTAGGGTGATGTCGGGCATGCCGGCGGCGACCTCGACCAGGCTCGTCGCCAATTGACCGTGCGTACCCGTCACAAGGATCTTCATTGACCGACAGCCAGTCTGCCCCAGGCGTTCTCGCGGATTCGCCCGTTCGACAGGCTGCAGCGGGCATCGATGCGCGCGAAGTTCATCGTCCGGCTTCCAATCGGCGCCTTCGTGGCCGACTCGTGCTCGATGAAGTCTGTGGCGGGTGGAAAGCTCATGCCTCCGGCTCCTGCGATTCGTCGAAAGGTTCCGCCCGCGCCAGCGGCGGGGCGCTGCGGTCCTTTTCGGAAAGCTGAACCTGCGAGGCGGGAAGCGGCCACTCGATGCCGATATCCTCATCGTCGAAGCGGATCGTCTGCTCGTGGGACGGCGAATACGGGTTCGTGACCTTGTAGATCACCTCGGTTTCCGGCTCGAGGGTGAGGTAGCCGTGCGCGAAGCCCTTCGGCATGAGAAGCTGGTTCCAGTCGGCCGCAGAGATACGGATGCCGCACCACTTGCCGAAGGTCGCAGAGCCCTTGCGGACATCGACGGCGACGTCGAAGATTGCGCCGCGAACCACCCGGATCAGCTTGTCCTGGGCATAGGGCGCCAACTGATAGTGCAGACCACGCAAGATGCCGCGCGCGAGGGAATAGGAATGATTGTCCTGGATGAACCGCAGGCCGATGCCCTTCTCTGAGAATTCCCGCGCATTCCAGGTTTCGGAAAAGAAGCCGCGGTCGTCACCGAATTTTCGCGGCCGGATTTCCAGCAGACCATCCAGTGCCAGCGGCCTGACTTCGAGGCTCATCCGACGCGCTCCTCAACCAGGCGAAGCAGGTAGTTGGCATAGGCGGTCTTGCCCAGCAGCCCGGCGCGCTGTCGAACTTCCTCCGGCCCGAGCCAGCCATTATCGAGTGCGATTTCCTCCGGGCAGGCGATCTGGACGCCCTGACGCCGTTCGACGGTGCGCACGAAGGACGACGCGTCCTGCAGGCTGTCGTAGGTGCCCGTGTCCAGCCAGGCATAGCCGCGCCCGAGCATGCACACATTCAAGTCGCCGCGGGCAAGATAGATGTTGTTGACCGTGGTGATCTCCAGTTCGCCGCGTGAGGACGGCTCGACCGAGCGGGCGATGTCGACGACATCGTTGTCGTAGAAATACAGCCCCGTCACCGCCCAGTTCGACTTCGGAACCGCTGGCTTCTCCTCGATGGCGATCGCTCTGCCGGTCGCCTTGTCGAAGCTGACGACGCCATAGCGCTCCGGATCGTCGACGTGATAGGCGAAGACCGAGGCGCCGCTATTGCGTCCCGCCGCCTGCCGGCAAATGTCCGGCAAGCCATGGCCAAAAAAGATGTTGTCGCCGAGGATCATCGCGACGTTGTCCCGCCCGATGAACTGACGACCGATGATGAAGGCCTCGGCCAGCCCATTCGGGTGCGGTTGCTTGGCATAGGACACGTTCAGCCCGAAATCGGAGCCGTCGCCGAGCAGCGCCTGGAAGCAGGGAAGGTCGCGCGGGGTCGAGATGATCAGAATGTCGCGAATGCCGGTGAGCATCAGGACGCTCAGCGGGTAGTAGATCATCGGCTTGTCGTAGATGGGCAGGATCTGCTTCGACACCGCGATGGTAAGAGGATAGAGGCGCGTGCCGCTCCCCCCCGCCAGTATGATTCCCTTCATCGCTGCCATCCCTCTCGTGGGTTTCGTCCGGCGGGTATCCAAGCTCGATCCGACTTCGGCCGTGTCATTGGCTGGCCTGCTCGTCGTGCGTTCCGTCCGCCGTCGAACTGGTCTCTTCGGCGGCTTTCGCGACCGGGCGGAACACGCGAACGACGTCACCCGGCTGCAGTTCGGTCGTCTCGGACGCAGTAAATTCATCGATTTTGCCGTCGACACGCCGGGAGACCGTGTAGGTGGGTGCCGCGGCGGCAGTGGAGGCAAGGTCGGGCGGGTCGGTGCCAAGCAGCAGCTTCTGCCTGGTGTCACGCCGCAGCTGCAATTGTTTCAGGATCCCCTTTTCCGTCTGCAGCTGGGCGGCGACATCGGCGTTGCGGTTATCGGCGAGACCTTCAAGATTGCGCGTCGCCTCGGCAATGCTCTGGCGCGCCCTCATGATGGCGGTGACCATGTCGAGCCTCGATCCCTGATAGCTTCGCAGCGTCCGCTCGAGATCTGTCTGCCGTGACGGCAGGAGCACGCCTTTTTCGACCATGGGCTTTATCGTCGTGAGTTCCTTCCGGACGGAATCGATGTCCTCGTCATTGCCGGTGATCTTCTTTTCCAGCGTATCGATCTCTTGGGCCATTAGTTCGCGCAATTCCGAGTAAGAACGGGACTGGCGTTCGACAACGGCAGCACGCGTCGCAAAGATCTGCTTCTCCTGATTGAGGGTGGCGGCGACCAATGCGGTGTTGTTGTCCGGCGGCAGGTCGAAATGAAAGTCCTTCGCGTTGGCCATCTCGGCCTCGAGCCGCGCCAGCTTGATCGTGCTGCGCAGGATCGAATCGTCGAGCTCCCGCAACTCACCGCCAAGCTCAGCCTTGCCGCGGGAGCCGATCAGCCCGTCCGTCGGCCGGTACTCGCCGCCGGCCATTGCCAGCGCCTGGAGAACGGACAACCCCGGACGAAACTTGTACTCCCCAGGTGCCGCCGCATTGCCCACCACATAGATGGGAGGATATTCGACGATCGTCACCGACGCTTCCGGCCTCTCGACCAAGCCGATTTTGGCCTGAAGCTTGGTGGCGATTTCGGCTGCGAGCCCGGCTTCATCGAAGTCGCCAATCTGCACGACGCCAAGGACGGGCAATGATATCGTGCCCTCCCCGGACACCTGAAACTCGCCGCCGAGGGCATCCCAGCTCTCGTAGACACCTTTGGTCGGCATCCACTGAACGATGCTCAGCTTGATTTTCGTCTGCGGGACAATCTTGGCTGCGAGGGCTGCAGGTGGCGCGCCGATGCCGGCCATGGCAAGGGCCGTCAGAACCACGAGCCCCGCCCGCAGCGGTTTACAGCAATGCCAGAACGTGGCGAGCATGTAATCTCTCCAACCTGTAAAGTCGGGAAGGCATGACAGCGGCGACACCGCTCGCCGTGCCGCAAGCCTGCAAGGTTCAGTGTGCAAATTATTGAAATATTGAGAAGGGGAAGGATCCCGCTATCGCTTCATCAATTTTGGTGAAGGTGGTATGGCAGACCTAACCGGATCGGCATTCCGGCGCTTCCGACGGTTCCTGTCGGACCGATGGTCGGTGCCGGTGTAGCTGGAGCGGACGCAAAATCCGCTTTGGCTCCCTAGTTGGGGGGTAGATGCGGCCCGAGCCTAGTTCGTTTGGATGAGCGCACTTGACACGCCCTTTCCATAGATATTGCCCTTCGACCCAAGACTCCCCCTTTGGTGCCGTCGCGGTCATTTCCGACGTGCGGTAAGGTTTTCGCGGGGTGGTGCATGAGTGCGCACGCTCCGCCGGCAACGACAATTGCCGGCCGATCCAGTCGCGCGGGTGAAGGATATGGTGCTTTTGGACGGAAACGATTACGCCGAGGCAGGGGTTGGCGCGGCTGGCGTTAGGGGCGGGCCTGAGCCCCGGCGGGTCATGCTGATCCTGACAAACACGGGAAGTGTGTCGAAGCGTCTCATCGATGCCGTCGAACGGGAATTTCCGTGGGTGGTCGTCGAGCAGCTGGAGCATGTCGGCGCCGCGTGCCGGGCTTTCCCCCACCCCGTTGCCCTGATCCTAGTCGACGCCGCGATGATGCGGGAGGCCGAAGCGGCATCGGCGATACTGATGCGGGTCCACCCACACGCGCTCACCGCGGTCATCGAGCCCTATGACAGGCCCCCGGCAACCTCGCTTGCCGCTGTGGTCGACTCACCGCTCATCCGCAGTGTCTTGCCGATGGACCTGCGGCTCGATGTCTGGCTGTCGATCATACGGCTGATGTTGTATGGCGGCGAATACCTGCCGCCGGAGTCGATCTTTCAGACGCGCGCTGGCGACACCAGCTTGCCTCCCCTCGCCCACGACGGTTCGCAGCTGGCGCAACGGCGGACCGACAGGGCAGAACTGACCGCCCGGGAATTGCAGATCCTGGAAATGGTCTCGCGCGGACTGCAAAACAAGCTGATTGCCGCAGAATTCGGCCTCTCCGAGCACACGGTCAAAATTCATCTGCACAACATCATTCGCAAGCTGGGCGTCCACAACAGGACGGAGGCGGCCGCTCGATACCGCAGCACGCAGCATGGCGGCACGTTGTGACTTAGGTCCCCAGCCGTTCCAGATCGCAACGACTGCGCCCTCTTTCCATCGGGCCTGAACCCTGGCGCCATCTTTGCCGCGTGATGCCGGCTGATCGGTTGCGTGTGGCAATTGACAGTCCCGGGACGCTCATGCGACCGATGGACCCGTTCAGCAATCAGCCCGACGGCCCGAAGATGTCCAAGACAACGCGCGCGACCCAGGCACTGGCCAAGGCCGGTGTACCGTTCACCGTCCACGCCTATGATTACGATCCATTGGCCGAGAAGGTGGGTCTGCAGGCTGCAGCGGCCCTTGGGGAGACGCCGGACCGGGTGCTCAAGACCCTGATGGCGGAAGTCGACGGCAGAGCTGTCTGCGTGATCGTACCCTCCAACTGTGAGGTCAGCATGAAGAAGCTGGCCGCGGCCTTCGGCGGCAAGTCGGCAAGCATGATGAAGCCGGCCGACGCGGAACGGCTGACCGGCTATCACGTCGGCGGGATCAGTCCCTTCGGGCAGCGCAAAACCGTCCCGACCGCGATCGAGACGCAGGCATTGGCGCATGCGAGCGTCTACATCAACGGCGGCCAGCGTGGCCTGCAGGTGCGGCTTTCCCCTATGGACGCGCGCGATGCGCTGAAGGCGATCGCAGCGGAAGTGGTGGTCTAAAGCGCGTCGCGATCTTCCAGATCCGCTTGCAACGCTTCAGGTCCTTGTTCTTTTGCATGTCTTTGTTTCGAAACCGACTCCGCCTTCCGGCACAGGCTCTAGGCGGACGCCGAAGTTCGGTTTTTACAGCAGCCGAAAAAGGAGCGCTGCCAGTGTGGCCGCCTCAGCCTTGTCAAGCTTTTCACCGATGTGCGCCTGTATGGAACGGCCGTAGACGCTCCACATGTCGGCGCGGACAGCGCGGCCTTTTTCGGTGATCACCACCCAGCGGCCACGGCCATCCTGATCGAAGGTCTCCCGCCTGACCAACCCCTCCTTTTCAAGTCGATCAATCAGGCGGGAGAGATTGTACTGCGCAAGCAGTGTGCGTTCCTCGATCTCGTAGGGGCGCAACCGTCCGTCAGTAGCTCGATCCAGCTCCCAGAGAACGTCGTACCACCCCAGCGGCGGCTGGCCTGCGATGCGCAGGTCGCTCTCCATGGCCGCGACTAGGCTTCGCTGCGCGCGCATCAGTTCGGTCCAGGCACGAGTGATTTCGGCGGAGGGTGTGGGGGGCAGGCTTGCTCTCTTGGACATAAATGCAATTACATCTATCTTGACGCCATGCGCAAGCGCAGTTATATGCATTTGCATCTATAATGCGGAGATACGATATGCAACAGCACATACTGACGGGCTACGGCACGGCGCTGCTGCGCATGAGCCTCGGCGCCATGTACCTGGCCCACAGCATCTTGCTGAAACTGCTCACCTACGGTCTCGATGGCACGGCGGGCTATTTCTCCTCGATCGGCCTGCCGGCGTGGCTGGCCTATCTCACGTTCGCGGCGGAAGCTGCCGGAGGCGTCATGCTGGTGCTCGGCATCCACACGCGAGCGGTAGCGCTCTCGCTGGTGCCGGCGCTGGCCGGGGCGATCATCTGGGCCCATGGCGCCAACGGCTGGGTTTTCACCGCGCCGGGCGGCGGTTGGGAGTATCCGCTCTTCCTGATCGCTACGTCGATCGCCCAAGCCCTGCTCGGCGACGGCGCCTTCGCGCTGCGGCCCTCGCCCGCACCCCTGCACACTGACCGGCTTCAAGGGAGCATATGATGATCGAAAGCACATTCACCCTCATCAGCCATCATTTGTGCCCGTATGTTCAGCGCGCCGCGATTGCGTTGATGGAAAAGGGCGCCAAGTTCGAGCGTGTCAGTATCGATCTGTCGGCCAAGCCCGACTGGTTTCTCGACCTGTCCCCACTCGGCAAGGTTCCGCTCTTGCGGATCGACGGCGCCAGCGGGAGCCGGGTGCTCTTCGAAAGCGCGGCGATCTGCGAATTCATCGATGAGGCGTTGCCAGGGCCGCGGCTGCATCCAGCCGATCCCTTCGTTCGGGCGCGCCACCGCGGTTGGATGGAATTCGGCTCGTCCATTCTTGCTGATATCTGGGTGCTGGAGACCACCACGGACGCACAGGCCTTTGCGACGAAGCGGCAATCCCTCGCCACGAAATTTGCCCAGATCGAAGCGGAACTGCAGGACGGCCCCTTTTTCGCCGGGCAGCATTTCAGCATCGTCGACGCCGTCTTCGCGCCGATCTTTCGGTACTTCGATGTCTTCGATGCAATCATCGACCATGGCATTTTCGAAGGGCTGGCGCGCGTCGTTGCGTGGCGGGGCGGCCTCGCTGCGCGTGCAAGCGTCAAGGCTGCGGTCGCCGCCGACTACCCGGAAAGGCTCATGGCGTTCTTGCACAAGCACGACGCGATCCTGCTTGCCGCGCCCGGCAACCGGCCGATGGCGCAACCGGTGCGGTGACAACCCGCCCGTCGCGTCGTCTTCAAACGACCCGCCGGTCTGTAAACGGTGCGAGGAGGATCTTCATCGCCGACCTTCTGTTTTGCACAATTCCGTCCTAAGAAGAGGCAGCGAAACAGAAAACAGCAGGAAACCGATGAACGCACCGCTTCGCAATGCAATCACCCCGGTCGACCCCGCCAAGCTGGAAAAGCTCGCCGAAGTGGCTGTCAAGGTCGGCCTTCAATTGCAGAAGGGCCAGGATCTGGTGATCACCGCGCCGATCGCCGCCCTGCCGCTCGTACGCCTCATCACCAAGCATGCCTACATGTCGGGCGCCGGCCTCGTCAGCACCTTCTACGCCGACGAGGAAGCGACGCTCGCACGCTATCGCCACGCGCCGGATGAAAGCTTCGACCGGGCGACGGGCTGGCTTTACGAGGGCATGGCGAAGGCCTACTCCAATGGCGCCGCTCGCCTTGCGATCACCGGCGACAATCCGATGCTGTTGTCGTCGGAGGACCCGGCCAGGGTGGCGCGCGCCAACAAGGCCAACTCGCTCGCCTACAAGCCCGCGCTCGAGAAGATCGCCAATTTCGACATCAACTGGAACATTGTTTCCTATCCGAGCCCGTCCTGGGCGATGCAGGTGTTTCCGGGCGTTCCGGAGGAGATGGCGGTCGAAAGGCTCGCCAATGCGATTTTCGCCGCGTCACGGGTCGATGTCGAAGACCCCATCAGCGCCTGGGAGGCGCACAACGCGAACCTGCACAGCCGCTCGGCATGGCTGAACGGCGAACGCTTCGCAGCCCTTCACTTCCGGGGGCCTGGCACCGACCTGACAGTGGGCCTTGCAGACGGTCACGAGTGGCACGGCGGTGCATCGGTCGCCAAGAACGGCATCACCTGCAACCCCAACATTCCCACCGAGGAGGTGTTCACGACGCCGCACGCGCTGCGGGTCGAGGGCCATGTCTCCAGCACCAAGCCGCTTTCGCACCAGGGCACGCTGATCGATGACATCCGCGTCCGCTTCGAGGGGGGCCGCATCGTCGAGGCACACGCCTCGAAGGGCGAGGCGGTCCTCACCAAGGTGCTCGACACCGACGAAGGGGCGCGCCGCCTCGGCGAAGTGGCGCTGGTACCCCATTCCTCACCGATCTCGGCGAGTGGGCTTCTGTTCTACAACACGCTTTTCGATGAAAACGCCGCCTGCCACATCGCGCTGGGGCAATGCTATTCCAAGTGCTTCGTCGGCGGGGCGGACCTGTCCCAGCAACAGATCCAGGCACAGGGCGGCAACTCGAGCCTGATCCACATCGACTGGATGATCGGCTCGGGACAGATCGACATCGACGGCATCAGGGCCGACGGCGGCCGCACGCCGGTGATGCGCGCCGGCGAATGGGCCTGAGCCGCCCATGGAGACGATCGGCGTCATTGGCGGCGGAGGCTGGCTGGCGGGGGCGCTGCTGCGGCCCGCGCTTGCCGACGGCATCATCCGTCCGGAGCGCCTGATCCTCTCCTCCCGCTCGGGTGACATGTTCGGCTTCGACGCCTGGCCGCGCGTTCGCATGACGACCGATAACGCCGAGCTTGTGGCGGCCTCCGACGTCGTCATGCTTTGCGTTCGGCCGAACGATCTTGCCGAGCTTTCGCTCGACCTTTCCGGCAAGCTCGTCATTTCCGTCGTCGCCGGCGTCACCGCTGAGGCGCTGGCGCGCAGCTTCGGTGCCAGGCGGATCGTACGTGCGATGCCGAATGCCTGCGCCGAGCAGCGGCTTTCCTTCACCCCCTGGTTTGCCACCGACAGCGTGTCGGACGACGAAGCGTATTTCGTGTTCCGTTTCTTTTCTGCTTCCGGACGGGCGCAGGGGATCAGCGAGGAGGCGCAACTCGATTATTTCACCGCGTTGACCGGTTCGGGCCCCGCCTTCCCGGCGCTTTTTGCCGATGCGATGATACGCCATGCGATCGGCGCCGGCATCGACCCGGACACGGCAGTGGCAGCCGTTCGCCAGCTCTTCATGGGCGCCGGCGTCCTGATGGCCCAATCTGAGACAACGCCCGCCGAGCTTGTGGACATGTTCCTGGAGTACCAGGGAACGACGGCCGCCGGCCTTGCCGCGATGATCGAGGCCGATGTGAACTCGGCGATCTTCAAGGGGCTTTCCGCGG
This sequence comes from Mycoplana sp. BE70, assembly GCF_031455855.1. Classification (NCBI taxonomy): domain Bacteria; kingdom Pseudomonadati; phylum Pseudomonadota; class Alphaproteobacteria; order Hyphomicrobiales; family Rhizobiaceae; genus Mycoplana; species Mycoplana sp. BE70. Next base: position 656,763 of record NZ_JAVDTM010000001.1, read on the forward strand.
CGCGGCGGCGCGCGGCGAAGGGTATGGCGGCGCTGTGATGTAGTTCAAAAAAAGCGACAACGCCGGGTTGACCGCTCCGACTGCGAGTCCTAGGTTTAGAATTATTCTAAAGAACAGGCTTCGCAATGATCACCCGTCTTTTCGGCCCGACCAAACGGACCCTCGAATCCCTCAGCGAACAGGAAATCCTGGCTCTGGCCATATCGGCGGAGGAAGATGACGGTCGCATCTACCTTGCCTATGCGAATGGGGTGCGGGACACCTTTCCGCACACTGCCAGCATGCTGGACGCCATGGCCAAGGAGGAGAACGAGCACCGGCGCCGGCTGATCGACATGCACGTGAAGCGTTTCGGCGACAATATCCCCCTGGTCCGGCGCGAGTACATCAGGGACTTCCCGAAGCGCAAACCCGACTGGCTGGTTGCGCGCATGCCGATCGAGACGGTCCGCGCCAACGTCAAGGCGATGGAGGAGGCGGCGCACCGCTTCTACCTCGAAGCGGCGGCGCGGGCGACGGATGCCTCGACCCGCAAGCTGCTGGGGGATCTCGCGCTGGCGGAGAAGGGTCACGAAAACAAGGCGCGCCTTTTTGAGGAAAGCGAGGAAGGCAAGGCCGCATTTTCAGAGGAGGCGCATGCCGAGCGCCGCCAGTTCATCCTGACGTACGTGCAGCCGGGCCTGGCCGGTCTGATGGATGGTTCGGTCTCAACACTCGCGCCGATCTTCGCGGCCGCCTTCGCCACGCAGGACACCTGGCAGACCTTTCTGGTGGGGCTCTCGGCCTCCGTGGGCGCCGGCATCTCGATGGGGTTCACCGAGGCGGCCCACGACGACGGCAAGATTTCGGGGCGTGGTTCACCGGTCAAGCGCGGGTTCGCCTCCGGCATCATGACGGCGATCGGCGGCCTCGGCCACGCATTGCCCTACCTGATTCCGCATTTTGGCCTGGCGACGGGCATCGCCGTTGCGATCGTTTTCGTTGAACTCTGGACGATCGCCTTCATTCAAAACCGCTATATGGACACGCCCTTCTGGCGGGCTGCAACCCAGGTTGTCCTCGGCGGCAGCCTTGTCTTTGCCTGCGGCGTTCTGATTGGCAATGCGTAAGGATTGGAGCGGGGTGAAAGCCGGTCCACCCCGCGGACTGGCAGCAGGCGCGGCTTACTTGCCGACCGACGACACCATGACCGCGTCGCCGTTCTCGATCGAGACCCAGCGGCCCGGATGGAACGAGGCCTGACGCTTCAGATAGCGGTAGGGCGTCTCGGTCCAGTGCCTGACGTCATTCTCAAGATTGTCGAGGATGAAATCACCCTCCGTCGTGCGCACGGTCAAGACCGCGTGTCCTTCGCCGTCCGGCTTGCGAACAACGGTGATGAGGAGGTCGGCGGGAGCGAAGCCCTTCTCGATCAGCTTGCGGCGTTTCAGCAGCACGAAATCCTCGCAGTCGCCTGCCACGTCGGGGTAGGCCCAGTGCTCGTCGGTGCCGAACAGCTCCTTGTCGGTCATCGGCGTAATGTCACGGTTGACCGCTGCGTTGATCTCTCGAACAATTGTCCAGCCGAAGGCAGTTACTTTCGCCGCACCCGGATCACGTTGGCCCGCGGCACACTCCGAACGGTTCGACTGGCAGAACTCGTAATGGCCGATCGGCTGGGAGGTGACGGCGCCGGTGCGCATCGACAGGGCGGAATTCGCGGTGGCGGCGGGGGCAGTCAGAGCGGCAGAAGACGATACGAATAGGGCCGTAAACGCCACAAAAATTGCCTTAGCACCAATCATTCGCGCCATGGGTGTCCCCTCGATAGTTAACGAAACGTTAAATTTTCGAGGGGAGGGAAGTCAATCACGATAATTGGCAATGCGACAACATGGTTAAAATGCGCGCACCGGCGCCGGTTATGACGGCTCCAGGATATGGGATACCGCCTCCCGCAGCTTTTCGATGTCCTCGGGGCGCGACAATCGATGATCGCCGTCGCGGATCAGGGTCAACACGGCGTCATCGCAGGAAAGGTGCTCCATCAACCGGACCGCATGCGTGTAGGGAACGTCGGGATCCTCCATGCCCTGCAGCACGTGGATCGGACATCCCGCATCGATGACGCCGTCGAGCACCCTGTTGCGGCGGCCGTCCTCGATCAGCTTGAGGGTGTAGATATTCGGATCCGGCCCATAGGGCGTCGGCTCCTCGAAGAAGCCGCGCTCCGCCAATGACGCGCGTTCGGCTTCCGTCAGGTTCGGCTCGATCAGTTCGGAGGTGAAATCCGGCGCGGGGGCGACCAGGACCATGCCGGCGACGTCGTCTCCCCGACCGCGCTGCCGCAACTCCTGCGCCACGCGAAGCGCCAGCCATCCCCCCATCGACGAGCCGACAATGACAAGGCGCTGGCTACCAAGCCTGGCGCGCGCGTGATCGACAACGGCGAGCGCCTCCTCCAGCCAGCGCGATATCGTGCCGTCCACGAATGCGCCGCCGGACGCGCCGTGGCCGGAATAGTCGAGGCGGATGCAGGCCGTGCCGCGTTCCTCGGCGAAGCGCGCCAGTTCCACGGCCTTGGTGCCGGTCATGTCCGAGCGATACCCGCCGAGCCAGAGAAGATGGGGCAACGTGTTCCCGTCTCTTTGCGGCAAAAGGACCATGGCGATGTCACGACTTTCCGTGCCGTCGCCGACCGTCAGCCTTTCAATCGCCCCAATCGCCCCGTTGCTCTCATTCTGTTGCATGCGATGCTCCCGACTTGCGCGGCCGGCGCACCGGCGGCCGCCTCGACACTCTGAACGGCCCGATCTACACGATTTCGCCTAAAGCTGGACAGGGGTGATTTTTTCCGCACGGCGTGCTATTGACATCGCCTCGGTGATCTACACATTGCCGCGATCGCTGGTGCGCGACGCGTCGGTGAAGATCGCCTTCCGGAAAATGCAATCTCTATCCGAAACTATTCGAGGAGAATACGACCATTCGCAGACCCTTCAAAACGGACGCACCGGTCAAGGACGGCCCGCGTTCCAACCGAGAAATCCGGATCCCCCGGGTTCAGCTCATTGATGCCGAAGGCACGAACCACGGCATCGTTCCCACCGATCAGGCCCTTCGCATGGCGGAAGACGCCGGCCTCGATCTCGTGGAGATTTCCCCCAACAACGACCCGCCGGTGTGCAAGATCCTTGATCTCGGCAGGCTGAAGTACGCCAACCAGAAGAAGGCGGCGGAAGCGCGCAAGAAGCAGAAGGTCGTCGAGGTCAAGGAAATCAAGATGCGCCCGAACATCGACACGCATGACTATGACGTGAAGATGAAGGCGATGAACCGCTTCTTCGAAGAAGGCGACAAGGTCAAGGTGACGCTGAAGTTCCGTGGCCGTGAAATGGCGCACCAGGAACTCGGCATGAAGCTCCTGCAGCAGGTCAAGGAAGACACCCTGGCCATTGCCAAGGTCGAGGCCGAGCCCAAGCTGGAAGGCCGCCAGATGATGATGGTGCTCGCTCCGAAGTGAGCATTGCCTCCCGCATGTCAGCGATGAAGCCGCCTAAAAGGCGGCTTTCTTCGTTGCGGCCAAAATCTCCCTTCGATCCTGACAGAATGCTGACAGACGTTCTCAGCGGCCTCTCAGCTTGCTTGTGACAGGCTCCTGTCATCAATCAGTGATGGAGAGGGCTCATGCATTCGACGCTTCGCAAGGCTTTGTTGGTATCCACGGTCGCGACATGCGGCATCATCGGCGGGCCGGTCGGCGCGTCAATCTTCGCACTCGCTCCGCACCATCCGCTTTCTGCGGCCGCGCTCGCCGATGATGATGATGGCGGAGATCAAGGGGATGACAACCACGGCGGTCGCGATGACGGCGACCGCGATGATGGTGACCGCAATGGCGGTGACCGCGACGATGGCGACCGCGATGGTGGTGACCGCGATGACGACCATCGCGGCGGGCACGATCGCAGCGGGCACGACCGAAACGATGACAATGATGATCGCGGCGGCGACCGGCAGGATGACGACGACGATGACAACAAGGACCACAACGCGGGCAAGGTCGACAATGATCATGGTCGGGGTCGCAACCACGCTGAAGACGGCCGCAACAGCGGCAAGCACAACGGCAACGACGATGTCAACGACGATGGCCACCGGTATGAGACCCAACTCAAGGTATCAAACCACAGCCTGAAGGGTCTCCTCAACGGCTCCCTAATCGCCGTCGACAATCTCGGCCGCACCCTGGAGGTGGAGGTCGAGTTCGAGCACGGCAAGCGGATCATCAAGGTCGAGCCGCATGGTTCCGACATTCGCCGTACACCCGGACCGATCGAAAGCGTGTCCATACGCCCCGCGAACTGATGGACGCCGATACCGGCGCGGACAACGCCCCGCTCCACGCCGGTCAGCGAGGAGGCCAGTCTCACGGTCAAGAAGGATGTCCCCTCGCACTCGCCTCCTGCATCCGTTGATGCAGGGGGCGATCCGCTGTCAAAAAGACTGCCTGACGAACCGTTCGCAAGGGCGCGACCTTGACGTGGCGCCACAATTGCGGGGTACTGGCATGCCGCTGCGGATGTGGCGGGCAAGTGGGTGATTTATGTCTACGACGCGCCGCGAACTCATAGCTCTATTATGCTGGTCACTGGCGCTGTCGGTTGCGCCGGGAGGCCATATCGGCGCGTTGGCCCGCGACGGCGGAGATCGATCGGGTGGCGGCAGCGATCACGGCGACAATGACAATGACAACGGCGACGACAAGGGCGGTGACGACAACGGCGGCGACGATCAGGGTGACGACGACAAGGGCGGCGACGACAAGGGCGGCGACGACAAGGGCGGCGATGACCATAGTGGCCATGGCCGGGGTGGTGATGACCGGGATGGCGATGACCGGGATGATCGCAAAAAGGACGACCGCAACAACGACAAGCAGGGGCACGATGATGGATCGCGGGGCAATTCGTCTCGCAAGGGCTCGGGTAAGCGCACCGATCAGGAGCGTGCCCGTGCCGCCGTCCAGGAGGGGCGTGTGCTCCCCTTGAAAGATATCCTTCGGCTTGTCGACGAGAGGCGTTACGGCACCGTGATCGCCGTTGATCTGAAACAATATGGCGGGCGCGATGTATACCGCCTGAAAACGCGGGACGGCTCGGGAATAATCCGCAACTACCGGATCGACGCCCGCACTGGCAAGCTCATCAACTTTTTCGGATTCTGAGGCCGGACATGCGCATTCTGGTAGCCGAGGACGACCGAAACATCGCCGTGCACGTCGCGGCGAAGCTCGAAGCGGAGGGATACGGCGTCGACACGCTTGCGCATGGCCCCGAGATCTGGGAACGCGGAGAGAGCGGAGCGTATTCGGCGATCATACTCGACCTCGGCTTGCCCGGCATGGACGGCCTGTCCATCTTGAAGCGCTGGCGCCAGGCGGGTGTCGCGACACCGGTCCTGGTGCTGACCGCCCGCGGCTCGTGGATGGAACGCGTCGACGGCTTCGACGCCGGCGCCGACGACTACCTGCCGAAGCCGTTCCGCACCGAGGAACTTCTCGCGCGGCTGAGGGCGCTTCTGCGCCGTGCCGCACCCAGCCTGCACCCGGTCAAGGCCGCCGGCCGCTTCACTCTCGACGAGGCGAGCCGGCGTGTCAGTTTCGATGGCCTGCCGCTGGACCTCAGCCCGCTGGAATACCGCATGATTGCCTATCTGATCGAACGCCGCGGTCAGGTGATCTCGCAGTTCGAGTTGGCGAGCCACGTCCAGGGACGTGACGATGATTCGGCCAAGAATGCCGTCGAGGCGATGATCGCGCGATTGCGGCGCAAAACCGAGAGCGGCGCGATCGAGACGCGGCGCGGCTTCGGCTATTGTTTGCCGGACGACCATCGATGAGGTCGCTGCGACTGACTCTGGCAACGGGAGCGGTCGTCGCGATCGGCCTGGTGTTGCTGGTGCTGTGGCTGCTGCTCAGCCAGTTGTTCACCGACTACGTCGTGGGGCGCTACCGCAGCGAGATGACGGCGATCGTCGATACGGTCGCAGCACAGCTTACGCTGGAAGACGGCAGGATCGCGCTCGTAAGCGAGCCACCCGACCCGCGCTTTGCCCTGCCGGCGGGCGGGCGCTACTGGCAGGTCTCTCCCGTCACGGGCGATGCCATACGCTCGCGCTCTCTCTGGGACACGATCATCCCGATTGACGCGGCGCAAGTCGATCGCTACGCGAATTTCGAGATCGCCGAAGGACCCGACGGGGCGCCGATCCTGGTGCATAGCCAGATCCTCACCCTGGGCGACGGGCCTTCCGCGGTGCAGTTCATGGCCCAGGCCGCCTTTCCGAGAAAGGAACTGGACGACGCCGTAACCGCTTTTCACGGGAGCCTGCGCCAAATGCTGCTGGCCACCGCCAGCGTGCTCGCCGCGGGCGCGCTGTTGCAGGGCGCGATCGGCCTGATGCCGCTGAGGCGGCTGCGGGAGCGGGCTGCGCTGGTGCGGTCGGGCCGGGAGCGCAATTTCGGCACGGAAGGCCCCAGCGAAGTGCAGCCGCTCGTCGGCGAAATCAACTTGCTGCTGGCCGAGCGGGAAACGGCCATCGAGCGCGCCCGTGCCCGTGCCAGTGATCTTGCGCACGGGTTGAAGACGCCGCTGACGGTGCTCTCAAGCCTCGCCGAACATCTGCCCGGCGAGGATCGCGCGCTGGCCCTGCAACAGGTTGAACTGATCAGGCAGCGGGCTGACCGACAGCTGCAGGCGGCCCGCATGGGCGTCGAACAGATGGCAACCACATCGGTGATGAGCCTCGGAGGAAAGCTCGTCAACGTGTTGCGGCCGGTGACCGGCGAGCGTGGCATTGCCTGGGACGTCGATATCGATCCGGACCTGGCAATCGACGTCGATGCGGCGGATCTCGCCGAATGCCTCGGCAACCTGCTCGACAATGCTGCAAAATGGGCTCGCTCGCGCATTCGGCTCTCGGCGCAGGCGGAAGGCAGGACCATCATGGTGGCGATCGAGGATGACGGCCCCGGCATTGCGGACAGCGACCGTCCCCTGCTCCTGAGACGTGGCACCCAGTTCCTGCCGCAGCTCGACGGAGCGGCTGTCGGGACCGGGCTCGGACTGGCGATCAGCGCCGACATTGCCAAGGCCTATGGTGCCGACCTGAGACTGGATCGATCACCGCTTGGGGGACTGAGGGCGGCGATCGCCTTTCCTGCAGCCGGCACGCCAAAGCCGAGCCCTATCCCGGTCTGAAGCCGCCGCTTCCTGCCGCTCGCCCGATTCCCCGGTTGCACTTTTCGGGCAGTTCGGTTACAAGCCCCCGTCCGAACGGTCCGGCAGGGCATGCCGTGGCCGTTCTTTACGCTGGAGATGCGCCTCGTCAGCCGTCTCGAATTCAAAGAAGAATGGAGTAGCAAAATGCCCAAGATGAAGACGAAATCGTCTGCCAAGAAGCGGTTCAAGATCACCGCGACGGGCAAGGTCGTAGCGGCTGCTGCCGGCAAGCGCCATGGCATGATCAAGCGTACCAACAAGTTCATTCGCGACGCGCGCGGCACGATGGTGCTGGCCGAAGCCGATGGCAAGAAGGTCATCAAGAACTACCTGCCGAACGGTCTCTGAGACTTTTAGGCATATTGGATACGTTAAGGAGATCATGACATGCGCGTAAAAAGAGGCACTGTCGGCCACGCCAAGCACAAGAAGGTCCTGAAGGCCGCCAAGGGCTTTTACGGCCGCCGCAAGAACACCATCCGCGCCGCCAAGGCCGCGGTTGACCGCTCCAAGCAGTACGCTTACCGCGACCGCAAGGTGAACAAGCGCAACTTCCGCGCTCTCTGGATCCAGCGCATCAACGCTGCCGTCCGCGAATTCGGTCTGACCTACGGCCGCTTCATCGACGGCCTGAACAAGGCCGGCATCGAAGTCGACCGCAAGGTGCTGTCCGACATGGCGATCCATGAGCCGGCAGCCTTCGGCGCCCTCGTCGCAGCTTCGAAGAAGGCCCTTGAGTACCTCAAGGACGCCGGCACGGCGAACGAGTTTGAAAGCGCGGTTCGTTAAGACCAGCGCTTCCCAAGCCTTTTGTACATAGAAGTTGGGAAACCCGCGCTGGCAGGGCTGGCGCGGGTTTTTCTTTGAGCCAATGGATTTGAACGATGTCCGATCTCGATTCCCTGAAACACACCCTGTTGGCGGATGTCGCGGCCGCCGGCGATGAAACGGCCATCGAAGCCGTGCGCGTGGCGGCCCTCGGCAAGAAGGGCTCCGTCTCCGAACTCCTGAAGACGCTCGGCACGATGACGCCGGAAGAGCGCCAGACGCGGGGTGCGGCGATCAACGCGCTGAAGAACGAGTTGACGGACGCGATCGTCGTCCGCAAGAGCGAACTGCGCGACGCGGCGATCGCTGCAAGGCTCGCAGCCGAGACCGTCGACGTCAGCCTTCCGGTCCGCTCCTCGCCGGCCGAGCGCGGCCGCATCCATCCGATCAGCCAGATCATCGACGAGATTACCGCGATCTTCGCCGACATGGGCTTCTCCATCGCCGAGGGCCCGGACATCGAGACCGACTACTATAACTTCACCGCGCTGAACTTCCCCGAGGGCCACCCGGCGCGCGAGATGCACGACACCTTCTTCTTCCCGCCGGATCAAAACGGCGAGCGCAAGGTGCTGCGCACGCACACCTCGCCGGTGCAGATCCGCACGATGGAGGCGCAAAGCCCGCCGATCCGCATCATCATTCCCGGCAAGACCTACCGCCAGGATTCGGACGCGACGCACTCGCCGATGTTCCACCAGGTCGAGGGCCTCGTCATCGACAAGACCGCGAACGTCGCCAACATGCGCTGGGTGCTCGAGGAATTCTGCAAGGCCTTCTTCGAGGTCGACGGCGTGACGATGCGCTTCCGCCCGTCCTTTTTCCCCTTCACCGAGCCCTCCTTCGAGGTCGACATCCAGTGCGACCGTTCCTCCGGCCCGATCGTCAAGTTCGGCGAGGGCACCGACTGGATGGAAATCCTCGGCTGCGGCATGGTGCATCCGAACGTATTGCGCGCCGGCGGCCTCGACCCGGACGAGTATCAAGGCTTTGCCTGGGGCATGGGCCTCGACCGCATCGCCATGCTGAAATACGGCATGCCAGACCTGCGTGACTTCTTCAACGCCGATGTCCGCTGGATGAACCACTACGGCTTCCGCCCCCTCGACATGCCGACCCTGTTCGGCGGTTTGAGTGCGTAAGCGGTGCGCGTAAGGATCTAGAACGATGAAATTCACACTCTCCTGGCTGAAAGAGCATCTGGAAACGGACGCCACGCTCGAACAGATCTGCGAACGCCTGACGTCGATCGGGCTGGAAGTCGAAGAGGTTGACGACAAGGCTTCCTTCAAGCCCTTCGTCATCGCCAAGGTGGTTTCCGCCGAGCAGCACCCGAACGCCGACAAGCTGCGCGTGCTAATGGTCGATACCGGCTCGGGCGCTCCCGTGCAGGTCGTCTGCGGCGCACCGAACGCCCGCGAGGGTCTCGTCGGCGCCTTTGCCGCCCCCGGCACCTACGTCCCCGGCATCGACGTCACCCTTTCCGTCGGTAACATCCGTGGCGTCGAGAGCCGTGGCATGATGTGCTCGGAAAAAGAGCTCGAGATGTCGGACAATCACGACGGCATCATCGATCTTCCCGCGGATGCACCGATCGGCACGAGCTTTGCAGCTTACGCCGGCCTCGACGATCCGGTCATCGAGATCAATCTGACGCCGAACCGCCCGGACTGCACCAGCGTCTTCGGCATCGCCCGCGACCTGGCGGCTTCCGGCCTTGGCACCCTGAAAACACGCGCCGCCCCCTCCTTCCGGACGGAAGGCGAGACGCCGGTGAAGGTGGCGCTCGAGCTTGGCGAGGACACGCATCTCTGCCCCGGCTTCGCGCTCCGCCTCGTGCGCGGGGTGAAGAACGGCCCGAGCCCGCGCTGGATGCAGCAGCGGCTGCTGGCGATCGGCCTGCGTCCGATCAACGCGCTCGTCGACATCACCAACTACATGACCTTCGACCAGGGCCGGCCGATGCACGTGTTCGACGCCGCCAAGGTCAAGGGCAACCTGACGGTCCGCCGCGCCAGGGAAGGCGAGACGGTGCTGGCGCTCGACCAGCGCGAATACACGCTGTCGCCCGCCAACGTCGTGATTTCCGATGCCGAGGGCGTCGAGTCGATCGGCGGCGTCATGGGCGGCGAGCACTCGGGCTGCGACGAGAACACCACCGACGTGCTGATCGAATCGGCGCTGTGGGATCCGATGAACATCGCCAAGACCGGCCGCACGCTCGGCATCATCACCGATGCGCGCTACCGCTTCGAGCGCGGCGTCGATCCGGAATACATGGTGCCTGGGCTGGAGCGCACCACCGAGTTGGTCATCGAGCTGTGCGGCGGCATCGCGGCCAAGGCAGACGTGGTCGGCTACAAGGGGTACGCGCCGAAGGTCGTCGATTTCCCGGTCTCCGAGGTCAAGCGGCTGACGGGTCTGGAAATCTCTTCGGAGGAGAGCCGCGATATTCTGGGCAAGCTCGGCTTCGGCGTGTCCGGCTCCGGCGAGCGACTGTCGGTCTCCGTCCCCTCCTGGCGGCCCGACGTCGACGGCAAGGCCGACCTCGTCGAGGAGGTCATGCGCATCCACGGCGTCGACAACATCCATGCCGCGCCGCTTGAAAGCCACAACAGCGTCAATGCCAAGATCCTCACCACGCTGCAGATCCGCTCGCGCCTGGCGAAGCGCGCGCTTGCCTCGCGCGGCATGATGGAGGCCGTCACCTGGTCGTTCATCCCCAAGGCGCAGGCCGAGCTCTTCGGCGGCGGCGCGCCGGAACTGGCACTGTCGAACCCGATCGCCTCCGACATGTCGGACATGCGGCCGTCGCTGCTGCCAGGTCTCTTGACGGCCGCGCGGCGCAATGCCGACAAGGGCTATGGCGACGTGGCGATCTTCGAGGTCTCCGGCACCTATGAGAACGACCGGCCGGAAGGCCAGCGCCGAGTTGCCGGCGGCGTTCGCCGCGGTACGGCCTCGCTGGCCGGTGCCGGCCGGCTTTGGTCGAACGCGGCAAAGGGCGGCGGCAAGCCCGTCGACGTCTTCGACGCCAAGGCCGATGCGCTGGCGGTGATCGAGGCCTGCGGCCTGCCGATGGGCAATGTCCAGATCGAGCCGGGCGGCCCCGCCTGGTATCACCCCGGCCGCTCCGGCACCATCAAGATGGGCCCGAAGATCGTGCTCGGCTATTTCGGCGAATTCCATCCGAAGACGCTCGCAGCCCTCGACGTCTCCGGCGCGCTTTGCGGCTTCGAGATCTTCGTCGACGCAATGCCGGAGCCGAAGAAGAAGGCGACCCGCACCAAGGCGGCGCTCGAACTGTCGCCCTTCCAGGCGGTCAAGCGCGACTTCGCCTTCGTGGTCGACAAGGCGATCGAGGCGGGCGCGGTTCAGCGCGCGGCCCTCGGCGCCGACCGCAAGCTGGTGACCGCCGTCAACGTCTTCGACGTGTTCGAGGGTGCTTCGCTTGGCGAGGGCAAGAAGTCGATCGCGATCGAGGTCGTCATCCAGCCGACCGACAAGACCCTGACCGACGAGGATTTCGAGGCACTGACGGCCAAGATCGTCGCGAATGTCGCCAAGGCGACCGGCGGCGTGTTGCGCGCCTGAAAGGCGCGAATGCCACATGATGACAACGAAACGGGGATTGGTTTGCCAATCCCCGTTTTCATTTGCAGACCAGCCGGACGGGCGCCTGGGTGAAATCTTCAGGCGCTAACCAGCCTCGCTCCTCGGCCTGCCCGTCAGACGGCGTGGGTCTCTGGAGCAACCGCGATCAGGCGCCCGCGGCGTCGAGCGCGGCGATATGGTCGGCAGAGAGCCGAAGGTTGGCCGATTTCACCAGGCTCTCCAATTGGTCAAGGCTTGTCGCGCTTGCAATCGGTGCGGTTACGGCAGGCTTGGCCATCAGCCAGGCCAGCGCAATCTCGGCGGGCTTGGCGCCCGTGTCGGCGCCGACCCTGTCGAGTGCGGCGAGGATCCGCATGCCCTTGTCGTCCAGATAGTCCACAACCCCTCCACCGCGTGCCTTGCCTTTCGTGTCGGCAAGCGACCGGTACTTTCCGCTCAGGAAACCACTCGCGAGGCTATAATAGGTAATCACGCCGATATGCTCTCGCTGACATAGCTCGGCCAGCGGCCCTTCGAAGCCTGCGCGGTCATACAGATTGTACTCCGGCTGCAAGGCCCCATAGCGCGGCAAGCCTGCCTTGTCCGCGGCGTCGAAGGAGGCCTGCAATTGTCCGGCGTCGAGGTTGGAGGCGCCGAAGGCGCGCACCTTGCCGGCCTTGACGAGCGCGGCGTGCGCCTCGAGCGTCTCCTCGTACGGGGTGCGCTCATCCGGCCAGTGCGAGAGATAGAGATCGATGTGGTCGGTCTGGAGCCGGTTCAGCGAGGCCTCGACCTCCTGCAGGATCCATTTTTTCGACAGGTCCCGATGCCCCTGCCCCATGTCGGAACCGACCTTGGTGATCAGCACGACGCTGTCGCGGGCGCGCCCCGACCGTTTCAGCCAGTTGCCGATGATGGTCTCCGATTCGCCGCCCTTGTTGCCGGGTGCCCAGGCGGAATAGACATCGGCGGTGTCGATGGCGTCGAAGCCAGCACCCGTGAAGGCATCGAGCAATGAGAATGACGTCTTCTCGTCCGCCGTCCACCCGAAGACGTTGCCGCCGAAGACAAGCGGCGCGATGTCGAGGCCGGTGCGGCCAAGGGGACGTTTCTGCATGAGAATTCTCCGAAATCGGTGGGGTAGGATGGAGGAGCGAGCATAGGATGGCACCGGTTCGATTGCACGCGCAGATTGGCGAATTGTTGCCTGCGATCGCACTTGCCCGCTACCTGCCCTCGGGATTAGGTTGCTCCCGGATTTGAGGAGGATCTGCCATGCTGCGTTTCGGTATCCTGTCCACGGCCAAGATCGGCCGCGAACTCGTCGTGCCCGCGATCCAGGACGCGGAGAACTGTGTCGTGACTGCCATTGCCAGCCGCGACCTTTCCAAGGCCCGCGCAATGGCGGACCGCTTCTCGGTGCCGCACGCCTTCGGCTCCTACGAGGAGATGCTCGCCTCCGACCTGGTCGATGCGGTCTACATCCCGCTTCCCACCTCGCAGCATGTCGAATGGACGATCAAGGCGGCCGACGCCGGCAAGCACGTCCTCTGCGAAAAACCGATCGCGTTGAAGGCCTCAGAGATCGACGCGCTGATCGCCGCGCGCGATCGCAACAAGGTGCTGGTGTCTGAAGCCTACATGGTCACCTACAGCCCGGTCTGGCGCAAGGTGCGCGAGCTGTTGAAGGACGGCGCGATCGGCCGGCTGCGCCATGTTCAAGGGGCGTTCACCTATTTCAACCGCGACCCCGCCAACATGCGCAACATTCCCGAACTCGGCGGCGGCGGCCTGCCGGATATCGGCGTCTATCCGACGATCACGACCCGCTTTGTCACGGGCAAGGAACCGCTGCGCGTGCAGGCGACGACGGAGCTCGATCCCCAGTTCGGCACCGATATCTACTCGAGCGTGCGGGCCGATTTCGGCGCCTTCGAACTGAGCTTCTACGTCTCCACCCAGCTCGCCGCGCGCCAGCTGATGGTCTTTCACGGCGACCAGGGCTTTATCGAGGTCAAGTCGCCGTTCAACGCCGATCGCTATGGCGCCGAAGAGGTCGAACTGACCAACCAGAACCATTCGCAGTCGCAATTGATCCGCTATCAGGACGCCCGCCAGTACAGGCTCGAGGTCGAGGCGTTTTCACGGGCGGCGATGGGCGAGGCGGAAGAAGTGGTGACGCTCGAGAGTTCGGTGGCAAACCAGAAGTTCATCGACGCGATCTACCGTGCCAGCGAGAAGAACGGCTGGGAGGACGTCTGAAGCCGCTCAGCTCGGATCCTGGCCCTAGGTGTTGATGACAATCATCCCGCCGATGATGAGGAGCGCGCCGACAAAATAGCGAAGGCTCAGTGCCTCGCCCAGGAAGATGCTGGCAAGAAGAGGGACGAAGCAGAATGTCAGCGCCATAAAGGAATAGCCGATCGTCAACGGCACCGACTTGAGGACAAAAATCCAGATGACGGTGCCGATGCCGTAGATGGCAAGCGCGGTAATCATCAGCGGGTTGAACAGCAACTGAAAAAGCCCGCGCAAACCGAATTCCCCGGCGGTTGCGCTGGTCAGCTTGAAGAGAACCTGGCCCGTCGCGATCAGAAGGGGCGTGCCGAGCAGGCCGATCCAAAGAGCGGAATTGTAGTTTTCCGGCATCACGCCGCTTGCTCCAGCTCGCCCTGCAGCCGTTCCTCGCAATAGAAAATGTCACGCCCGATGTCGATGCACAGGTGGCTCTGCGGCACCGGATGGACGGCGCGCAGGAAGGAATGCGTGTAGGGAAAGAAGTTGAAGTGTGGATTGAAGCTGTATCGGTACTCGCGTTCGCGGGGAACGACGATGATCAGGCGCCTGCGGGCGATGCGGCGCAGCTCGGCAATCGCCCTTCGATAATCGAGGACGTGCTCGATCACGTGGGTGCAGACGACTGTATCGAATTCGCCGTCGGCAAACGGTAGCGCCTCGATCATGGCGGCGACATATTCCACGCCGTCGAGCCTGGCGGCATCGTCGACGACAAAGTCGACGCCTGTCTGACGCGTGAGACCGGGATTGGCAGCGCGAATGTGGCTGAGAAGCGCGCCGGTGCCGCAACCGACATCACAGACGCTCGTTCCGTCGATCGATGCGACGATGCGCGCAATGCAAGCGGCGGAATTGTCGGTGCCGGCATGGACGCGCGGATGATGCCGATAGAGATCCTCGTATTCGCCGGCGGTCAGGAAGGGCGCGCGCTCGCGAAAGCGTGCAAGCTTTACGATATGCTCGCCCCAGACCAGCCTTGCAGCGGTACGAAACAAGGCGGAATCGCGCAGGATCGGCGGCAGCAGGTCTTCGATGACGAACCGAATCCGATTGGTCGTTTCCCTATTCATGCGTCTCCTTTCGCGGTCAGGCCGCGACGTCTGGCTGTTCCGGCTTGTCGCCGCTGACCAGTTGCCCGTGAGTGTGTTCGACAAGCATCCATGCGTTGGCCGGCAACGTCATGTAGTGCATGCGCAACTGCTCGCTGCGCGCCCGCGCGAGCGAATCGAGGATCAAGCCGGCCGCAAAGACCAGGAACGAGACCATCATCAGCGCCATGGAGAGGACCCATGTCGGCAGGCGCGTGACGAGACCGGTCTCGAAATATTCCGTCAGGACCGGTGTCATGAAGCAGAGACTTGCCAGCATGATCGCGCCGCTGATGGCGCCGAAGAAGGTGAACGGCCTAGTCTCCTTCATCAGCATGGCGAACATCCAGAGGATCTTGCTTCCGTCGCGAAAGGTGGAGAGCTTGGAATGCGACCCCTCGGGGCGGCGACCGTAATCAAGCTCGATCTCGCAGACCGGCAGCTTCAGGCGCGAGACGTGCACCGACATCTCCGTCTCGATTTCGAAGCCGCCGGAAAGCGCCGGGAAGCTCTTGGCGAAACGGCGGGAGAAGACGCGGTAGCCGGAGAAGATATCGGTGAAGTCCGTGCCGAAGAGCTTGCGATAGAGGATGTTGAAAATTCGGTTGCCGAACGCATGCCCCTGCCGGCCGGCATCGGCATGCACGCCGCGGCGCGTGCCGACCACCATGTCGGCGCGCTCCGACAGCAGCGTGTCGATCAGTTGCTGCGCGTCCTGCGGCGCATAGGTTCCGTCGCCGTCGGCCATGACATAGATGTCGGCGTCGATATCCGAGAACATCCGCCGCACGACGTTGCCCTTGCCCTGGCGGCGTTCGCGCACGACCGTGGCGCCGGCAAGAAGGGCGCGCAACGCGGTGCCGTCGGTCGAATTGTTGTCGTAGACATAGATTCGCGCGCCGGGCAGCGACGCCTTGAACCCGGTCACGACGGCACCGATCGTCTGCGCTTCGTTGTAGCAGGGCAGGAGGACGGCCACGTCCAACGCCGCTGGCGTATCTTGCGTCATGTGGATACCGTGCCCCGCCCGAGATGAGCCATGCGGGCGGCCTGCAGGCGCGCCAGACCCCGCGCGCTTTACTATTTCTTGAGAAGGTTAAGGCTAGGTTTCGCGGACGAAAAATGTCAGCGACGTGGGATGCCCGATGACGAACTTGCAGGCAGCTACAGTCGAGGGTGCTGCCGCCACCGAAGAGACCGCGAAGTTGCCGCTTCGGGCGATGGCGTTCTACGTGCTCGCGGCGATGATCCTTGTATTGGCCACAACGCTGCCCTTTGCGACCGACTATGTCGGGCCCGACAATGACGACGCCATGCGGCTGGTCCAGGTGCGCGACCTGCTTGCTGGCCAGGGCTGGTTCGACATGACGCAGTATCGCCTCGGTCTCGCCGGCGGCACGCTCATGCATTGGTCGCGTCTGATCGATTTGCCGATCGCCAACCTGATCGAAGGCTTCGGCCTGTTTCTGTCGCCGGAAAGGGCCGAAGCCGCGGCGCTGACGGTTTGGCCGCTGTTGATGATCGCACCGGTTCTGTTCGGAATCGGCTTGGCGGGTTTTCGCCTCGGCGGCCAGGAGACCATGCACGCCGCGCTCGTTCTGGCGTCGATGTTTGTCCTGTCCGCCGGGCGTTTCCAGCCCGGTGCGATCGATCATCACAATGTCCAGCTTGCGCTGCTGGCAATGATAGCAGCGATGCTGGTAGACCCGCGGCACAGTGCACGAAGCTATGCAATCGCCGGCCTTCTCTGCGCACTGGCGATCGCCATTGGCGCCGAGACAACGCCGTTGGTCGCGGTTGTCTGCCTCATCGTCGCCCTGCGCTGGGCCTGGCATGGTGAAATCTATCGTCGGGCCGCAGCCGCGTTCGGCATGTCCTTTGCGGCGACGGCGACCATCACTTTCTTTGCCACGGTGCCGCCGGCGCTCTATCGGCAGGTCACTTGCGATAACCTGTCCTACGGCTATTACGCGCTGGCGACCTACGGGGGCGCCGCGCTCTTCCTGGTTGCCTCGACCGCGAGCGGATGGAACGGCAGGGCGCGGCTGGCGGCCCTGGCGACGGCAGGAAGCGTACTGGCCGGGGCAGCGGTTTTGATCGCGCCAAACTGCCTGCGCAGTCCGCTCGCCGACCTCGATCCGATGCTGGTCACCTTCTGGCTCTCGTCGGTGACCGAGGCCCAATCTATTTTCGGCCAATGGCGATACGATCCCGCGCCATTGGCTGCGTTCTATCTGCCGGGGCTAATCGCCATTGTCGTTTGCCTGGGTCGGCTCCTGCGGCGCGACAGGGTGGAGGCGCATCTGAGTTTCCTGGCGCTGCTGGTGGCGGCCTTTACCATCTCGCTGGTCCAGGTCAGGGGCAACGTCTTCACCAATCTTGTCGCCATGCCACCGCTCGCGCTGGCGATTGCCGACCTGCGGCGCCGGGCGAACGCCGACACGAAGAACCTGCGGCTGGGACTTGGCTTCGCGGCGCTCACCCTGGCCTCGGTGTCATCGGTTTGGGCGATCGCGGGCTTTTTGCTGACGATGGCCACAGGCCAAGGCGCCGCCGCAACCACGGCATCCGCGTCTGCGCAACCGGATCTCGCCTGTGAAAGCCACGCGTCGATGCGCGTGCTGGCCGCGGAGCCGACCAGCGTGGTCGCGGCGGCGTCCGATCTCGGTGCCGAGATTCTCCGCTTCACCCGGCATCGCGCTCTTTCGGCGCCCTACCATCGCAACCAGGGTGGTATGCTGACCGAATTGCACATCGGCCTGTCCGCGCCCAAGCAGGCCGAAGCCTTTCTGCGCGGGGCGGGCGTGACACTGCTGGCCTTCTGCCCTTCCAATGGACAGGTTCGCAGCCTTGCCCGGGCCGAGCCGGAGGGGCTCTATGCGCGCCTCAGCGCCGGCGATGTTCCTCCCTATCTCCAGCAGGTGCAAAACGGCGAATCGCAGTTGCAGATCTATCGCGTCATACCCGAGGCCGCCGATACGAACTGACTGGAAACGGGGCGGGTGAAACCGCGTCTTTCCTCTGGCAACGAGGCGCCGGGGCGGTAAGATCGGGCCATGAGCATGTTTCCGGACCGTGATTCGCCCACCAATCTTGCCGAATACTCGGTTTCCGAGCTTTCCGGCTCGATCAAGCGTACGGTCGAGCAGGCTTTCGACCAGGTGCGGGTACGCGGCGAGATCTCCGGCTACCGCGGTCCGCACTCGTCCGGGCATGCCTATTTCTCCCTGAAGGACGATCGGGCGCGGATCGACGCTGTCATCTGGAAGGGCAGCTTTTCAAAGCTGCGGTTTCGCCCCGAAGAGGGGATGGAGGTGATCGCGACCGGCAAGGTCACCACCTTCCCGGGCTCGTCGAAATACCAGATCGTCATCGAGACGCTCGAGCCCGCCGGTGCCGGCGCGCTCATGGCGCTGCTCGAGGAACGCCGGCGCAAGCTTGCGGCGGAGGGCCTGTTCGATGTGGGGCGCAAGCGGCCCCTGCCTTTCCTGCCGCATGTCATCGGCGTGGTCACCTCGCCGACAGGGGCCGTCATCCGCGATATTCTTCATCGCCTCGCCGACCGCTTTCCTGTTCACGTGCTCGTCTGGCCCGTCAAGGTGCAGGGTGACGGCTCGGGCGAGGAGGTCGCTGCGGCGATCCGCGGGTTCAATGCATTCGAGGCCGGTGGTGCGATCCCCCGCCCGGACGTGCTGATCGTGGCACGCGGCGGCGGAAGCCTGGAGG
The DNA here is from genome assembly GCF_031455855.1 of Mycoplana sp. BE70. Classification (NCBI taxonomy): domain Bacteria; kingdom Pseudomonadati; phylum Pseudomonadota; class Alphaproteobacteria; order Hyphomicrobiales; family Rhizobiaceae; genus Mycoplana; species Mycoplana sp. BE70. The sequence continues at coordinate 675,559 of NZ_JAVDTM010000001.1, forward strand.
ACCTCTGGAGCTTCAATGACGAGACTGTCGTCCGTGCGGCCGCAGCCTCGCGGATCCCGCTGATCTCGGCGGTCGGTCATGAAACGGACTGGACGCTGATCGACCACGCCGCCGATCGGCGCGCGCCGACCCCGACGGGTGCGGCCGAAATGGCCGTGCCGGTGAAAGCCGATCTCGAAGCCGCCGTCGCCGCTCTGGCTGCGCGCTTGAAGGGAGCGGCCACTCGCCAGATGGACGCGCGGGGCCAAGGCCTGCGCGCTCTGGCGCGGGCGCTGCCGTCGCTGGATCAGTTGCTGGCGCTGCCGCGCCGCCGTTTCGATGAGGCGGCAGTGGGGCTCGGACGGGGCCTGCACATGAACACGGTCAACAAGCGCCGCGTGTTCGAGCGCGCGGCGGCTCATCTGCGACCGGAATTGCTTTCCGGCCGCATCGGTGAACGCCGCCAGCGGCTGGCCGATGCGCTGCGGCGGGCCGAACGGGTGGTCGAGCGCCGCATCGATCAAAGCCGAGCGCGGCTTGCCGCGTTCGACGCCGCACTGCGGGCCACACCGGCCCGCATCCAGGTGCGCAGCGCGCACGCGCGCGATCGCCTGAGCGGCCTTGCGCTGCGTGCAGACGCGGCGCTGGCCGGCGACATTGCGCGCCGCAAGGCCCTGGTCTCGGCCCAGGATCGCGTCCTGCAGTCGCTGTCCTACAAGAACGTGCTCAGCCGCGGCTATGCGCTGGTGCGCGACGAGGCCGGGCATGCTGTCAAGCAGGCAGCCGAACTCGGCCCGGGTGCGGCAATCACCATCACCTTCGCCGACGGCACGGTGGATGCGGTCGCCGGCGCGGAGGAGCCGGCTGGCGGCCTGCCGCCCGTCGAGCCTGCCCCGTCGAAGCGGAAGACGGCAAAACCGCCCGCCGACCCCGCCGCACCCAAGCAGGGGTCGCTGTTTTGAGCCGAAGGCGGTTTCTCCTCGTTCTTGCCCATCCCCTGGAGGACAGCTATGCCACCGGCGTCGCAACAGCGGTTCGCACGACACTCGAGACCCTCGGGCATGAGGTCGACCTGCTGGATCTCTATCGCGAGGACTTCGATCCGCGGCTGAGCGACAGCGAGCGATCGGGCTACTTCGCCGAGGGCTACGATCCGGGTTCCGCCGCCCCTTTCGTCGAACGGCTGATGGCTGCCGACGGTCTCGTGCTGGTCTTCCCGCAGTGGTGGTTCAATTTCCCGGCGATCCTGAAGGGGTTCTTCGACCGCGTGTTCGTCCCCGGTGTCGCCTTCGACAACGATCCGAAGGGCGGGCGCATCATTCCGCGCCTCGCCAACATCAAGCTGTTCTGGGCCTTTACCACCACCGGCTCGCCGTGGTGGGTCGCGCGCCTCTACATGGGTGACCCAGTCCGCCGCCTGCTGAAAAGAGGGATTGCCGCCTTCTGCGCGAAAGGGGTCGATTTCCGCATGGTCACGCTGCACGACATGGACCGCGCCGACGCCGCCAGAAGGGATGCACACATCGAACGGGTGAAGGCGCTCGTTACCCGGCTGTAGGCGTCGCACCTCTATTCGAATGTGGTGAGAAACTTTCGAAGCAGAGCATCCAGTTCGCGCTGTTCTGCCGGGCTCAGTGCCGCGGCAAGGCGGTGCTGGTTTTCAACGTGGGCCGTCACGGCCTCGTCGACCAGCGCCAATCCTCTTGATGTCAGACTGATCAGCACGCTACGGCCGTCTTGCGGGTTTTGCACGCGCTCGACCAGGCCGGCCTTCTCCAACTGGTCGATGCGGTTTGTCATCGTGCCCGAGGTCACCATCGCCGTTGCAAGGAGGTCGCCGGGTGACAGCCGATAGGGTGCGCCGGAACGTCTCAGCGTCGCCAGAACGTCGAAACTGGCACCGGAAAGACCATGCTCGGCAAGCACACGCTCGATTTCACGCGACAGGTGCGCGCGAACGCGACCGAAGCGGCCAAGCACCCCCATCGGGCCGACGTCGAGGTCTGGCCGTTCGCGGTTCCATTGGGCGAGAATTCTGTCAACGTGATCCATGCTTTCCAGCTATCGCGGAAATTATCTTGACGTCAAGACAAAGCACATTATCTTGACGTCAAGATAAAGGAGTGACTTGATGGCCCGCATTCGCGATGTGATTCTGACGGCGATGGCACCGGCGATCTGGGGCAGCACCTATATCGTCACGACCGAGCTCCTTCCGGCCGGCTATCCGATGACGGTGTCGCTGCTGCGCGCCCTGCCGGCAGGCCTGCTTCTCCTGCTCATTGTCCGCCAGTTGCCGCAGGGTATCTGGTGGCTGCGCACGTTCCTGCTGGGTGCGCTCAATTTTTCCTTCTTCTGGGCCATGCTGTTCGTCTCCGCCTATCGCCTGCCGGGCGGGGTCGCGGCCACGGTTGGCGCCATACAGCCGTTGCTCGTCATCGGACTGTCGCGGTTCGTCATGGGTACGCCCATTCGTGCCCTTTCGGTCGCAGCCGGCATCGCCGGCATTTGCGGCGTCGCCCTGCTCGTCCTCACCCCCAGCGCGAGCCTCGACCCGATCGGGGTCGTTGCCGGACTCGCCGGCGCCGTTTCAATGGCGTTCGGCACGGTGTTGTCGCGGCATTGGGAGCCGCCAGTCTCCCCGCTTGCCTTCACCGCATGGCAGCTGACGGCCGGCGGCATCCTCCTGATCCCGGTCGCGCTCTTGCTCGAGCCGCCGCTTCCGCCGCTGACCAGCGAAAACCTCCTTGGCTTCATCTACCTCGGCGCCATCGGCGCGGCATTCACCTACCTCCTCTGGTTCCGCGGCCTGTCACGGCTCGGACCGTCCGCCATTGCGCCGCTTGGCTTTCTCAGCCCGCTCATGGCGGTATTCCTTGGCTGGAGCGTTCTCGACCAGAGCCTCACCGCCCTGCAGGTCACCGGCATGGTCGTGGTGCTGGTAAGCGTCTGGCTGAGCCAACTGGCGCAGATGCCGCGGCGAAGTGCGCCATTGCGGGCGCCGCCTCGTCTGCCTATTCTTACGCGATGGACCAAGCCCAAAACGACCGCCGCTCCCACTTCGAAAAGATCCGCATCCGCGCCGCGGACGAGATGAACCGGATCGGCGTGACCGCCGCGTTCATCCCAGTGCTCGTCGATACCTTCTATGGCCGCGTGCGCGCCCATCCGGAACTTGGGCCCGTGTTCGATGCCCGCCTTTCCGGCCGGTGGCCGGAGCACATGGAGCGGATGAAACGCTTCTGGTCGGCCGTTGCCTTCAAGGACGGCGGCTATGACGGCAAGCCGGTGATGGCGCACCAGGGAGTCGCCAACATCAATCCGCCGCTGTTTCAGGTCTGGCTCGGCCTCTTTTCCGCAACGCTGGACGACATCGCGCCATCGCAGGAAGCAAAGGCCTGGTTCATGGCAACGGCGGAGCGGATCGCACGCAGCCTAGTGCTGTCCCTGTTCTACAATCCGGCGAACGACGATCCGGCTCTAGGGAAAGCCTGAGACTTTTCTAGGCTTCCTCCGGTTTCACGCTGATCGTGACTGCGGCACTTGCCGCCACGACAAGCGCGGTCCCGAGCATTTGCACCGGCGCCATCGGCTGGCCGAGGATCAGGAAGCCGGAAAGTGCGCCGAATGCCGGTTCCAGACTCATGAGGATGCCGAACGCGGCGGTCGGCATGCGCCTGAGCGCGATCATTTCCAGTGCGTAGGGAAACAGCGGCACGAGGATCGCCAAGCCCAGCATCGTCGACAACACGGTTGGCGACATCATGTTCGGCACCTGCAGCATCCCGACGGGAGCGCATGCGATGGCGGCGATGAGCAACGATATCGCCAGTCCCTCCAGCCCCGGGAAAAGTCTCCCAGATTTCTTCATCAGGACAATGTAGCAGCCCCAGCCCACACCCGAGCCGGAGGCAAGCAAAAGCCCTGTGGTATCGATGGTCCAGCTCTCGCCGTTGTGACAGAGAAGCACGACGCCAACGAGCGCTGCGACCGGCAAGACCAGCCGCCAGCCAATGAGCCCAAAGCTTGCAACTGCCAGCGGTCCGAGAAATTCGATTGCGACCGTGAGACCAAGCGGAATGCGCGCGATTGCGGCGTAGAAGCAGACCGTCATCGCCGCCATGGTGATGCCGAGCAGGATCGCGCTTTTCCATTGCGCCCGACTGTAGGAACGGACCGGCGGGCGCAGCACCGCCATCAGGATCAGCGCGGCGAACAGAAGACGCAGGAAGCTCGTGGCGAACGGGCCGTAGGCGGCAATCATGTCGGCCGAAAGCGCCGAGCCGATCTGTACGCTCGACATCGAAAGCAGGCAGAACACAACACCACTTGGCAAGGCGGCGCGATCTGACGACAAGCCGTGCGCGGCATTGCCGATATCTCCCGGACTGTTCGTCGCTACCCTTTGATCCATCGCAGCTCCTCCGCGCCGGCACATCTACCGGAGGGGCCGCTGCTCTTCAAATTGATAGTAGTGAGCTCAATCCTCAATGAAACTGATGGATCGAACGCGCCTACGACCGACGCGTGAAGGAAAGGCACGCATCGGAGAGGCGCAGGCGCGCGTTTCCGCAATTGGCTTGAGTCACCCGAGGAGCGCACGTGTCTATACGCCCCTCAGGATTGGGGTAATCAACCCTGGCGCAGCGGCGAGATCGCGATTTCGACGCGGCGGTTCTGGGCGCGGCCGGATTCGGACGCGTTCGAGGCAACCGGCCGTTCCTTGCCATAGCCCATGGCAGAGATGCGGCGCTGGTCGACACCGCGCGAGCCGAGATAGTTTGCAACGGAGTAGGCGCGCCGCTCCGAGAGCCCCTGATTATACCCGGCCGAACCGGTGGAATCGGTGTGCCCGTCGACGTCGATCAGCGACTTGTCGAACTTGCGCAGAACGATCGCGACCGAATCGAGCGTCGGGTAGAAGCCCGGCACGATCTGGTCCTGGTCGGTGGCAAAAGTGATGTTCGACGGCATGTTGAGGATGATGCGGTCGCCGGCGCGGGTGACCGACACGCCGGTGCCCTGCAACTGCGCGCGAAGCTCGGCTTCCTGGTTGTCCATGTAATTGCCAATCGCACCGCCGGCCAGCGCGCCGACGCCAGCCCCGATCAGGGCGGCATTGCGCCGCTGCACCGGGTTGTTGCCGACCAGAAGACCGGTCGCAGCACCGAGGCCCGCGCCGATCAGGGCGCCACCGGCGGTGTTGGAAACCTTCTGTTCCCCGGTATAGGGATCGGTCGTGGTGCAGGCGGAGAGATAGATGGCGGCGAGTGAAACGATTGCAATCTTCTTGTACATGAAAACCTGATTCCCGAGCGTTTGACTTGATTCTGCTTCAAACTTGCGATTGCGGCAGGAACATGAAAGGTCGCGGACTATCCCCATCTTCCGCCGCTCCCGGCCGGGAGCGGCTGGCGAAAAGATAAGTTAGGCGTCAACCCGCCACACCCTTCAGCACGTTTGCGACGTTGAGCCCGATCTCCGGAACACCATAGCCGCCTTCCATCACCACGTGCAGCGGCACGCCGCTTGCGGCGATCGACCGGCCCATCGTGATGTAGTCCGGCGAGGTCAGCTTGAAGAAGGAGATGGGATCCTGCTCGAACGTATCGACGCCGAGCGAGACGACGATGGCTTCCGCCCCGAAGGCGGCGATGCGCTTCAGCGAATCTTCGAGCGCCGCCCCCCAGACGCTGTAAGGGGTGCCCCGGCCCATCGGATAGTTCTGCGTCGTGCCAGCGCCGTCGCCCTTGCCGGTTTCCTCCGCATAGCCGAGAAAGTGCGGGAAGGCTTCCGCCGGATCGCCATGCAGCGAAGCAAAGAAGACGTCGCCGCGCTCATAGAAGATGTCCTGCGTGCCATTGCCGTGATGGAAATCGACGTCGAGGATCGCGACTTTCTTCGCACCCTTGTCGAGGAGGCGCTGGGCGGCGACGGCGGCGTTGTTGATGAAGCAGTAGCCACCGAACATGTCGATGCCGGCGTGGTGTCCCGGCGGGCGGCAGAGCGAAAACGCAGCCTTGTGACCGGCGGCGATGAGATCGGCGCCATCGATCGCCGAGGACATCGAGGAGAGTGCAGCTTCCCAGGTGCCGGGCGAGATCGCCGTTTCGGCTGCGTTGCAGTAGTAGCCGATCTGGCCCTCGATGTCGGTGGGGATGCGCGGCGAGGTGCGGCGTACCGGGAAGGAAGTGGCGATCGCCTCGCCCTTGTAGCCGGCCGCCTTCCAGCGATCCCACGCGGTTTCGAGGAACTTCAGGTAGCCAGCGTCATGGACCTTGAGCACCGTCTCCAGACCATGCCGTGCCGGAGCGACGACGTCGTTGAACCCGGCCTCCTTCACCGCTGCGAGGATCCACTCCGCGCGGAACGGTGCCTCGAACGGCGGCACGAGTTCGCCGCCGTAGAGCTCCGTCTTGGCGTTCCTCAGTTTGTGATCCTCGGAAAAAATGACGCGCATTCCAATATGCTCCCCTGCGTTGGTTGCGCGGACGTTAGCCTCGAAGCGGCGCTTCTGGCAAGGCGCGACAAATCGCCTGTGCGGACGGTCGACACGATGGCCAGCTCTACACGCCCTCGACGCCCACCCCGTTGAACTGCGCGTATCGTGTGGTTGCGCACGCTTTTCGGCACCCCAAAGCCATGGAGCAAAAATCCACCACAGGTAGCACGAGGGACGCGACTGGTTTCACGCCGGCAGACGCCGGCCGAAAAAGGACGCGCAGCAAATGTCGCGATCACCGCTACCGTGAATTTCACATATTACGTAAGCGGCAACAAATCGTTCCGAATCTTGCGCCGAGGGCCCTCCCTGCGTCTTGTCGGAGATTAATCGAGCGCTTCGCGATGGCCTGAACCGCATGGCGCTTGCGATGCAATCAGGACGTTCAACCCGAGTCGATCGAAGCAAAGATTCGGCGAAATACGCCGCAAATTCCCTTGCTTTCCCCAAATAACTGGAATTCACTCGCCTTTATCGATGCAAAACATATGGGGAAGGAAATAAAACATGGGATCACGTCTCCTCAACCTACGCGCCGCACTTGTGCTTGGTGCTGTCCTGCTCGGTAGCAGCCCGGCACTCGCCGAGGCAGTCCTGCACCGCGGCAACGCCGGTGAGCCGCAGACGCTCGACCAGGCGCATACCTCGATCAATATCGAGGAATTCATCCTGAAGGATCTCTACGAGGGTCTGACGATCTATGATGCAGCCGGCAAGATCATCCCGGGTGCGGCCGAGACCTGGGACCTGTCCGACGACGGCCTGACCTACACGTTCAAGCTGCGGGCGGATGCCAAGTGGTCCGATGGTTCGCCGGTCACCGCCGAAGACTTTGTCTTCTCCTACCAGCGCGTCGAAGACCCGAAGACGGCCGCCGGCTATGCCAACATCCTCTACCCGATCAAGAACGCCGAAAAGGTCAACAAGGGCGAGATGAAGCCCGAAGAGCTCGGCATCAAGGCCGTCGACGAGAAGACCGTCGAGATCACGCTCGAGCGTCCGACGCCCTTCTTCTTGGAACTGTTGGCACACCAGACCGCGCTGCCGGTCTCGAAGGCCAGCGTCGAGAAGAACGGCACCGACTTCGTCAAGCCGGGCGTGATGGTGTCGAACGGCGCGTTCAAGCTGGTCAGCCACGTCCCGAACGACAATCTCGTCGTCGAGAAGAACCCGAGCTACTGGGATGCCGCCAACGTCAAGCTGGACAAGGTGGTGTTCTATCCGATCGACGATCAGGCCGCATCGGTTCGCCGCTTCGAGGCGAAGGAGATGGACCTCGTCTACAACTTTTCCGCCGACCAGATCGACCGCCTGCGCGGCGCCTATGGCGACCAGGTTCATGTCGCCCCGGCACTGGCGACCTACTACTACGTCTTCGACACCCGCCAGGAGCCCTACAGCGACGTGCGTGTCCGCCGCGCGCTGTCCATGGCCGTCGACCGTGATTTCCTGGCGAAGGAGATCTATTCGGGCGCCCAGATCCCGGCCTATTCGATGGTTCCCCCGGGCATCGACACCTATGGCGATCCGTCCAAGGCCGACTTTGCCGACATGTCCCAGCTTGATCGCGAGGACAAGGCGATCGAACTGATGAAGGAAGCGGGATATGGCGACGGCGGCAAGCCGCTGAAGATCGAGATCCGCTACAACACCAACCCGAACCACGAGCGCGTGGCGACCGCGGTCGCCGACATGTGGAAGAACACCTTCAAGGCCGACGTCTCGCTGGTGAACCTCGACGTGTCCTCGCACTACGCCTACCTGCAGGAGGGCGGCAAGTTCAACGTCGCGCGTGCCGGCTGGTCGGCCGACTATGCCGACGCCGAGAACTTCCTGGCGCTCAACCTGAGCGCCAACAAGACCTTCAACTACGGTCACTACGAGAACCCGGAATATGACGCGCTGATGAAGAAGTCCTATGACGAGCGCGATCCGGTTGCCCGTTCCAAGGACATGCACGAAGCCGAGGCCATGCTGATGAAGGATCAGCCGGTCGCCCCGTTCATGACGTCGGCGGACCTGTGGCTGGTCTCCGGCCGTGTCAAGGGCTGGAGCGACAATGCCGCCAACCAGCATCTGAGCCGGTTCCTGAGCATTTCCGAATAACGAGAAGAGACGGCGCGCGGGAGCCCTCCCAGCGCGCCGTCTCGCAGGAGCACGGGCATGATGTCCTTCGTATTGCGCCGCCTGGCGAGCGCGGTGCCGACGCTCTTTATCGTCGTCACCATTTCCTTCTTCCTGATGCGGTTTGCCCCCGGCGGACCCTTCAATCTCGAGCGTCCGCTACCTCCAACGACCATGGAGAACCTGATGCGGACCTATCAGCTCGACCAGCCGCTCTGGCGCCAGTACGCCACCTATCTCGGCAATGCGGTCAAGGGCGATTTCGGTCCCAGCTATGTCTATAAGGACAACACCGTTGCCGAACTCATCGGCAAGGGCCTGCCCTATTCGATGGAACTCGGCTTCTATGCGCTGCTGCTTGCGCTGATCGGCGGCGTTCTGATGGGCACGGCCGCGGCATTGCGACAAAACAGTGCGCTTGATTTCTCCATCATGTCACTGGCGACGGTTGGGACGACGGTGCCGAACTTCGTCGTCGGTCCGGTTCTGACGCTGATTTTCGCGATCGTGCTGTCGTGGCTTCCGGCCGGCGGCTGGGGAGACGGCTCGCTGCGCTTCCTGGTCCTGCCGATGATTGCGCTGGCGCTGCCGCAGCTTGCGGTGTTCGCGCGCCTGACCCGCGGCTCGATGATCGAGGCGCTGCATGCAGACCACATCCGCACGGCCAAGGCCTATGGCCTGCCATCGCGCGTCGTCGTCGTGACACACGCCATGCGCGGCGCGCTGCTGCCGGTCGTGTCCTACCTTGCGCCCTGTGCCGCAGCGCTGCTCACCGGCTCGGCGGTGGTCGAGACGATCTTCACCATTCCCGGCGTCGGCCGCTACTTCGTGCTCGGCGCGATCAACCGCGACTATACGCTGGTGATGGGCACGGTGATCCTCGTCGCCATCTTCGTCATCGTCTTCAACCTGCTGGTCGACATCCTCTACGGCCTTCTCGATCCGAGGGTTCGCCATGACTGACATTGCCGCAAGCCCGACGCACGCGACGTCGAAAACAGTCAGCCGGAGCCTGTTCCAGCTCGCCCTCATCCGCTTCCGCCGCAACAAGGCCGCAATGGCCGGCTGCGTGACGCTGCTGCTGATCGCCCTGTTCTCCTTCCTGGGGCCGCTGTTTGTGCCCCATGCCTACGACCAGGTGTTCCCCTCCTATGTCTCGGTTCCCCCGAGCCTGCAGCCCCGCCCCGACACCTCGACATTGCAGGAAGCGATCGAAGGCGTCGCCTCACGCGCCCGCGTGAAGCTCGACAGCTTCGCCGTGGAGGGCCAGACGTTCACGGCGACCATCAGCGCCGACGACCCGATCGATCCCCGTGCGACCCGCTATTTCGACCGGGCCAACGAGTTCCGCGACACGAAGGTCGAGACGACGGAAAATGAAGGGCGCACGCTGAAACTGACCGGGCAGGTCAACCGGGACTATTTCCCGTTCGGCACCGACCCGAATGGTCGCGACCAGCTCGTCCGCGTCATGCTCGGCGGCCAGATATCCATCGCCGTCGGGCTGCTGGCGAGCCTCGTTTCGCTCGGCATCGGCGTGACCTACGGGGCCACGTCGGGCTACATCGGCGGGCGCGTCGACAACATCATGATGCGCCTCGTCGAGATCCTCTACTCGCTGCCCTTCGTCTTCCTCGTCGTGGTGCTGGTGGTCTTCTTCGGCCGCAGCTTCATCCTGATCTTCCTGGTGATCGGCGCGGTCGAGTGGCTGGACATGGCCCGCATCGTGCGCGGCCAGACGCTGGCGCTGAAGCGGCGGGAATTCGTCGGCGCGGCGCAAGCGCTGGGCCTGACCGACTGGCAGATCATCCGTCGCCACATCATTCCGAACACGATCGGCCCGGTGATCGTCTTCGTCACCGTGGTGGTGCCGAAGGTGATCTTGCTGGAGAGCTTCCTCTCCTTCCTCGGCCTCGGCGTCCAGGCGCCGCTGACGAGCTGGGGTGCCCTGATCTCGGAAGGCGCCAACAACATCCAGTCGGCGCCCTGGCTGCTGATCTTCCCATCGATCTTCTTCGTCGCGACGCTGTTCTCGCTGAACTTCGTCGGTGACGGCCTGCGCGACGCGCTCGACCCGAAGGACCGCTGAGATGGCAGACACAAACGAAACGATCCTGGCGATCCGCGGCCTGAAGGTCGACTTCACCACGCCCGATGGCACGGTCAACGCGGTCAAGGGCATCGACCTGGATGTCCGCGCCGGCCAGACGCTCGCCGTCGTCGGCGAATCCGGTTCGGGCAAGAGCCAGACCATGATGGGCATCATGGGCCTGCTCGCCAACAACGGCTCTGTCGATGGCTCGGCCAAGTATCGCGGCAGGGAACTGATCAGCCTGCCGCCGGCGGAGCTGAACAAGGTCCGCGGCGCCAAGGTCACCATGATCTTCCAGGAGCCGATGACGTCGCTCGATCCGCTCTACACGATCGGGCGTCAGATCGCCGAACCCATGGTCCACCATCGCGGCGTCAGCTACAGGGATGCCCGCAAGCGGGTGCTGGAGCTTCTCGAACTGGTCGGCATCCCCGAGGCGGGCCGGCGGATCAACAGCTATCCGCACGAACTCTCCGGCGGCCAGCGCCAGCGCGTCATGATCGCCATGGCACTGGCGAACGAACCCGACATCCTGATTGCCGACGAGCCGACGACGGCGCTCGACGTCACCATCCAGGCGCAGATCCTTTCTCTATTGCGCATGCTGCAGGAGCGCTTCGGCATGGCGATCGTGCTGATCACCCATGACCTCGGCATCGTCCGGCATTTCGCCGAGCGGGTCGCGGTGATGCGGCGCGGCGAGGTCGTGGAACAGGGCGAGACAGCGACGATCTTCGAGCGGCCAACGTCCGACTACACGAAGATGCTGCTGGCCGCCGAGCCACACGGCCGCAAGGCGCCGCCCGCGGACACGGCGCCAATTGTCCTGGAAGGCCGCGACGTCACCGTGGACTACAAGATCGGCGGCGGCCTCTTTTCCAGCCGCTCCTCCCTGTTCCGGGCCGTTGATCGCGTTACGGTGAGACTGCGGGAAGGACAGACGATCGGCATCGTCGGCGAATCCGGTTCCGGCAAGTCGACGCTCGGGCGTGCGCTGCTGCGGCTCATTCCGGGCGCAGGTTACTATCGTTTCGGCTCGACAGATATCTCCGGCTTCGACCGCGCACGAATGCGGCCGTTGCGGCGGGAAATGCAGCTGGTCTTCCAGGACCCTTACGGCTCCCTTTCCCCGCGCCAGACGGTGGGCGAGATCATCACCGAAGGGCTGTTCGTCCATGAACCAAGCCTCAACAAGGCGGAGCGAGACCGGCGGGCGGTCGCAGCCCTCACCGAGGTCGGCTTGGACCCCGATGCGCGAAACCGCTATCCGCACGAGTTCTCCGGCGGCCAGCGCCAGCGCATCGCGATCGCCCGGGCGATGATCCTCAAGCCTCATCTCGTCATCCTCGACGAGCCCACCTCCGCGCTCGATCGCTCGGTCCAGGGCCAGGTAATCGACCTGCTGCGGTCATTGCAGGACAGCCACAAACTCTCCTACATCTTCATCAGCCACGATCTTTCGGTGGTGAAGGCGATGTCGGACTATGTGATCGTCATGAAGGACGGCCGCATCGTCGAGGAAGGCGATACGGGCGCCATCTTCGAGGCGCCGCGCGACGCCTACACCAAGGCGCTGATCGGGGCAGCCTTCAATATCTAAGACCGGATCGTAGCGACCGGCACGGGCAGCGCCCAGCCGGTCGCTACGATCTGAGCCCGTTTATCGCTATCGATGATTGAGGCTAGGCTCGGGATAGGAATACGGCTGCGGCTTTTCCGGTTCGTCGACCTGGAACAACTTGAAGCTGAAAGTGGAGCCCGACTGCATTGCTTTGGTCATGCTCGTCTTGCCGTGGACGATCGTCGGCAACTCGTAGGTCTGGCCTTTGTCGTCGTCGGCAGAATCGGCATGAGCGACGCCTGCCATCAGAAGGCTTGTCAGCATGAAGGTCGCCAATGCGTATTTCATGTCATCCCCCGCCCGTTCGGAAGAGTGCCGCGCCTCATCAGCAAAGATAGTGTGCCAGCTTCACCAGCGCCATAGCCCGCACGTTGACGGACTGTCGTTCGCTGCAATGTCACGTTTGGAGGTCGGTATGGTTGCCAGCGACCCGATGGGCAGCTAAGCGAAGCAGGCGAGCGCCGCCGCCGGCGCCATATTTCGAGATCGAGAACGTGGACACGCTTTTTTCTCCAGTCTTCGGCAAGACCTTTTCCGCCTTCCTGTTCGACATGGATGGCACCCTTCTCGACTCGACGGCTTCGACGGAGCGCGTTTGGGGCAATTGGGCCCGCCGCCATGGGCTGGATGTCGAGGCCTTCCTGCCGACGATGCACGGCAAGCGCGGTGTCGATACGATCCGCGCGCTGGACCTGCCCGGCGTTGATCCCATCGCCGAGGCGCTCGAGATCGAGAAGGGCGAGATTGCCGATGTGGCCGGCGTCGTCGCCATTTCCGGCGCCGTGGCGTTCCTGTCCACTTTGCCCGCGGATCGATGGGCGATCGTGACCTCGGCTCCGATTGCCCTGGCGCACCGCCGCCTTGCGGCCGCCGGCATCCCGATCCCCAAGGTCATCGTCACGGCCGACGACGTCAGGAACGGCAAGCCTTCGCCGGAGGGCTACCTGCTCGCTGCGGCCCGCCTAGGCGTCGAAGCGGGCCAATGTCTGGTGTTCGAGGACGTCGAGGCAGGCGTTCGGGCCGGCGAGAGCGCCGGCGCAAGTGTGGTGGTCGTGAGAGCAACGCACGCTCATGGTCCGACCACGCAGCATGTCTCGATCGAGAGCTACGACGACCTTCGCGTGAGTTCGGATATTGATGGCATGCTGTCGCTGCGGCACATCGCTGCCGCCTAAGGAGTTGCCGACAATCGACCCCATTCTCAAACCCTTTGTGGAACGCTGGGCGTTGACGCCGGACGGTGACCGGCTGGTCACGCCGAGCAGTCATCTGCTGCCGGTGCGATGGAGGGGGCATCCGGCGATGCTGAAGGTGGCGACAGAGACAGAGGAGCGGTACGGCGGCCGGCTCATGGTCTGGTGGGATGGGGAAGGCGCTGCGCGGGTCCACGCACATGATGGCGATGGCCTGCTGTTGGAGCGCGCCGAAGGCACGCGGTCACTTTCCGCCTACGCCCGCAACGGGCGCGACGACGAGGCAACGCGTATCCTCTGCTCTTCCGTCGCCAAGCTGCACGCACCGCGCGACAAGCCGTTGCCGGAGTTGATCCCATTGTCGCGCTGGTTCGAGGCACTCGAGCCGGGTGCGGCGGCATATGGCGGCATCCTGCACCGCTCCGCCGAAGTCGCCAGGACACTCCTTGGCGACCAGCGCGACGTCGTGGTGCTGCACGGGGATGTCCATCATGACAATTTCCTGGATTTCGGGGATCGGGGCTGGCTCGCAATCGATCCAAAGCGGTTGAATGGCGAGCGTTCTTTCGACTACGCCAACATTTTCTGCAATCCGGACCTTGCGGATCCCGCGATCGCTGTGGCCACTCGTCCTGAGCGGTTCGAACGTCGCCTCGAAATCGTATGCGCTGAGGCGGGCCTCGAGCGACGCCGGCTGCTGCAATGGATCCTCGCTTGGTCCGGTCTTTCGGCGGTCTGGTATCTGGATGACGCTATGGCGGCCGATATCGACCTTCGCATCGCTGAACTCGCTGCCGCTCATCTCGATCGCTGACGTTTGCGCTTGACGGCAGTCAGCGCTTGTGATGGGTTCGGGACAGCGGTCGAGCCTGCTCCCGTCATTCTCCCTATTCAATTTCGCCGGCGGCGCAGACGCGGTCGGTCGCTGTAATCACCAGGATTGGTCATGCACGAAGAAAACGGTTGTCCCGGCGCCGAGCGCCTCATACTGCTAACCGGATGCTCGGGCGCCGGGAAGTCGACGCTGCTCGGCGCCCTGAAACGGCGCGGCTTTACCGTCTTCGAGGAGCCGGGGCGGCAGATCGTCAGGGAACAGCACCGCATCGATGGCCCGGGACTTCCATGGCGTGATACCTCGCTCTTTGCCGAACTCTGCGTCTCTCGCGCCATGCATCAGATCGGAGCGGCATCTTGCAGCGAAGGTACGGTGTTCTTCGATCGCGGCGTCGTCGATGCGGTCGCCTTCTTCGAATACCTGGGACAGGCTGTCCCAGCCCATATCGAACGGGCGGCCTGGCACTGCCGGTACCACTCATCCGTTTTCCTGACGCCGCCCTGGCAGGAAATCTTCGTGGGCGATTCAGAGCGCAAGCACTCGTTTGAGGAAGCTGTCTTGCAATACGAGGCTTCGCATTCGACCTTCGCAAGGCTCGGATACACGACGATCGAGTTGCCAAAAGCGGACGTGGAACGCCGTGTTTCGTTCATTCTGTCACGGCTCGCATAGCCGCCGCGCATCTGGCTGGGCATTAAAATGCCCGGATGGACCCGGGCATCGGTGATCTGTCTGATGCGCTGTTTTCAGCCCTCGAAGAATTCCTTCATCCGGGCGAAGAACCCGGTCGATTCCGGATTGTTCTCCTTCGAGGAGATCTCCTCGAATTCCTTGAGCAATTCGCGCTGCCGCTTCGTCAGCTTCTGCGGTGTTTCGATCTGGATCTGGATATAGAGGTCGCCGACCTGGGTCGAGCGCAGCACCGGCATGCCCTTGCCCTTGAGGCGGAACTGCCGGCCATTCTGCGTTCCCTCGGGGACACTGACGCGGGACTTCGTGCCGTCGAGCGTCGAAACGTCGAAGGTTCCGCCAAGCGCCGCGGCCGTCATCGAAATCGGCACGCTACAGTGCAGGTCGGCGCCGTCGCGCTGGAAGATCTCGTGTGGCTTGACCGACAGGAATATGTAGAGGTCGCCGGCGGGCCCGCCGCGCAGGCCAGCCTCTCCTTCACCCGCCAGGCGGATGCGCGTACCGTCCTCGATGCCGGACGGGATATTGACGGAGAGCGAGCGCTCCTCGGTCACGCGACCATGGCCATGACACTTCGTGCAGGGATCGGGGATGATCGTGCCGCGCCCCTGGCAGGTCGGACAGGTCCGCTCGATCGAGAAGAAACCCTGGGCCGCGCGCACGCGACCGGCACCCTGGCAGGTGCCGCAGGTCTGCGGCTTCGAGCCCGGCTTGGCGCCGGAGCCGGAGCAGACGTCGCAACTGATCGACGTCGGCACGCGGATCTGCGCGGTCTTGCCGGCAAATGCCTCTTCCAGCGAGATTTCCATGTTGTAGCGCAGGTCGGCACCGCGCTCGCGGCCGCCCGATGAACGCCGCTGCCGGCCGCCGCCCATCATCTCGCCGAAGATGTCCTCGAAGATATCGGAGAACCCGCCTGCGCCAAAACCACCGGCACCGAAGCCACCGCCCCCCATGCCGCCCATGCCGCCGTGCTCGAAGGCGGCGTGGCCGTAGCGGTCGTAAGCGGCCCGCTTCTGCGGGTCCTTCAGGATCTCGTAGGCTTCGTTGACTTCCTTGAACTTCACCTCGGCTGCGGCGTCGCCGGGATTCTTGTCGGGATGATATCTCATCGCCATCTTGCGGAAGGCGCTCTTCAGCTCCTTCTCGTCGGCGCCCTTGGCCACGCCCAGCGTTTCGTAGAAGTCAATCTTAGCCATATCACTGCCGCGCCCGTCTCATGGACGGTGTCTCGTTCGTTGAAAGGGGAAATGCCAGCCGTGCCCTGATGTATCCGGCATCATGGTCCGAATGCAAGGCGGCGAAAGAAATGCAAGCAGAAGACACCATGATATCGTCACCGCAGTGAACGCGAAGCACCATGGCCTTGTCCTTCGTCTGTCTTCCGCCTCTGTTCTACCGGAAAGGCCGGCCGCGCAGTGCGCGGCCGGAAGCTTGTGCTGTTAGGAGGCCGACCGCTTGCGATCGTCGTCGTCCTTGACTTCCTCGTAGTCGGCATCGACGACGTTGTCGCCTGCCTCACCCGAGGACGCGCCGGCTTCCGCCTGCTGGGACTCATAGATCGCCTGACCGAGCTTCATGGAGACTTCCATCAGCGTGTTGGTCTTGGCCTTGATGTCCTCGGCGTCAGGCTCGGAAGCCTCGATGGCGGCCTTCAGCGCCGCGATTGCATCCTCGATCGCCTTGCGGTCATCGGCAGAGACCTTGTCGCCATACTCCGAGACCGACTTCTCGGTGGAGTGGACGAGGCTTTCGGCCTGGTTCCTGGCTTCGACCGTCTCGCGCCGCTTCTTGTCCGTCTCGGCGTTGGCTTCTGCGTCCTTGACCATCTTCTCGATGTCGGCATCGGACAGACCGCCGGACGCCTGGATGCGGATCTGGTGCTCCTTGCCCGTGCCCTTGTCCTTGGCCGAAACCTGCACGATGCCATTGGCGTCGATGTCGAAAGTGACTTCGATCTGCGGCATGCCGCGCGGTGCCGGCGGAATGCCGACGAGGTCGAACTGGCCGAGCAGCTTGTTGTCAGCAGCCATTTCGCGTTCACCCTGGCTGACGCGGATCGTCACCGCCGACTGGTTGTCTTCGGCGGTCGAGAAGGTCTGGCTCTTCTTCGTCGGGATCGTCGTGTTGCGCTCGATCAGACGGGTGAAGACGCCACCGAGGGTCTCGATACCGAGCGACAGCGGGGTCACGTCGAGAAGCAGCACGTCCTTGACGTCGCCCTGCAGGACGCCGGCCTGGATGGCAGCACCCATGGCGACCACTTCATCCGGGTTGACGCCCTTGTGCGGCTCCTTGCCGAACAGCTGCTTGACGGTCTCCTGCACCTTCGGCATGCGGCTCATCCCGCCGACGAGAACGACTTCGTCGATCTCGGCCGCCGAAACGCCGGCATCCTTCAGCGCCGCCTTGCAGGGCGCGACCGTGCGCTGGATCAGGTCGTCGACCAGTGCCTCGAACTTGGCGCGGGTCAGCTTCATCGTCAGGTGCTTCGGACCGGAGGCGTCGGCGGTGATGAACGGCAGGTTGATCTCGGTCTGCTGCGACGAGGAGAGCTCGATCTTCGCCTTTTCCGCAGCTTCCTTGAGGCGCTGCAGGGCGAGCTTGTCGTTCTTCAGGTCGATGCCCTGGTCCTTCTTGAACTCGCCGGCCAGGTATTCGACCAGACGCATGTCGAAGTCTTCACCGCCGAGGAAGGTGTCGCCGTTGGTGGACTTCACCTCGAACACGCCGTCACCGATTTCAAGAACGGAGATATCGAAGGTGCCGCCGCCAAGGTCGTAGACGGCGATGGTCTTGCCGTCCTTCTTGTCGAGACCGTAGGCAAGGGCGGCCGCGGTGGGCTCGTTGATGATACGCAGCACTTCAAGGCCGGCGATCTTGCCGGCGTCCTTGGTGGCCTGACGCTGGGCGTCGTTGAAATAGGCGGGAACGGTGATGACGGCCTTCTCGACCTTTTCGCCGAGATAGGACTCAGCCGTTTCCTTCATCTTCTGCAGGATCATGGCGGAGATCTGCGACGGGGAATAATCCGTCCCGTGCGCTTCGACCCAGGCATCGCCGTTGGAGGCCTTGACGATCTTGTAGGGCACCATGCCCTTGTCCTTCTGCGTCGTCGGATCGTCGAAGGTGCGGCCAATCAGGCGCTTGATCGCAAAGAGCGTGTTTTCCGGGTTCGTCACGGCCTGGCGCTTGGCCGGCTGACCGACGAGGCGTTCGTCGTCCTCCGTAAAGGCGACCATGGAGGGCGTGGTGCGCGCGCCTTCGGCGTTTTCAATGACTTTCGCGTCCTTGCCGTCCATGACGGAGACGCAGGAGTTTGTCGTTCCGAGGTCGATACCGATTACTTTAGCCATGTCATTCTCTCCTTGAAGCGAACCGCCGGAACCCAATCAGGCATTCGTTTGGCAGTCCCTAGTGGGATGGTATTGCAGGAATTCGCGACGAAGGCCGCGCGTCTTCCGGCTATATAAGGATCAGCCTAGGTGACTGCAAGGCGTCAATCATGCCGAAAAAGACCGCAATCAGAAGGCTGAGGCGTCCGCAAATTGCCGCCAATCGACTGAATGTGGGAGAGCGGCGCACGTCCGTCAAGGCCGCCCGCTCCAACTGACCCAGTTGACCGTGCGGTCGGGACCGTCAGCCGCCGATCAGGACATCGAGAAGCGTAGAGCGTCGCTTCACCGGTGGTGTCTGGCCGACCTCGGCCGGCGGAACCGGCAGGGCGTTGTTGTCGATCACGTCCGGCGTCGGAGCCGGGCTATCAATGCCGGCATCCCGCGTACTCGTGCCCAGCGCACGCGCCACCATTTCCGCCAGCGTGTCCGGCTCGTCCTCGGTCGGCGCCGGCTGTACGACCGGAAGATCGCCGCCTGTGGTGCCAAACAGCGGCGAGGGTGACAGGCCCTCGTGCGCCGCCGTCATGAATCGGCTCCAGGCCTTGGCCGGCAGGCCGCCGCCCGTGACCTTCTTCATCGACTTGCCGTCGTCGTTGCCGAACCAGACGCCCGTCGTCAGATTGCTGGTGTAGCCGACGAAAAGCGCGTCGCGGAAGGATTGGGTAGTGCCAGATTTGCCGGCTGCCTGCCAACCCGGCAGCTTCGCATTCTTGCCGGTGCCTTCGGTGATCACCCGCATCATCATGCCGTTCATCATGGCGACGATCTCCGGCTCGAGGACGCGCGGTGGATTGTCGTAGGTGTTCTCGTAGAGCACCTTTCCATCCACGGTCGAGATGCGGCGGATGATGTGCGGCGTGGCCTTGTAGCCGCCGTTCATGAAGGGAGCATAGGCGGACGTGAGCTCGACGAGCGAGACTTCCGAGGTGCCCAATGCGATCGAAGCATTCGCCTGCATTTCGGATTCGATGCCGAGCCGGTGCGCCAGCTTGACCACCTGGTCCGGCCCCACCTCCATCACAAGCTGCGCTGCAATCGTGTTCAGCGAATTGGTTAGTGCTGAGCTGAGGGTAACCTGTCCACGATACTTCTGGTCGTAGTTTTCCGGAGTCCATTTGCCAATCTTGACCGGTGCGTCGTTGCGCACCGAAAGCGGTGAACGGCCTGCTTCGAGCGCCGCCGCATAGACGAATGGCTTGAAGGCCGACCCCGGCTGGCGCTTCGCCTTGGAGGCGCGGTCGAACTGGCTGGTGGCATAGTCTCTCCCGCCGACGAGCGCGCGGATTGCGCCGGTGCCGTCGATCGAGACGAGTGCCGCTTGCGAGGCATTGAGCTTTTCGCCCTCGGTCTCGATGAGGGCCGTGATCGCTTCGTCCGCCTTCTTCTCGAGGTCGAGATCGATCGTCGTGTCGACGACGAGATCCTCCGTGATGTCGCCGACCAGTTTCGGCACCTGATCCATGACGAGGTCGGCGGCATAATGTTCGGCCCCCGACCAGTAGCTCTTCGCCCGCGTCGGCGTCTGCGACATGGCGGTGGTGATTTCCCGGTCGGTGACGAAGCCGGCCCCGCGCATCGCGCCGAGCACGACCTGGGCCCGCTCCTCGGCGGCTTCGGGATCGCGCGCCGGCGAAAGGCGCGACGGTGCCTTCAGGAGCCCGGCAAGCATGGCCGCCTCGCCGAGGTTCACGTCGCGCGCGGACTTGTTGAAGTAGCGCCGCGAGGCCGCCTCGACGCCATAGGCATTGGAGCCGAAGAAGACCCGATTGAGATACATCGCGAGTATCTCATCCTTCGAGTACTTGTGCTCGAGCCAGAAGGCGAGCAGCACTTCCTGCACCTTGCGCTCCATCGTGCGCTCGGGCGAAAGGAACAGGTTCTTCGCCAGCTGTTGCGTCAGCGTCGACCCGCCCTGCACCATGCGTCCGCTCACGACGTTCGTCACCATCGCGCGGGCCAGTCCGAGGGGGTCGATGCCGAAGTGAGAATAGAACCGCCGGTCTTCGATCGCGATCACCGCCTGCGGGATGTAGGGCGACATCTGCTCGAGCGACAGCGCCTCGCCGCCGGTGGTGCCGCGGTTGGCGATCGGGCTGCCGTCGCGCGCCACGATTTTGACGTTGGGCGGGCGCACCGGGATCGACCAGCTCTTCGCGCTGGGCATCTGGGCGCCGTAATAGAGGACCAGGGCACCGATACCCATGCCGCCCCAGATGCCCAGAACGATGCACCAATAGGTTAGAAAGCGGACCGCCCCGAGGAGTCCGCCGCCGCGCGGCGCGCGCCTGGAGGACGGCTTCTTGCGGGTAGCGGGTTTGGATTTTCGCTTTGCCGGCTTCGCGCTACGTCTTGCGGCGCGCGTCACGCGATCGTCCTCGTCGATGCGCAAATCATCGTCGTCATAGTCGTCCTCGTCCTCGAAGGAGGGCTCGATCCTTTTTGATTTGCGCTGGCCTGCCATGCCGGGAGAAGACACCTTTCGTGATCTGGGTCCGATGGACTGTAATTGCGGCGATTTAAGGGGTGGTTAAGGACGACTTAACGTGGAGGTTGCAGGCTTCTTGCAAGTCTTCTGATTGCACCGTCTCAACCAAGATGTGGCCTGGCGCGCGCAATCGTGATTTCCACTTTCACAGGCCGATGGTTATTCTGGCCACGCAGCGAACAGGGAGACGGCTATGAAGCACATCCTTCTACTTGCATTCGCCCTTGGCTTGTCAGCGCCGGTGGCACAGGCCGACTGCGCCTATCACCAGACCAGCGCCAAGGCTGAAGTCGTTGACCAAACAACGACAGCGAGCCTGTCGAAAGACCCTCAGATATCGTCTGAAAAGCTGGTGCTCTTGAAGAAGCAACAGCAAGCCACTGAAAAAGACAACAGTACGGCTGAATGACGATCACGAAAGCAAGCCCGCAAACGTCATCCGGACGGCTTGCGGGCGCTTGGCTGGCATCGGGGCTGTTGTGGCTGCGCCGCCGGACTTGTTAAAACCGGGGTGGCGACCGAGGGAGTGCTGACGCTGCAGGCGTCAGTGCGTTACGCCGGCCATGAAGCGGGCGAAAAGCTCGCGTTGCGAGGAAATGCCAAGCTTGGCGTAGATGTTGCGGCGGTGGATGCGCACGGTCCCGGTCGACACCTTCAGCGCCTGGCCCGTCGCTTCGGCCGAATACCCCTTGAGGATGAAGGCGACGATTTCGCGTTCGCGCGGGGTCAGGCGGTCGAGCCCCTCTCCGGTGAGTCCGGGGCGGCCGATCGTCTGCGCCGTAAACTCCTTTGCAAGATCGCTCCACTGCCGGCGCATCAGCGCCGTGACCACCGGCGCGACCGCAGCAAGGCGCTGGAATTCGGCGCGGCTGAACACCTTCTCCTGGCGCATCAGCGACAGCACGACGTGGCATTCGCCGGGCATTTCCGCGAAATAGCCGATCTCCTCGGCAATTTCGGTGCGCTGGTAGTAGGTGCGGAAATACTCACCCTGATAGAAGCGGTCCGGTGCCAGCGTCTTCAGCCGGTAGAGGCCGGGCGGAACGGGGCGCACCGCGCTCTGGCAGAACGGATCGAGGAGATAGGGGCCCTCCTGATAGTCGGTGACGAACACCCGGCGCCGACGCTCCGGAAAAGTATCAAAGATATCAATCGGTTTGCTCTCGCCGGAATAGCCGAAGATCACCGTGAAGGAAAACGGCACGACCGCCTGTAGCCAGGCCGTGAGCGCCGGGCAGAAGCCCGGCTGGCCGATCAGATCGATGACGGCGCCCAATTCTGCAGCGTGAAGCGGGCTCTGCCGTGAAACTGGTCTCATGACGCCGTCTATGCCTTTTGTGATATATACAGTGTTGAAAGAGTTTTCTACCTTTTCCTGCAATTTAAGCAATAGCAACCGAAGTCGAGCATGGTGAATCAGACAATTGCCGAGCTCCGGAACGTGACAAAGCGTTTCGGCGCGGTAACCGCTGCGGAAGGCCTGAACCTGGCGATCTTCCAGGGCGAGTTCCTCTCCTTCCTCGGCCCTTCCGGCTGCGGAAAGACCACGGCGTTGCGCATGCTCGCGGGCTTCGAGCAGGCGAGCGAGGGCGATGTCCTGATCGACGGCAAGGTCGTCAACGGCGTCCCGCCCTATCAGCGCCCGGTCAACATGGTATTCCAGCAATATGCGCTGTTCCCGCATATGGACGTGGCGCGCAACGTCGCCTACGGGCTGAACCAGCGCCGGCCGCGCCTTGCCAAGGCCGATGTCGCCGCCAAGGTGGCGCGGGCGCTGGACATGGTGCGCCTGACTGGCTTCACCGACCGGCGCATCTGGGAAATGTCGGGCGGCCAGCAGCAGCGCGTGGCGCTGGCGCGGGCCATCGTCAACGAGCCGAAGATCCTGCTTCTCGACGAGCCGATGGCGGCGCTCGACAAGAAGCTGCGGCACGACATGCAGATCGAGCTAAAATCCCTGCAGCGCGAACTGGGCATCACCTTCGTCCTCGTCACCCACGACCAGGAGGAGGCGCTGTCGATGTCGGATCGCGTCTGCATCATGCACCAGGGCCGGATCGCCCAGATCGGCACGCCGGAAGAGCTCTACGACCAGCCGCAGAACCGCTATGTCGCCGATTTCATTGGTCGGTCGAACTTCATTGCAGCGCATGCCGTCGGCCGTGACGGCGAGCGGCTGCTTGCCGAGGGCCCGGGCGGCCTGCGCTTCGTCGCCCGCACCAGCGCAATGGCGGCGGGGAACGGCGAGCGGGCGGTGACCCTGTCGCTGCGCCCGGAGGAGATCCGCGTCGCGCCGGATAGCGCGACGGACGACGGGCACGAGATGCGGGTGATGCACCGCATCTTCCTCGGCGAGCACGTCGAATACCATTTGCGTTCCGCCGCACTCGATCACCTGGTCGCGGTGGTGCCGCGCTCGACCGACATCGCCGAGGGCACCCCCGGCGTCGGTGTGGCCGTTCGCGTGTCCTGGCGTGACGGCGCCGCGCTCGCGCTGGCGGAAGACTGATTTCGTGCGATCGGGCGCGTGTCCGCGCCCGGCACCCGTTTGACTACGTCGACACTTGGGAGGATATCGATGACAGACAATAGCGGGCATATCTCGGCAAAGGAATTCCTCGAGCGGTTGGAAAGCTACCGCAAGGGTTCGATTTCGCGGCGCCATTTCCTCGGGGTCACCGGCCTCGGGCTTGCCACTTCGGTTCTGGCCGGCGCCATGCCCGGCCTTGCGTCCCGCGCCCGTGCGCAGGGCAATATCGGCGACCGCGTGGTGATCGCCACCTGGCCCAACTATCACGACCCCGCCGATTTCGAGGCCTTCAAGGCTGCCACCGGCTGCGCCGTGGACATGAACGTCTTCGGGTCGAACGAGGAAATGCTGGCCAAGCTCCAGGCGGGCGGCACCGGCTGGGACATTGTGGTGGCGACCAACTACACGATTTCCACCTATGTGGGCGAGAAGATCATCGAGGAAATCGACCTGTCGCGGCTGCCGAACTACGACAAGACGGCCACCGATCCGCGCTTTGCCGGGCCGGGCATCATCGACGGCAAGACCTACGCCATCCCGCGCAATGTCGGCACCACCGGCTTCTGCCTCAACACCGCAGATTTCGACGGAACCCGGCCGACGAGCTGGAAGGACTTCTGGGATCTGACGAAGGGTGAGCTGTCCGGCCGCTCCATCGTGCACGACTACCAGCTCACTGCCATCGGCAATGCGCTGAAATACTTCGGCTATTCCTTCAACTCGGTCGATCCGAAGGAGCTCGAGGAGGCCGAGAAGCTGCTGATCGAAGCCAAGCCGCATCTCTTCGCGATTACCTCGGACTACCAGCCGCCGATGCGCTCGGGCGACGCCACGATGTCGATGTGCTGGACGGGTGACGCGACCCAGCTTCATCGCGACATGCCCGAGATCGTCTATATCCTCGGCAAGGAAGGCGGCGAGATCTGGTCGGACTTCTTCACCATTCCCGCCTCGGCACCGCACAAGGATGCCGCCTATGCTCTGATCGACTTCCTGCTCGAGCCGAACATGGCGGCAAAGGAAGCCCAGTTCCATGGCTACGCCACCGGCGACAGCCGCGTGGATGCGCTGCTGCCGGCCGAGATGCGGGAAAGCGAGATCCTCTATCCGGCGGCCGAGCTTCTCAACGCGCTGGAATTCGGGGCGGCGGTCACCATGACCAACCCGCAGCGCGCCGAAATCCTCGCACGCTTCAAGTCGGCGTAAGGAGGCGACGTGCGACCATCCCTGCGCACCACCCTGTTTTTGGCTCCGGCCACAGCGTGGCTCCTCGCCATGCTGGTGCTGCCGCTTGTGGTGGTCGTCGTCTTCAGCTTCGGTGAAAGAGGGGCCGCGGGCGGTTACGTCCCGGCCTTCACCTTCGACAACTACGCCAATCTCGGCGCCCGCTGGGCGGCGTTCAGGAATACCCTGACGCTTGCCCCGCTTGGCACGGTTCTGTGCCTGCTGATCGCCTATCCGCTCGCCTATTTCCTGGCGCAGAAGGCCCATCCGCGCTGGCGCACCGCGCTCTTGATCCTGGTGATCGTGCCGTTCTGGACCTCGATCCTGATCCGCTCCTATGCTTGGATTCAGATCCTCGGCGGCAACGGCCTGCCGCGGCTCATCGGTGAGCTCGGCTTCGACCGGCCCCGCTTCATCAACACGCCCTTCGCGGTCATGGTCGGTATCGTCTACGGCTATCTGCCGCTGATGGTGTTTCCGATCTATGTGGCGCTGGAAAAGCTCGATCGGCGCCTGCTGGAAGCCTCGAGCGACCTCGGCAGCCCGCCCTGGCGCACCTTTCTCCAGGTCACGCTGCCCCTGTCGCTGGCCGGCGTGGCGACCGGCTCCATGCTGGTCTTCATCCTGTTGATGGGGGAATTTCTCATCCCGCAGCTTCTCGGCGGCGGCAAGGTCTTCTTCGTCGGCAATGCGCTGGTCGACCTGTTCCTGCAGTCGCGCAACTGGCCCTTCGGGGCTGCGATGGCAGCGACGCTGGTGCTGGTGATGCTCGTCACGGTGTCGCTTTATCTGCGCAGCCTGCGCCGGCTGTCGGGCGGGCGCGACGACGTGGCATTGATGTAAGGAACGCCGATGCGCCTCTATGCTCTCGCCGTCTATCTGTTCCTCTACATTCCGATCGGGGTGATCGCGCTCTTCTCCTTCAATGCGGGGCGGCATGCCGCGCAGTTCAGCGGCTTCTCCCTGCAATGGTACGGCAAGACGCTCGCCAATCCCTTCGTCGTCAACGCCGTCAAGACCAGCTTCACCGTCGCCGTCACCTCGGCGCTGCTCGCCACCCTGTTCGGCACGCTTGCCGCCGTCGCCCTGCAGGGCGTGCGCGGCCGGCTGCGCCTTCTCTACGATGCGCTGGTCTATGTCGCGGTGATGGTGCCGGGGATCGTCATCGGCATTGCCACCCTGATCGCGCTGGTGACGGTATTCGACACACTCAATCCGCTACTCGCCTCGCTGTTCGGCCCGGAAAATCCAATACAGCTCGGTCTCGGCAAAGGCTCGCTGATCGCCGCGCACGGCCTCTTTACCATGGCGCTGGTCATCATCATCGTGCGCGCCCGGCTGCAGGGCATGGACCGGTCGCTGTTGGAAGCCTCCGCCGATCTGGGCGCGCCGCCGATGCGCAGCTTCGTTCAGATCACCCTGCCGCAGATTGCTCCGGCGGTACTGGCCGGCTTCCTGCTCGCCTTCACCTTCAGCTTCGATGACTTCATCATCGCCTTCTTCGTCGCCGGATCCGAAACCACCCTGCCGATCTACGTGTTTTCCTCGATCCGGCGCGGCGTGACGCCGGAAATCAATGTCATCGGCACACTCGTTCTGGCCGCCTCGTTGCTCAGCCTGATTACCGCGCAGGTGGTCATGCGTCGGCGCAGCCACTGAGACCCAGGAGTTTTCAAGAATGGAATTGAAAGATCGTGTCGCGCTGGTGACGGCGGGAGGCTCGGGCATCGGCCGCGCGGGGGCGCTCGCGATGGCGCGCGAGGGCGCCCATGTGATCGTGACCGACCTCGCCGCCGATCGGGCGGCGGCGGTGGCCGCCGAGATCTCCGCGGCCGGCGGCCAGGGCGAGGGCTTCGGCCTCGACGTTCTCGACGATGCCGCGCTGGAAGGGGCGATCCTTGCCGCTGCCAAGCGGCACGGCCGGCTCGACGTGCTCCATTCCCATGCCGGCGTCCAGGTGCCGGGCCGGCTGGACCAGGTCGATGCCGGCCAGATGGACCTTTCTTGGCGGCTCAACGTCCGGGCGCATTTTGTCGCCGCCAAGGCCGCAATGCAGGTGATGGCACCGCGTCGGCAAGGTTCGATCATCGTCACCTCGTCGAATTCCGGCGTGCAGTACGATCGCGAGATGATAGCCTATTGCACGACGAAGCACGCGGTCATCGCCATGGTGCGCCAGATCGCGGCCGACTACGCCCGTCATAATGTGCGCTGCAATGCGCTCTGCCCGGGCTTCGTCGACACAGTGTTCAATGCGGGTTTCGAAGTCCAGATGGGCGGGCGCGCCGCGCTCGAGGATTATGTCCGCGATGCCATACCGATGGGACGTTTCGGCTCCGCCGAGGAGATTGGCGAGGCGATCCTCTACCTCGCCTCGGACAAGTCCGCCTTCATGACCGGCCATGCGCTGGTGATCGACGGGGCGGAAAGCCTCTAGGCTCCGGCCAGGATGGACTCACCCCTTTTCGAGTTTCCGCCCCTGCCCTTTCGGACGGGTGCTTATGATGTGCGACTGTCGAAACCGATCCCGAAGCACTGGCGCCTCTTGATCACGTCGCATCGAGACGTCGAGATGGCTGGCGGATCCATCGCCGAATTTATTGCTTAAGCACAACATGCGGATAAGATTTGAAACGTACGCTTTGTAACCATAGCGTAACCGATGGTCAGCCGTTGGGACCGCGGTGAAAGTTTGGAGAGGGTCGTCAATGTACCGAATCCGGGGCCTGCAAATCGCCACTGCCGCAACCCTCGCCCTGACGATGACCGGCGAAGGCGTCACTGCCGATCAAGCCCGTGGCCGCAGCATCGCCGAACGCTGGTGCAGCGGGTGTCATGTCGCTGCACCCGGGCAACTTCAGGGTTCCGATACCGTCCCGACATTCGCTCAGATCGGCAAATCCGATAAGTTTGACGAGGCCAGCCTTGCCGCATTCCTGGCCGCACCGCCTCACTCCAGAATGCCCAACTTGTCGCTCACACGTTCCGAGATCAAAGATCTCGTTGCGTACATCAAGGCGAAACAGCCCTAGCCACGAGCGGGCACTGGACCCGCAGGTGCCGGGGTTTCGACCTTCGGATCTATCGCCACCTAAATCGATAAACTGGCGATCGGAGTCGCCAGCGATCGCGCGAGCTTGGCATGCTGATGCTGGAAACCGCCTACCGGATGACCAGAACGGGAATCGTCGTGTCCACCAGCACTTCGGATGTCTGACTTCCAAGCAAGATCTTCTGCACACCGCGCCGGCCGTGCGAGGACATCACTATGAGATCACAACCTTTGAGCTTGGCGAACCTGACAATGGCTTCGGCGGGAGAAGTGTCGATTTCATGCGTCAGCTCTACCGTGACGCCGTGCTCGGACGCGCGACCCTCGATGAAGGCAAATCGCTCCTTCATTATTGCGTCGATCTGGCGGTCATAGCGGGTGACAGGATCTTCCATGCCGCCCAGAAGCGCTGCGCTTGCCATTTCCGGGCGCAGGGGTTCGGATACGGTCAGAACCGTGACCTTCGCCTTGAGCGCTTTGGCAAGCGAGAGACCGTGTTCAAGGCCCTTGCGAGCAAGGTCGGAGCCATCGGTGGCGATCAGAATGTGTTTGTACATTTTCCCTCCCCGGCAGAATTTCGTATGCCATTCTGCACGACACTCATCCGAAAACAAGCGCATTCAAGGCGTTGCGGCGTATCAACGGCCTAACGGTTGGAAGATAAGTGGAGCGCAATATAGCGCTCACCGCTCGCTATAAAACCACCGCTATCCGCCGCAGGTCATCGACCATGCGGTGCGGCCCGGAAATGTTGCGGCTCGCCAGATCACGAGCCGCCAGTCGCGGCTCAACTGCTCCAGGTTTTGAACCGCCACGATGCCCAGCACCAGCGTGTCGAGCGAGATGTTATCGGTGGCAAGCGCCGACCCACCCCGTCGACGGACCTTGCGCTACGGTGCGCGGCCGATCAAAGAAGGGAGGCGACCTTCAGGCCCTCGTAAACTGCCTCCTCTGCCGTGCGGGGGGCCAGACTATCGCCGATAACATGCACCTCCGCGACCAGATCGCGGAGCATGTCGCCCAGTTCGTCGACCGGTTCGTGACCGAGACAGAGCACCAGCGTCTCCACGTCCTCGAAGAGGATCGGCTGCTCGCTCGCCGTATGCTGCATATAGACCGTGCCACCGTCGCAGCCATAGAGGCGGGCATAGGGCGTGACGCGGACACCGATGCGATGGAGTTCGGCGGCGATGTTGTCGCGAACATAGAGCGGCAGGAGTTCGGCGGCGTGCGTTCCGTTGACGGCGAGATCGACGCTGCAACCCTCATTGGTCAGCGACTCGGCGATGCCGGGGCCGATCCAGTCGCAACGCCAGTCGACGACGACGACACGGCCGCCGGTCTTCACCTCCTTGCGCAGCACCTGCCAGGCATCGACCACCTGGATGCTGTCGTCGAGCGGAAGGTCGGGACGATAGGGTCGCGCGCCGGTGGCGATGATGACCGCATCGGGCCGTTCCGCCTCCACCAGCGCCCGATCGACGCGCATGCCCCGGTGTATGCGGACATTGGCAAGCTCGACCTCATGGGCGAGGTTGGTAACGATACCGCCGAACTCGGCGCGCCGCGGAAGCTGCTGCGCGAGCAGCGCCTGCCCGCCGAGCTGGTTGGCCGCCTCATACAGCGTCACCTTGTGGCCGCGCGCCGCGGCGATGGCCGCCGCCTTCAAGCCCGCCGGCCCGCCGCCGACGACCATGACCGATTTCGGCCTGGCCGCCGGCGTGATCGTGCCGAACTTCAGTTCGCGGCCGGTTTCCGGATGCTGGATGCAGGAGATCGGCACGCCGCGATGGAAATGGCCGATGCAGGCCTGGTTGCAAGCGATGCAAGCGCGGATGTCGTCCGTCCGGCCTTCCAGCGCCTTGCCCGGCATGTCCGGGTCGCAGATCATCGCCCGCGTCATGCCGCAGACGTCGGCGGCGCCGCTGGCGATCACCGCTTCGGCCTCCTGCGGCTGGTTGATGCGTCCGGCCACGAAGACAGGGATGCCGAGCGTCTGGCGAAACCGCGCCGCATCGCCGGAAAGATAGGCCGCGCGGTAGGCCATGGGCGGCACGATATGAACGGCGCCGCCGAGCGAGGCCGAAGTGCCGGCGGTGATGTTCACATAGTCCAGCAACGGCTCCAGTCGGCGACAGATTTCCTGCGCCTCGTCATCGGCCAGCCCCTGCTCGTCACGCTCGCTGCTGCTGATGCGCATACCGATGACGAAATCCTCCGAGGTCTCCGCGCGCATGGCCGTCAGTGCCTCCCTGGCGAAGCGTAGTCGGTTTTCCAGCGAGCCGCCGTAGTCATCGGTGCGGCGGTTGACGCGCGGATTGAAGAATTGCGCCGGCAGGTAGCCGTGGCTTGCCACAAACTCCACGCCATCGACACCGGCGGCATGCATTCGCCGCGCTGCTGCAGCATAGCCGGCGACAATCTCGTCGATCATTGGCTTGTCGAGCTGGCGCGGCATCACGCGGAAGCGCTCGTTCGGCGACACGGATGGGGCATAGGCGACCGTCAGCAGGCCGTCGCCGCCCTCCATGATCTCGCGGCCGGGGTGAAAGAGCTGCGAGAACAGGACACAACCCTCGGCGTGACAGACTTCGGCAAGACGGCGGTATCCGTCGATGCAGTCGTCGTCGGTCGCCATCAGCATGTGGGAGGTGTAGCGCGCCGTCTCGTGCACGCCCGCCACCTGGCTGACGATCAGCCCGACGCCGCCCCTGGCACGGGCGGCGTGGTAGGCAAGGAGCGCGTCGTTAACGAGCCCATCGGTCGGCAACGTCGTATCGTGGCCGGTGGACATGATCCGGTTCTTCAGTTCCACCCCGCGGATTTTCAAGGGCTGGAACAGGTGCGGAAAGGCAGACGACGCACGCGCCGTCGCATTGCCGGACGATACGTCGTCTGTCATTGGTGGACCTCCGGTTATGGTGCTTCGATGCCAGGCGTCGTCAGACGCCAGCGATCATCGTGTAGATCTTGCGGGTCTGTTCGTGGATCGTCCATTCGCCACGCCAGCCGAGCGGCAGGACGAACATTTCGCCGGCGCCGATGTCGCGGCTGGTGCCGTCGCCATTGTGCAGCGTCACCCGGCCGGTGAGGATGTGGCAGATCTCTGATTGCTGGCTGCGGTCGGCCGTGAAGCGCCCGGGCGTGCATTCCCAGACGCCGGTTTCCATCTTACCGTCCGGGCTCGTCCACAAGGCGACGGCTGCCTCCTGCGGATCGCCGGCAATCGCGGTCGGCTTCGGCGCGGCGGCGCCGAGGTTCAAGCCGAGGAGGTCGCCGAAATTCTCAAAACTGATCATTGGAATATCCTGTCATTCAAGGTTTGGCTCAGTGGCCGGTAATGCTGTCGGCGAGTGCCGCGAGCTTCGAGGTCTGGGGCAGGCCGGCGAACTCGCGTTCGTCGGCGATGCGATAGAGCTGGTACATGGAGTGCACGCCGAGCCAGCGGAACGGTTCCGGCTCCCACTTGCGCACCGTGCGGTTGACCCAGGGCAGGCCGGCCAGCTCCGTGTTGCGGTTGAGGACGAGGTCGGCGAGCGTGCGGCCAGCCAGGTTGGAGCTGGAGACGCCGAGGCCGACATAGCCGCCGGCCCAGCCGATGCCGGTGGCGCGGTCGAAGCCGGCGGTCGTGCACCAGTCGCGCGGCACGCCGAGCACGCCGCACCAGGCGTGATCGATCTTGAGCGTCTTCGTCTGTGGCAGGAGACGGGTCAGGATGGCATGCAGTGCGTCGATGGTCGCCTGCTGGGTCTGGCCGTTGACGTCGGTCTTCGAGCCGAAGCGATAGGGCACGCCGCGCCCGCCCATGGTGATGCGGCCCTCGCGGGTGCGCTGAGCGTAGCAATAGGCGTGCGCCGCATCGCCCAGCAATTCATGGCCTTCCCAGCCGATCTCCTTCCATAGGGAATCCGGCACCGGCTCGGTGACGATCTGGGCGCTGTTGAGCGGCAGCCATGTCCGCTCATGGCCGGGCAGGCCGGCAGAAAAACCTTCCGTAGCGCGGATGATCACAGGCGCGCGCACCGTGCCGCGATCGGTGACGACGCGGCCCTTCTCGAAGTTTGTGACCGATGTGCCCTCGAAGATCGAGACGCCGAGGCTCTCGACCACCTTGGCGAGGCCGCGCACCAGCTTGGCCGGCTGCACGCGCGCCATGTCGCGGATCACGAAGGCGCCCTGGACGTTGGCAATGCGGATGCGCTTTGCCGCCGCTTCGGCCGAGAGCAACTCGATCCGTTCATCCGGCATCTGCCACTCGCGATAGAACTTGTATTCCGCGCGAGCGCGTTCGAGCTGCGGCGCGTTGGTGGCAACGGTGATGTTGTCGGCACGCAGGACATCGGCATCGATGCCTTCGGCCTCGGTGACGCGGATCACCTCGTCCACGGTGCCGGCCATGGCGCGCTGCATGTCGATGACCGCGCCGCGGCTGGAGGTCTTGAGGTATTTTTCCCGCGACCAGCCGAAGCCGCCGGACAGCCAGCCGCCATTGCGACCGGATGCCCCGAAGCCGGCAAACTCGCGCTCAACCACGACGATATTGAGGGAAGGATCGGCCTTTTTCAGGTAG
Source organism: Mycoplana sp. BE70 (assembly GCF_031455855.1). Taxonomy (NCBI): domain Bacteria; kingdom Pseudomonadati; phylum Pseudomonadota; class Alphaproteobacteria; order Hyphomicrobiales; family Rhizobiaceae; genus Mycoplana; species Mycoplana sp. BE70. The sequence continues at coordinate 707,854 of NZ_JAVDTM010000001.1, forward strand.
TAGGCCGTCCACAGGCCGGTGTAGCCGGCGCCGATGATGCAGACATCGGCGTCGCGGTCGCCGGGCAGGCCTGGGCGCTTTTGCGGAATGCCGCCGATATCGGCATACCAGAAGGAAATATTGCCGTTGGTCTTGACGTCCATGGGAGTGCTTTCGGTTCAGGTCAGCGTCACGTCGGCGCTGGCGTCGTCGGGAAGGAGGATGAGATCGGCAGGGGTAAAGGCGACGTCCACGGCATCGCCGATGGCGAAATCGGCAGCACCGAGGGGGCTGCGCACGACGGCGGTCGTGCCGTCCTTCAGCCGCACCTCGTATTTCGAGCCGGAGCCGAGATAGATCGCCTCCGTGACTGTACCGGAAAGGCGGTTTTCGTCGGTGACGGCATCGGTGCCGGGACGCTTCAACGCCACGCGCTCCGGCCGCAGCAGAATGACCGGCCGGGCATCGCCGGCAAGGCGTCCATGGGCGATAACCTTCTGGTCGCCAATGGTCATCACCGTCTCGTTGCCGGAGACCTCGGCCGCCCCGCGCAGCACCGTGGACTCGCCGATGAAGCGGCCGACGAACAGCGTCGCCGGATTGTCGTAGAGTTCGCGGCCGGTGCCGATCTGCTCGATGCGGCCGCCATTGAAGACGGCGATCCGGTCGGACAGTACCAGCGCCTCTTCCTGGTCATGGGTCACGTAGACGAAGGTGGTGCCAAGTTCGCGGTGGATGCGCTTGATTTCCAGCTGCAGCCATTCGCGGAGCTTCTTGTCGAGGGCGCCGAGCGGCTCATCCATCAACAGCAGCGGCGGATCGAAGACGAGCGCGCGGGCGAGTGCGACACGCTGCTGCTGGCCGCCCGACAGCTCATTCGGGTAGCGATGGGAGAAGTCGGCCATCTTCACCATGTCCAGCGCCCGCTTGACCCTTTTCTCACGGTCCTCGCCGCTGATGCCGCGCAGCGTCAGCGGATAGGCGACGTTCTTGCCGACCGTCATGTGCGGGAACAGCGCGTAGTGCTGGAAGACGACGCCGATGTTGCGCTTGTGCGAGGGCAGGCCGGTGACGCTCTTGCCGCCGATCTCGAGCGCGCCGGAGCTGATGTCGGTGAAGCCGGCGATCAGGTTCAGCGTCGTCGTCTTGCCGGAGCCGGAGGGGCCGAGCAGCGTCATGAATTCGCCGGGACGGATGTGCAGATCGATGTCTTTGAGGGCAGTGAAGGCGCCATAGCGCTTCGAGGCCTTGCGGATCTCGATCGCGGCACCGGCGGAACGGTGAGGTGCATTCATGGTCATGTCCTTCCGCGGCGCATGCCGAAGAGCAGGCCGGCAATGATGATGAGCGACGTCGCCAAAAACAGCAGCGTGCCGACGGCGGCAACCGTCGGGTCGGCGTCGCGGGTGATCGACGAATAGATCTGCACCGGCAGGGTTTTCAGATAGGGGCTGGTGATGAACAGCGCGACGATGATCTCGTCGAACGAGGTGATGAAGGCGAAGAGCGCGCCGGAGAGGACGCCCGGCAGGATCAGCGGCAGGGTCACGGTGCGGAACACCGTCAGCCGGCCGGCGCCGAGGCTACCGGCGGCCGTTTCCAGCCGGCGGTCGAAGACCTCGAGGCTCGCCTGCACCGCGATCAGCACGAAGGGGATCGCGAGCATCGTATGCGCCAGCACGAAGCCGGTAACCGTGCCGACCAGATGCGTGTCGAGATAGACCGCATAGATGCCGATCGCCAGCACCACGCCCGGCACGACCATCGGCGTGATCAAGAGGGCACGGAGCAGGCCGCCGGTGCGGGCAGCGGCCCGGCTGACCCCGAAGGCGGCGAGCGTGCCGACTACGGTCGCCACTACCGCGACGATGAGGGCGATCATCAGCGAGTTGGTGAAACTCGTCGTCCAATCGGGATTGTTGAAGAAGTTGTCGTACCACTGCCAGGAGAAGCCGACCGGCGGGAAGGCCAGCGACTTGTTGCCGTTGAACGACATCGGGATCACCACCAGCGTCGGCGCCAGCAACAGCACGGCGACGAGCAGGCAGAAGAGGCCGAGGAGAACGCGTTGGAAGGAGGGCATCGTGTTAGGCCTCCCTGCGCGTCGAGGTGTGCTTCTGGCGCATCAGCGGGGCGGCGATGGCCAGCAGCACGAAGGTCGCGACCAGCAACACCACGCCCATGGCGCCGCCGCGTCCCCAGTTGAGCAGGCTGAGGACCTGGTTCTGCACCAGCGTCGACAGCATGGTGCTGCGCGGGCCGCCGAGCAGGGCCGGGGTGATGTAGAAGCCGAGCGACAGGATGAAGACGATGATCGCACCGGCATAGACACCGGGCAGCGACAGCGGCACGTAGATCTGCAGGAAGGCGCGCCACGGCTTTGCACCAAGACTGCGGGCGGCCTGCAACAGGCGGGTGTCGATGCCCTTCATCACCGAATAGATCGGCAGGATCATGAACGGCAGCAGCACCTGGGTCATGCCGATGATGACGCCGGGCAGCGTCCGGATCAGCTTGACCGGCGGGAGACCGATGCCGCGCAGGAACGAGTTGATGACGCCGGAATCCTGCAGGAGGATGACCCAGGCGAGCGTGCGCACGACGCCGCTCAGCCAGAAGGGCACGAGCACGCAGAGAATGAGCGCCAGCCGCATGTTCTTGCCGACGATGGTCATGGCATAGGCATAAGGATAGGCGCAGATGAGGGAAACGAGTGTCACCCATGCGGCAACCACGAAGGTCCGCTGCAGCACGGTCCGGTTCACGGCCGACTGGAAGAACCAGACATAGTTGTCGATGCCGGGCGCCGGGTCGGTGAAGCTGCGGAACACGACGATCGCCAGCGGGTAGGCGAGGGCGGCGAGGAGCACCAGCACTGCCGGTACCGCAAGCCACACTGCGCCGCGGGGGCAAAATCGCGAAAGGAAGTCGGGCCGATCGGAACCGGCGGCAGGGCCGTTCGGCAAGGCCTGGTCGGACGTGGCGGTCAAGGTCGTCTCCGGTGTTTCGGGCGGTCGCATCCGGTTTTCCCGCTCCCTACCCCTCCGCAAGGGAGGGGTAGGGAGCGTGTCACCCGCCCTGATGCCGGCGGGTGGAGGGAGTGCCGGATGCGGCTGTCCTGATGGTACAGGCTCAGTTGCCGGAGAGAAGGGCGGACCACTTCTCGGCGGCGAGGTCGAAGTTCTTCACCCAGAACGGAATGTTCTGCTGATAACCCTGGGCGATGCGCTCGGGCGTGCTGGTGAGGAACGCCGTGGTGACCTCGTCAACCTTCGGCTTGGCGTCCATGTTGATCGGCGTATAGGAGGTCTTCTCGGTCAGGATTTCCTGCGAGCGGGCGCCGAGATAGGCGTTGAGCAGCGCATAGGCGGCATCCGTGTCCTTGACGCCGACCGGAATGGTCATCTGATCCATGACGACCAGCCAGTCCTGCCAGACCGGGGTATAGTCGGCGCCGTTCTTCACGGCGGTCATGGCGCGGCCGGTCCACATCATCACCATGTCGGCTTCACCGGACTCGGCGAGCTGCTGGGATTCCGCGCCGGTCTTCCAGTAGATCGTGTCGGGACCGAGATCGCGAAGCTTCTGGATACCCTTGTCAATGTCGTCCGCGGTCATCGCCTTCGGGTCGCCGCCGGCTGCCTTGAAGGCCTGCTCGATCAGGCCGCCGGTCGGATCGCCGCTGCCATCGATGGCGCGGATGCCCGGAAACTTTTCAGTGTCGAAGAAGTCCTGCCAGCTCTTCGGCGGATTGTCCTTGTAGGTCTCGTTCTTGTACATCAGAACAACGCCGTAGTTCATCGCAGGAACGGAGCATTCGCCGACCTGGCCGGGCGGGATCTTCGAGACATCGAGCTTGGAGAAGTCGAGCTTCTGGAACAGCGTGCCGCAATGGACGTAGGGTGGCAGGTCGGCGGTATCGACAACGTCCCAGGTGACGTTGCCGGCATCGACCTGCGCCTTCAGCTTGGCGATTTCCGTCGGGCCGTCATTGAGCAGCGTCACGCCGGACTTCTCGACGAACTCCTGCAGCGCGGCCGCCTGGCCGTCCTGATAGATGCCGCCATAGGAGACGAGGGTCAGCGTCTTGCCCGTGAGCGAGCCTTCCTTCACCTCGCCGGCGACCGGCTTGCCCTGTGCGAACGCCGGCAACGCCAGGGCGCACGTCATCGTCAGGGCCAAAGCCCTCGCAAATGTTCTCATCTGTTTGATACTCCCAGTAGCGCTCGCTTGCGTTGTTCCTGCTGCGGCTACGAGCCGGGCCGTGGCAGGTATTGGTCGAGGTCGTCCGCGACGCTGGTGGGCGGCGCGATCATCCACAGGACTTCGGCCGGTTCCGTGCCGATATTCACGGTCTTGTGCGGAACCGAGCTCGGATATTCGATGCTGTCGCCCGCCGACAGCAGGTGGCGTTCGTCGCCGAGGGTCAGTTCGATCTCGCCCCGGATCACCAAGAACAGCTCATGCGAATCCCCATGGCTGTAAGGCTTCTCGCCCGTCGAGCCGCCGGGATCGAACTCGCCGATATAGACTTCGAGGTCGCGGATCGGGCGCCGCGTCAGCATCATCTTGCGATAGCCCTCGGCCGGCGGCAGCTCCGGACGCTCGTTCTTGCGCAGAACACGGCCGACGGGCGGGGCCGCGTCGTCGAAAAGGTCGGTGAGACTTATGCCGAGCGAGCCGGCGATCCGCATCAGCGTGCTGATGTTGACGCCGCTCAGGCCGCGTTCGAGCTGGCTGAGAAAGCTCGCGGTCGTCCCCGTCACCTCGCCCAGCGTGCGCAGCGACATGCGGCGGGCCGTGCGGAAAGCCTTGACTTTCTCGCCGATTGCACCCTGCTTCGCCGTTGCAGCTACAATGTCGTTCATGCTCGCTCACTCCCACTTAACACCATATTAAGTGGAGCATAGATTAGCAACGGCAGATTCACGGATTCCGTATTTTTTGTTCTTGGGCTGAAAAATGACCGCCGTCCGGAGCATGGAAGCCGCGCGTGAGCCGGACGGGTTCAAGGACGATCCGGCCGAGCGCCTGCGGTCACCTGCCGTTGGTCGCCAGCAGGCGGTACCGAGTGCGCAGGCGCCGGCTTTGCTGCTATCGCGACAGGTACCAGGGGTTTTCCCGCGCCCATTTGACTGTCAGGGCAATGCCGTCGCTGACGTTCGTCGTTGCTCGCCAACCGAGGCGATCGTGCGCCTTGCTCACGTCCGGGACGCGGCGCTCGATGTCCTCGTAGACGGCACCGTATTTCTGCTCGCTCCGGACGGCGATGGGCGTCACCCCCGTGGCGCTGTGCTCGACGCATAGCTTGACGACGTCGCCGATTGCCACTTCCGTGGGATTGCCCAGGTTGAAGATTTCGCCGACCGCGCGGGGATTCGTGGCGGCGCGCACGACACCGTCGATCACGTCGCCGACATAGGTGAAGCAACGCGTCTGCTGGCCGCCGTCGTAGAGTTCCGGCGCCTCATTCCGCAGCGCCCGATAGATGGATTGGGACACCACATAGATCGGATTTTGCCGCGGGCCGTAGACGTTGAAGAAGCGGACGATCGACATCGGCATGCCGCTCTTGCGGTAGACGCCGAACAGCATGTGCTCGATCAGCGCCTTGCTCGTCGAATAACTCCAGCGGTCGACGCTGGTCGCCCCCAGCACACGATCGTCGGATTCCTTCCATGGAACGGCGGGATTGCGGCCATAGACTTCGCTGGTGCTCGTAAAGAGAATCCGGACGTTGTGTTTTTCACACAGGCCGATGAAGTTCCGGGTGCCGATGATGGCGATATCGATGAGGCTGAGCGGATCCTCCATATAGTGCCGTACGCCGACCACGGAGGCGAGATGGTAGAGGGTGCTCGCTTCGGGGCGGAAATAGCGCTCGATCGTCGCTTTGTCGCGAATATCGCCGTGCGTGTAGTGAAAATTCGGGTTGCCGCGCGCCTCGCGAAGATTGTTCGCCCGCTCCAACGGGACGATGTCGAGGCCGTGGACGATGTGGCCGTCCCGCAGCAGGCGGTCAATCAGGTGGCTGCCAATCATGCCGGCAGCGCCGGTTACCATCACGCTGTTCAACGTCCAACTCCCTTGTAGGCAAGGCCAAGGTTCTGAAGCTCGGCGATTTCCGACCGATCGAAGTACCTGCGGCCATCGAAGACGAGTGCGCCCGGGGCGGCGAGCTTCGCAATGTGCGCAGGCGACAGGGACCTGAACTCGTCATGCGCGACCAGGAAGATAACGCCGTCGGCGTTGCGCAGCGTGTCGTCGATGGAAGGATTGAGCTCCACGCCCCAGCCATCGGCGTCCTCCTTGAGAACCATCGGATCGTGGACCCGGACGGTCCCGAATCCCTCGGAGCGCAAGGCATCCAGCAGTGGCTTCACCGGCGTCAGGCGAACATCGCCCGAGTTGGTCTTGAACGCGAGGCCGAGGACGGCCAGTTGCAGATTGGACAGCACGCGGTCGTGGCGGCGCGCCCATTGCGCAATCTGCAAGGCACAATAGGCCGGCATGCCCGCATTGATCGTGCGCGAGGTCTTCGGCGTCAGCAGGTCGGCGCCATGGCGCGCGCCAAGGCTGTGCACGAACCATGGATCCTTGGTCAGGCAGTAGCCGCCGACGCCGTTCGATGGCGTCAGGATGTTGACGTAGTGCTGGCCCTTTTTCAGGCTGTTGGCGCCGGAAATCACTTCGAGCACGTCCAGATCATAGGGCAGCGCGTCGCACAGCTTGGCAAGGTCGTGCGCGAGCGCGATGTTGAGGTCGATCCAGAGGTTGTCGGCCAATTTGACCATCTCGGCGGCTTCTGGCGAACTGACGACGATGACGTCGACGCCAAGCGTTTGCTGCCAGAAAGCCTCGGCCACGGCGCTGCTTTGCGGGTCGAGACCACCGACGACGATGGGAAGGCTTTTCAGTTCCCGTATTGCCGAGCCCTCGGCGAGCCGTTCCGGACTGAAAGCGACGTGAACGTCGGCAAACCGTTTCAGGCGTTCGGCCACGACCGTCCGGGTTATTCCCGGTGGGACGGTGCTCTTGACCATCACCAGTTGCCCGTCGTGCACATATGGAGCAATTGCATCGGTAGCCGAACGGATGTGGCTGATGTCGGGGGAGAAGTCTTCAGTCAGCGGGGTTCCGACAGTGACCAGGATGACGTCGGCGTCGGCGACCCGTGAAAAATCGCTGCCGAACCGCAAACGCCCGGCCGCCTTCTGTTCGCGCAGCAGGTCGGCCAAGCCGGGTTCCTTGATGGGACAGTCACCGCGCTCGAAGGCTGCGATCAGCCGTTCGTTGACGTCGATGGCGTCCACGCGGCATCCTTTGGATGCGAGGACGAAGGCGATGGTCGAGCCGATGAAGCCAGTTCCGACGACAGCTACTTTCCACATGAGAACCCTGCAGGACACGGAAATCTCACCCATCCTCGCATCCGCCTCACCGCTCGATAATTCAGCATGTCGGATGTTAGTGTAGGCAATCTGGCGTAAGTCGCTCACAATGGCATTCAGCGCGACATCGCCAAGCCCACATACGGACGGCGTTCCTTCCTCCCAAAGTCTGGCACCAAGCGGTCGCCAAGCGGAAGATGACCGATCCCGAAGACATTAAACTAGGGCTGGGCCGTTCTCAGGATCGGCCTGCTGCAGGCGAGGCGGCAAAGTGCGTGGATCAGACCGCGCAACCACCAATGCAGGCGCTATTGCACGATGGAGCAAAAGATGAGCGCCGATCTGTTGCGGAGTGTGTTTGCGATCGTGTGGCTGTCAGCCGCCGCGGCCGCCGCTGCCGCCTCGACGGTCACCGGCTTCCCGGATGCCTCGAACACCGGTATTGCCGCCGGCTCGAACATGACCAAGTTCACCGGCACCTACCGGGTCACCCAGGACAACGCGGTGATCAGCAACCTGGAAGTCTACGGCGCCATCATCATCGACGCCAAGA